>NZ_CP070480.1:1200000-1800000 GCF_016924835.1 Rothia sp. ZJ932 | reverse complement strand
CTGCAACGGAAGCTGAAGAACGCGCGTCCGCCCGAGAACTGGCTGTTGAAGACCGCCCCCGATGGTTGAAGTTGCGCCAGTTTCTGATGGGGATGGCAGTACCCGTGCTGACCCTAGCTCTTGCGGTGCGCGTGGTCGCCAGCAGCGCCTTCTTGTGGTTTGCATACCATCGACCGGGATTTCCTGCCGATACCTACGGTATGAACACTGAAGAACGTATGCGGTTGGGTTCCTACGGACTGGACTACATCTTGAACTTCGCCCCGGCGAGCTACCTGGGCGCTCTACGCAACGAAAAAAACGTCACCTGGTTCTTGCCCTCTGAAGTTGAGCATATGACAGATGTAAAGGTCGTCATGCTTATAGCAATGACGCTTGCAATGATTCTTGGGCTTGTGGCGTGGATGAGCTCCCGCACCCTCAAAGAGCGTGCCGCTGGAGCTGTGCGTCGCAGTCTCTTTGCTGGCAGCTGGGCAACCCTTGCACTCATGGCGGCGCTGGGTACTTTAGCTTTTGTGGGTTGGGAACGTTTCTTTGAAAACTTTCACCACGTTTTCTTTCCGCAGGGCAACTGGCAGTTTCACGCATCCGATACTCTGATTCGTCTCTACCCGCCGCAGTTTTGGGTGGACGCGGGTATCGCAGTTGCGCTGATTACCCTGGCTATTACGCTGCTAATTATGATGCTCACCTGGCCCACCAAACTACGCAAAGCTCGCGAAGAAAAAGTTGCTGCGGACCGTCTAGAGCTGCGTCGTAAACTTTCGTCCTCAGTGCTGTAAGTGCTTTCTAAAAAATGCTCCTGCTTGGTCAGCTATGACACAAGCGGGAGCATTTTTAGTAGGAGGAAGAAAGCTTAAATTAGATCCACGAATCAAACCACATGCGCCAGCGCCAGTGCTCGTAGGGAATAACCTGGGCACTCCAAATGGGCAGGAAGTAGAGGGTCAAGAGGGTAGCAAAGACCAGGTAAGCACCGACGAGCACCACGCCGATGCGGCGTCTACGCACGCTAGAGGTGCTGCGTCCTAGCACAAGCCCCAGCACCCCTGCCAGAAGTAGCACCAGATACGGCTCAAAAGAAAGAGCATAGAAGAAGAACATGGTGCGTTCCGGGTACATAAACCAGGGAAGATAACCCACCAAAAATACTGCTAAGAGGGCAATAAAACGCCAGTCTCTACGAATCAAAACCACTACTAAAGCAACAAGGATGGCTGCAATAAACGACCACCAAATCAGCGGGTTACCTATATTCAGCACTGCGGCAGAACACTTCTCAACGGCACAGCCATCAACACCCTGAGTAAGAGATTCATAATAGTAAGAGGTGGGGCGTGCAAGAATCAGCCATTTCCACGCAGGAGATTCGTAGGTGTGATCGGAATCCAAACCTTGATGAAATTCGTAGGCACTCCGGTGGTATTCCCACAAAGAACGCAATGCCGCCGGTAGCCACTGCACACCTTCGCCGGGGTGCTCCGCCGCCCAACGTCTGTTGTAACCATCATCTGACGTGAACCAGCCGCCCCAGGTTAGTAAATACCAGCCAGCACCCAGTACGATCATGTAGGTAAAAGCCAGAACGCCATCTTTGAACACACCGGCAACTAACCAGCGGCGAACACCCACAATACGGCGGGCATTGAGATCCCAGAGCACCGTCATGACGCCAAAAACAGCAATAAAAAACAGGGCATTCCACTTCACGCCCACTGCCATACCCGCAGTGAAACCGGCAGCTAGACGCCACCAGCGTACCCCTACCATCGGTCCGTAGCGCATGAACGAATCATGCGGCAGACCTCCATGAGCTGCAGCATGCTCAGCTACCCTACGGGCTAATAACCGCCGCGACCGCGTCCTATCAGCCAATAAACACACGAAGGTAGCCAACAGCCAAAACATCAAGAAAATATCAAGTAGCGCAAAGCGAGACTGCACCAGATGGTGACCGTCAATCGCCAACAAAAAAGCCGCAATTGTGGCAACAGTCAGCGAACGAAAAAGCATCCACCCAGCCACTGCAACAAGAGCCACTGAAAGAATGCCCACCAGCGCTGCTGCCACACGCCACCCCACAGGGTTATCATCACCAAAGACAGCCATGCCCGCGGCAATCATCCACTTGCCCACCGGTGGGTGTACCACATACGCCGGATCAGTGCCCACCACACTGGCGGCATCCCCTGCTAAAAAGGCATCATTGGGCTCATCAGCCCATGACCGCTCGTTGCCAAAATGCAACAGCGAATAGGCATCTTTAGCGTAATAGGTCTCATCAAAAACAATCGCGTGAGGAAGCCCCAAATTCCACAACCGCAGCACCGCAGCCAACACAACCACCAGCGTCGGGGCTAACCACCCATAACGCGGCATCGTTACCTCTGCAACGCCTAAACGGGCGCGCAACGTGAGCTCAGTAAAAGCATGTTTGACGGTCAAAACGCGCGGTAGGGGCGCAGTACGGGCAGTATCTATCACCTGCTCATGGTATCAAGCCGTTAGAATCGATGAGAAGAACAGCGCAAATCTACCCCGTATGAGAGCAGCCATGCACACCGACGATATCAATGACCCCCGCACCCCTCTTGATTCTGCTGCCCCCCTGGTAGACGAGGAACTCGCGAGCCCCCCTGTACGCACTGACGGCGTGCTTATACTGGGCGGAACCCCCATCGGAAACCTCGGCGATGCCACTACCCGCCTCAAAGAATACCTTGCCTCAGCCGATATTATCGCCGTCGAAGATACCCGAACTCTGCGTAAACTCGCCAGCGGTCTGGGTGTAAAAATCACCGGACGTACCATCGTCAACCACGACCACAACGAAGCCGGTCGTAGCACTCAAATCGTTGAAGCGATCCAAGACGGTCAAACCGTGCTGCTCCTCTCAGATGCCGGCATGCCCACAGTCTCAGACCCAGGGTACGCCGCCGCACAAGCTGTAGCCGACGCCGGTTTGCCGGTAACCGTAGCACCTGGCCCATCTGCGGTACTCAGCGCGCTCGCGGTCTCAGGTTTGCCGACCGGACGCTTTACCTTCGAAGGCTTTCTCGCGCGCAAGGGATCAGACCGTACCCGCCGTTTGGCGTCTCTAGCGAGGGAAGAGCGAACCATGGTCTTTTACGAATCCCCGCACCGCCTCTCCGCGACCCTCAAAGACTTCGCTGACACTTTCGGGCTACAGCGCCGTGCGGTCATTTGCCGGGAGCTCACAAAACTGCACGAAGAAATCATCCGAGGCACCCTCGCTGAACTCGTAGCCTGGGCAGATGACAGCGAACGCATCCGCGGCGAGATTGCCCTGGTCATAGAAGGCGCACCAGAACCCAAGGTGCAGGACGCCGCGGATCTGACCGAGCGCGTCCTCGCCCTCGTCAACGAAGGAATGCGGTTAAAAGCTGCCACCGCTCAAATTGCCGCAGAAACCGGTGCGAGCAAACGTGATTTATACGAAGCGACCCTGGCTGCACGGTAACAGCAAAACACCCCACGAAAACTGAGGAACAAACAGATGTGTACCCCCGAAAACCCATGCTACACCGAAGAACAGTTAGAACAACTGGCTGCAACCTTTGACCTTGCTCTGCCCAGCGACCGGGAAATCCACAGTAGCATTTTTACAGAACCAGTAACTCCCGAAGAAGGGGCTACACCACCGGCTTATGAGGCTGAACACTACAACGTGACCGACGAAGAAAGCGGTGAGGGCACCCGCCGCCGTTCCACTGACGGCGACGGTGGGCGAAAGCGTAACCTGGTCTTTCCACCTGCACCGGAACCTCTACCTCACCCCATCATCGATAACCACACGCACATGGACCTACTCGACGGCGAGGTGGCGATCTCCGTTAAAGACGCCCTCGACACAGGCGCCGCGCTCGGAATCGAATCGGTAGTGCAGGTGGGGTGCGATGTGCCTTCTAGCATATATGCCGTCAAGGTCGCCTCCTCAGAACCACGCGTCCTAGCAGCTGTTGCTCTGCACCCTAATGAAGCCCCGAAACTAGAAGCCACCGGGCAGCTCGAAAAAGCCCTTGCCGCAATCGATGCGCTCGCTGCCCACCCTCGCGTCCGCGCGGTGGGGGAGACAGGTCTAGACTTCTTTAGAACACGCGCTGACGGCATTGATGCCCAAGAACGCAGCTTCCGTGAGCATATTCGCATCGCTAAAAAGTACGGCAAAGCCTTACAAATCCACGACCGCGATGCCCACGACGATGTGGTTCGTATTTTGCTGGACGAAGGCGCACCTGAGAAGGTCGTTTTCCACTGCTATTCAGGGGATGCCTCGTTAGCTGAGAGGTGTAACGATAACGGCTGGTACATGAGTTTCGCGGGCACCGTCACCTTTAAGAACTCCCACGGCATTCAGGAATCTTTAAAGATTGCCCGCGAAGATTTGATTTTGGCTGAGACCGACGCTCCTTTCTTGACGCCGCATCCTTACCGTGGGCGTCCTAACGCGTCGTACATGGTGAACTACACCGTGCGGTTTATGGCGCAGCATCGCGGTGATGACCTTGCTGCACTGTGCGCGAAGATTCATGAGAATACGCAGGCTGTATACGGCACCTGGCAGTAAAATGTCACTGAACGTTGGGGTGGCACAGGGCAGGTTCCTCGTGGGTTTATTTGCTAACGTAAGTAAGTTGGGAGTTCCCACACGAAGAGAAAGTACATGAACCTGTGTCTAGATTTAACGTTTCTGCCCTGTTAAAGCGCAGGGAATCACCGGCTGCGGCGGGTTCGCCTCCTGCAGATGAGCTGAACACTATCTTGTATGTGTGTACCGGCAATATCGCGCGGAGTGCCTCTGCTCAGCTTATTTCTCAGCACCGTAGCTGGAACGAGGGCTGGGTTTTCGATAGCGCAGGTATTGGTGCTGTGGTCGGCTCGGGTGTTGCACCTGACATTGACCATGAGTTGCTTGATCGTGGTATTGATATTTCAGGATATAAGGCTAAGCAGCTCACCCGTGAGATTGCCGAGAGCGCCGCTCTTATTGTTGCTATGGATCATAGCCACCGTAAGTGGATTATTCGTGAGTGGCCGCACCTGCATCACCGGGTAGTTTTGCTGAAACAAATTCAGCGCGTCAGGGCAGAAGCAGGACGCAGAGTTGAGGCTATCTCTTACCTGCAACAGATGGATATTCCGGTGCGTAGTAGCGATGATATTGCTGATCCCTATCGGTTGGGTGTGCAAGCGGCTCGCACTGCTGTGGAAGAAGTCGAGGACGGCTTGGACGTACTATTGCCGTGGTTGGGCTTCTTTGAGAGGTAGCTTAGTCTACGTATATGGCGCACATATAGCTTGAGGTAGACGAATGCGGCGGTGCGAGTTTAAAAACCTGTCTAGAATAGAAGGCAATGGAAAATCAACTTCTCGGCCCGCAAGAAATTCGCGAACTCGCCGCTGTGCTGGGCATTCGACCGACTAAAACCCTGGGGCAGAACTTCGTTATTGACCCCAATACTATTCGCCGCATTATTGCAGCGGCGCACATTGACCCGGATGAGACGGTGTTAGAGGTAGGCCCTGGCCTTGGCTCTCTCACCCTGGGTATTTTGGACGCTGCAAAAGACATGGTTGCGGTTGAGATCGATCCTCCGCTGGCTGAGCAACTGCCGCTAACGGTTGCTAAGTTCCGCCCCGGTGCTGAGGAGCGGATTGATGTGGTGCTTAACGACGCTATGAAGGTGATGGAGCTACCCAAGATCCCCACCGCTTTGGTTGCTAATCTGCCCTATAACGTCGCGGTACCGGTGTTGATTCACTTACTGGGGCAGTTCCCCAGCATTGAGCACGCCCTGGTGATGGTTCAGGACGAGGTTGCTGACCGTCTTGCTGCTCAGCCGGGTTCAAAGATTTACGGTGTTCCTAGCGTGAAAGCTAACTGGTTCTGCGAGGTTTCTAAGGCCGGTGTTATCGGCACTAACGTTTTTTGGCCCGCACCCAAGATCAAGTCGGGTCTTGTGGCTTTCAAACGCCGTCCTGAACTTCTGTCTGATGTTTCGCGCCAGCTGGTCTTCGATATTATCGATGCAGCTTTTGCTCAGCGTCGCAAAACCCTTCGCGCTGCCCTTGGTCCGTGGGCAGGTAGCCCTGCTCGCGCTGGTGAGGTTTTAGATGCTGCCGGTATTGACTCGTCGCTTCGCGGTGAGAAGCTCGATATTTTCGGATTTATAAAAATCGCTGAAGCATACCGGGATCACTTTATGGAGCAGGCATGAGTGCTGCCTCAGCAACGGCGTGTGCCCCTGGCAAGGTAAATCTCTACTTCGCGGTGGGGGATGTTCAGCCTAACGGTTATCATCCTGTCGCTTCGTTGTATGCAGCTGTCTCCCTCTATGAAGAGGTAACGGTTGCTGTCAGCGATGAGCCAGGTTTTAGTGTGAGCGTGGAGATTCCCGAGGAATCTGTTCTAGCCCAGATGGAACGTGCAGGGGATTTTGACCGCTCGTCTATTCCCCTTGATGCTAGAAACCTTGCGGTGAAAGCTGTGCAAGCTGTTCTCGATGCTCAGGGCATTGAACTCGGGGAGAAAGGGCTTAGCATCCATATCGTCAAGAACGTGCCGGTAGCTGGTGGCATGGCTGGTGGGTCTGCGGATGCCGCCGCTGCCCTGAAAGCTACTAATCGTTGTGTTGTTGAGGCGGGCTGGGCGTCTAAGGCTCTTACTGACGATGAGCTACGTGACTTGGGCGCTGAGCTGGGTGCTGACGTGCCGTTTTGTCTGATGGGTGGGCTCGCTATCGGCTATGGCACAGGAACGGAGCTGACGCCTCTTGATGTTCCAGCAGATACGCAGCCCCTGCACCTGACGATGATTCTGAGCACTCAAGGATTATCTACACCAGCGGTTTTCGCTGAATTGGACGCAGGACGCGCTGAGGGCAGGTACCCAGCGCCGGGTGAGTTGGAAGTTCCTCAGGCTCTTATCGAAGCGCTCATTGACTCCTCACCCAGCAAAGATTTAGCGGCTATCACCCGGCACATTCGCAACGATTTGCAGGCACCGGCGATTACCTTACAACCTGCCTTAGCGGACGTTCTGAACCAACAGCAGGGAGCGGACGCACATGCCTTCGTTTCGGGGTCGGGACCGACGGTTGCAGTGCTTAGGGCAGAAGGACGGTACAATTCTCAAACTCCTCAGAGCAAAAAATACATTGCCGAGCTAAAAATTCTCGACCGAAATCTTGTTTGAAGATGAGTGATTTTTTTTATTTCTCTAGCTGATGCGCTGGGAATAATACCGAGTATTCTGGGAACTTGGGCGCTTGTGGAGATTCTTAAGCAACGCCCAAAAACCGTACTCATAAGAAATCGCAAAAAATTTCTTAAAGATTTATTTATAAATAAAAAAGTTTACCGTGTCAATATAAAAAATCGCGTGAAAGAAATTCTTACATCTGAGTCCCACACCGTAAATAAAGAGCTGCAATGGGTTTACAAAAATATTTTGAGGAACTATCCGAAAAGCGAAAATTCTAGAGCGCTTGATAATGAAAAAATGAACACTGTTTCAGAGGCTTATACAAAGATGTCTAAAAAATTTCATCTTCGTCATCAGTTGGCGTTAGCTTCGCACTGGTTATTCTTGATGAAAGAAATCTTGCAGAAAGCGTTGGTGATATTCTAGTAGCCTACGCTTCCTCGATTTCTATAGAGGATTTAATTCCTGAAAAAAGTATAGAAGTCTACAATGGTAAGATTCTGCTGAAATCCTACTGTCGACCAGAGATAGGAATTGCTTCGTATAATGTTGCCACCGTTTATTATGATTATATGAAACGTGTGGATTTAAAGGTCAATTCGAGTGAGAGAGACTTGAATTCAGCTGAAAGAACCGACGTCTTTACATTTGCAGTTGACCCCGAAATACGAGAGCTTACGAAAACAAGAATGGCTTTGCCGGGGATATTTGACGGAGAAATCGCTGCTCTTTGGGATTTTTCTATCGAGAAAGATAGTAGAAAAGGCAAGCCCAGGATTAAACTAGAAATTAACAAAACTACGTACTCCTCGTGGTTGGCAGACCATAACAGGCAATACTTCAGGAATAAAGGATTAGAAAACTCTTCTGATGAAAAAACTGGGAATAACGCTAGACAGCTTGCTTTCGCGGTGATTGTCGAGATTGCCGACAATAAATTGGTTTTCAAGAAACGGTCAAAAAATACTGACATCAATCAACTTCAGTTTATGCCTTCCGCAAATGGAAATATGCAGTTTAGAAGTTCTTACGGAATTGATGCGGACGTTGATGTAAATGGGATCCCCAATCCTTATATGACAATGAGCCGCGAACTTTCAGAGGAACTCGGTCTTGATATTCAAATATATGATCTGGCAGTCATCGGATTAGGTCAGATCAGGTGCGAAAATAAATATGGAACAAATTTACTTGTTGGGCTTCATAAAAGTGCTAAGACTTTTGAAGAAATTGTAGAGTGTACTAAAAATATTCATCCGTCGTAGGGTCGTTGGGAAGTGGGAAATTGCCTGCTTGGAATTGCTGTAGAATCAATTCATGAAAAAGTAGACAAGAAATCCTATTTACCGAAGAGCTTTGATTTTCTTGAAGAAATATCAGCCTTTATTAAATACGATAAAAATTTGGCAAATCATGCGAAGGTTGCACTTTCGCTGTACCTTTTTTACAGGTTTGGTGAGGTTAAAGAAATTGTTAGTTCTAGGAAAATAGCGCATTCTCCTATTTGCAATTTTTCACCAATCTTAGATGAATCTTAGAAAAATTATAAAGTAGTTCTCTTGGTGAGTCGATAGTGATGGTTTCATTGAAAAATTATTTTGAAATGCCCCGTGCTTTGGAATAATTACTGAACATATTTTGAAAAATTATACGTTTTAACTAGAAAGTTTCACGTTGGTTCATTATCGAATCAGTTATAATAGTGGTAATTTCGCTAAAAATAACAGTGGATTATTCTGTATATTTCATATTTAATATAGCTGATTTTTTAAAGATGAATAATTTTGTTTCCTGTGCTGGTGATCCCCTGCGAGCCGGGGCGTGAATTGCCGCCTAGCCGCGTTGCAAAGCAGCGGCTCGGCAAGAGGGGCGTTGGCGTGTGCGCGTCCGTTGCAAAGTTGACCCCTTATACGAATAATCCTCAAAGTGTAAGGAGTTCCCTGGAGAAAACGGTGCTTGCTTGATTGATTGGTTTTCCCCACTTTTAATGTGAGGATACCTGCGACGCTACTGAGCAGAAACTTTGTGCCCAACTACCCCAATTGAGTCGTTGCGCATAATCGATGGAGCATCGATGCTTCATCTCGAAAATTTCATCAGGGTTGATATGTGAAAGTACCCCGGTCGCTGTGCGTATGAAATCAGGACTGTTTTCGATTAAGAAGCCTGTTTGGTGATCCTGGATTAGAGTAGATAGGCCTCCTACCTGTCTTGCAATGACTGGTAATTGATGAGCAATCGCATCAGTAACAACCACACCACCTGCACTCGCCTGTGTGGGTTCTAAAAGCAAATCATGAGTGTCATAAAGCTGCGAAAGTACGTTGCGTGAAACCTTTCCAACGTGATTAGCCCAGCGAGGTAGGCGGTTGGGTGCATTACCTACAATCGTAAGTTCGACATCTCTGTATTTTCTAACTGCGGCAACAATTTCGAGAGCATCATCTCCACCTTTTCGTTTCCAATCTGAGGCAACGAGAAGAAGTCTGAGAGTGCCAGAGGTAGGAATAAGAGCCTGGTCTGACACTGGATTTTTAGGAGGAACAGTTCCTGGACCGAACGGTATAACCGTGATTTTTTGGGCTGCTATACCGAGGTCTTTCATCAGGACGCTGGCAGACCACTCACTTGCTACAGTGTAATGGTTTGTTCTAGTAGCAACTCTTTTATCAATGAGTACACCTTGGGTGTATGAGATCCTGCTAAGCCGATTATCAGCGAAATACGACCTTGCCATCGAAGCGAAGGACGAGTCAGCGATCTGAATGAGTGGCTGGTCGCTGGGCATGAATAGACTGCTTGTAGAAGCCGCCAAAGACACCAGAACATGGTCATTACCGCTGACCTGTTCAATTTTTTTCTTTGCGATTTTGCTCTGCTTCCATGATGTTGCAAGGGAGTGGGAGGGCAGATACTGTCGATTCGTTATTGCCCCGGAAGCTTTTGCTAAAACCCTATCTATCAGAGCAACTTCAGCCTGAGGAACCTGAGCGGTTATTAGGTCGGCATGTTGTGACAGTGTACGGGTTATATTATGTACGACTCCAGACCAAGCATAGGGGCTAGAAAAATCCCATGTTGAAAAAAGTGCCAGCTTGGTTTTTTGATTGGTTGTATCCATTCACTTATCGCTTCTTATTGAGCAGATTCAGGATTTCACTTGATATTGTCTGCCACATCTGTTCGTAAGTGAAGTTAGAATGCATATCTCGTCCTATCTCCTGGCTTAGAGACTCTCGAAGTGCATCATCCGAGTCCATGCGAATCAACTGCTCTCGCAGGTCTTCTTCGTCTCCAGGGGTGTACTGTAAGGAATTAGTTGAGTTAAAGTACTGTGAGAGAGCAGGGGTTTGGCTAATGAGTACCGGGGCCCCAGTGCCGCCAGCCTCTATAGCAACCGTCTGTCCTGAGGGGTAGGCCATGAGCTTTGAGGGTATGATTACTGCTTTTGCAGTCGCGAGAATTTCCCTATATTTATCATAAGTAACCAGCCCTTTGAAGATAATCTGCGATGACTGGGGAAGACTAGCATATACTTCTGGCTTTGTGTAAAGATCAATAATGATATCAGTTCCCTTTAACGCATTGACCAAAAGGTTATAATCGCGTCCTCTATCAACACCCACAGCTACCATATTTCCGGATCGCAAGTGGAAATTTCTAGTGGAGAATAAACCTGGTGCAAAACCAAAATTTACGCTTTTGATTTTATCTTTTGGGATTCCATGCCTTGCTAAAATTTCAACCTGATTTTGGCTAAAAACAAAGAATAAATCTACTCCAGAATATTTTCTAACTTCTTTCTGGGCCTGTGAGGGAGACATTTTTTCAAGATCATCAGCAAGCCAACAAACCAGAACAGCTAAAGGTTTATCTGCATAGGGTTTAATTCCCTTGGACTTCATCCAGGACGCGAATAGTGCCTCATTTTCTAAAAACGCTAAGACAACATCTGATTGGTACGCTAAAAAAAGACTGCGAATAGTCTTATCGATGGGTGTGTTATAACGGTGCTCAAAGAAATCCCGGATTTTGACATGTAATTTGTGTTCAGCAGGTTTCTTCTCTGTAATCTCAAAGTCAAAATTTTTAAGTTTGTCGATACCGTAAGGTCCAAGGTGTGCTGAACCTTTCGTGAGGACGAGACATTTGTATGTATCACGTTTTTTCATTGCTTACCTCTCTATAATCTCCGAGATTTCCATCCATCGTATTTCCAGTTCTTCGACCTGATTGTCGATTGCTTGGATAGAAGAACTGAGCTCAGCGAGACCGGCGTAGTCCGACTGGTCATGTTCAGCCATTTTCAGATGCAGCTTTTCTTTCTCATTAGCCAGCTTAGTCAGTTTGCGGTCAATCTGGTTGATTTCTTTTTGGGCGGCACGTACCTCCGCACCGGATGCTTTAGGCTCATCAGAGCTGTTGACTGACTTCTCAAGGGGGGATGCTGAGCCAATAACTCCGGCGCCGCGTCCTGCTGAACCAGTGGAGGAAAGCTCAAGGTATTGATCCACACCACCGGGCAGATGTCTGAACGTACCGTCAATCAGGGCGTACTGCTGGTCAGTAACGCGTTCCATGAGGTAGCGGTCGTGGGAGACAACCAGCAGGGTGCCGGGCCAAGTGTCGAGTAAATCCTCCATAGCTGCCAACATATCTGTATCAAGATCGTTGGAAGGCTCATCGAGAATCAAAACGTTGGGCTCATCCAGAAGAATCAGCAGAAGCTGCAAACGGCGCTTCTGACCGCCCGAGAGATCCTTCACGGGGGTGGAAAGCTGGGCAGAGGTAAACCCTAGACGCTCAAGGAGCTGCACGGGAGTCATCTCCTTACCACCAGCTACATACGAGGTTTTCTTTCGTCCAATAACGTCTGAAACGCGGTCGTTCTCTACCTCCTTAAGCTCATCTAACTGCTGAGTTAAGGTAGCAACAACAACTGTTTTGCCGTGCTTGACGCGTCCGCTTGATGGGGTAACTGCTTTCGTGACGAGACCTAGTAGAGTAGACTTACCCGCGCCGTTGACACCCATAATTCCGGTGCGTTCACCGGGAGCAATGCGCCAGGTAACTTTCTTCAGCACATTACGGGTGCCGCCAGGCTGGGTGGGGTCCTCAAAAGAAACATCAACGTTCTCGATATCGACAACATCCTTGCCCAGTCGAGATACTGCCATCTGTGACAGCTCGACCTTATTACGCACCGGGGGGACGTCTGAGATGAGCTCATTAGCGGCATCAATACGGAACTTGGGTTTGGACGTGCGGGCGGGAGCACCGCGGCGTAGCCACGCCAGTTCTTTGCGCATAAGGTTCTGGCGTTTTGCTTCTGAAGCTGCTGCCTGGCGGTCGCGTTCTACGCGCTGCAGAATATAGGCAGCATAACCGCCTTCAAAAGGTTCTACAATGCCGTCGTGGACCTCCCACGTATCAGTACAAATTTCATCGAGAAACCAGCGGTCGTGAGTAACCGTCAGCAGACCACCAGCGTTCTTGTTCCAGCGGTTTTTCAGGTGCTGCGCTAACCAGGTAATTGCCTCAACGTCGAGGTGGTTGGTTGGCTCATCAAGCATCAGTACATCCCAGTCACCGGCAAGCAGGGACGCCAGTGCTACACGACGACGCTGACCACCTGAGAGGGAAACGACGGAAGCGTTCCAGTCAAGGTCAGAAACCAGACCAGAAATAACATCACGAATCAGCGGGTTCGAAGCCCACTCGTATTCGGGGGTATCGCCCACAATGGCAGAACCTACGGTATGGCTGTTGTCGAGAATATCAGACTGGTCAAGAAAACCAATGCGGGTGCCGCCGCGTACAGTCACCTTGCCGGAATCTGGGGCGAGGCGTCCGCCCAAAAGTTTAAGGAGGGTAGACTTGCCGTCACCGTTACGACCAACGATGCCGATGCGGTTGCCTTCATTGACACCCACGGTGATGCCCTCAAAGACAGTACGGGTAGGAAATTCTAGGTGCAGCGCTTCGCCGCCAAGTAAATGTGCCACTCTTCAAGGGTACTAGGTTCTTAGGTAGCCGTTTGCTAGGTGTGGGCAAAGTTGCTAGACACTGCGCCTCAAGATTGCCGTAAATGTAGAAGTCTTTGATAGGATTGTTCGGTGTTCACGATCAGAAGATGATATTGGTCGGTAACATTCCGCCATAGTGTAATTGGCAACACAGCGGCCTTTGGAGCCGTTATTCAAGGTTCGAGTCCTTGTGGCGGAGCGTTCAACCCCTTACTTTCTCCGATATTTTTCGGGGTAGGGGAGTTTCCCTTTAGAACGAGGAGTTCTATCTGTGAGTATCACAGCAACTGTTCCATCCGCTGTTATTGTTCTAGCTGCTGGAGCTGGAACTCGCATGAAATCTTCAACCCCCAAGGTGATGCACCCTATTGGTGGGCGTTCCATGGTCGAGCACGCGGTGGCTGTTGCTCGCGAACTGGAGCCTAAGAGCTTAGCTGTGGTAGTTCGCCATCAGCGCGACAAGGTTGCTGCGCACGTAACTGCTTTCGATGCGGACGTTACCATCGTTGATCAGGATGAAATCCCCGGTACCGGACGCGCCGTTGAAGTTGGTTTACTGGGTCTGGATGCCTTGGGCTCAGACATTGAGGGAACCGTCGTTGTGACTTACGGTGACGTGCCCCTGCTGAAGACTGAAACTTTGCGTAAGCTAATCGCTTTCCACGAAGAGGGCAAGAACGCGGTCACTGTTTTGACAACTCACATTGACCAGCCCGGTTCATACGGTCGTATTGTTCGCAACGAGGCTGGCGAGGTAACTGCAATCGTTGAAGCCAAAGACGCTACTGAGGAACAGCTGGCGATTACCGAGATCAACTCAGGCATTTACGCTTTTGATGCTAAAGTTCTGCGCGATTCGCTCACCCGCGTTACTACCGACAATGCTCAGGGCGAAAAGTACATTACCGATGTACTAGCAATTGCCCGCGAAGACGGCTTCCGCACCTCGGCTCTTGATATTGAAGATCGTTGGGAAGTTGAAGGCGCTAATGACCGCGTGCAGCTTGCCCAGCTGGGACGCAAGCTCAACGACCGCGTTGCCGTTTCGCATATGGTTGGCGGCGTGACTATCGTTGATCCTGAGAGCACTTGGATTGACGTGACCGTGACCATCGAGAACGATGTCACCATTCTTCCCGGCACTCACCTGCAGGGCAACACCCACATTGGTACCGGTTCTGTTATTGGCCCTGACACCACCCTTAAGAACGTCACGGTTGGCGAAAACGTAAAGATTTCTCGCACTGAGGGCACCGACTCTGAAATTGCTGATAACGCCACCGTAGGTCCCTTTGCCTACCTGCGCCCTGGTACTAAGCTGGGCACCAAGGGCAAAATCGGTACCTTTGTTGAGACCAAGAACGCTGAAATCGGTGCCGGTTCTAAACTTCCCCACCTCTCATACGCTGGCGACGTCACCATTGGTGAAAACTCCAATATTGGTGCAGCCTCAGTTTTCGTGAACTATGATGGTGTGAATAAGCACCGCTCGACGGTTGGCAATAACGTGCGTATGGGATCAGACAACATGTACGTTGCCCCCGTGACCATCGGTGACGGTGCCTACTCTGGTGCCGGTACTGTGATCCGCAAAGACGTGCCTGCAGGCGCGCTTGCAATTAATGAAGCTCCTCAGCGCAACATTGAGCGCTGGGTTATTGAAAAACGTGCTGGCACCCAAGCCGCTGAGGCAGCTCTTGCAGCTCAGGACCAGTCACCTTCATCAGATGAAAGCGATAACCAGTAATGACTGAGATTACGAATCCCGGCGAAAAGAAGATGGTGCTACTTTCGGGTCGCGCCCACCCCGAACTCGCCGAGCAGATTGCCGCGGAACTCGGCAACGAAGTTCTACCTTCGTCCGCTTACACTTTCGCTAATGGCGAGAACTACGTTCGCTTTGAAGAGTCAACGCGAGGCAAAGATGCCTTCGTCATTCAGTCCCACTCCGCGCCCATTAATGACGCAATTATGGAACAGCTGCTTATGACTGACTCGCTCAAGCGCGCGTCGGCTCGTTCAATCACCGTTGTTTCGCCGTTCTACCCCTACGCGCGTCAGGACAAGAAGCACAAGGGTCGCGAGCCTATCTCGGCTCGTCTGATTGCTGATCTGTACAAGACTGCTGGTGCTGACCGCCTCATGAGCGTTGATTTGCATACAGCGCAGATTCAGGGGTTCTTCGACGGTCCTGTCGACCACCTGATGGCTATTCCTCTTTTGGCTGATCACATCGCGTCGAAGGTCGATACCGATAACGTGACCGTTGTGTCACCTGATACCGGTCGCGTGCGTGTGGCTGAGCAGTGGGCTGAGCTTCTGGGCGGTGCACCTCTAGCGTTCGTTCACAAGACTCGCGACGTGAACGTTCCCAACCAAGCTGTTTCTAAGACCGTGGTGGGCGATGTTGAAGGACGTGTCTGCGTTCTGATTGACGATATGATTGACACAGGTGGCACCATCTCCGGCGCTGTGAACGTGCTGAAGGAACGGGGTGCTAAAGACGTGATTATCGCTGCGACCCACGCGGTATTTTCAGCTCCTGCTGCCGAGCGTCTGGGCAACTGCGGTGCCAGCGAGGTCGTAGTTACTAACACCTTGCCCCTGCGCGAAGACCAGAAGTTCGAGAACCTCACCGTTCTCTCCATCGCACCCCTAATTGCACGCGCTATCAAGGAAGTCTTCGACGAAGGTTCAGTGACCAGCCTCTTTGATGGGCGAGCTAACTAAAAACTTGTATATCGAATAGAATAAATTTTGGTACTTGCAGGAGTAGAATATTATCCTCAAGCGCCAAAATTTTATATGCATACCGCAGTAGCGCCCTCAATAGTAAAAGACGGAAGAGAAATAATCAAGTAATGCTTAAGCAGATCAAAAATGTATTAAAGCTCATCGATTATCCTTATCGTGGAAAATTTTTATTTGCGATATTTGGGGCTGCTTTCGTATCTCTCATAGAAATGCTGGGCGTGGGTGCCAGTTATCCTTTATTACTACTGGTTTCTGGTGCTGAGATTCGAGAAGGCAATGGCGTTATAGGTATCATAGCTAGTTTCTTTAATACTTCTAACCGGCAAACCTTGATTGCAATCATGGGAGGTATGGTTGCAGTATCATTTGTTTTAAAAAGTATCGTATCTATCACTTTCAGGTGGTGGCAGCTTGGTTTTGTAAATCAGCTAGAAAAAACCGCACGAGTTAATCTTTTTAAAGGGTATATATACGCTCCGTATAAGAAGCATCGGCAAAAACAGGTTCCCGATTTACATGCCAACCTTGCTGCTGCTATTTCACAGTCATATGGTCAAGTAATCTTAGGTAGCATAAGTTTCTTTTCGAGCTCACTCACCGCTTTTCTATTATTGCTTGTTATTTTTTATGTTTCACCTGTCGCCGCTACTGTAGCACTTTTTCTTTTTGGAGGTGCTGGTGTCATAATCCCTATTATCTTGCGCAGAAGACTGAACCAGATAAGCGCAGACGTTGTTGAAGCTGAACGTATCGCTTGGTATGCATCTATTCCAGCTTTTCAGGCTTTTCGTGAAATGCGTCTTTTTGATGTATCGGATAACTTCATTGGTAAATATAGGCTGGGCGCAGAAAAAAGAGCAAGCGTTAATCGAAGAAATAGCTTCTACTCTGAGCTTCCGAAGTATTTAACAGAGATTATATTTATACTTGGCGTTGTCTCCCTCTCCCTGATTTTGTTCAATCTCTACCCCTCAGCGCAAGCAGTTTCAATTATGGGCGTGTTCACTGTGGCGGCCATCCGAATGTTGCCTAGCGTTAATGGAGCTATTGCATCGGCTAATCTCGTGAGAGCAGGTCGCTCTGGTTTACATATTTTGGATTCAGAGGTTAATCAGGTTATTACTCACGAATCGACGAACAAAAACTTTTCTAAAGGAACAGATTTTAAGGGCGATATAAACCTATATAATGTTTCCTTTAGTTACGGAAGTGGTCAGAAAAAAGTTCTAGATGATATCTCATTACATATTCCCTACGGTTCTACTGTGGCGTTTGTGGGACCAAGTGGTTCTGGAAAATCAACATTGGTTGATATCGTTCTGGGGCTGATGGAACCGGACGAAGGCAAAGTTACTGCAGGAGAAAAGGATATAAAATCTGATATTCGTGCATGGCAAGATCAGCTGGGAGTGGTTCCTCAGAATGTAGTGATGATACCAGGCGACTTGAGGAAAAATATTGCTTTTGGTCTTGAATCTTCTGATATTAATGACTCTAAGGTTCTTGAGGCTGTTAGGGCGACAGAACTTGAAGAGCTTGTAGATTCCCTGCCAAATGGGATATACGAAAATCTTGGTCAAGAAGGTAATAGACTCTCAGGCGGGCAAAAACAACGGGTTGGTATTGCACGGGCGCTTTATCGCAGTCCTAAAGTTCTAGTAATGGATGAAGCAACTTCTGCTTTAGATAATAAAACAGAGTATAAGATAACTAAAACAGTTGATAACCTAAAGGGTCAACAAACAACAATTATTGTGGCGCATAGGCTATCGACCATCAAGAATGCAGATAATATATATTATCTCCGAGGTGGAAGATTATTGGGACAAGGAAACTTCCAAGAGCTTGAAAAGAAAATTCCAGAGTTCTCAGAGCTGGTGCGGCTGGGCAAAATATAATGAAGAGAAAAATTGTTATTCTTAGTCCAATTCTTCCAGAAGTGAACCCCGCCAACGCGGGGGAAAAGCTTGTTTTTAATCTTGCAGATTCTTTAACTGAACTCAAAAATTCTGTTTTTATTATCGCTGAAGATGCAAACAGCAACGTTAATAAAGAGAGCTCCTTTGATTCAATTATTGTTGAGCGTCGTAAATCCAGGAGAAGTAAGCTCGTAGACTCGCTTGACTCTATTTTATCTCCCTTTTCATCGTGGGCACCCCGGGTCTCATTTCTCATGGATGTTTTATCCTGCCCTATAGCTCTCCAAAAAATCAAGGAAGCCGATATAGTTGATTTGCAGTGGGCTTCTATGGCTCTGCTCGCTCCTGGTTTTCGACTGTTTAATCCCAAAGCTAAGTTCGTTGGGACCCTGCATGACGTTAATTCACAAAGGCTCGGACGCCGGGCTATGGCAGAGGAAAATGTAATAAAATCTTTCATCTGGAAATTGCAGTCCTATTCTTCCAAAATTCTTGAGAAACATATGTTTCGATTTTTGGATGAGGTCGTTGTGCTTTCCTCAAAAGACAAAAGCTTATTGTCTGCTCAGAGAAAATTCCCTAACAAGGTAGCTGTAGTTACTCCGCCCATTTATGATGAGTTTTTTGGTAAAATTCAGACGCTGAATCGAACTAAAAAGCCTACATTTCTCTTCATGGGGTCTATGTATCGTTGGGAAAATGAGAATGCCCTGCGTTGGCTGGTCGATGAGGTAATGCCCCAAGTCTGGTCAGCGCATCCGGAAGTGTCGCTCCGGTTGGTAGGCCCTGCCCCGGAAAAACTTGTTGAATCTTTGGATAGCAGGGTTACATATATGGGAGTCGTCGACCAGATCGCTGATGCGTATCAGGGGATATGGGCCTCGCTCGTCCCCCTCAAATTAGGTGCTGGAGTCAAGTTCAAAACTGTTGATGCTCTATTGGCTGGAGTGCCAGTTATCTCAACCTACGCTGGAATTGAGGGGATTGTTGATACAAGGTGGGCAGCGCAAATTGCGGAGTCTCCATCAGCATATGCAAGATCTATCATTCAGGTAATAGAGAGTATTGATATGTATGCCACTAAGGCTCAGACGAATGTTCCCCAAATCTCAAAAATTTATGGTGTTGAGGCTTATAGGGAACGGGTACGGAAAGTTTATGGATCATGAATTATCCAGTAACAATTGTTATTCCTGCGTATAACGCTGAAAACTTTCTCGCTGAGCAGCTTGAAAGAGTGACTCAGTTAGAGTTGCCAAAGGAGTCGGAGGTTCTGGTCGTGAATAACCGAAGTACGGACTCAACACCATCTATTATTGATGGCTTTGCAATAACTTACTCCTATATAAAACGAGTAGATGCCCTCGAACGGTCAGGGGTAAATTATGCTCGTAATACTGGAGTTTGTGCCGCAGGAACAGACAATATTTTTATCTTTGATGCTGATGATTTGCTCTTACCTGCGGCTGTCAACCAGTTTGTACGTATTCTTGAAGTAGCTGATTTTGCTGGGGCTGGCTATGTGTACTACACCTATAATGCAAGTAGGAATTCTTACAGTCCTGGGGCTAGTGTGACTTTTGCTCCACATACTCCTCATAATAAACCCTACGCGTTGGGCGCTGCAATGGGATTTAAAAAAAGCTGGTTTGAAAAAGTTGGCGGGTTTGATGAGTCATATCAAGGAGGGCATGATGAGGTTGATTTCGCCCTTCGACTTTATGCCAAAGGAGCGCAGTTTGAATGGTTCCCTGAGCCTGTAATTTTATATCGACAGCGAGATAGTCATGTTTCAGCGTTCAAACAAAAATTTAATTACGGGCGTACCTCAGTTCAGTTAGCCTGCAATTTTAGATCAGAGCTTGGGGAAACCGTCCCCGGATTTAAAATGTTAGTACGTAAACAAGTCTGGTCTATAATCTCATTTTTTAAGAATATGAGTGATTCGGAGAAATTAAAAATAGAGCTTGAGGGTCTTGCCTGGACGAGTGGCAGGCTCTACGGGGCATTAATATATTGCCTGTTGAATAAGCTGCCAGCTCGTGAAATTTTCAAACTCTAGAAATTGAATAGTATTAATATTTATTTTTATTTTCAGTACATTTAGGTTTTTAAGTGATGCATTTTTAAATTATTTTTTGATGGAGTCTATAAAATTTGATTGTCAATATATGAATAATTTACTAGGGAGTAAGAGTGAATAATGGTCCTGTAGCTTCAGTGGTGATTCCTTTCTATGGGGATCCATCAGATACAATTTCTTTGATAAAGCAGTTAAAAGACCAGACTGTTTATAGTGATATTGAAATAATTGTGGCTGATGACTGTTCGCCTACTCGGTTTCCCGAGAACTCTGGTGTGACTGTAGTCTATCGTGATGAAAATGGTGGATTTGGTGCTAATGTCAACTCGGGGGTTGATATTGCTCAAGGTAAATGGTTGTTCATTCTTAACTCTGATTTATCCGTGCAGGATAATTTTATCGAGGAAGCTCTAAAAAAAGCTGAGAGCTTGGGGGATGTACTCCTTGCCCCTGAGATTATCGGTCATGATGGGAAAAGCCAGTATGTAGGTCGTAGGTTTCCTACCACCTTCCACATTGCTTGGGAATGGCTAACACCATTGGCACGGTTTAAACACACTAATTTTTGGCATAGAATGGTTGGTCATGATCTAAGGTGCGTTACCGGTGCAACTGTCGTTACTGACTGGTTGATGGGGGCTTGCATGATTATGCAGGTCGATACTTATCGAAAAATTGGGGGCATGGATGAGCGTTACTTTATGAATAGCGAGGAAGTCGATCTCCAATTACGATTAAAGCGAGCGGGCATTCAAAGGGTTTTTTCTGGTGATTTAGTAGTGAAGCATGCTGGTGGAGCTTCCAGCGGTAATAGTATACAGCGTCGACAATGGGTGGTAAACTCTAGATTCAAATACGCAAAAAAATGGGATAAGCTACATAACTTAGAGTTTTCTCTAAAGATTGTCACTTATTGTAATTATATTTTTAACGTCATGAGGAGCATGCGGAACAATGTAGTATCCCCTGGAGCGATTAAAGACCAGGAAATCGGAATAATTATGGAAGGAGTGCGTAACGCGTGAAAAAAGAAAAGCTGCTAATTATTAGTCCATCTTTCCACGGCTATTGCTACTCGATTGCGGACGGCTTCAATCAGGTTGGGTACGACACCACAGTGTACCGCTATGATGCATTCGATAGATTCCAAGAAAAGTTCCGCAATAAGGTTTTTTATGAACTCCCCGGTAAGCTGGGATTTGACGGCAAAAAAATAGCAGAGAAAGACGCAACGTCAAAGGCGATTGAAACTTTTCATAGTGTGAATCCTGATAAGCTTATAGTTATTAAGGCTGATACTTTAGGCGATTCATTCTGGGAAGCCGTAAACGAATCTAAAATTCCCTATATGCTATGGCTGTATGACGATTTTAGTAGGCATCGTTACACTCATGAATTTTTGAGTCATGTTCCAACTGTGCTTAGCTACGCAAGAACTGAGGCAGAGGTTTTTTCTACGAGAAATATTAATTCTCACTTTGTGCCAAATGCTTATAATCCGAAATTAACGGATTTTCCAGTTGAACGCACTAATGAGATTGTGTTCGTGGGATCACGCTATGAAAACCGAGAAGAATTAGTGCTGGCTCTGGCTGAGGCTGGGATCCCAGTTCGTGCCTATGGACGTCAATGGTCTCATCACCCATTTGACAGACTGCGAACTTGGGAGATTAAGCGTCCTAATATCCCTGCCGAGCGAGATATTCCTCTATCAGAAGCGTACAAAGTTCAAGCCGGTGCAGCCGGTGCCCTCAACATCCACGGTCTGCAGGCTGGTTTAGCCATGCGCACTTTTGAGGTTCCGGGTATGCAGGGCATTCAGCTCATTGACCGCCTTGATGTTGCCGAGTTTTATGAGCCTGGAGAAGAAGTTCTGATTTATCAAAGTCTTGATGAGTTGATTGAGTTAAGTCAGAGGCTTGTTCGAGACCCTCAGTGGAGCGAAAAAATTAGAGAAGCCGGTTATAAGCGTAGCGTGGCTGAGCATACTTTCTTCCACAGAGCACAGGGGGTTGATCAATTGTGGGCCTAAAGTTTCCGGAAGATTTATCTGCGTGGCGTGAATGGCAGCAGCAGGCTGACGGTATTCGTAAAGTCAAGACTGCACTTTTGAATGTTCCTATAGCAGTTACCGGTTTGCTGGGGCATGGCGAATCACCGGAGGAGCCTGAACCTGTTGTCGGTTTTCTCTACTCTCACCCCAACCATAGCACTAGGGTGCTCTCAGTTCTGGATTCTGCTTCTCCAACGTCTATAAGTTCATTAATCAAACCGTTGAAACACTTAGACTCTGATGTCGCAGTGTGGGCATCTGAGCGAATTTCAGATGTGTTACCTGGCGATGGTTGGCAAGAAACCATCGTTACAGAGGGGGAGCTTGGGGGGCTGTTGCCAGATCTCTCGTGCGTGTTATCGCTGGGTCACTATATGAAGTTCGGTGCTGCTGCCTTTAGACTTGCGAGGTTGACCCAATCAGAGTTTATTGTTACTCAGCACGGTTTGATTACTCCGTATGCTCCGCCCTTGCCGAAAGAATCTACTTTCTTAGCATTCTCCGAAGATGACGCTAAATTTTACCTCTCGGGCCGTGCAGACGTTAACTACCGTGTAGTGGGTTCCCAACTCTTTTATGATGCAGCCCAGGCGGCAACGGGGGAGAAAAAAGCTGATAGCTCGGGGCAGCCGATTTTTCTGGGGCAGATGCACGGGGCTGAGCTGCCGCGTGCGTCCTACGCTAAAGCTGGTTATACCTTCTGCAAAGAAAATAACGCTCGTTACCGACCTCACCCTCAAGAAAAAGATAAATTGTCTGTACTTACCCATCGTTTGTGGGCGAGAATAGGTATTGAAATTGATGAAAGCCGGGAGCCTCTTAAGAATTTGAGTAATCCTGTGGTGTCAGTCTTTTCTACCGGTGTATTAGAGGCTGCAATTCGTGGTGTGCCCGCTTGGGTTTATCACCCCAACCCGCCTGCTTGGTTAGAAGAGTTCTGGGACCGATACGGTATGAATAGGTGGGGGAGTGAACCCACCCCAGCACCGGGTATTCCTTCGCAAGAACCCGCGCAAGCAATTGCGCAGTACATCAAGGAGAGACTGAGCTGATGCGCCTACTGTGTGTAATTCCCGTTCGTGGCGGGTCTAAGGGTATTCCTCGGAAGAACCTTAAACCGATTGCAGGTAAACCTCTTGTCGCGTGGACGATTGAGCAGGCTCTTGAAGCGAAACACGCTTTAGAGGGCGTACACGAAGTCGATGTTCTTGTGTCAACAGACGATGCTGAGCTTGCTGATATCGCTAAAGAATACGGTGCAGAGGTTCCTTTTATGCGACCGGAACATCTTGCTGAAGATGTAACAGCAACCGAACCGGTTATTGAACACGCTATTGATTTTTACACTCAAAAGGGTAAGCGTCCGGACGCGGTCATGTTGTTGCAAGCGACCAGCCCGGTAAGACTCCCCGGTACTTTAGAGCGGGCTATCATACAGTTTGCCGAGTCAGAATCAGATTCCATGGTGGGCGTTATACCCATTGGTCCTTTCATTTGGGCAGCAACCAACCCTCCGACCGCGCAGTACGAGGTAATGGCGCGTCCTCGCCGCCAGGAGCTAACCCGCGAAACTTTTAGATATCGTGAAAACGGCTCAATGTATATCACTACTACCGAGATTTACGAGCAGCTTCATAACCGTCTTGGTGGTAAAATTGAACTCTTTGTGCTTGATGAAATTGAGGGTGTTGATATTGACGCACCTATCGATTTTTCTCTAGCCGAACACCAGCTTCAGCAGATTCATGCTGATAACAATAACTAAGGAATTATTCGCCCGTGATTATTGAGCGTAACACCACCCCCTATATTGTCTTTTCCGAAGACCCTGTTCTTACTGCTCTACAGAAGATTTCTGCCAACGGTCAGCGCATTATTTTTCTGGTGAATGAGTCTGGTGTTTTGCAGGGGGCGCTGTCTGACGGTGACTTCCGCCGTTGGCTGGTTGCTAATCCGACTGCTTCTCTTGAAACTAAAGCACTTGAGGTAGCCAATAAGAATATGCGTTCAGCAGCTTTCGGTAGCGAACCCGCTGAGCTACAAAAAGAGTTTGCCACGGGTGTTTCTTTGCTACCGCTCGTTGATGAGCGCGGTCATCTGATTGCTATTGCTATGGATGAGCAGAACGTATTGCGTATCGGTCGCCACACTATCACCGAAAATTCTCCTTCATTCATCATTGCTGAGATTGGTAACAACCACCAGGGTGACGTTGACTTGGCAAAGCGCTTGGTCGACTTGGCTGTTGAAACCGGCGCCGATGCGGTGAAGTTCCAGTTGCGAGACATGGACGCGCTCTATCGTCAGGCTGGTTCAAAGTCAGCGGGTGAAGACTTGGGCGTGCAGTATACTCTTGACCTACTGCGTCGTTTCTCTTTCGACGTAGATCAGATGTATGAGGTCTTTGACCATGTGAAGCAGCATGATATGGATATCATGTGTACTCCTTGGGACGGCCCTTCCGTGCAGGCTCTGGTCGATTACGGCGTTCAGGGTTTGAAGGTGGCTTCTGCTGACCTCACTAACCATGAGCTTCTGCGTGACATGGCGTCGCGTGGTCTTCCGATGCTGATATCAACCGGCATGAGCCGTGAAGAGGAAATCCGTGAGTCTGTTAATCTGATTCGTTTAGCGGGTGCCTCCTACGCTCTGCTTCAGTGCCAGTCAACCTACCCTGCGCCCTTTAAAGATGTGAACTTGGCGTATATGGATCGTTTGGCTGAGATTGGTCAGTCGCTGGTAGGCTACTCAGGCCACGAGCGCGGCTACCATGTTCCGATTGCTGCTGTTGCTCGCGGTGCGAAAATTATTGAAAAGCACTTCACCATTGATAAAACCTTTGAGGGCAATGACCACACTGTTTCTCTGTTACCCGATGAATTCAAGGCTATGGTGACTCAGATTCGCGAGGTCGAAGAATCTATCGGTACCGCAGCACCTCGTGAAGTTTCAACCGGCGAGTTGATGAACCGCGTGAACCTCGCTAAGTCCCTGGTTGCTACTCGCACTATTGCTAAGGGTGAGGTTGTGCAGGCAGAAGACGTTGAGGTGAAGTCACCCGGACGCGGTCTGCAGCCCAACTACCTACCGCAGCTGGTGGGGCGCACTATGGCACGTGACGTTGAAGCTGGTTCGTTCTTCTTTGAGGGTGACCTTAAAGATGACTTGGTGACCCGTCGCGACTTTAAATTTGATCGCCCCTGGGGTCTGCCCGTACGCTACCATGACTTTAAGCCTCTCATTTCTGAAGCTAAGCCTGATTTCTTGGAGTTTCATTTCAGCTACAAAGACCTTGAAATCGATATCGATGACGTCTTTGATCGCAAGCTCGATATGTCATTCACAACCCACCTGCCTGACCTCTTCGCGGGGGACTTCCTTGTAGATTTGGCGTCACGTGATCAGGAAATCTGGGAGCGCTCCATCGCTGAGGTTCAGCGAACTATTGACATCACTCGTGACCTGACCCGTTACTTCACTGTTGATGATGATCCCATTATGGTCACCACCATGGGCGGTTTTACTAAGGACGCCCACATACCAGCTGCAGCGCGTGCTGAGAAGTACGAGCGTATCGGTGAAGCTCTCAGGCGTCTTGATACTTCTGGCGTGCGTTTGGCGGCGCAGACTTTGCCCCCTTACCCCTGGTTGATGGGCGGTCAGCAGTACCATAACCTTTTCTTGGACCCCAAGGACACCGCAGAGTTTGCAGATACCTTTGACACTGCTCTCTGCTTGGATATCTCACACACCATGCTCGCAGCTAACTTCTTGAAGATGCCTTTGAGTGAGGCTGTTGAGCTCTTGGCGCCGCGCACCATTCACCTGCACCTGGTGGATGGCACCGGTGTTGACGGTGAGGGCGTTCAGGTGGGCGAAGGCGATGTTGACTGGGCATCATTGGGTAAGCAGCTGCGCGAGCTGAGCCCCACCTCGTCTTTCATTCCTGAGATTTGGCAGGGTCACGTCAATAACGGTGAAGGTTTCTTCACCGCACTCGATAGGTTGGAAAAATGGCTCTAAATTCTTCTACACCGGTGGCCCTATGGGTTGTCCCGGTGCCAGAATTTGGTGGGGTCGCCCGGCATGTTGTTGACGTAGCAGCAGCCGGGCTTCCCGGTTATGAACTTGTGGTGTTGGCTCCAAGCGGACATCTCACCGACGAGCTCAAAAAAATGGGTGTAAGAATTCTTACTGAGGTTCCTTTCGGTGTTGATGCTGGTTTCAAAAAATCCTTTGACGCTCTTAATATAGCTATCGAATCTGAGAAGCCAGCGGTAGTTCACGCCCATTTAGCCTATGCAGATATCGTAGCCGCAGCAGTTATTACTAGTCGCAAAATTAAAAGAGTCAAGAATAAGGCACTATGTGTGCCTGCCCTTGCAAGCACAGAACACGGCATCGCTGATAGTGGGGCTGTCTATAATACCAATAAGTTGCGTGCGCTTGCCATGAAAACCTTGCACAATTTGCGTTTGAGGGTAACAGATCACAAGATTTCTGTCTCAGCTTCTACCTCTGAGCAAATGGCGAAACAGTGGGGTGCTCGTGAAGTAGAGGTAGTACGCAACGGAATCGATGTGCAGGGCATCCAAACGGCGGTAGCAAAAATGCGTACAGCCTCCGATACGAATGCTCCACGTCTGCTTTCGCTGTCTCGTCTGGCACCAGAAAAGGGACTAGATTACTTGATAGATGCTTTCGCCCTGTTAGCGCAGAAATATCCCCAAGCTCATTTAGAGGTGGCGGGCGCCGGTGAACTGGAAGCTGAACTTAAAATGCAGGTAAATAACCTTAGCATTGCTGAGGCGGTAAGTTTCCCCGGCTTCGTCAACCCTTTAGAAGCTATGGGACGAGCTGATATTATCGTTCAACTCTCAATGTGGGAAAACCTCTCGTACACGTTGCTCGATGCCAAGGCCGCGGGTTTGAAAGTGTTAGCTACGGACGTGGGCGGAAACCGCGAAATCGTAGGCGAGGAAGAGCTGGCTGCCCCCTTAGAATCGCATAAAGACCGTCAAGAACAGATTAGAACTCTAGCAAGAGCGCTGGAAAAGCTGTGGTCATCACCGCAGATCTTGGATGGAGCCCCTACTTACTCAAGAGAACAGATGAATCAGGCAATCGTTCAGGTTTATGGAAAGCGTGAGAAAATATGAATGCTTTAGCCTATAAAGAATCTAAGAGCACTTTTATTTCGTTCTTTGATGCTTTAAAAAATGGAGCATCCGAAACGGCGAATGAGATAAAAATAATTGAGTTTATTTGTGGATTCTGTCTAATATTTTTTTCAGTTTTTATTGCTGGAGAAAGCGTAACCTCACTGTCTGTTATTTCGCTTATAGCTATTAGGATGTTCGCTAATTCAAAACGGTTCATTTTGCAAAGTCAAATTATAAAAATTGTATTCTTTGTCTCATTTTTTTACCTCTACTTTGTGTCAACTGAATGGGGGCTTTCAGAGCCATCAGATGCTATACGTCGAATAGTTCGAATGTCTTTAGTAGTGATTTTGATGTTAATGATAGCTAACGGGAAAATTAATATAAAATCTTATCTTGTGGGACTAAGTTTCGGTCTGGTATTTAACGCTATAGCATGGAAGCTAGGTATAGCGCCACAATTTTATGAAGGTTATTTGACTGGTTGGATTAGTGATAAGAATGTATCTGGTTTGTACTATGGTTTTGTGCCACTAGTTCTATTGTTTTTTGTGCGTTCATCCCGTTACCAAATGGCGGTCTTTATTATTTCGGTGCCGCTACTTTGGGCGACAGGCTCAAGAACTAGTATCGCAGCATTCTTAATCGGTATACTATGGCTTTTTTTTGCAAATAAACTTAATATTTTCCCTAAAATATTTCTTGGTGTATTTATCGTATGGTTTTTTGAATGGCTCCAAAGAAATTATGCAGATAGCTTTTTTTTTGGTGATAGAAGTGGCACTGATGCGCTCCGTGATCGTATTGATACAGCAGCTTGGGAGAAAGTGCAACAGGCTCCTTGGCATGGTCTAGGGCTCGGGCAGGCGACCGTAGATTTAGGGGAAAACAGGCAATTTTTCTTCCATAACTCTTACTGGACTCTTATGGTTGAGGGAGGTATCTTATGGGTTCTTGCCGTATGCTTTCTAAGTTTATGGATTATATTTTTATCTAAGCAAAAGGTTCGAACTATAAACAATAGAAGGTTCATGGGTGCTGAGTCGGTCGGTATCTACCTAGCGATATGCAGTTGGAGGTTGGGGGAGGTTATTTTGACCTATCCTTGGGCAATCGCTATGGGGTTAGCTCTTTCTATGCTTGCAGTTTCTCTAAAACCTGAAGAGAATAATAGCATTTTAGTTGACTGAGCAGAATAACTTTCCTCTATAAACAGACGGGTGTAAAGTATTGAGTCTTAAATCTGAACTTTTGCAAAGAGGAAACTCTCTAAATATAATTCGTTTATTGATGGCTATTTTAGTAATAGTCGACCATGCGCGTCTGCAAATAACAGCGAATTTTTCAGAGCGATATGCGTTCCCTTATAGTTCATTTGCGGTAGGCGTATTTTTTATTATATCTGGGTTTTTGATATTCCACAGTACCCAGAAAGGGAATCCTTTTTCCTATATGTGGAGAAGGGGCCTTAGGATATTCCCTGGTTATTGGGGATCACTTCTTGTTGTGGCTTTCATCTTTGCTCCCATAAATATAATTGTTGCCGGGGAAACTTGGAGTCCCGAAAGCTCGTTAAACCATGTATTGGGAAACTTTTCGTTGATAAGTCCTTGGTGGAGATGGGACGTTCAAGGGTCACCGTACAATGTTCCTTTACCGGGTTTATGGAATAGTCCGCTTTGGACACTTAGATATGAAATACTTTCTTACGGGTTACTAGTATTTTTTGCCTCGTCATCCCGATTACGTGCGTATCAAAAGGCTATAGTTCCTATTATTTTTTGCCTCCTCATGGGATTTGGTGCTTACTCAAATGTAGATCCTAATTTTATTCCTTTTCTTAAAAACTTTTTCGATTTAGGTTCTTATTTTCTGGCGGGATCTTTAATATATGTCTATTCTGATAAATTGAAAATAATGAAAGAATATGCAATTTTATCGCTTGTCCTAGGGTTATCACTACAGCTTGTGAGTGAAGAGCAGGACTTCTATATCTATCTATCAAAGTTATTTATAGCATATTCTGTTCTTCAGCTTGGTGCTATTGTGAAGACTGATTTTGCTTCTAAGATAGATATTTCATATGGTGTCTATATCTATGCATGGCCGGTTCAGCAGATGTTAATCTTTTTTGGTAGTGCGAACTGGGGTGTGGTGATTAATATATTTTTGACTCTAATTTTAACAATTCCAATTGCTTGGATTTCTTGGAGGTATATAGAAAAACCATGTTTGAGGTCTAAAGATATTTTTAGAAAATAAAGAGGCTTATTCAAAAGTCTCCCCAGCCGCAAAAAACACCAACCCCCGCACCAGAAGAAAACACCCACCGGTAAGACCCCAACGGCCGCCTGAACCCAGTGTGCAAAACACGCCAGGCCTTAACATTTGCAATGACTTGCTCAACGACCGAACACAACCTATTGATCTGACGATTCACTGCCTTATGATTCCTGCCTAGTTTCTCACCAGCAGGCCTCTTGTTCGGTGTCACCAGCCCTAGCCCGATATAGCCCTTATCAGCCAAAGTCGAAGAATCTAGGAACCGATTCAACCCGTGCTCCTTGAAGCAATATGCATCATGCCTAGCCCCAGGTAACGGGTCTGTCATCGCTAAGAGTTTACCGTCAAGCGTGCAGATAACCTGATGATTAAAACCAGCCTTTTTGTGCTTGCCTTGAGAAATTTGTTGTACCTAATGAACGCCAGTTCCAGATGGGTATGAGTGTCCCATCAACCACCAATGAGCCAGGGACTTTTAGACTTTCTCTCAAAGGTCGATTCAGTGGAGAGAGGATTTTCTCTAAGGCGTGTTCGATGGTGTTGATGCCCCGCGATATCGTTGGCTCAGAGGTGCCGAAGAGGTCTGCTAAGAGCTCTTCGGTGAGGTTGTGGCGGTGATAGAGTAAGGTGGCTTTGAGTCCTTGGGCTAGGGTGAGCGCTGGCGGTCTACCGCCTGGTTTGCCCCAGGTGAGATGGTGGCTGAGGTTTGTTAGTAGTGTGGCGAATTGCTGGCTGGTTAGTCCTGTTGTACGCTGGTTGGGCAACGGTCTTTTCCGGTGTGGCTTTGAGAATATTTGTAGTGATTTATCCTCAATTTTTTGCCGCTGGTGGGGTCGTTGTCTAGTTGGTGGGTGCGGGGTGGTTCCTTACTTTTGAATAAGCCTCATTATTCGGAAATAATATATTCATTTAAGTAGTATTAACGTTGGCTAGAGTCTATTGGGCGGAATCTTGAAATGATAGTGCAAGTGAAAAGAAGAATCGAGGTGCTTGATGCTCTCAGGGGTCTTGCGATAGTAGGGGTTGTGGTTGGTCATGCAAACTTGGGGATTCTTCAATCAGGAATTACTTATTCTGAATCTTTGTTCTTTAGGAATCTTCATGTTGTGCTTTACAGCTTGCATCTCCCCTTGCTGGCATTTCTTTTCGGTATTAACATCTCATTTTCGTTTCGTGCCGGAAGAAATTCCCAAAAGTTGATTAGGCGAATTGTAGAATTTTTTTACCTCTATCTGGTGTGGACTCTCATCCAAGGTGTATATGAGATTCTAGGCTCGCGGTTTGCGAATACCCCTGTTACATGGCAAGAAGTTGTAAACATCTTTAAACCCCTGGGTCACCTGTGGTTTTTACCGTGGGTAGCAATTGCTTATGCAGCAATCGCTACCCTTCAGCCTTGGCATAATATCTGTAGAGCTATGCTTACGCTCTTAGGTTCTGGGGTTCTTGCCTGGTTTTTTTGGGGAGTCAATGGAGAATATTTCTACTTGCAGGGTTTATCGCTTATTTTCTTTGCTGTTGGCGGATCTGTATTTGGAAATATTATTATCAAGAATTCAGGGTTTAATCTATTAAGCATTTCTTTTGCTACTTTTGCTACTTTAGTATGTTTTTGGATTTTTTTCCAAGGCGTAAGGGTGACACTACCTACTTTGCAGGATGTAGATAAGACTGCGCAAAGTGTGCTCAGCGGTATCTTGTTTTCAATTTTCGGTATGTTGGCAGTTTTCCTAATATTTTCTATTATTTATCAAAAAATAAATTTTAGGATACTAGAAACAGTGGGGTATTATTCTTTGCCCATATACCTAGCACACCTTTTGTTTGTTCCGCCTGTTCGAGTTCTACTGTCCAAAATTGGTATGTCAGATATTATGGTTCTAGTATGTGCATCGACTCTCGGGCTTGTATTATCTTTCCTTTACGTATTTTTCTCAAAGAATGCGTTTTTGAGGTGGACTATATCAATGCCTAGTCCATGCAGGAACATGATAAAATGAGCAATATTTTAAGGGTGGGTGTATATGAATTCTAGCGAGCTAGTACTGGCTACCAATAACGGCGATATCGGTGGTGGTGAGGTAATGCTTCTTAATATCGCGCGTGCAGCTCGATCATTGAAGTATCAGGTAACAGTTGTGGCACCTTCCGAACCTGCTGAGCTTCTCGAAGCCGCACGCGATGAGGGGTTCCCCGTTATCGCTTTACCCGCCGCTAACCGTAAACAATACATGGCACAATTAGCAGCGTGGAACTCTCGCCACCGTGGGAATGCGCTGTTGTGGTGTAATGGCTTAGTTCCTTCCTTAGCAACTGCGGGGCAGCGAAATCGGATTGTTCACCTGCACCAACTTCCTGTTGGCGCTCAAAAATATGCTGTGATGCTTGCGCGGCACAGAGCGACAGCAACTCTGGTGCCTAGCCAGCATACTGCTCGCAAGATCAAAAGCAGTACCGTTTTCCATAACTGGACGAATACGCTGAGTACCGCTTCAAAGGGTAAACCTACTGATCCAATAAGGGTTGGGTTTTTAGGTCGTCCCTCCGAGATTAAGGGTACCCATACTTTGGCAGAGGCCTTATACGCACTCAACCAGGAGGAGACTCAGTATCGTCTCGTGATTGGTGGATCCGCCAAATTTGTAGATGAAACCAGCCAGCAACGAGTACAAGAATCACTCGATAAGTTGGGCGAAGCTGTGGAGCTATTGGGCTGGGTCGGTCCGGACTCTTTTATGCGTTCTATTGATCTTCTCGTTGTTCCTTCAGAGGTAGATGAAACTTTTGGTCTCGTTGCTGCCGAAGCGATGAGCGCTAGCGTTCCTCTGATTGTTTCGGATGCGGGTGCTTTGCCGGAAGTAGTAGGGGAAGACTACCCTTGGATTGCGCCACAGTCAGATCCAGCAACACTGGCTCAGATGATTTCAACCATCAGTCAGGAATTACGAGACTCTTCTCCTCTGCTGGAGGAAACTCTCAAGAAGAGCTTGTGGCGGTGGCGGGAGAGCTTCTCTCCAGAAGCTGGCAAACAGAGAGTAAATGAAGTTCTGCTTCAGTGCGGCAAGCAAATTCAAAAATAAAGGGTGGGTGGAGAGCGCACCATAGCAGCAACAACCATAGCGGTGTACATGAGGGCATCATGAACTGCACCTGCTGTTGATGCTTCGTCTCTGCTTTAGACTCTCATTGACCCTCGTTCTACCTAAACAGTTTACTCCACTAGGACTTAAAGAGACTAGAATAAAAATGTAATGAGTATCGAGGGATAATCAGAGATAATAATTGTTTTGGTACTCGATGCCCGATTAGCTATAACATCTGAAATTTTAGAGAGAAACATGACTTATAAGGCAGCAGTTATTATTCCTACACGTGGCGGTGCTACGAAACTTCACTACCCCTTGGATGCGCTCAGACAGCAAACGGAAAAAGACTTCCAAGTAATCGTTGTGGTAGATGGTGACATCGATTACTCTAAAGCCGTTATCCAAGAGTATATAGATGAAGGTAGCCTCAACCTTTCAATGATTGTTTTCCCAGAGAATAAAGGCCGTGTAGCAGCTCTCAATGCCGGTCATAATTCAGCCGATGCGGAGATCCTCATCAGATGTGATGATGACCTCCAGCCGTCACCTGAATACGTTGCCCGCCATATATCTCACCACAAGGATAATGATGGGCGAGTTGGGGTGATAGGTATTTACGATAATAAATTTCCAGAAACTGCCTATTCACGTGTCTACGGTAATGCTCGTAACAAGAAATTCAAAGAAGCCGCATACAGAACCCTGTCAGATGAAGGGTGGCGTTACTGGGCCGGAAACGTCTCGATGACGAAAGAACTCTTTGAAAAAGTTGGAGGATACGATGAGGATTATCGACTCTACGGTTGGGAAGACGTCGATATGGGATACAAGGTTTATCTTGAAACAAAGCGAATTATTATCGACCCCAGCTTAGAAACAACTCATCACATCGCCGCGACTACAACAGCAGGCAGAGCTCGTCGGGCACTCTACTCAGGATCCGCACGAAACATATTCCTGGCAAAGCACGGTGAGAACGCGCTACCCCCTCTCCGACCAACAGGTATGTGGGGGCTAGCAGTGAGAACGTTTGCTAGAATACAAACTGAATTTACCATTAAGATAATGGGAGAAACCGCAGACAAAATTATCGATAAACTGCCATTTTATGCAGGTGAGAAAATAGTGTCACTCATTGTCGAATCAGCAGGTTACGCCGGTAGCAGGTACCCCCACCGGGCACGCAAAAAATTCTAAACTGAAAGCGATGAATATCCTCTATGCATGTACGTTTTCCCTTCTTGAGCAAAAACAAAGCTAGTTCACCGCGTGTTCCCCTAGCTATTGCTCATGACTACCTCACACAGCGCGGGGGAGCCGAGCGTGTGGTGCTCGCCCTTCATAGGGCTTTCCCCGAGGCACCGATTTACACTACCTTGTACAACCCTGAAACAACGTACCCAGAATTCAAAGACGCCACCATCATAGTGTCGCCGCTCAATAAGTTTTCAATCTTCAGAAAAAATCACCGTCTGGCGCTGCCGCTGCTGCCTATTTTTTCTCAGCTGATGAGAGTAAAAGCTGATAAAACTATAGTGTCCTCAACTGGGTGGGCCCACGGTTTCATGTTTGATGCAAAATCTTTGATCTACTGCCACTCACCCGCTCGATGGCTCTACCTGAGCAATCAGTATTTGGGGCAGGAATCTGGCAAAGTCGTCAGAATCTCGCTTAAAATTCTGAGACCCTGGCTTGCAACGTGGGATCATCGTGCCGTTAGAAGAGCTGGTAAGTATTTAGCTAACTCGACCGAGATTAAAGAACGCATACACCGGGTCTACAACAAAAATGTGCCCGTTGTATTCCCGCCGTACTCCATCGGTATAGGTAAAGAATCACAAGAAATTGATGGTCTCGATGATTTTCTTGCTGACTCAGATTATTTTTTAGTTGTCTCACGTTTGCTTCCCTACAAAAACGTAGAAGTGGCAGTCAAAGCATTTGCGCAGACCGGAAAGAAACTTCTTGTCGTTGGCTCCGGTCCTGATAAAGACAGATTAGAGGCATTTGCTGGCCCCAACACCCGTTTTGCTTCCGATATCTCAGACGCTAATATGCGCTATGCCTACGCGCATTCACTGGGGCTAATAGCCATCTCCTATGAGGATTTCGGCTTGACCCCCCTTGAGGCTGGTGCATTTGGCAAACCTACTATCGCGCTTCGAGCGGGTGGTTACCTAGACACCATCCGTGAGGGCGTTAACGGCATATTTATTGACGAGGCTCGACCAGAACAGCTCATTCAAGCAGTAGAAGTAGTAGAATCTCAGACTTGGCATGCTGAACTCATCAAAGAACATGTGGAGAGTTTCTCAGAAGACCGATTCATCACAGAAATCAAGCAGCACTTAGAGAAAATCTAGAAAGCGCAGACTTTCCTCTTCTCATTGAAGGTATCCGCATCTTAGATGAGCTGCTACTGGATCTCAACGAAACCTGACTCTTGAAGATGCTCTAAAAAGGTGAGGGTGCCCTCAGCTACTACCTCTGACGTTTCACCAAATATCTGAGCGACAGCCGCAATGAGATCGATATCCTCAATAGGTTCCTCTAAGAGATTCCAAATAGCTATTCCCACACCGTCAATGATCGAAATAACTGACGTTTCTAAATTAGCTATATACAGACAATCAGTTTCGAAATTTTCAGTACTTTCAACATCTGATCGCAGAGTAAAGGCAGATGCTCGATGCCTAGAATACAACATAGTTTAGTGCCTCTTTTTACGGGTAAATACAGCGAACCGTGAGAAGAATCTGGCGCGTACCTCTGCACGTGAGGGCGTATGACCAAGCTCCATCGCAAGATGGTCTTTATTAACTCTAAAAATATTAATGATGGTTTGTACCTTAGCCCCCAGTCCCCGAGCCGTCTTTACGCGGGCATACCAGCGCAATGTCTCAGGTGAAGGTTCTGAGGCAGTCTTCCAAAATAAGTAGTCACGGTGGTGAACGAATTCATCGAGACGACCCGTTGCTGCCGCAAAAGCTAGTTCTGCATTTAGCTCTTTGACCCGCTGTTGCATCTCTTCCTTTTCGCTTGAAAGCAATCTGTCTTCAAGATAGCGAACATCGGTTTTCAGAGGACTCGTTGAACGTGCGGAATGCACGTACACTAAGATGCGAGCATCAACGATCGAAAGGGTAGGACACGGAAAATTCGAAAGCGGTTTAATGCGTCTCTGAGACCATAATTTCTCAAAAGATACGGCAGGCGACTCGTCTAAACCGGGAAAATACCGATGAATATCAGCTAGCCCCCATGTAGGGTGGTAAACAGTCATAGCATGGTGATAATCGGAGCCTGCCTCAAAGCTCGTCATCACTGACCAATTGTTGTCGATGAGAACCTCAATGAAGGTTTCTACATGGTCAGGGCGAACTAACAAATCAACATCAGAACTAGTGCGGTTTGTTGGGTAAGTGTCTGTGCCAAAAGCATAGCCTTTGACATGCAGAACATCGACATGCTTGAGATTCGCTAAGTGCTGCAAATGGGCGTGCGACAGCGTAATGCGTGCCTTGAGTGGTACATCCTGAGCGTTTTTCGCATCCATCGCTGATTCACTAGTCATAAAATTCGCTTCCATGAATATGAGGCAGGGCAATGATGCCCTGCCTCATATTTTATAATAACTTTTACTTTGAGCGATTAGTCAATTTCTTCGAGAAACCCCGCTTTTGGTTCTTGGATGTATCTGAACCGTAGTAAGCAGTATAACCCTTTGAAGAAGCGTAACCGAAGCCATAGTAACCGCCACCGAAACCACCAGTAGGTACTCGGTTGAGTACAAGACCTATGAGTTTTGCGCCAACCTGCTGCAGGTTATTTGAAGCTTCCTGCAAGTGCTCGCGACTGGTGCTGCCTACAGATACAACTAACACCACGCCATCAACGGAGTTAGAAAGCAGAACAGCGTCAGTAACCGGCAGCACCGGGGGTGCATCGATAATTACCATGAACTCTTCAGATAGCTCCCGGATCAGGCTGCGCATCTTATCCGACCCCAAAAGTTCGGAGGGGTTCGGGGGAATTCGACCAGCGGGCAGAATGAAGAGCTGCGAGTCTTTAAACTGTTTGACAGCCTCTGAAAGCTCAATCTGACCAGCAATAACTTCGGTTAGACCAACCTTTGAGTCAATGCGGAACTTCTTAGCAACAGTGGGGCGGCGCAAATCAGCATCGATGATGATGGTGGGCTGACCCGATTCTGCTAAGGCGTGAGCAAGAGCTGAAGCTGCAGTCGACTTACCTTCGCCTGGTTCAGATGAAGTAAGCAGAACAGACTTGGGAGGGTTGTCAACGTTCACAAAACGCAGGTTAGTGCGAAGCTGTCGAATTGACTCCTGCGAGACATGGTTGCCTGTCTCATGGAGGATCTTGGCTCCGTCGAGGTCATCAGACTGAGGTAGCATACCAAGAACCCCAAGACCTGAGGACTTGACTGCATCGTCACGAGTTCGAACCTTAGTATCGATGGCCTTGCGAAGGAAAACAGCACCGTACACTGCTAGGAAACCAGCGAGGGAGCCTAAGAGGATATTCCTAAGAGTATTAGGGCTAATCGGGGTCTGGTTTGGCAGAGCATCTTCAAGCGGCACAACACGAACAGCGTTGCTGCCCTCAAGCTCATTAGCTACGAACGCAATTGACTCTAGAGCAGAGTTAGCAAGAACCTGGGCATCTTCAGGGGTATTACCAGTTGCCTGAACCTTAATGAGGGCAGAAGCAGAGTCCTGTGTTGCGGTTAGTCGTCCAGCTACTTCACTGGGATCCATATTGAGCTCAGGATGCTGCTCCACAATACGCTCTGCTACTGCGCGGCTGTTGGCGAGCGAAAGGTAACCGGCAGCTTTCTCTTTTGCTGCTGAGCTACCTGAAATAACGTCACCGATGCCAGCAGACCCAGCAACTGTTACGTAACCGGTCGAGGAAGATGCGTAGACCTTTGGCTGAAGAAGAGAGTATCCAAGCCCTAGTAGCGCACCGATGAGGAGACCTGCTAGCAGGTACTTTAAGTTCGCCCGCGTCAGGCGAATAAAATCTAGAATTGTCATAAATCAGGGATTCCTTAAATAAGCCGAAGCTTCGCAGAGCTGTTCACAAAATGGCACCGGCTTTTAATACTAATACCAGATAGACCTGCGAGGTGGGGTAAAGAAAATTATTTGAGCAGATTAAGTAGATACTTTCCGTATCCGCTCTTAACCAAAGGCTGTGCTAACTCCGAGAGACGTGCCTCATCGATGAAGCCCATACGCCAGGCAATCTCTTCGGGGCAGCCAATCGAAAGACCCTGGCGTGCCTGAACGGTTCGAATGAAGCTCGTTGCATCTGCCAAGGAGTCGAAAGTTCCGGTATCGAGCCAAGCTGTGCCGCGGGGGAGTACTTCTACCTGTAACTTGCCCTCATCGAGGTACATTCTGTTGAGGTCGGTGATTTCTAGCTCCCCGCGTGGTGAGGGCTTAATGCTGTGAGCATATTCCACGACCTTATTGTCGTAGAAGTAGAGCCCTGGAATCGCGTAATTACTCTTGGGGTTTTCTGGCTTCTCCTCGATGGAGAGTGCCTTGAAGTTTTCATCAAAATCAACAACGCCGTACGCCGATGGATCGGCAACTTGATAGCCAAAAACAGCGGCTCCGTCTACAGCAGTGTACTTACGCAACTGGGCGCCAAGTCCGGGACCGTAAAAGATGTTGTCGCCCAAAACCAGCGCTACCGAGTCGTTACCAATATGTTCTTCTCCCAAGAGAAACGCCTGCGCCAGACCATCGGGGCTAGGCTGAACCTTGTAGGTCAAGCGAACACCGTACTGAGAACCGTCTCCCAGGAGTTTCTTGAACTGATCTTGGTCTGCGGGAGTCGTAATAATCAGGATGTCCTGAATACCCGCCAACATTAATGTTGAAAGCGGATAGTAGATCATGGGCTTGTCATAGACCGGTACAAGCTGCTTGCTAATGCCCAAAGTAATGGGGTGCAAGCGCGAACCGGTTCCGCCTGCCAGAATAATTCCCTTCATAAGAAAATATTCTGTCACAGACGCCACCAATTTTCGTTGCAAAATTCACCCAATTTAGCAGTAGCATTGGTTACATGTCGAATATTCTTGTGACCGGCGGCGCCGGTTTTATTGGTTCTAACTTTGTTCACTTCTTACTTGAAAACACAGATCACTCTGTAACGGTTCTCGATAAGATGACCTACGCCGCTAATGAGAAATCTCTTGAAGGCTTAGACGCTAGCCGGTTTGAACTGGTGAAGGGCGATATCGCTGACCGCGATGCTGTTGAACCGTTGGTTAAAGAGGCGGACGCCGTTGTTCACTATGCAGCTGAGTCACACAACGACAACTCCCTCAGCGACCCCACCCCCTTTATTCACACCAATCTCATCGGTACTTTTACCCTGCTAGAGGCAGTACGCGCCCACAAGACCCGCTACCACCATATCTCCACCGATGAGGTCTTTGGTGATCTTGAACTGGACGATCCGGCGAAGTTCAGCGAGACAACTCCTTACAACCCGTCATCTCCCTATTCTTCTACCAAGGCAGGTTCCGATCTGCTGGTGCGCGCCTGGGTGCGTTCCTTCGGTATTGAGGCAACAATGTCTAACTGCTCCAATAACTACGGTCCTTATCAGCACATCGAGAAGTTCATCCCGCGTCAGATCACCAACATTCTCTCCGACATTCAGCCAAAACTGTACGGCGAGGGGCTGAACGTGCGCGACTGGATTCACGCGTCCGACCACTCATCGGCAGTACACACCATTCTCGAAAAGGGAAAAATTGGTGAAACCTACCTGATCGGTGCAGATGGCGAAGAAAACAACATCACCGTACTGCGTACCATCTTGCGTCTCATGGGTAAGCCCGAGGACGCTTTTGAGCACGTTGTTGACCGCCCCGGTCACGACCTGCGCTACGCCATCGACGGCAGCCGACTGCGCGAAGAGCTAGGCTGGGAACCGCAGTTCACCAACTTTGAAGCTGGTCTAGCTGACACCATCAAGTGGTACGAAGAAAACCGCGCTTGGTGGGAGCCTCTCAAAGCCGAGGTTGAGGCAAAGTACGCAAAGGCTGGTCAATAGAACATGGCAAAAGAACTCGCAATACACGAAACTAAGATTCCCGGCCTACTCATTATTGACCTGCCTGTTCACGGCGATAACCGCGGCTGGTTCAAAGAAAACTGGCAGCGCGAAAAGATGGTTGCTGCGGGTCTGCCCGACTTTGGCCCGGTGCAGAACAACATTTCTTTCAACGCAGCTGCTGGCACCACCCGCGGCATACACGCAGAGCCCTGGGACAAGTTCGTTTCTGTTGCCACCGGTAAAATCTTCGGCGCCTGGGTGGATCTGCGGGAGGGCGAATCTTTCGGCAAGACCGTCACCGTGGAACTCGGACCAGATACCGCAGTCTATGTACCCCGCGGTGTCGGTAATTCTTTCCAGACCCTCGAAGACAACACCGCCTACACCTATGTGGTTAATGACCACTGGTCAGCAGATGCCCAAGGCGAGTATTCCTTTTTGAACCTTGCAGATGAGACGATAGCCATTGACTGGCCCATTTCACTGGATCAAGCTGAACTCTCTGATAAGGACAAAAACCACCCTCACCTTACTGACGTCGTTGCGGTCAAGCCCGCACCGATTTTGGTCGTTGGGGCTGGAGGGCAACTCGGTAAAGAATTGGTACGCCAGCTTGAAGTAGCCGAAATACCCTTCGTCGCAACCACCCGCGAGACGCTGGATATCGCCGACCCGGCGTCCTGGCAAGGTACTTTCCACTGGCACTCCTTTAGCGCAATCATCAACGCCGCAGCCTACACAGCTGTCGATACCGCTGAAACCTCAGAAGGGCGTGTTGCCGCATGGGCAGCAAACGCTACCGGTGTCGCCGCGCTCACCGCCGTTGCCCGAGAAGCTAACATTCCGCTGGTGCACGTCTCAACCGACTACGTTTTTGACGGATCTTTACCACTGGGCGAAGAATACACAGCGGACGCACCGTTAGCTCCCTTGGGCGTATACGGCCAGTCGAAGGCGGCAGGTGAAGCAGCAGTAGCTGTTGCACCGCGTCACTACATCGTGCGTACCTCATGGGTGATAGGTGAAGGTAAGAATTTTGTTGAGATTATGAAGTCTCTTGCTGAGCGCGGAATCAACCCGTCAGTAGTAGCTGACCAGCACGGCCGCCCCACCTTCACCGAAGACCTTGCAGGAGCGATTTTGCACCTGCTCAAAACACAGGCAAACTACGGTACCTATCACGTCTCGAATACCGGCGATATCGTTACCTGGGCTGCGCTTGCACAGAAGGTTTTTGAACTGACTGGACACGATGCTACGCGAGTTTCTGAGACAACCACCGCCGAGTACTTTGCCAAGTCTGAGATTTTCGCGCCCCGCCCCACTAACTCAGCGATGAATCTGTCAAAGATTATCGCAGCAGGTTTCACGCCGCGCGATCACGGCATAGCACTGGAAAGCTACTTGGCGAAAAACCAATAAAATAACTCGTGCCCCGCTCCTTGACAGGCGGGGCACGATGTTTCTTTACTCATATATCTTGCAGACCGCCTGCCATCTCAGGCATACTTAACAAGTTGCCCACCACAATGGGCAGTAAGCCAAAGTAGCTGTGAACCAATTTTCCGAGTATGCGAGGAAACAAAAATTGGTTGACAGAAAACTGCTCAGGCAAGCCAAGGCAGTGGACTGTAACACTTCAATGAAAATTGCGGGCGAACGCAGGTCCGAAACTGACGGTGGCTGGCGAGCACACGCGTCCCTGAATCTTTTGGGTGCAGGACGCTGGTGCTTATGGTTAGAGACGCACTCTCTGGCGCCAGTACATCTCTTGGCGCAGTACGTTCATGCAACCAAAATATAGAAGGAGACACCCATGTCAGGTGCATACAAGCTTTCAGCAACCATTCGCGAAGAATTCGGTAAGGGCTACGCACGCCGTATTCGTATGGCAGGCGATATTCCCGCAGTAATCTACGGTCACGGCGAAGAACCCAAGCACGTTGTTCTGCCCGGTCATGAGACCACTCTTGCAGCACGTACCCCCAACGCTGTTTTCGATCTCGATATCGAAGGCGAGTCAGTATTGGCAATGGTTAAGGACATCCAGCGTCACGCTATCCGCCCCGAAATTCAGCACATGGATCTGCTGATCGTTAAGCGCGGCGAGCGTGTTGAGGTTGAAATCCCCGTACACGTTGAGGGTGAAGTAGCAGCAGGCGCTGTAGCTAACACCGAAATGACCGCTCTGCTGGTTGAAGCTGACGCTATCAAGCAGCCCGAGGTTATCGAAATCAACATCGAAGGCCGCGAAGTAGGTGAGCACATCACCGCTGCTGACGTTGTCATGCCCGAAGGCGTTACCCTGCTGACTGACGAGGAAGCAATTGTTGTTAACATTGCTGAGCCTGCAGTACTCGACGTACCCGAGCCCGGTGAAGAAGGCGACACCGACGCTGAAGGCAACCCTGTTGACGATGCAGATGCAGTAGATGGCGACATCGTGCCCGCTTCTGAAGAATCAGATCAGGCTGGTGAAGCTCACGACTCAGACAACAACAAGCAGTAATAACTTGTTGAGTTTACAGTAGGTAATTACTGTGTATAAGCCCGCATCCACCCACCGGTGGGTGCGGGCTTCTTTATATGGAATCTGCGTTTAGACTGGTGAACGTGAAGTTTTTAGACCTTTTAACAGGTAGAAAGAAAGCGACAGGTATGGCTGATACATGGCTCATTGTTGGTTTGGGTAATCCTGGCCCTGAATATGAGAAGACCCGCCACAATGTGGGGCAAATGGTCATTGATGAGCTGGCACGTGAGGTGGGTGGTAGCTTCAAACGGCACCGTTCCCGTGCCCAAGTAATCGAGGGTCGTCTAGGCATCGGCGGACCCAAAGTTATTTTGGCCAAACCGCTGACCTATATGAATACTTCTGGTGGCCCTGTTGCCGGGCTGGCGCAGTTCTATGGCATCGACCCGGACCACCTGATTGCTATTCACGATGAGATCGATATTCCCTTTGACACCGTTAAGCTGAAAATTGGTGGTGGTGAGGGCGGCCATAATGGTCTGCGTGATATTTCTAAGGCCCTGGGTACTAAGGATTACTACCGTGTTCGCACCGGCATCGGCCGCCCTCCCGGACGCATGGACACAGCCGATTTTGTGCTCAAGCCCTTCAGCTCCACCGAAGCGAAATCTTTGCCTCTCCTGATTTCTAACGCTGCGGATGCCACCCGCATGCTCATTGAAAAAGGATTGGTAGCGACCCAGCAACAGTTTCATTCAGCAGGGAACAAAAATGATGATTAATCAGAGCTCACCGACCATAAATGATACAATCTTGCGGGGTAAGAATTCTCTCAATTTTTTGAGATTTATCTTGGCTTCATTTGTAATCATTGGTCATGCTTATCCATTGACTAGTAATCTGGACTCTAAAATTGAGTTTATATCAGGAATGGCAGTTGACTTATTCTTTTGTGCCTCCGGATTTCTAATATTGGCTAGTGCTCAAAGAGGGGGGGCTTTATCTTACCTCTGGCGGAGATTCCTGAGGATATTTCCAGGATATTGGGTTTCTATGCTGATGATCCTCATTTTCTTTGTGCCAGTACACCTATTTTTCGTAGATGACGCAAGACTATCTGAGAGCTCAGCTGTTTCATATGTTCTCAATAATTTTGACTTGTATAAACTTCAATGGGGCATAGAAGGTACTTTGGGAGGCAACCCCAATGCTACTTGGAATGGTTCGGCGTGGACTCTATGGTATGAGTTTGTGGCGTACCTCTGTCTCATGCCAGTTGCCTTCATTCCTTTTGTAAAAAAGTATCAGAAAACTCTGATTACCGTCTTATTTCTAGGTAGTCTGTTCATGCGACCCGTACTTGAATTCATGCGACCCGTACTTGAACATGTTGATGCAACTACTATGAATATGTACTGGCAATTCGCACGCCTAGCCCCAATGTTCTTAGCGGGTAGCCTCTTTTATATTTGGGGAGATAAAATAAAAATTAATCAGCTGGCTGTTTGGGGCTGTGTGTTTATAACTTTTATCATTGCAGCATTTTATTTAAAAGGTTATCTCTACGGATTTGAAATTTTATATGTCTATGCCCTGCTTGGCTTAGCTTCTGTGATAAAAGTTTATTGGGGCTACAGAAATGATCTTTCCTACGGAGTTTACATCTACGCTTTCCCTGTTCAGCAAGTTCTTATTTCGTTTGGGTCGGAACAGTTGCATGTAGTAATAAACATGCTTCTGACTTTTATACTGACTCTTCCTTTTGCTTATCTTTCATGGCGATTTATAGAGAAACCGGCTTTGGGGCTTAAACGGTTGGTGCCCAGCAGATTTTAGGCTATTCAGAAGTAAATCAGCGTAACCTCACTACCACCTAGCCCGACTCAGGTTCTAAGCTGGTAGTCAGGACTGTGCGGTAGGTTTCGTGCCGGCAGCATCATGGGAATACAGAGAAGCGGAAGTGTATAGAATGAGTGAAAAGTACCAAGTAGCGGCGGCAACCCCGCTGAATAACGAGACAGTGGAGCGCATCCGTCAGGACTTTCCCATTCTGAACCAACAGGTCTTCGACCATCAGTTGGTCTACCTTGACTCTGGTGCTACCAGCCAAAACCCCCTGCAGGTACTCGACGCTGAACGTGACTACTACCTGGGCAAAAACTCTGCCGTACACCGTGGGGCACACAGCCTAGCAGTTGACGCGACGGACGCTTTCGAGGACGCGCGTGCAACAGTCGCCGGTTTCGTGGGGGCAGCTGAGAACAAACTGGTGTGGACCTCCAACGCTACCGAAGCGCTAAACCTTATCGCTTATTCTTTCGGCAATGCGTCCGCCGGCATTGGAGGAGAAACCGCACGCCAGTTTGCCCTAGAGGAGGGCGACGAAATCGTCACCACCGAGCTAGAGCACCACGCCAATATCATTCCCTGGCAGATTCTCGCCGCGCGTACCGGGGCAACTCTTAAACACATTCCTTTGCTAGAGAATGGCACCATCGACTACGATGCCGCTGAAAAAATCGTCACCGACCGCACTAAGATTCTTGCTTTCACCCACGTTTCAAACGTGCTGGGTTCGGTAACGAATGTTGATTTTATGGTAAAGCTGGCACAGAAACACGGGGCTTTCACCGTGCTCGATGCTTGCCAGTCGGTGCCCCATACACCGGTTAACTTCGAAACCTTGGGCGTAGATTTTGCAGCTTTCTCGGCCCACAAGATGCTCGCCCCGACCGGAATTGGTGCTCTCTACGGACGCAACGAACTGCTAGAAGCGATGCCTCCTTTTCTGACCGGCGGTTCTATGATCACCAAGGTGATCATGACTGAGGCACAGTGGATGCCTGCTCCCATCAAATTTGAAGCCGGTACCCAGCGTGTTTCTCAGGCTGTGGCGTGGGCTGAAGCCGTGCGCTACTTGGAGCACTTGGGCATGGAGAACGTCCACGCGTGGGAGACTACTCTGGGGCAGCGCTTAGCCGAGGGTATCAGCCAGATAGAAGGGGTGCGTTTGCTGGGACCGGCGGCGGGTGAGGAACGCACTGGTCTGGCGTCCATACACGTAGACGGGGTACACCCGCATGACGTCGGTCAGCTACTCGACACTCAGGGCATCGCTGTTCGCGTGGGGCACCACTGTGCTCAACCGTTGCACCGTGCCCTTGGCATCACCGCCTCAACCCGCGCGTCCACCTACATCTACAACACCACCGATGACATCGACCGTTTTCTCGATGCGTTGTCACAGGTACGCAGCTACTTTGGTCTGTAAAATCTCGTTACTCTTCTCAGCAGAAAAGAAAAACTATGTCACTTGATATGCTCTATCAGCAGATAATCCTCGACCATTCTAAACAGCGATCAGGGGAGGGTCTCACCGAAGCTCAGGGGCTGCCCAGCGCTGATAATCATCAGTACAACCCCACCTGCGGCGATGAAATCAACCTGCGGGTAACCCTCACCGAAGATTGCTTAAAAATCAAAGAAATCTCTTGGGAGGGGGACGGCTGCTCTATCTCTATGGCAGCTGCCTCAGTGCTCTCAGAGATGGCTCCGGGGCGAAGCCGTGAGGAGCTTCAAGACCTCATTGACCAGTTCAGAGATATGCTGCGTAGCCGCGGCACCATTGAGCCCAACGAAGAGGTGCTAGAGGACGCCGCCGCTTTTGCCGGAGTCTCAAAGTTCGTCGCGCGTGTTAAATGCGCCATGCTCGGGTGGGTAGCTGCTGAAGAAGCAAGCAAGGAGGCAGCTCGCTCCTAGCTGTGTAGAGACACCACTGGTTGGGCTGTGCACTTGAAAAAGTGCTGAATACCGCCAGCACTTATGAGCGCCAGTCACCGCAGACTAGCCTGCCCGTGGCGTACAGTAAAAAACAATACTTTTTCGATAGGCTCGGTAGCACTTGGGGAAGCCGCTACCGTAGCCTTAATATGTTTGACCGCGCTGCACACAGCGCACGCACTGGGGGAATTGATGAATATCGGTTACGCAGCAGGAGCTTTTGATCTTTTTCATGTGGGGCATCTCAATATTCTGCGAGAAGCTAAGAAACACTGCGACTATCTCATTGCCGGGGTAGTTTCTGATGAGATGCTTGAACTCACCAAAGGCCGTTTGCCGGTTGTTCCCCTTGCCGAGCGCATGGAAATCGTGAGCCACATCGACTTCGTGGATGAGGTACGCGCCGAAACGGTAGTTGATAAGTTAGAGACCTGGCAGGACGTCCGGTTCAACACCTTCTTCAAAGGCGATGACTGGAAAGGTACCCCTCGCGGACTTGATCTTGAGCAGCGCTTTGCTGAAGTGGGCGTGAACGTTGTGTACTTTCCGTACACCGCCCACACCTCATCAACGAAACTGCGAGCTGCGTTAGAGGCTCTCAACGCTCAATAGAGGTAAAATAAAATTGGATGTACGCAACTTATGAGGACCAAGTATATGAGAAAAAACCTTGTGTTAGTCGATGACAGAGTCGGCGCTGTCGGTGGTATTGACACTGCGCTGAGGATTCTGAGTGCTGGTTTTAAGGGCGCTGGATACAATGTTGAGTTCTTCAGTTTTTTCAAGGCTCCGGAGAACCCCTCATTTGAAATTGCACGTAAGGTTCCTTATATTTTTCGTGAACAAGTATACAACCTTCAGTATTCACATAAGATTCTATGGACTAGCTCTGCAAAATTAAAGAAAATAGTTAAGAAAGCTTGGCGTTTATACGCTGATCTGAGAATGCTTTTGTACATTCTTCCTCGTCGAAAAGGTCATATTTTCGTTTTCACGAATTTCGCCTCCGCAGAAGCTGCTGTGTCTTCCATCAAGCTTATCCGGCGTTTGGGCGGCGATTCTCTCTTTATCCATCAAATGCACATGGCGTTTGACTCTGAATATATTCAATCGCTGTTGCCTAGCGTCGAGAAAAGATTGTTGGATGTCTTCGATGAAATATTGATGCTCACCCGCCAAGATGCTGAGAGTGCTAGCAAGTATTTTGGTCAAGAGATAGGGTTTATAGAAAACCCAATATTACAATCTGAAAATGTGCAGTCGATTGTGGCAGAAAAGAGAGGGGCCACAATTTCATGTATTACCAGATTCACCTACCAAAAAAGGCTTGAACTGGCTATTAGCGCTTTTGATGCTATCGCTCATGACTTTCCGCAATGGACTCTCAATATCTACGGTGAGGGTGCCGACCGAGATAAGCTGGCAACTCTCATCGAAAGCAGCAAAAACAAACATCAGATTCTACTGAACGGTCCCGTCGACTCGAAGACAGCAATGCAGATATGGGAAAAAACTGATCTGAACCTTATGTCATCTCGGTTCGAAGGGCTGCCGATGACCATTCTAGAAGCGGCATCATGTGCCACACCCACTGTAGCGACCCCGTGCTCACCAGGTCTCAACCAGTTTGTCGAAGGAGCAGGTTTTCTGGCAGATAACGATACACAGGTAGCTCTCGAAGAAGCACTTAAACAAGCTATGACCTCTCCTGAGCTTCGAGAAGCCAAGGCTCGCCAAGGACTCAGCAAAATAGCGGAGAATTCGGTTGAAAAGATCGTTGAAAAATGGGAGAAAATTTTTCACACAATTTCTGTAGAGAGAAACCGCTAAAGGCCAGACAAAGAGCATCAAGAGTGCATCTTGTTGACTGAAAAAAGAAGAGGACGCTTAGCACCTATTGGTGAGCATCCTCTTCTTGTCTCTCCACAAGTTTAGCCTCGGAGATGTAAGTATTTTATTGTGCCTAGCCCTGGCTAGCAATCCACTCTTCGAGGGAGCGTGCAACCTTGGTCAGCGCTTTACCCGCGAAAGGCTCAGCTGCTTTAGCGATTTTGCCACCCACAAAGGGGATTGATGAGTTGACCTCACCGCTCACAGCAACATCGGTCTTATCACCATCAGCGGTGAGCTTCTGGGTAGCGGTTGCGCTAATGGGCACACCGCCAGCCTTGATGTCGCTGGTAACAGTGCGTGAACCATCAGCAGCAGGAGCTGACACCGCGTCAGTCTGAGTTAGCGAGAGACCCTTAGACACAAACTTCTTTGCCATATCGGGAACACGATCAGCCGGCACACCACGTTGCGCAGTAGCGGTGTAAGCACCTGCGGTGTCTCCATCAACGGAGAACGAATCAAGAGAAATTCCCAAACGGTCCGACACAAAACGCGCGAAATCCTCGCTTGCAAAAGCGGCGACGACCTTCTCCAAGGGCGCGTTCACAACAACGTTCTCTGAAATAGCCACGAGAGTTCCTTTCAACAGGCTAAAAGACTTTCACCCCATACTAACCAAACCTGCCAGCAGGTACAGAGCAAACACGCGTCCATCACCCCACAGCGTACAAGAAAACCCCGCCAGCAACCGGTGAGACCAATAACCAGTGGGGCCTATACCCTCTACTTCTTCATCTTCTGGGCGACAAAACCCACCACAACGTGCGCGAACCTGCGGGCAAAACGGGCAGGCTCTTGTGACCGGTCGATCACCACCATCTCGTCAAGAGCCCGCGTCAGGTTATCGGACGCAACATCCCGCTGCGGCAAGCGAACCTCACCCTGCACCAACTTCGGATCTTCAAGTGCCTGATCCAAAATCTTTTCAAGAGCCTCAGCGCTTTCAACTAGATGAGCCTCACCGTACTCATCCATCATCTTTGAGAACTCAATCTGATGATTATCAACCACCTCATCAAGCTCAGCCACTCGTGGAACAGCCACAGGAATAGCGCCCACCTCTCGCGCGTCCAAAATAGAACCGGGGCCGCCCTGAACCACAACCACCTTAGCCTTGGCATAGAACTTCAACAGCTCAGCGCGTGGCATACGCTCTACACCCTCAGCTACACGTGGGGGAGCAGTAAATCCGTGCTGAAACAGGCAAGTGAGCTCCGGATGCTTCTTCAAATAGGCATCAACCCACCCCACCAGACGATCAAAATGGTGATAATCAGTACCCACCGACACCACAAGGTCATAGGTCCGAACGCCATCGTCCGCTAACTGATCAGACATAAATACAACTTCCTTATATAGCAGGTGACCCTAGAGAACCGCACCGATATTGACCGACTCGGGAAAAGCCTTCTGCTGCTCATCCCACTGCACCACAAACAAATCAGTCATCGGGTAGCACATCCGGGCGCTAAGAGTGGGCATCGTAATACGGTCGTAGGGCTCCATAAACACAGTCTTCATGCCGAGCAACTTTCCCACGATGAAAAAAGGAACAGCAACAGCGGCACCAGACGAAATGATGGTATCCGGGCGTTCCCTGCGCAAGACCTTCCACGCAACCCCCAGATTACGAATCGCGTTGGGAATATTGCGCGTGGTCGGAAAATACGCCCAGTCCACCTTCTCACCGCTCAGCGCAGCCTCAACCTCAGGAAGCCGAAAAGTTACCCATGAACGCTCATGCTGCTTCCAAAACTTATCAAGTGCAATAAGCTGCGCCAAATGCCCCCCAGCACTGGCTACCAATATAATTTTCATATCCCCTGATCCCCTGAAATAAAACCTGTCGATGAGAATGCCCGTTAGGTCAAGAACACCGGCACAATAATGGTGCCCTCTTCAAAATCAGCCGCTTCGAAAAGATCGCGCAAAGCCTTATAACTTGATTCAGCGCTCGCAATAATGAAAATAACGCCTGTGCCTTCAGCCGCCAGCATAAGTTTGGAAAGCTCAGTCTTCGCCGAAGTCTCAACAACCAGCGGTGCTTTAGCGGCAATAACGCGCTTGACCGATGACCCTGATTCGATAGCTTCGAAGGCGGACGCGGTGGCAAAGTTGACGCTCTTAGCGGGCAACACCTGCTTGAGCTGTTCATACACGATGCTGGAAAGACGTGGCTCGTTGGAGTGAATCGTAATACCGTTGATTCCACCTGCCGCTAAATCACCCTCGGGAGCACCGATACGACGCAGAGTACGGCGGATGCCTTCTGCCTGATTTGCCGAGGAAACCAGCGACACCGGACGGTTTGCTATTTCCTCAAAACGGTCAGGGTAAGAAACCTTGGGGTCACGGCGGTCAGCGAAAAAAGCCGCGAAAGCACCGATGAGGCTGCCCGCCACCAAACCAATGAGCAAGTAGATAGGCGTACCGTGAGTCTCAGCCACGGTGGGTGCCGCTGCCGGTGAAATAATACGTCCGGGGTAGACCGAGGTAATTGCAATCTGCGCTTGGCGTTCTTCAAGGGCAGTTTTCGCCGCCTGAGACGAGGTGGCATCAATCTGTGACTCGATGGTTGCCTGGTAACCCTCAACGAGTTTTTCGATATTTTCTGAGCGCTGATCAAGGTAGCTTTGTGCTACTGCGTTCGCCAAATCAGCTGCACGCTGTGCGCTCGCATCGGTCACATAGATGTCCATAATTGCTGTTTGGGAGTGACCGGATACCTGCAAGTTAGCGCGCAAATCGCTGGGCAAAGAGGCGTTACCAGCGTCCACCCGCTCAGCTGCTTCTTGGGTGACAATCTTTGAGCCAGCAATGGATGACTCAGTATCGATATCAACGCGCTGACCCACCGTTGCGGTGTTATTGGGGTCAGCAGGCAACTGGTGTACCACTAGGGTGGTTTTTGCCTCGTAGCTGGGTTTGACGAACAAACCGAGTGCAGCAGCTAGGAGCATGCACGCGATAATCGCAGCCAAGAAGATCGGCAGGCGGCGCTTCACCTTGCGAAACTGCTCCATGAGTGAGAGCGGCTTGACCGCAAACTCCTCATTAGCGCGTTGAAGATTAGCCGCTCGTAGGCGGGTTGAGTAGGTGGGTTCTGGCTTCGCCATTACTAACCACTCTCCTGAGTCTTGTGTACGTTCATCGTGTGATCTATTTTCTAATGTTTTTTGCGAGAGGTAAGGAAGGAAGCGATACCCAACTTTTTTCTCATTTTAAGTACCAGCAGACCGTAGAGTCCTAGTACAACAACCAGGTGAACCAAAAGCCCCGTGACGTGCTGCCCTACCAATAGGCTCACTAAGCCCGCTCCGCCGCCCACTACCGTAAGGGACAATATGACGGCTGGTGCTAGTTCAGCTACGCTGGCACGGATTCCCACGTGTTTGAAGACCTGGTAGGCAGCGAGTGACGTATCTGTGAGTACAGCCGCTGCCCATGCGGTCGCCGCACCGGCAAGCCCCCAGGCAGGAATCAGCAGTAGATTCAGCACCAGAGCTACAGCAAGAGAAGAGAGCTTGTTATAGAGCTGCCAGCGGGATTTACCGCTCATGAGCAATACCGACTGAACACCGCCAGCTGCTGCTGCTAGCATCATGGCGCTACAGATAATCCAAAAAATGGGGGCAGCTTCTGTGAACTCACTACCGAAAAAACTGAGAAGCGCCGGACCGAAGAACATCATGGTGAGGTAGAAAGGCCAGGCAATAGCCACCAGTACGCGGGTGGTGTTCACAAAAATGGTGCGGGCACGGTCGGTGGCTCCTGTGGCGAGGGAGGCGCTGATCGCCGGGCCGGTCACCATGCGGGCGGTGTGTTCCACCATCGCCCCCACGCGCACGTAGCGGTTAACAGCACCGTAAATACCACCGGCGGCAACGCCCATAAAGACAGTAATGAGCATAACGTCAATCCATTCAAGAATGGATTCAACGATGGTCGCTACCCCTCGCGCCGAGCTAAAACCCCAGAAGGTTTTCGCGGTTTCGGCAACAATAGCGTCCGCCTGCACGGTATCGGCGGTACGCGGTAGATAACGGAAGACCAAGTAACCGGCAACAGCTAGCACCAATAGAACCGGTAACGACCAGGCAAGAGCCAAGTACACAAAACCTGCGCCAAGGGCTACCACAGCAACAACAGCGAGCAGACGCAGCGAGGGGAGCAGAACGTTCTGCAAGACGGTGAAGGTAACCACCTGCTGAAGCCCGCGTAGCGCCCCGAAGCACAGGGTCATCAAGGCTGAAGCAACGATAAAAGGTGCGGACACGTACAGCACCGCCCGGTAGACCTGCGGCATATCAGGAGTCAGCGCTGGCAGAGCATAAATCAGAGAGCTGCTGGCAATAATGAAGGCAAACAACACAGCAGGAATTACCGCAAACTTAAGCAAGGAACGAACGGCTGAACCGCGTCCCACTGCTACCTGGGCAGAAATAATGCGTACCAAGCCAGTATCAGCGCCGAATACCGCTAGAGAAGTGCCCACGGTCAAAAGCGCCATAATCTGAAAGAAAGTACCTGAACCCTGGGCACCAAAGCCGTTAGATACGACTAACTGCGCCGCAAACGCAGCAACCGCACCGTACATCACGCACAGCGATGCCAGCGCACCGCTTTTCGCAAGAGATTTTGCCATGACTTACAGCCCCTCACCGTAGATTTTGGAGCGCATCATGAGCGAGATGCACAGCATCAATGTAGAAAGCTGCATGATATCCAAGCTGTAGAAAGCAAAGACACTCAAGGTGACAATCGGTAGCGAGTGAACCCACATACCTGCACTCGACTGCACACGCCAGGTGCTGGCAATCGAAAAACCAATGAAGAGCAAGAAAATGCCCAGACCGACCAGACCAAAACAGAACATTAGCGCCCACATATAGCCTTGGGTGCCCATCGAAACGCCAATCTCATAGTTCATCTTCGAGGTGCCGTAACCAATAAAAGGCGATTTGAGGGTCGCTTCCCAGGTTGCCTCGTAGAGTGCTAAGCGTCCGCCCGTTGAATCAGAATATTCCTGACGGCCCAGAATTTGCGTGGCTGCACCCGATAGCCACATGTACAGGGCGGCACCACCAAAGATGAGAATGCCCGAGATAGCTCCTACCCAGCGTCCTTTAAGCGCCTGCCGGAAAATTACGTAGCTGGCAGAGACTCCCAGCCCGATGAACATCGCGCGGTTTGAGGTGGCAATAGCGGGAACCACGGACGCGCACAGCAAGACAGTGAGCACCGCACGGATTCGCCAAGATAGCACGGCAGCGTAGATCGCCATGACCACGGGTGTCAGGAAAGTGTATGCCAAACCCCAGCTATTAGCGTAGGGGAAAGGTGCCGACGGGCGAATATAAGGCTTAGGCGCGCCCCAGGGCATCTGCACCTCAGCCATGGGCGGCATAACGTAGTCGCGCACCAGTTCATTGCGGGTCAGGCTATCGGGCAGAACGTAAGACATCGGGGTGATTAGCCTGGCTTCGGGAAAGAAAATACCCATATAGCCCATGACAACCACCGTCAGCCAGACCACGAAGAGACCTCCCAGCATCGACTGGTTTGAAATTTTCTCTCTCGCGTTCAAAAAGTAGAGAGAGTACACCCCAACATTGAAGATATTGATAAAACGCAGAGCCCACCCCAAAAACTGGCTGGGGCTGTCGAGGGCGACTACACACAGTAGACACCAGGCAATGAGCGCCATCCACAGCCACTGCGGACCAAAGGTAATAATGGAGCGCCGCAGATACATGTACATGAGCATGACCGCAGCCAAAAGGGTGGGTGCAAACTGCATCAGACCCATCGCCCAAATCACCGGAAAGGCATAGAGCAAAACCCACAAAGGCCACGCCGGTAGGGGCGCTAACCGGTAGTTAGCGACCTCATCAGCCAGCCTGGCTTTGCGCAGTTGCGATCGGGAGATAAATACTGTCTGGGGCATAAGAACCTATAAGGGCGGGGCTAAAGACCTCGCCCCGTCTTCTCAACGGCTTTGAGTAAGATATCAGGACTAATGAGACCCCACGCCACGGGCAGGGCAGCCCAAGCACGCAGCTGTAGGGGGTTTCTGCGCAGGGTCGATTGCGCGTACGCCAGCGCCTGGGAACGATTGCCCAGAGCCGCGTGTACGAAAGCAACTTGCCCGGCAATACGTGCAGTACCCTTGGGGGTGCGCTCAAATTCGGGGAATTTTTGTAGAAGGTAGGTGAGACCAGCGGCAATGTTCTGCCACTTACCAGCAAAAAAAGAAGGGCGATCCCACAGCACCAGTACAAGGGGCTCCTGAACCGAATAGACCTCACCGTGGCGGGTCGCACGCAGGAGCAAATCGTAGTCCTCACCGTAGGACGCCGGCAGCAGCTCGTCTACCGCACCAATGCGTCCGCCCTCTACAAGATCTGCGCGGCGATACAGCATTGCCGAGGGGTGGATTTCGGTAATACGAGATACCAAAAAATCATCGAATGAGGCGGTTTCAGGTGCCAGACGCACAATATCTTTACCACCGGAACGCACAGTAATACCTGAAGAGACAGCAACTGCATCAGGACGCTGCTGCCACAGCTCAACCTGGCACGAAACTTTGGAGGTAAACCAGAAATCATCGTCATCGCAGAAACCCACCAGCTCGCCGGTAGCGGTTTCGATACCGGTGTTGCGTCCGCCTGCCAGACCAGAGACATGGGTATTCTGCACTGTCAGTAGAGAACGGTTGACGGGCACCTCAAGATCACTCAGCGAATCAATCTCGACGTAATCATAGGAGACAACAACCTCAAGGTGACCGGGGTAGTCCTGATTAAAGATTGAGGTGACCGCTGTACGTAGCAGTTCTGGGCGGCTACCAATGGTTGCGATAACAGCTGAAACGCGAGGGTAAGACATCTTAGGCACCTGAGGATGAAAGAGAAATGTACTTGCGGCGCATTGACACCAGCACGGTGAGCAAATTACCGGCAAAAAGCACACCATAGACCACGATAAAACCCAAGCCGAAACCCCAAAAAACAAAAATCCAGCAGAGAGTACCGGCATCCATATGCAGGTTCACAAAAGAACGCAACGGTCCGCCGGTGGGCGGGGCAGCGGTTTTGCGGTTGTTGCGCAACTGCTCAGCAAGAATCTGGCTCATAAAATGACCAACAGTGACCACCGTGAACGCCATCGGCAACCACCATAGCTGCCAGCCGGTGAAAGCCCAGTGCTCGCTGTAACGGACAAAACCAACGAGGACAGCTAAGTGAACTGAGGGCACACGAACCGAATCAACCACGTGATCCAACCACTCACCAGCGGGAGAAGAAGCGCCAGTCACGCGTGCAACCTGCCCGTCAGCAGAATCAAGGGCGTAGCCCAATGCAAAAAGTAAAGCAACCAGAAAACCGGTTACAACCGTGGGCGCAGCAAACAGCAGAACCAAGAGACCAAGAGCAGAGAACCCCGCGCTAATAGCGGTCACACCGTTGGGGGTAATACCAAACTTCACCGCGGCTGCCGCAAAAACACGGGCAACATGACGGTTCACCCAGCGGGTGTAGGCAGGCACTCCAATACCCGGCTTCTGCGCGCTATTGAGCGCCGCCAGCGTATCTTTAAAACCCCGTGGACGCACTGAACGTGCAGAGTTCATACTTTCCCCCTGTTGAATCCCCAAAAATCATGCCTGTAGAGCACCGGTGCGGTTGATTCTTCCCCAAGAAATCACTGCGCTCAGTACTGATCTATCTCAAGCGTGTCTATATATTCTAGGTTGTACATACCTCCGTAACGAAATAAAACACGTTTTATGCCCGCCACATCGAAGGTGCCTCTATACCCTGAGCTTTGTGAGGGGGCGATAGGTGTGTGCAGAGGTTTTATACCTCAGAACGTAGAGGTTATGTGCCCGGAGTGTTCCAGGAGTCTGCGGGAGCCTGGGCGCCCTGACCGTTATCATTTTCAACCCAGTCCTCGCGTCCGATCATGATTCAGCCGCCCTTGGTCTCCTAGTCACAGTAGAACTGATCGGGTGCGTTTATCTAAAGGGATGAAGAGCCAGTAGACATCGCTTTCAGCCTTGGGGTCGTTCTGCTTAAGCTCAAAAACATGAGGCAGCAGCGGCTATCATAGCCCCAAGGTCGCGAGAACAGCGCTGACGCGAAGTGAAAATGGTTTCTTCATGCTCAAGACCTTTCTTTATATACGTGGACTTTATAAAAAATAGTAATGGCGTTTTCCCGCTAAACCTGTGACCTACGCACCCTGTAGTGTACCCCGTGCACTGGGGTTGCCTTATCCTCAGACACAAACTATAAAACAGGTGCCCCCACCCTCAATACTGTGTGGGGGCACCATCCAGAGAGACTGGAACCTATCTCAAAGCTTTAGCGCCACGATGCAGTGAGCTCCATCGTGTGGTTAGCGGTGCTGCGACGGCGCGCGTGCGAATCGACCGCAATCACATTCTTACCCTGTTTCAGCAGGTGGCTGGGAACCTCAATAACTACCGGGTTGTCGATAGCGAACTGAGTATCCACAGCGAAATCTGCAGGAGTCAGGGGGTAATGCTGGGCAGGTAGGTTCTGGCGTCCTACCTCAACACCGTTGACATACACGGCGACGCCGTCATCTGCGCGGGTGTGAAGAACGAGTTTCTTACCCGCGGGAACGGTAGTAGGCAGGTTGAACTCGTGACGAGCCTGGATTGAAATCGGCATGCCGTAGCGGCCTCGCTCAAGAGTGGTTGCTACACCGGGACCCCAACCAAGGGGCGCAGTGCCGGTCTTCCAACCGGTCACTGAGGTGTTGATGGTGTACCAGTTCTTGCGCTGCCACTCGTTGATGTCGGTGATGTACTGCCACTGAGCGCCGGCTGCAATCAGTTTGCCCTTGAACGCAGGGTTCACGGCGGGTGCATCAGGAGCAACAGGTGCTGCGGGAGCCTCGGGCTTAGCCTCGTCCTCTACAGGTGCTTCGGGCTCAGCCGGCGCTACAGGCTCTACGTCAGGTTGAGCATCCTCTTCGGGCTTTTCTGCGGGGGCAGCGGGAGCCTCGGGCTGCTCTTCAACGGCGGGAGCCTCGGGCTTAGCCTCGTCCTCTACAGGTGCCTCAGGCTTTTCTTCGGGAACCACAGGAGTTTCGGGCTGCTCCTCGATAGGAGCTACAGGCTCTACAACGGGAGCTTCCTCAGCCTTACCTACTGCAACAGCTGCAGTAGATGCTGAGTAGTTACCAGCCTGATCTACCGAACGCACAAAGTAGCGTGCATTATCAAGATGAGCTACCTCGAATGAAGTAGCTGTGCTGGTACCAATGACGCGATCGTTACGCAGAATCTGGTAGGTGAGACCGTTGCCAGCCGAGTTCCAAGTGAGCTTGTCATAGCCGCCCTCGGTAGTAACCGCGAGGTTGGCAGGAATAGCCGCGGGAGTAACATCACGCGGGGTGAAACGAGCAAAACCTACGGTCGGCTGGGCACCGTTAGCGCCCAACGAGCGGTTGATGTCGCCACCAACCCACAGGTTACCGTTGGAATCGAAGAACTGCGACCAGACACCGAAGCCTGACTTGCCTTGTAGCAGGGGAGCGAAATCGGGAAGCACTTCGCCGGTGACAGCGTCAAAGGCGGTGGTCAAACGAATGGTATGAACGTTGTTGTTTTCTTCCCAGGGGGCACGGTATGAGCGTCCACCCTCGTAAATCCAGTCGCCACAGTGGCAAGCACCGTAGATGACGCCGTCTTTGTAGGTTACTTCCTGGAAGTCGCCGCCGCTCTTGGTAATGGATGAGCTCAGACGCTTGTAGGAGCCCTTCTGGTACTGGGCAATTAGGTGCTCGGCGCCTGCGGCCCATACGTGTGCGCCGGTGTCCTGAACGTCAAACTGGAATCCCTGACGAGTGTTGGCGGTGGTGCCGTTGGACAGCTCCCAGTCCCAACGAGTGAGGTTCTTGCCGTTGGTGGTGTTTAGCGCCGCGAGCTTCCAAGCCCATGCACTGTGGTTGGTTGAGAAGTAACCTGCAACGTGAACACTCTGACCATCTTCAGCGGCTGAAATGCCGTTGACGGTGCCATTGAAGTTGGGACGCCAGCTCCAGTCGACGCTGCCGTTGGTGAGGTCGAAGCGGGCGGCGTTGCGCGAGAAGGCGTAGGTGCCTGAAGTATCACCCTTAACGTGGGTGAAGGTGCCACCGACGTAGAGGTAATTTCCTTGTACTTCAAGGGTCTTCACCTGAGTCACACCGGATGCGCCGCGGTTGGCGATATCCCAGTCCCAGGTAGTATCAATCTGCCCGGTTGCGGGATCAAAAATAACGAAGTTGGTGACGGGGGTGCCATTAGCGCGAGTGAAATCGCCGCCAACAGCGAGCTTGCCACCGGGCAGAGCAGCCATGGTCTTGACCTGGCCGTTGAGCTTGGGCATGAAGGTGCGCACCAGCTCGGTGGAGTTCACATCGAAACCAGCGATGTAGGACTGGTTGACGGTCTCACCGTTTTTTGATTCGAGGTGCTTGAAGTCACCACCAATGAAGACGGTGTTGCCTACCTGGGTGATTGCCTGAACATAGGAGTTCATCTCACCGGTAGCACCGCTGCCGGTTGCATCTGAGGTGCGCCAGTTCCACGCGGAGGTGAAGCTGTTGGGCAGTGCGCGCCTCTGGGACTCGGGGGTGCCGGCATCAGCAATAGTTGTAAAGTTCAGGTTCTTCTGGGTGAGCTTCGGGCGCAGGTAGACCTGGGTGAAGCCCAAAGGAGAGTGCTGGTTATTACCCTTGGACCAGTGGTAGGTTTCAGCATTGTTGTTGCCGCGCACCAGGTTGCCGAAAGCGAAGCCTAGCTTCCAGTTGGTTTCGCTACCTGCTGTGAACTCTAGACGCTTGTAACGGGGGTCGAAGTTGGCGAGGCTGCCGTAGGACATTCCGAACCGGCCGCTTGCTGAAAGAAAGTTTGAGGGGGCGTTAAAGCGGATATCCTGCCATTGAGCTTTAGCCCGCAGAGCCCAGCTCCAGTCTTCCTGGGAGGCACGCTTAGCGTAAACGTTCTGAACCCCGGTGCCGTTGGGGTTGAGAGGGCGCGCGAAACGTACACCGTCTGCCAGCTGGTTAACGGGCTGGTCGCCGAGCAGGGCGTCCACGGTTTCTGAGGGAAGCTGAATGGGAGCGAAAGCATCAGTACCGTCGGGGTTATTTGCCATGTCGGCGGGCTTGCCCTTGCCGGTGTATTCCTCTGTCCAGCCTTCGCGTCCTCGGCCAATCATGACCCAGCCGCCGCCATCAGTTTCCTGATCGCAGTAGAACTGCTCAGGTGCGTCCATCTGCGGGGTAAAGAGCCAGTAAGCGCCTGAGGACGCTTCTGGGTTCTTCTGCTTGATTTCCCAGCAGGACGCGGCAGCGGTAGCGCTGCTTGAACCGTCGGTTGCCGCTTCGGCGTTGTCAGCGGTAGCCAAAGGTAGCAAAGTTGCTACGCTCACTACCGCTACAGCGCCCGCCGCAATTTTAAAAGGGTTACGGAATTTCATGGTGAAAGATAGCTTTCAGTACGGTGGGTGCAGGTACCGCTAGAGAACAAGACGCAGGTGACCTGAGAAAACCCAAAAGAGAAATATAAAAGGTGATATGAAGCTAAAAGTTCCTAGTGCTGCTTCTGTGATTTGAAGCTGACCAGGGGCTTTAGCAGTCGGGGTTATTGGGGAACTCGTGGCTGGAAATTTTCCAGGTTCCGTCAACTTCGGTGAGAGTAAAGATATTCAGCGAGCGTTTTGAGGCGCCTGAATCGTTGAGAACATTGCCCGCGCTGTCTTTGACAACAACATCGGAGGAATCGAGACAGACCTCAAGCAATTTAGCGGGTTCGCCGTTGTACTCACCGTCTGTAAGTTTGGGTTCGCCCACAATGGTTGAGTTGCCTTTTTGTTCCCAACCGTTGAGTCCGTACTCCAGAGCCTGAGCGAGAAACTCATCGGCGGCGCTACCGGTAGCAATCTGGTGTACCCGGTCTTGGGAGGTGGCGCTGAGCTCTGCAAACCTGTCTTTATTCTCGGGTGCAGATTCTGCGGAGCCTCCATCGTTTTCTTCGGCTTGGGGCTGCGCCATTTCTAGCTCAGCGAGAGTTTGCTCAAAGGAATTGTAGAGCTCTTCTGTCTTAACAACTTCTTCGGCGTTAGCTTTAACCTGCGGTGCAGACTCTAGTTTTTCTGCAACCTTGCTGTTAGCAACAGGTGCTTCTGAAGGTGTTTCAACGGTTGACTGCGGACTGACAGAAGCGTCCGCACCAGTATCATTTTGACCGCCGGAACAGCCCGCAAGAGCGAGCACGGCTATAACCCCTAGCGAGGCTATTCTTGACACAGTTGCAGCGCGCGAAGGTTGCAAAAACCTAGCACTGCCCAGCATATGCTGTGACATAAACTATTTCCCCTAATAATTATTGTTTCACCACAGATTATTTGAAGCTGACACCGACACCTGATGTGTGAAAACCAGGCGGTGAATCTCAGCTTCACCCCTAAAATCTGCGTTGAAGAATTCCCTAGAGCACTATGTTAACCGGTTGTGGGTACGAAACAAAGCACTAAAAAGCCCACAAATCTGTGATAAAGGTCTTCTGCACCTTTAGATTTCTCGTAGGTAAGAACTGTTTTTAGCCCATAGCTGTTTTTGATGCTTCTGATCTAATCGCCACTGCCTGGTGGAGGCTGGCAGGTAGAATCAGTACCGTTATTATTTCACCGCTTCTAACCGATCCATCGCCACTTTTGTAAAGGTAGAATCCATGACTTTGCACGGTCTTCTCTCGCTACTGCACACCGATGAACGCTTTGGGATGCTGGCGCAACGGGCAGCGCGTCCGCTGGCTGAGCGTGACGATGATTTAGTAATTGGTGCGGTGGACGGTATTCGCCCCGCTTTGACTGCCGAGTTCGCCCGCGGGGTGCGAGCGTCCACCGGGGCAACGGTGCTGGCTGTGACTGCCACCGACCGTGAAGCTGAAGATCTTGAGGCAGCTATTGCCTCCTATCTTGATAAAGAACTGGTAGAGATCTTCCCTGCGTGGGAGACGCTGCCTCACGAAAGGCTGTCGCCGCGCAGCGATACAGTGGGGCAGCGCCTGAAGGTGATTCGTGCTCTGCACTCACCGAACCGCCCGGCCTTAGTTATCGCCCCGGTGCGCGCTCTCTTGCAACCAATCGTCACCGGTCTTGAGAAGATGCAGACCGTTGAACTGACCGTGGGCGAAGAACAAGATTTCGATGGGGTAGTCAAAGCCCTCGCCCAAGCAGCCTATTCCCGCGTTGACCTCGTCTCTAAGCGCGGCGAGTTTGCGGTGCGCGGTGGTATCCTCGATGTTTTTTCGCCGGTGGAAGACCACCCGGTGCGCATCGAATTCTTCGGGGACGAGATAGAGAACATGCGCTGGTTCTCGGTAGCAGATCAGCGCACTATCACCTCTACAACTGCTCCCACCTCTCTATCAGCCCCGCCCTGCCGTGAGCTGTTGATTACCCCGCAGGTGATGAGCCGTGCCGCCAAACTTAAAAACGACTTTCCCGGCGCAGCCGCCATGCTCGAAAAAATCGCCGGTGGCATCTACGTTGAGGGCATGGAGTCGTTGACCCCGCTCCTGGTGGATGAGATGACTACCCTGCTTGAGTTGATGCCGGAGGGCTCTCTGCCGCTGATTTTTGAGCCCGAGAAGGTGCGCTCGCGTGCCCATGATTTGGTGGCAACCAACGAGGAATTCTTGTTTGCGGCTTGGGAGTCAGCTTCTGACGGGCAGGACGCACCCCTGGACTTGGGTCAAAACGGTGGGGCTTTCGCCTCCGGCGGGTTTAGAACTATCGCTCAGATGCGTGCTCTTGCTTTTGAGCAAGCAATGGGCTGGTGGTCTTTTACTGCCTTGGGTGTTGATGATGAAGGCGACCATGATTCTTCGGTCTTTACCTACTCCGCGCGCGTTCCCCACTCTTTTGCAGGTAATGTGGGCGATTTGCTAGATGAGGTGGGACGCAAGGTTAAGGACGGGTGGCGCATCGTGGCTGTCACCGACGGCACCGGTCCCTTACAACGCCTCAGCGAGCTTTTTGCTGAGGCTGAGATACCGGCTGCCCGTACCGATGACCTGGTGGCAGAGCCGTCGGCTGGCATCATTGAACTCACTACCGCTGCCGCGGGCAAAGGCTTTATGCTCGATGAACATAAAATCGGGTTGCTCACTGAAGCAGATATCTTGGGTAAGGTCAGCCCCTATACCACTCGTGACTTGCGCAGCGGTAAACTGCCCGTGCGCCGCCGTAAAAAAGCCGTTGATCCCATGAGCCTCAAAGCTGGCGATTACGTGGTACACGAGCAACACGGTATCGGTCAGTTCATCGAAATGACCCAGCGCCCCATCGTGGGGGCTGTAACCACACCGGGTCAGCCTAAACCCATGAAAGAGTACCTGGTCTTGGAATACGCGTCCTCAAAACGCGGTGCCCCCAAAGACCGCCTCTTCGTGCCAACTGACCAGCTCGACCAGGTCTCAAACTATGTGGGCGGTGACGCACCTACGCTCTCGAAGATGGGCGGTAGCGACTGGGCAAAAACCAAATCACGCGCTCGCAAGGCTGTTAAAGAAATCGCAGCTGATCTGATTCGTCTTTACTCAGCCCGTCAGGCTTCGCGCGGGCACGCTTTTGCCCTTGACACCCCCTGGCAGCGAGAGCTTGAAGAGGCTTTTCCCTACAATGAAACTCCTGACCAGCTTTCGGCTATTAACGATGTCAAAGCCGATATGGAACGCGAGGTTCCCATGGATCGTTTGGTTTCAGGCGATGTGGGCTACGGTAAAACGGAAATCGCGGTGCGTGCTGCTTTCAAGGCGGTGCAGGACGGCAAACAGGTAGCGATTCTGGTGCCCACCACCTTGCTGGCACAGCAGCACTACGAGACCTTTACCGAACGATTCTCTGGTTTTCCCGTGCGTGTTGCTGTGCTCTCACGCTTTCAAAAAGCAAAAGAGACCAAGGAAATTCAAGAGGGCATCACCAACGGCTCTATTGATGTGGTGGTGGGTACTCACCGTCTGCTGTCAGAAACAACCCAGTTTAAAGATCTGGGCTTGGTCGTTATCGATGAGGAACAGCGCTTTGGTGTTGAGCATAAAGAAAAGCTGAAGACCATGCGTACTAATGTTGATGTGCTGGCGATGTCGGCTACGCCTATTCCCCGTACCTTGGAGATGTCGCTGACGGGCATCCGCGAGACATCTACCCTTGCCACCCCGCCGGAGGAACGTCACCCCGTACTCACCTATGTGGGTGCTAAGACGGAGAAGCAGATCACCGCAGCCATTCGTCGTGAGCTGATGCGCGAGGGGCAGGTTTTCTACGTACATAACAGGGTGTCTTCCATTGAGCGAACCGCCGCTGAGATTCAGCAGCTGGTTCCCGAGGCCCGTATTGCGGTGGCGCACGGCAAGATGAGCGAGTCGCGTCTTGAGCAGATTATTGTTGATTTTTGGGAGCGCCGTTTTGATGTTCTGGTGTGTACCACCATTGTTGAGACGGGCCTCGATATTTCTAATGCCAATACCCTGATTGTTGATGGTGCGCAGAACTACGGTCTGTCACAGTTGCATCAGTTGCGCGGACGCGTGGGGCGCGGTCGCGAGCGTGCTTATGCCTACTTCCTGTATCCGGTGGATAAGCCCTTGGGCGAGGTTGCCTTGGAGCGTCTGAAAGCGGTGGCTGCTCATAACGAGTTGGGCGCGGGTATGCAGCTGGCGATGAAGGATCTTGAGATTCGCGGTGCAGGTAACTTACTCGGTGGTGAGCAGTCCGGTCATATTGCCGGGGTTGGTTTTGACCTCTATCTGCGGCTGGTGGGGGAGGCTGTGGCTAACTATCGCGGTGATGATACAGAGGCTGCACCTGCTGAAGTGAAAATTGAGCTTCCGGTCAATGCCCATCTGCCGCATGAGTATGTTTCATCTGAGCGGTTACGTCTGGCTGCCTACCGTGAAATTGCCCAGGCTACCAGTGAGGCAGCACTGGACGAGGTGCGTGAAGAACTGATTGACCGTTACGGGGCTGTACCTGAGCCTACCGAAAACCTCTTTCAGGTGGCTCTGCTGAGGATTGCCGCCCGTGAGGTGGGGGTGCGTGAGATTCAGCTGATGGGCACCAAAGTGCGGGTTTTCCCGGTAAACGATTTGCCGGAATCTCGCAAAATGCGTTTGGAGCGAATGTACCCCGGCGCGCTGTACAAGCAGATTCCCGGTACTGAGGACTGGCAGATTCTGCTACCTCGCCCTAAGACCGCCAAAATCGGTGGTAAGGATTTGGTCGACCGGGAAATCTTGGACTGGACGCACAGTTTCATTGACTTGATTCTGCGTGAGAAAGCACCGGCGACAGCACCCTCACACTAGCGGGCAAAAAACCGGGCGGGTTGTTTGAACAACCCGCCCGGTTTTTATAAATGTAGAACTGCGTGATGCGTTAGCGCATTGCAGGGGTCACGCCATCGGTTTTAGCGTGGGTGGTCTTAGATGGCAGCAAGAGGGTCGGAATGATGAAGGTCAGACCGTAAAGAAGGATGCCGCCGGTGAACCAGATCCAACCACCCTCGGGATAGGTGCCGAAAGCCCACAGCGAGCCAAGCAGAATCGCCATGCAGACAACGAACATGACGATGCTGCCGCCCAGGTCTTTAGTACCTGAGTAGTAGGGGTGACCGCCGTTGAAGTAGTCGCCCTCCTGCACACCCAGGGTCTCCACGTTGGAGCGCTTTTCAGCTTCTGATTCATTGGTGTGGTGGATGCCCGCAGCTGAGGCTGTGGTGTGGGCTGATGCGTTGGCGCTGCCTGCGCGTACGTGCTCTGCTGAAGCCATGAGAGGTACCTCTTTACGTGTGTGCTGCGGGCGCAAGGAAGCCCACAAAGAAAATTGTGCTTGGTTACAGTATAGGGGCTGATCGGCAAGAAACTAAAGTGTGAACCGCGCTAATCACGGTGATGACTCGTTGATCGGTGGTGTAGAGATGCGGACGTGCCGGGCTGAGGGTAGCCCGGCGCGTCCGTTTACCGTGTATCACCCGTGTAACGGTGAATCTTAGTAGGTGTCGTCTGCAGTTGCTGCGCTGGCACCGATAATTTCAATGCCCTTAGACGCACCGATGCGGTTGGCACCTGCCTCAATCATAGCGAGCGCCGCTGCACGGTCGCGAATACCACCGGATGCTTTCACTCCGATGTCGGGGCCAACGGTTTCGCGCATGAGCTTAATATCTTCTACGGTTGCCCCCGCTGAGGAGTAGCCGGTAGAAGTCTTGACGAAATCAGCGCAGGCTTCAACAGCTGCGGTGCAGGCGAGAACTTTCTGCTTATCGGTGAGGTAAGAGGTCTCGATGATGACCTTCAGACGAGCACCTCCGGCGTGGGTTGCCTCGGCTACGGCGCGGATATCTTCAACCAGCGCATCCTTATCTTCTGCGATAACGGCGGCAATGTTGATGACCATATCAACTTCGCGTGCGCCGGCTTCAACGGCGGTCTTTGCCTCAAAAGCTTTGACTACCGGTGCTGATGCGCCGAAAGGGAAGCCAACAACGACGCAGGGCAGAACCTCAGAGCCTTCGAGAGCCTTCGCCAGCACCGGTGCCCACACGGGATTCACGCAGACCGAGGCGAAACCGTGCTCGCGTGCTTCATCGGCAAGACGCAGTACGTCAGCTTCAGAAGCGTTGGGCGCTAAGATAGTGTGGTCAATCATGGCAGCCAGTTCGGCTGATGAAAATTCAGTCATGAGATCTTCCTTCTTTAGTGTTGTTCGTCAAAGTCCTAGCACCGCTGCCAGGTCTTCTTTGATACGAATCAGCTGCTGGGTGGCAGCTAGACGGGTGTTATCGAGGCTGGATTCAACGGGGGTAACTACCTCGATGTAGCACTTGAGCTTGGGCTCGGTGCCTGAGGGGCGTACGATGACGCGGGTGTTGTCCTCGGTCAAGAACAGCAAGCCATCGGTGGGCGGCAGTTGCTCAGAGCCCTTCGCGAGGTCGCGATATTCAACGACGCGCGAACCGGCAATCTCTGTGGGCGTTTGAGTGCGTAGGGTCATCATCATCTTCTGAATGAGACTCAAATCCTCCACTCGCACTGAGAGCTGGTCAGTGGCGTAGAGACCGTACTCGGTGGCGATATCCGCCAGTACCTGGGCAAGAGAACCGCCACGGTCTTTGACGTCCTGGGCGAAATCTGCCATAACCAGTGCCGCAGAAATGCCGTCTTTGTCTTGCACGCGGGCAGGATCAACACAGTAACCCAGCGCCTCTTCGTAGCCGTAGGTCAGGTTCGGAACACGCGAAATCCATTTGAAACCGGTCAATGTCTCGCGGTGTTCCACCCCGTTAGCAGTTGCCATTGCGCCCAAAAGACGCGAGGAGACAATGGAATTAGCGAAAACAGCCTGAGAGGGGTCTTGAATTTTATTGAGCATAATCGCCCCAAAAATTGCACCGACCTCATCACCGCGCAGCATCCGCCAGGCACCGGCGTCCTGAATAGCAAAAGCAGCGCGGTCAGCATCGGGGTCATTGGCAATCACCAGATCGGCGTCGACTTCCCGAGCAAGCTCTAGAGCCAGATCGAGTACACCGGGCTCTTCTGGGTTGGGGAAGGCAGCGGTGGGAAAATCGGGGTCTGGTTGTGCCTGAGCTTCCACTACATGAACATCGCTGAAACCCGCCTGGTTCAAAACCTTGGTCAGGGTCTTACCACCGACACCGTGAACGGGGGTGTATACAATCGACAAATCGCGCGGACGGGATTCTTCAAGCTCACCCACCATCTTCGCGTAGTCATCAGCGATACTGGTACCAAAAATCTTCCAGCCGTTTTCAGCTCGCTCGATGGACTGGGCTGAGGCGCGGGTAATGCAAGCGGCGATATCAGCATCGTAAGGCGGAACAATCTGGGTACCGCGCTCACCCTCGCCTACGGCTTTGCCACCTAAGTAGACCTTGTAACCGTTATCGGCTGCAGGGTTGTGCGAGGCAGTAACCATTACGCCGATTTCAGCGTCGTACTCTTTGGTTGCCCACGCCAGGACGGGAGTGGGCAGGGGAGCGGGCATAAGGGTAGTTTCAATGCCGGCAGCCGTAAAGACCTGCGCGGTGAGCTGCGCGAAAACATCGGAGTTGTAGCGAGCATCAAAACCCACCACGGCAGTAATCTTCTGCCAGTTTTCTTTCTCCGCGCGCTCTGTGGCGTAGAGCGCTAAACCAGCGGCTGCCCGCGATACGACAACCTGGTTCATGCGCATGGGACCAGCGCCCAACTCAGCACGCAAACCGGCGGTACCAAACTGCAAAGTGCCCGAAAAACGCTCGGCAAGGTCGCGGGCGGCGGGTGAATTCTCATCAGCTTCAGCCGCTGCTATCAGCTCTGACAGCTCAGTGCGAGTGACCTCATCAGGGTCAATCTCAACCCACGCGCGAGCGTCCGAGAGTACCTGAGAAAAATCAGTCATCATACCCTCCTAGAGCTTGCCCACAATATCAGCAAGAAGACGTGAAATACGCGGGCCCGCGTTCCTACCAGCTTCAAGAACTTCCTCGTGGTTCAGAGGAGTTTCCTGAATACCAGCTGCCATATTGGTGACCAGCGAAATACCGAAAACCTCAAGACCGGCAGCGCGGGCAGCAATAGCCTCTAACGCAGTAGACATACCCACCAAATCAGCACCCCAGGTACGAGCCATCTTAATCTCGGCCGGAGTCTCGTAGTGCGGGCCGGGCAGCTGTAGGTACACACCCTCTAGAAGGGTGGGGTCAATCTCGCGGGCAATGTCGCGGATGCGCAGGGAATACAAATCGGTCATATCGACAAAATGTGCGCCCTTGAGAGGAGAGGTGAAAGTTCCGTTGATATGATCCGAAATCAACACCGGCATACCCTCATGGAAACTGGGGTTGAGACCACCGCAACCGTTGGTAAGAATCATGGTTTTAGCACCCAGAGCCGCAGCGGTACGAACGCCATGCACCACCGCATCAACGCCGCGTCCCTCGTAGTAGTGGGTGCGGGCACCAATAACCAGCGCGCGCTTGCCAGAGGGCGTCAGAATTGAGGTGAGAGTGCCGGGGTGACCTGCAACAGCTGCCTTGTGAAAACCGGGAACCTCATCAGCAGAAAGAACATGGGTAGCCTCACCGATCAGTGAAGCAGCTTCACCCCAGCCAGAACCGAGGGTCAGTGCAATATCGTGCTGCTCAACGTCGGTCGCTTCAGCAATGAAGGACGCCGCCTCACGAGCAGCAGCAAGAGCCGGGTGCGCGGGATCGTTCGTTGCCAGCGCAGAGAAATCAGAAGTAGTCATACCACCAATCTACCAAAGACACCTAGCTTGCATCGATGATTGGTGGAACCCTCAACGCATCTCGCCAGAGAGAGCGCACCCGGTCAAGTTGAGTAAACCTATAATATGTCTCACAATGTAAGGTGTGGTACTCAACAACGATAAATCAAAGCGCAATCTCATTATTCTCGGCGGCGGACCCGGCGGCTACGAAGCAGCACTCGTGGCAGCCCACCTGGGCGCCGACGTCACCGTCATCGAACGCAAGGGAATGGGTGGTGCCGCAGTGCTCACCGATGTTGTTCCCTCGAAAACTCTTATCGCATCCGCTGACCTGATGACCCGCTTTCGCGAGGTTAAAGAACTCGGTATAGAAATCGTCGATGGCGACGATCACTACTCCCTACGCACCAACCTTGAAAAAGTCAATGCTCGTTTGCTCAAACTCGCAGCAGAGCAGTCCAAAGACATCAAACGAGCCCTCGAACGCAACGGAGTTAAAGTCATCTCGGGCACCGGAGCCCTCAAAGACAACCACACAGTTACCGTCAAAGATGACAACGGACTCTCCTATGATCTGACTGCCGACTACATCCTGCTGGCGGTCGGCACCCATCCCCGTGAACTACCCACCGCCCAGCCCGATGGTAAACGCATCCTCAACTGGACCCAACTCTACGATCTCGACGAAATCCCCGAACACCTCATCGTGGTCGGTTCCGGCGTTACCGGCGCCGAATTTGCCTCAGCATACAACGGGCTGGGCGCTCAGGTCACCCTCATTTCCTCCCGCGACCGCGTGCTTCCGGGCGAGGACGAGGACGCGGCGGTTCTGCTGGAAAACGTCTTTGAACGCCGCGGCGTGACCGTCATGCCGCGCTCGCGTGCAGAGAACGCTGTTTATAACGAAGCTGGTGACGGGGTCATCGTTACCCTCGCCGATGGGCGTAAGGTAGCAGGTTCTCACGTTTTGATTGCGGTGGGTTCTATTCCCAATACAGAAAACCTGGGGCTTGAGAAAGTCGGTATCGAAACCACCGAGAGCGGGCACATTCTGGTAGACCGCGTCTCACGTACCTCCCAGGCTAATATTTACGCTGCCGGTGACTGCACCGGTGTTTACCCGCTGGCGTCCGTTGCTGCGATGCAGGGACGCATCGCTGTGGCGCACATGGTGGGTGATGCGGTGAAACCCTTACGCGTTCACCAGGTTGCCTCAAACATCTTTACCGCTCCCGAAATTGCGACCGTGGGTGTGAGCGAGAAAGAGGTGCAGGAAGGCAAGTACCAGGCCGATATTTACAAGCAGCCACTGGCTACCAACCCCCGCGCGAAAATGATGGCAACCACTGACGGCTTTGTGAAAATTATTGCCCGCAAACACTCCGGCACCGTCATCGGTGGAGTGGTAGTGGGACCACGCGCCTCAGAGCTGATCTTCCCCATTTCGCTGGCTGTCGATAAGAAACTGCATGTGGACGATGTCGCCGAAACTTTCACCGTCTACCCCTCACTGAGCGGATCTATCTCAGAGGCAGCCCGCCAGCTGCACCAGATGCTCTAACGACCCCACTAAATGCCAAGAGGACAGGGGGGCGTCATTTTTAGGTCAAAAAATGACGCCCCCCTGTCTTCTTGACGTTGGGGTTATTTGATGGAGGCGATAACCTCGCCCGCGCTTACGGTTTCGCCCGCTTTTGCTTTGAGCCCGGTAATTTTACCCGCCTTGTGGGCGGTGATAGGCTGTTCCATCTTCATCGCCTCAAGAACCACAATCAGATCGCCCTCTGAAACCTTAGCGCCATCGCGCACAGCAACCTTGACGATGGTGCCCTGCATGGGCGAGGTAAGGTCATTGCCCGAAGCCTTGGTCTGCTTGGCTGAACGCTGTTTGCGCTGCTTTGCCGCGGGCTTCGCAGGGGCGGACGCGCCACCGAGAGCGGGGATGACAACCTCCAAGCGCTTACCTCCGACCTCTACAACAACGCGCTGACGGTCGTCCTCAGCTTCATCAACGCTACCGGGGGCACCATCATAAGCCGGGATAGTGTTGTTGAAGTCCGTTTCAATCCAGCGGGTGTGTACTGAGAAGTCTTCTCCGTTTTCAGGGGCGAAAGCGGGGTCTTCAAGTACGGCGCGGTGGAAAGGAACCACAGTGGGCATGCCCTCAATAACCAGCTCTGCCAGGGCACGGCGAGCGCGCTGAATAGCTTCTGCGCGGGTAGCGCCGGTGACGATGAGCTTGGCGAGCATGGAGTCAAAGTTGCCGCCAATGGTGTCGCCCTGTTCCACGCCTGAGTCCCAGCGGACGCCGGGGCCTGAGGGAACTTTGAGTTTTTCGATGGTGCCGGGGGCGGGCATAAAGGTGCGCCCCGGGTCTTCACCGTTGATGCGGAACTCTAGGGAGTGACCGCGCAGGGCGGGGCTGCCGTAGCCCAACTCTTCGCCCCTGGCGATACGGAACTGCTCGCGTACCAGATCAATACCGGTAATTTCTTCAGAGACGGGGTGCTCTACCTGCAAGCGGGTATTGACTTCGAGGAAGGAAATAGTGCCGTCGGTGCCTACCAAGAACTCGCAGGTGCCTGCGCCGGTGTAACCGGCTTCTTGCAGAATCGCGATAGAAGATTCGTAGAGACGCTCGTTTTGTTCGTCGCTCAAGAAAGGTGCGGGTGCTTCTTCAACGAGTTTCTGATTGCGACGCTGGAGGGAGCAGTCACGAGTCGAAATCACCACAACGTTGCCGTGCGCGTCCGCCAGACACTGAGTTTCAACGTGACGCGGGGCATCCAAAAAACGTTCGATGAAGCATTCGCCGCGACCAAAAGCGGCGGTTGCTTCGCGTACCGCTGACTCGTACATCTCGGTGATGTCTTCGCGTTTGCGAGCCACCTTGATGCCGCGTCCGCCACCGCCAAATGCTGCCTTAATAGCAATGGGCAGACCGTGCTTCTCAGCGAAATCGAAGACTTCTTCAGCGGAGTTCACCGGATCAGCGGTGCCCGGCACCAGAGGCGCTCCCACCTTCTGCGCGATGTGGCGGGCTGCGACCTTATCACCGAGTCGGTTAATAGCATCGGGGGAAGGACCAATCCAGGTAAGACCTGCGTCGATGACTGCTTGGGCGAAATCAGCGTTTTCAGAAAGAAAACCGTATCCGGGGTGAACAGCGTCAGCACCGGAGCGTGCTGCAACATCCAGCAGCTTGTCTACCACCAGGTACGACTGGGCAGCGGTGGCACCGCCTAAAGCGAAAGCCTCGTCCGCGAGGGCGACGTGCAGGGCATCGCGATCAGAATCAGCATAGACCGCCACGGTCTTAATACCTTCATCACGCGCGGCTCTAATAACGCGCACCGCGATTTCACCGCGGTTAGCAATCAAAACCTTGGTAACCGGCCCGGTGTGTTTACCCTCAACGTGGGTATGAGTAGCAGTTGTCAACGAGTGCTCCTTTTTGGCCCTTGTGATGTACCCGGGCGCGCTGGGAGAATCTATCAGTTAGCAAGGCACACCGGTCAAGAACATACGGATGTTCTTAGTCTCAAGTCTCTATTTTGAAATTATTTATGATTTTTTCCAAATTTCGGGCAGCGAAACACTGTTTTTGGCTAAAAGTGACCGTAAAGCGTTCACCGAGAGTCCCACGACGGTGTGAAACTCACCTTCGATGCCTGTAACGAAACCGGCACCAAACCCGTCGATGGTGAAAGAACCCGCAACCCACAAGGGTTCGCCGGTTGTCACGTATGCGGTAATTTCCTCCTCGCTCATGGACGCGAAATGCACGGTGGCGCTACGCAACTCGGCGGTGTGCTGACCGGTGCGGGTATCTACTAGCCAGTGGCCGGTGTGCAAAATACCGGTCTTGCCCTGCATTGCCGTTATACGTTGGGTAGCTACCTCGGCGGTATGGGGCTTACCGTAGGGGCGACCCTCAAACTCAAAAACCGAATCGCATCCCAGCACCAGAGCGCCGGCGGCGGCGTCCGGGGTAGCTACTAGTTGCTGGGCAACGTCCTGCGCCTTTGCTTGAGCCAAAAGCTGGGCGGTCTGCGCCGGGGTAATCTCCCAGAGTCCATGAGAATAGGCAGTTTCTTGAGCCTGGCGCAGAACCGCGTCCTCATCAACGTCAGAGACCATAACGCTGTATTCGATTCCCGCATCGGTCAGTATTTTCTGGCGTGCCGGTGAGCTTGAGGCTAGAACAAGGTGGGGTGCAACAGAAGTAGTCATGACCCCCAATATACCGCCCGTAAAGACTTATGCCGCCGTACCTCTTGTACGGGGTGCGGCGGCATGGAGGGATCGAGTGAGTAGCTTTATACGTGGTTATTTATTCGCAAGCTGGGTGCGGATGCCCTCAATAATGGTGTCGCGAACGTCCTGAACCTTGCTACTCCACCCATCGAGCGGGGTGTGAGCCGGCAGCTGGCGAATCTCTTCAAAACGCTCCGCCAGGTTCTTCTCACCGCGTACCGTCATATAGGCACCGGCGATGTCAGATGCTGAGGCGCTAAGCTCCTTGCCCAGACGGTAGACCGATGCGATACCGGTAAAGTCAATGAGCTCGTTAGCGACCTTGGTGGAAATAATCGCCTGACGCAGCGGGTGCGACCAGAAGTGAGGGCTGTACTTGGCTGTGACGGGGGAGGGGAAGTAACGATCCAGCACATCAGCAAGGCTCTCATCTTCTGCGAAGTCTTCCTCCACCAGCGCCTGGGTCAGCCACAGCTTGGTGTAGGCAGCAAGCACTGCAAGTTCGGGGCTGGTGAGCTTCTCACCTGCTGATGCGCGACGTTCGATCTCCGCATCGGTGGGCAGGAATTCCACATCACGTTCAAGGTGGGCGTTGTCTACCAGGTAGGCAATGTACTCCGGCGCTATCGCTAGAAGCTCACCACCGTCGAGACGTTCAGCCTGCAAGAGAATGTTCTGGTTAATGTTAGATTCCAGTACCTGCAGACCGACCTCTTCAACCTGAGCTTCAATGAGGGCGGTACGTTCATCGTCTTCAATCTCACCGGCAGCGATGAGACGGTCCACCAAGATCTTGAGATTAACCTCGTGATCTGAAGTCTCAACGCCTGCGGAGTTGTCGACCGCGTCCGTATTCACGAGGACGCCACGCTGTGCCGCTTCGATACGGGCGAGTTGGGTAAGCCCCAAGTTACCGCCTTCTGAAACCACCGAAACGCGAAGATCAGCGGCGGTGATACGCATATCGTCGTTGGTGTGATCGGCAACGTCAGCGTCAGTTTCGTTGCTAGCGCGGACGTAGGTGCCGGTACCGCCGGTGTAGAGCAAGTCAACGGGAGCGGCAATGATTGCGCGAATCAGCTCCTGCGGGGTCAGGGCAGTAACGGAATCTTCAAGGCCCAGAGCGGAACGTACCTCAGGGGTTATCTCAATGCTCTCAGTATTCCTGCGGAAGATTCCACCACCGGTAGAAATCAGTTCGGTGTTGTAATCAGACCAGTAGGCGCGGGGGAGGTTGAAGAGACGCTTGCGTTCTGCGAAGGTGGCGGCGGCATCGGGATTGGGATCGAGGAAGATGTGGCGTGAGTCGAAAGCAGCCACCAGGCGGATTGCCGGTGATAGCAGCACACCGTTACCGAAGACGTCGCCAGCCATGCCGCCGATGCCCACCATGGTGAACTCTTCAGTCTGAGAATCGTGACCCTGTGCCGCAAAATGACGTTTGACAGCTTCCCACGCACCGCGGGCGGTAATACCCATTTCTTTGTGGTCAAAGCCGATTGAGCCGCCGGAGGCAAAGGCATCGCCCAGCCAGAAGCCGCGATCAACGGAGATACCGTTAGCAATATCTGAGAAGGTCGCGGTGCCTTTATCTGCTGCGACCACCAGGTAGTGGTCTTGCCCGTCGAGAGCAATGACGTTTTCGGGGTGAACAAGGCTCTCTTGACCATCATCAATCACTAGGTTATCGGTGACATCCAGCAATGAACCGATGAAGAGCTTGTAGGCATCAACTCCCATCTGAGCGTACAGTTCTTTCTCCGCGTCGCGGTCAGGCAGACCCTTGGGGAAGAAACCGCCCTTAGAACCGTTGGGAATAATCACGGAGTTCTTCACGCGCTGAGCCTTGACCAAACCTAAGACCTCGGTGCGGAAGTCATCGGGGCGATCGCTCCAGCGCAGACCCCCGCGTGACACCATGCCAAAGCGCAGATGGGTACCCTCTACAGCTTCTGAGAAGACCCAGATTTCCCACAGGGGGCGCGGTAAGGGAGCGAAAGAAATTTCGGTGGGACGCAGCTTGAAGGCGAGTGTTTCTTTGTTCTGGTAGTAGTTGGTGCGCACTGTTGCCTGTACTACCTCGGCGTAGGCACTGAGAATCTCGCGTGATGTACCTGCATCAAGAGCTTGGATGCTTCGGTTCAGCTGCTCGCCAGCTTCTGCACGGGCGGCTAGGCGCTCTTCGATGCTGCAAGAAGTGGAAGGATCAAAACTGGCGGTGAAAAATTTAATGAAATCGCGGGTAATATCAGCGTTCTCTGCCAGCGCGGTGATGACAGCTTCAGCTTCAAAATGCTGACCGAGCTGAAGAAGGTAACGATAGTAAGCACGAAGAATATTGGTTTCTTCCGGGGCAAAGTTCACGGTCTCTGCGAGCGATGTAAATTCATCGTTGTGTGAAGGCATAGAGGCGGACGCTTTCTGTTATCTGGGAATGATTCGCACTCGTGATTTTACGTCCCGTGCTCTGCATCTCATTAATTTTGGGCCACGACAAGCCAGAATACGTCCACATCCTGAAATTTACAGCGTTTATTACGCTCGCACTGTAGAACGCAGACTGATGCACCTCATCCGCCGCTCATCTGCTACAACCTCGTTGGGTGGGTAACGCGCGTCCGCCCGTGTGCCCTAGAGACACCTTTGACGTGCCTACCGCACCCACCCACTGCAAGATAGTCGGGGTGGGGGGGCGCGCCCTGATAGCTTGAGCACAAAAGCCGCGTATCAGACCGTTTTCACTTTATATAGCGTAATAATCGCTACCGACCCCAGCGGTAGCGCGGCTAGGCTTGGACGCTATGAGCACACACAAGACTTCTCGATTTCCAGCCTGGGCAACCAGCTTCGGCAACCAAATTATTGCCTCGCTAATTGTCGGTATCCTGCTGGGCATACTCGCCTTGAACATGGGCGGCACCCCAAAAGAAGACCCAAACTGGCTGATGACCACCCTCGACACCATCGCTACTACCTACGTTTTGCTCCTGCGTACAGCAGTGATCCCCCTGGTCTTTACCGCTGTGGTTGCATCCATCGCTAACCTGGCGCAGGTCACTAACGCAGCCCGTCTTGCCTTCCAGACCCTCATCTGGTTCGCAATTACCGCTTTCTTCTCGGTTCTTATCGGCATTTTCTTGGGCGTTATTACCAAGCCCGGCGCAAACACCGGTCTCACTACCCCTGAAACCTACAGCGGTACAACCGGCTCGTGGCTCGCTTTCATCACCTCACTGGTGCCCTCAAACTTCGTGGGCCTGAGCGTGGGCGTCAAAGAAAGCGCAGAGGGCGCATTGAGCGCGTCCCCCTCTTTCAACGTTCTGCAGATTTTGGTAATTTCCATTGCCGTGGGTATCGCTGCCCTCAAGGTGGGCGAACCCGCTGAAGCTTTCTTGAACTTCAATAGGTCGGCTCTAGCTATCATCCAGAAGATTCTGTGGTGGATTATCCGCCTTGCACCCCTGGGTACCCTTGGTCTCATTGGACGCGCGGTCTACTCCTATGGCTGGACCTCCATGGGATCTCTTGCCAAGTTTGTGGCAGTGCTCTACGTGGGGCTTGCCCTGGTATTCCTGGTGCTCTACCCGCTGATTGTCAAAATGCATGGTCTGTCCGTGAAACAGTACTACTCGGGTGTATGGCCTGCTGTGCAGCTGGGCTTTGTCTCCCGCTCGTCCATAGGCACCATGCCCCTGACCCAGACCGTGACCGAACGCAACCTGGGCGTACCCCGCGCTTACGCATCCTTCGCTGTGCCCTTGGGCGCTACCACCAAGATGGACGGTTGCGCTGCGGTGTACCCGGCGCTGGCAGCTATTTTTGTGGCTCAGTTCTACGGCATTGATCTCAGCATTTCCCAGTACCTGCTCATTGTTCTGGTCTCTGTACTGGGTTCTACTGCAACCGCAGGTACCACCGGCGCTGTGGTCATGCTGACCTTGACCCTCTCCACCCTGGGGTTGCCCCTGGATGGCGTGGGTCTGTTGCTGGCTATCGACCCCATCATCGATATGGGTCGCACCGCTCTCAACGTTGCCGGTCAGGCACTGGTTCCCGCCATCGTCGCCAAGCGCGAAGGCCTACTGAACGAAACCGCTTACAACGCCCCGCGTGATCACGAGGGTTTCACCGACGAGTCACTGACTGCCGACTCAGCGCCCTACACAGCAGCTGACGTTTCGGTAGGTGCAGGGGCAAGCGTCCGCGCTTAACCGTTGCCTTTCTTATAACCAGAGGCGAGAGCCTGCGTACACTGGTGATAGACAGTACGCAGGCTTTCGCGTTTAACGTGAGAACTTGCGCTTACCTGAAAAAGAGAGTAGGTAATTTTCATGCTTCGACTCGGTATCATTGGCACAGGTTTTATTTCCCAGCATTTTATAGAAGCTAGCCGCAGTTTCTTCGAACCGGTGGTTATCATGAGCCGCAGCCGCGAGAACGCTCAAGAACTGGCGAAGGCTACCGGCATCGACGCTAACCATGCGAGCACCATCGGGCAGCTGCTCACCCACTCTCTGGATGCAGTCTATATCGCCTCACCTAACTCCCTGCACGCTGAGCACACTCTAGCTGCTATCGACGCAGGGGTACACCCGATCGTGGAGAAGCCGGCTTTTTGGAACCCCGCCCAGTGGGAATCCGTGCATCGGGCAGCAGATACCGCAGGAGTGCTGGTCTTAGAAGCTGCCCGCAACATGTACGAACCCGGCATGACATGCGTCATCGAAGAAGCACAAAAGCGCAAGGTAACGAGTGCCTGCTTCACCTACGCCCAGTATTCCTCGCGCTGGGATGCCCTCACCGCAGGGCAAATCCCTAACATTTTCTCTTTAGATTTTGGTGGCGGTGCCCTGGTCGATCTGGGGGTTTACGCTGTGTACACCGCCATTGCCTGCTTTGGCGAACCCAGCGACGTGAGCTACAAAGCCGTGCTAGCTCCCTCAGGCGTTGACGCCCACGGTACGCTGGTTCTTACCTACCCCACCTTTGACGTTACTATCAGGGTCGCTAAAGACTACGCAGCATCAAGCCCAGCAGAAATATACGCAGGACGCGAGCGCCTAGTATTCACCGGCGTCAACGATATCCGTTCGGTGGAGTTAGTAGGCCCTGAGCACTCAGAGCTGCTGTTTACAGTCGAGGGCGCTGAGGCTGATACTCCGCGCTCGCTATCTGTCTTGATGGCTTTTGAAGCCCAGTATTTTGCCCAGCTCATCCAATCACATAAGAACGGTGGGCTGAGTTCTCAGCAACTGGAGCGCTACGCTCAGCTCACCGAGGTCTCTCGTCTGGTGAACGAGATCTGCACCCGCGCCCGCCATGATGCGGGGATTTTCTTCACGGGCGAGAAATAAAAGTACGCAAAAACATTAGGGGCTGCCGTCATCACTGGCAGCCCCTGTGTATGTGGTCTGGAGTTTTTTGTGGGTTAGAAAGCGAGGGTGCGCTTGAGAGTATCAAGACCCACAGAGCCAAGCTTGAGGGCACGGGTGTGGAAGTCCTTGTCGCTGATGCCTGCCGCACGCGCCTTATCCCGCAGCTGTTCCCAGATGCGCTGGCCGACCTTGTAGCTGGGTGCCTGACCGGGCCAGCCCAGGTAACGCACGTACTCGAAGTCGCGCTGACCAACGCTCATATCAAGGTTGGCATCCAAGAACTTTTTACCGGTTTCAGCGCTCCAGATGCCCGGCTCAATCTTCAGTTCTTTGACCCAGCGTTCGGGGATTTCAAAACCGCAGTGAACGCCAATATCAAAGACGACGCGGGCGGCGCGTAGGCGCTGAGCATCGAGCATGCCCATGCGATCGCCGGGGTCGCTCAGGTAGCCGAGTTCTTCCATCAGGCGCTCGGCGTAGAGAGCCCAGCCCTCGCCGTGGCCTGATACCCAGACGCCGTTGGCGCGCCATTCGTTCATGGTGCCCGCCATAGCGGTAGCGACGGCTGCCTGCAGGTGGTGGCCGGGGGTGCCTTCGTGATAAACAGTGGAGGTTTCACGCCAGGTGCCGAAAGTGTCTTCTCCCGGAGGCACTGACCACCACATGCGTCCCGGACGCGACCAGTCGGCTGCCGGGGGCGTGTAGTAGATACCGCCTTCTTGGGTGGGAGCAATCATGCATTCCAGATTGCGCATGGGCCCTCCAACGTCGAAGTGGTCTTTTGCCAGGAATTCAAGGGCTGCATCAGAGAGCCCCTGCATCCACTCGCGCAGGGCATCGGTGCCGTGCAGAGTGCGGGCGGGGTCTGCATCGAGAACCTCTTTTGCCTCTTCGATAGAAGAGCCCGGCTTGATTTCTTCAGCGACCTTTTGCTGTTCTGCGATGATGCGATCGAGCTCTTCAATACCCCACGCGTAGGTTTCCTCTAAGTTGATGGTTGAACCCAAGAACTGGCGGGAGTAAAGGCTGTAGCGTTTCTTACCCACAGCGTCCTCAACCGGTGCTTCGGGCAGGAGCGCTTCGGTGAGGTAGGTGTTGAGCTCTGAGTAACCGATGATGGCGCGGCGAGCGTTGATTTTCGCTTCATCTGCCAGCTCGGGGGCGTTCTGAGCAATCTCCTTGGCGAGCTGGGCGAAGAATCCATCCTCTGTGATGTAAGCGGCGGTCTGCTCAATGGCGGTTTCTACCTGACGCTTAGCGGCGACCTTACCCTGAGCACGGTAAGCCTCGAGAGTCTCGATATAACCGGCAATCGCATCGGGAACATTGTGCATACGACCCGAAAGGTGAACCCAGTCCTCAGCGGTGTCGCGACCCATCAAATCAAAAACGGAGCGAATACTCTGAACGGGGGAGGCAAGGTTATTAATCTCCCACTCGCCCAAACCGGCCTCGTGCATCTCCACCATGAGACCCAGGCGCTCCTGCATCGCGTCCAGGGTGACTTCGTCGATATTATCAACGGGGGTGGCCTCTGAAAGAGCGTCAAGGGTGTCACGAACAGCCTGCAAGATAAGCGAAGTGCCAGCCGGGGAGTAATCTGCGTACTCTGTCTCACGACCTTTACGACCTGCGACAGTCGCACTCTCGGGGTTTAGCTCAAGCATCCGCTCGTAGTGAGCGTTAGCGATGCGGTCAATTTCGGTTTCTGCGCGTTCTACGCGGTAGGCTGCGGGAATTTCGGTTAGTTGTGTCATACCTACCAGTCTATGGCTTAGAGCACACGGTTGGGTGGGTTTGACCCGTCAACGCACCGAAATTTCCCGAGCCGAGGGTTAGCTTTATTGCGGACGCGCCCGCCGCCACGAGCCCGCACCGGGGCGCAGACCGATACCCAGTCGTTGGCCGCGCAACAAAATGCGCTGCACGGCCTCAAAGGCTGTGGAATCACGGTGACGAGCGGAGGCCTGCTGCTGCATGATAACGGCTGTCAGGGCGACAATTTCTTCGTCTGTGGGGTTCCCACTGACCACTTGAAAGAGTGGCTGCGAGGGGGCAACCGGTGTTTCTTTGGATGCTGATATGAGGGGCATAGGTGCTCTAACTTTCACGGGTAGGACTGCTTACAGTGGCATGTTGCCGTGTTTTTTGGCGGGCGTTGACGCTCGCTTATCGCGCAGGGCGTGAAGGGCACTCATAATACGTACGCGGGTTTCGTTGGGGGCAATGACCTCGTCGATATAACCGAGTTCAGCTGCCTGGTAGGGGTTGAGCAGTTCCTCTTCGTACTTGTGTACAAGTTCAGCACGCTTGGCATCAACATCGCCACCTTCTTTGGCAACGGCTGCTAGTTCGCGGCGGTAGAGAATATTGACGGCGCCTTGAGCCCCCATGACACCAATCTGGGCGGTAGGCCACGCCAGGTTGATATCAGCCCCGAGTTTCTTTGACCCCATCACAATGTAGGCACCACCGTAGGCTTTGCGGGTGATAACGGTAATCATAGGAACGGTTGCCTCGGCGTAGGCGTAGAGCAGTTTAGCGCCACGGCGAATAATGCCGTTGAACTCCTGATCGGTACCGGGCAAGAAGCCGGGAACATCCACAAAGGTCAGAATGGGAATATTGAAAGCATCGCAGTTACGCACAAAACGCGCAGCTTTCTCGGATGCATTGATATCGAGGGTACCTGCCAGCTGCAGGGGCTGGTTGGCAATAATACCTACGGTTCGCCCCTCTACACGGGCGTAACCGGTCAGTACATTGGGGGCGTAGAGCTCCTGCAACTCTAAGAAGTGCCCGTCATCAACCACTGTTTCAATGACTGCGCGCATATCGTAGGGCTGGTTGGCTGAGTCAGGAATCAACTGATCGAGATCAAGGTCATCAACGCTGACCCCGGTCTCTTGGGAATGTTCTATCGGCAGGGACTCGGCAAGGTTGTTCGAGGGTAAGAACTCCACAAGCTCACGTACGAAATCAAAAGCGTCCTCTTCATCTTCAGCCAGGTAGGCTGAGGTGCCGGTCACCGCATTGTGCTGGTGGGCGCCACCGAGGGTTTCCATATCAACTTCTTCACCGGTGACAGTTTTAATCACGTCTGGGCCGGTAATGAACATGTGCGAGGTCTTATCGACCATCACCACAAAGTCAGTCAGCGCCGGTGAGTAGGCAGCACCACCGGCGCAGGGACCCATGATGATTGAAATCTGCGGAATCACACCCGAGGCGCGCACATTCATTCTGAAAATATCGGCAAACATCGCCAGGGACGCGACGCCCTCCTGAATACGAGCACCACCGCCGTCATTGATACCTATAATGGGGCAACCGTTCTTCAGAGCGAACTTCTGCACCTTGACGATTTTTTCACCGTTCACCTGTGAGAGCGAACCACCGTAGACCGTGAAATCCTGCGAATAAACGGCAACCAGACGTCCGTCAATAGTGCCGTAGCCCGACACCAGACCATCACCCAGGGGACGCTTGGAATCCATGCCGAATGCCGAGGTGCGGTGGCGGGTGAGCGCGTCAAACTCCACAAAAGAGCCCTCGTCCAAGAGCATGTCGAGGCGCTCGCGCGCTGTTTGCTTGCCACGTTCGTGTTGGCGGTCTACCGGCCCCTGACCGGTGGGTAGCAGCGACTGCTCACGGCGGGCATAAAAATCAGCGATTTTTCCCTGGGTAGTGGTGAGATCATATTCGGGTGCAGAACTATCGGTCATGTCAACTTTCCGTACGAGAGGTTTCAAAGAGGGGCAGCGAATGGTTCGATGCTGCCAGAGGTGCGGGTAGCGGTTTTAGGCACCCAGGTTGCCGAAAACGGGGTTCCATTCGCGCAGGGTGGTTTCGAGAACAGCGCCGCCGAGGGTCATCGGATCTTGGGCGAGAATATCTGCGACTTCCTGCTGGGAGTCTGCCTTGAAAATCAACAGGGCGCCGGGGGCATCGCCGGTCACGAACGGACCAGAAGCCACCAGAACACCCTCTTCGTACTTCGCACCCAGATATTCGCGGTGGGCGGGGCGGTGCTCTGCCTGAACCTCAGCGTCGCCGTAGACGTAGGTTGCTGCATAAAAAGCCATGAGTGAATCCCTGTTCTGTTGCTATGTGGTCTTATCTTGGCGCGTCACCATCGAAAGTGACGCTCGAAAGCTAATTAGTTAGGTTAAATCTACCTTAGGTGAGACACACTACAGGAATTTTTAGTCAAGTTGCCCTAAAAGTGTAAGCTGAATCGTGTTTAGGCGAACCGTCACAACATGAAGGTCACAGTATGCAGTCCACTTCTAAACAACTTACCCCCCTGAATATTCCCGGTTATGCGCGGGCGGGTTTTTTCTCCCAGACGGAATCCACGAATACTGATGCTCTTAAGCTACTTGCCTCACCCGATGCTACTGCCCGCGAGAAATTGGGAGAGCTTTCTGTGCTCGCCACCGATGACCAGAGGGCGGGGCGCGGACGTCTGGATCGGCAGTGGACGACACCGGCAGGCAGCGCCTTGTGTGCCACCTTTATCGTGCGCCCCCACGCCAGCACCCAGCCACTGCGCTCCGAAGCTCTGCGCTGGCTGACTATGATCCTGGCTTTAGCTGCCCGGCAGACCCTTGTGGAGCAAGGGGTGGATGCTGGCATCAAATGGCCCAACGATTTAGTGGTCGGTGGCCGCAAAATTGCCGGTATTCTCGCCCAACTATCTATTGAACCCACCGGTGAGATGAGTGCTGTTGTGGGTATTGGTATCAATACCGCTATGAACCCTTCACAGCTGCCGTTTGAAACTGCCACCTCAATGGCGATTGAGGGAGCTAAGAGCCCCGATAACTTGGAGCTTTTGCAAGCACTTGCTGCCTCCTTTGCCGATATCTACCGGCGGTTCGCTGAGGCTGGAGGGGACGCGAGTGCCCCTCTGACGTCCGGGGTAAGTCTGGTGGAGCTTCTACGATTGCACACCATCACCCTGGGACAGGAAGTAGCCGTTCACTTACCCGGTGACGATATCGTGCAGGGTGTGGCTGTTGATCTCGCGGATGACGGTGAAATCATGGTGCGAGATCCGAGGGGGAGGGTGAAGTCCTACGCCGTGGGGGATGTGGTACACCTGCGTCCGGCATCATAAACAACGAAATATCAGGGGCTTACTGGAGAGTCCCTTGTACAGCTTCGAACACGGCACCGGCGAAATCCCTCACGCAACCTAGTTTGCGGGCACTCTCTTCACGCACTTCACGCATGGGTTCTGAGCACAAAGATGCACCTCCTCGCTCGGAATCTTTGCGCTCAGCCTTTAGACTGGTGAGACTATGAAACTAAGGGCTGAGCTGTTTGAAGGTGAGTACGTGATAGCTGGCACGCGGGCACATACGTGTACCTTATTGCCGGCGCTCGCGTCCTTGCTCGTTGCTGTGGTGAGCGCTAGTTTTGCGAGCACTGTTTACCCCAGCGCAAAAATTCTGGGGTTGCTGGTTTTTGCTGGGGCACTGTGGGCGCTGATTAAAAGCGTTCGTGCGGTTCTGGAGTGGGCGTCTCATCAGCATTTTTTGACCAACTATAGGGTGATCGAGATGCGTGGTAGTCAGCTGCTGTCAGTTGGTCTACCCGAAATTCACGGTGCAATGGTGAGTTCTGGGTGGAGGGCTAAGATATGCGGGAATCTCACCCTGCACACGCGCAGTGGCGAGTATCTAATTCAGGGCATTGGTTACCCGCAGAAGTTTTCGACTCTGGTGCGTCGGGCTCAGCACGAACTGGGAGGGTTGTGAGTAAAAGTCTTAGTTGCCTTTAACTCAATAAAGAGTAAGTTTTAGGTCATAAACATAAGAACTATTTAGAGTATTGTGGCTCACATCCGTTAGACTGTGAAAAGCGAGCGTATATTTTCACGACGAACACGCGGCGCAGTGACCACAGACATTGATGAAAGGTACTCACAGTGGAACCCACAGCTGAAGGTTCAAGCAACCTTCCCGATACAGGGCCAGCTACCACTGCAATAAACCTTCTGGGCAACAACGTACTGAATAACGTGTACCGCAGTGACAGGGCTAAGCAGGGCATTCGACGCCTCGAAAAAGCCTTGCTCGGCGAGAACTGTTCCCTTCGCCGTCAAGAGGCTGCGGATATGGCGGGTGTTTCCCTGCTTTCTGCGCGCAAGGTGTGGCGGGTTCTGGGGTTCCCGAACCTCAAAAAAGACGATAAATATTTCACCCCGATGGATGCACACGCTCTGAAGCGCCTAGATAAGTTGCGTGAGCGTGGGGTAGTAACCGAAGACGGTCTGAATTCTTTGATCCGTTCAGTGGGGCAGATGATGGATCGTATGGTGGCGTGGCAGGTCGAAACCATCGTCGAAGACATGGTGGTTCACCGCGGTGCCACCGATGCTGAGGCACGTCAAGAACTATTGACGGTGCTGCCCGAAATTTTAGAGGACCTCGAGGCTCTGGCGGTCTATGGTTACCGCCGTCAGCTCAACGCTGCGGTGGTGCGACTTGCCCTGCGCGGTGAGAAGGGCGATCCAGATATTAGTGAGAGCGATTTGCCGCTGGCTCGCGGTATCGGTTTTGCCGATTTGGTATCGTACACTTCGCTTTCGCGTCAGATGAATGAACGAACCCTTGCGTCTCTGGTGCGTTCTTTTGAACAAAAGTGCGCTGAGATTGTTGCTGTGGGTGGGGGTCGCATCATTAAGACGGTGGGTGATGAGATTATGTTCCTCACCGAAACACCTGAATCTGCCGCTCGTATTTCTTTGGCGCTTTCAAAGATGATTCGCGAGAATCCTGATTTGCCGGAGGCTCGTGTGGCTTTTGTGTGGGGACGAGTGATGCCCCGCTTGGGCGATGTATACGGTCCCACTGTTAACCTGGCGTCTCGGCTTGTGGCATTAGCAGAGCCGGGGGTTGTTTTGACCGACAATCACACTGCTGAAACTATTGAAGATAATGAAAAATTTGTGCTGATTCCGCAGGGCGTTCGTAACGTGCGTGGTTTTGGCAATGTATCGCCTGTGGCTATTACCCCGGGCATCGGTAATGAACTGGAGATTGATTTCGAATGAGCACCTCTCACCTGACGATTTTTACCGGTAAGGCAACAGACAAGGGTGCTTTTCGTGATAATAATGAGGACGCACTGACCGTAGCCGGCACCCTTGCCGTGGTGGCCGATGGTATGGGTGGTCACGAAGCCGGTGAGGTCGCCTCACGTTTGGCAGCGCGAACCCTCGCCTATTCTTCGCTATTCACTCAGCCCGGTGGGATGACCAAAGAGCAGAACGAACAGGCACTGGCAGATATGATTGCCGAGCGCGAGGCTGAGGCTCAGGAGTCGCAGGCGAACTTTCGCTCTCGCCGCCGCAAGAATACGACCGCGCTGAACAAGCAGATTATGAAGACCCTGGAGCGCCTGCGAGGCATCATCGGTGAAGCTGATGAGTCTATTAAATCCACTTTGAACCAGCGTGCCGGCACCACTCTCACCGGTGCCTGGCTGACCTACATTGGCGATCAAAATATGTGGTTTGTCTTCAACGTTGGCGATTCACGCACCTACCGATTAGTGCGTGGCGAAGACCTACAAACGAATGAGGAATCGCTATCGCTTTCTGGCGAACTCGACGGTGTGGGTCTTGAACAAATCACCGTTGATCACTCTGAGGTGCAGTACCTCGTTGATACCGGTCAGATCACCGCAATGGAAGCCCTGACCCACCCCCGCCGCAACGTCATCACCCGCGCCCTGGGCACCGGCAACTACTGGGAACCCGATTTCTGGGTCATTCCGGCAAAACCCGGTGACCGCCTGATGCTCTGCTCTGACGGTCTTTCTGGCGAGCTCTCACACAACTACATGGCGCGCGTCCTCGCCACCGTTGAACACCCCCAAGACGCCGCGGACGTTTTGCAAACAGCTGCCCTGCGCGCCGGTGGTCGCGACAATATCTCCGTTGTTGTGGTCGATGCTATTACTGAAGAAGAAGCGGACGCGCGTGCTCAAGCACTCAAGGAATTGACCGCTACCGAATCTCACGAAATCCTCGAAAAAGCTGAGGACTACGAGGTCAAACCCACTGCTAGCTCAGAAGACCCCGAATTTGTCTCTGAACGGTCACTAAACCAGGAGTTCTACTACAAAGACGAGCAGTAACCTCACCCCCCCTTCTACAACGCCCCGTTTGTCTCTCACAAGCGGGGCGTTCGTCTACCGGCTACCGGCAGGGTAACTCAGCCTTCGAGTGTTCTACACTTAGACACAACACCCAATAGACAAAGCCCCGCCCCTGAGCGAGAAAACCCCAGAGAACCGTGTGTGAGGTAAGTGCCATGAGCGTTGATCTAGCCATTGTTGAGTCTGTAACAGACCGCGAAAAAGTTGAAGGCCCCGATGTATCTGAAGAGCTCAAACAGCACTACGCTGAGCTCATCGACAAAGTGCGTGCAGCCCGCACCGAGTACTACGTCAATGACGCGCCGACTCTCTCGGATGCCGACTACGACGTTCTCTACACCGAGCTGGAAAAATTTGAGGCGCTGAACCCCGAACTAGTAGCTAACGATTCGCCCACCCAAGAAGTCGGCGGTGAAGTTTCTACGGCTTTCGCTCCGGTGACTCACCGCGCTCGCATGTACTCGCTGGAAGACATTTTCTCCCTGGATGAAATCATCGCGTGGATCGAGAAGACCGCTCAGAATGCTCAGCGCCTCACCGGTCACAAAGCCCAGTGGCTGAGCGAGCTCAAAATTGATGGTCTTGCCATCAACCTCTTTTATCGCAAGGGTAAGCTCGTGCGCGCGGCAACCCGCGGCGACGGTTACACGGGTGAGGACGTGACCCACAATGTGCTGACCATCAAGAGCATTCCCACCTCCTTAGCGGGGCAGGACCACCCTGAAGAGCTTGAAGTGCGCGGCGAGATCTTCATTTCTTCCCAGGACTTCCGTGCCTTGAACGAGCGCATGATTGAAGAGAAAAAAGCTCCTTTCGCGAACCCCCGCAACGCTGCTGCCGGTTCGCTGCGGCAAAAGGACGCGTCCGTCACCGCTGCGCGTCCGCTGAGTATGTTCGTACACGGTATCGGGGCGAACTCTGGGCTGAGTGTTACCAGCCAGTCTGAGATGTACGCACTCCTTGAGGAATGGGGACTGCCGGTAAGCCCCTACAGTAAGATGCTCGACACTGCTGAGGAGGTACTGGAGTTCATTGCATACTTCGGTGAGCACCGCCATGATTTGGTACACGAAATTGACGGCATCGTCATCAAGGTGAACGATTTTGCCACCCAACAGCAGCTGGGGCACACATCGCGCGTGCCGCGTTGGGCAGCTGCTTACAAGTACCCGCCGGAGGAGGTCAACACCAAGCTCTACGATATTCGCGTGAGCGTGGGTCGTACCGGGCGGGTGACTCCCTTTGGCATGATGGAACCGACCAAAGTTGCCGGTTCAACCGTTGAGATGGCAACCTTGCACAATCAGGATGTCGTCAAAGCTAAGGGTGTACTGATTGGGGACACCGTAGTGCTGCGCAAAGCCGGAGACGTGATCCCCGAAATCGTGGGGCCAGTTGTTGCCCTACGTGACGGTAGCGAACGTGAGTTTGTGATGCCTAGCCACTGCCCCTCCTGCGGAGAACCGCTGGCACCAGCTAAAGATGGGGACGTTGATATTCGCTGTCTCAATACTCGTTCCTGCCCCGCCCAGCTGATGGGGCGTATCTACCACATTGGTTCTCGCGGGGCGCTAGATATCGAGGCACTGGGGGAGGAAGCCGCACGCGCGCTGACTGCCCCCGCTGCTCCCGAGATTCCGCCGCTCACCAGCGAGGCTTATCTGTTCGACCTGCGTCCAGAAGATTTAGGCGAGGTTCGAATCGAACGTGAGAAAAAAGGTAAAAACGCCAAAGCCGGTACCACAGAGCTTGTGCCCTACTTCTACACCCGTGGCACCGTAAGTAAACCTTCGGTGCCCTCGCGCAACACACTCAAACTCTTTGATCAGCTAGAGAAAGCTAAAACTCAGCCCCTGTGGCGTGTATTAGTTGCTCTCTCTATTCGCCATGTGGGGCCAACCGCGGCACGCGCACTTGCCACCGAGTTCGGGTCGATGGACGCTATTGCTGCTGCCTCGACCGAGCAATTGGCGGCAGTAGACGGGGTAGGGCAAACAATCGCCGATTCTATTACTGAATGGTTTGCTGTCGACTGGCACCGCGAAATCATCGAACGCTGGTCAGCTGCTGGCGTACAGATGAAGGACGAACGTGACGAGTCTCTAGAGCGCACCTTAGAAGGTCTCACCATTGTCGTGACGGGAACGCTCGAAAATTTCACGCGTGACTCCGTCAAAGAGGCAATCATTGTTCGTGGTGGTCGAGCCTCAGGGTCAGTATCAAAGAAAACCCATTACCTGGTGGCAGGTGCCTCCGCTGGCTCGAAACTCGATAAGGCAGAACAGCTGGGTGTGACGGTGCTCGATGAAGAAGGCTTTATTAACCTCCTAGAGAAAGGACCTCAAGAGTAGAACATGAGGGTGGTGGCGGGGTTCTTCTCACCACCACCTGTGGTTTTAACCGGTGCGACACGTTTTTCTCAAAAATTTTTTGGAGAAACTTCTGGTGCTCTACCCCTGGTGCAGGTGGTGACCCCGTGGAAAATTTTTATAACGATTTGATAACGAAAATAGACCTTTTTGACCCGGAATCTAGCGGTTAATGCAAAGTACAGTTTCTGCTTAAAGATTGTTGATGACCTCCAGGTCCACGAAACACAGGGCATAAGAGTCCACTCTCGCTAGGGTGTTTAACCTCAAAAATGGGTTGTCAAAACCAAAATCGTTACAGTATCGTTATCAACGAATCAAACGCCACCATCTTCGGTGGCAGTTCGAAGCCGGAAAACTTCGAACACATGCTGGGTTTTGCCGCACACCTGACGTCGTCTACAGGGCAAAGCCTAAACACATGAAACCTAAACTTTTATAGGTAGACGGCAGCGCATAGACGTCCAGGGATGGAACGAGCGCGAGGTGGCCTTTTATGGAGCATTGTGAAGACTACTTCCAATATTCGTCGTTCAGCAGCAGCACTCGCTTTCGGTGGTGCCGCAGTTGCAGCGTCATTGACCCCCGCAAACGCAGCACCCGTTGAAGCATGGGACGCACTGGCACAGTGTGAATCAGGTGGCAACTGGGGCATCAACACCGGTAACGGTTACTACGGTGGTCTGCAGTTCAGCCCCTCATCATGGGCAGCAGCAGGTGGCTCAGGCTCGCCCGCAGCAGCTTCAAAGGCTGAGCAGATTCGCGTCGCTGAGAACCTCCTGCAGATGCAGGGTTGGGGCGCATGGCCTTCATGCTCAGCTCAGCTCGGTCTTCACGCATACGGCACCGGTGGCGCACCCGCTCAGGTTGCAGCACCCGCAGCTGCTCCCGCTCCTGTAGTAGCACCTGCTCCTGCACCCGTGGTAGTTGAGGCACCTGCACCCGTAGCAGCTCCTGTTGAGGCAGCACCTGCTCCCGCTCCTGTAGTAGCACCTGCTCCTGCACCCGTTGCAGTAGCACCTGCTCCCGTAGCAACCGTTCCTGCTGCTGGCACCTACACCGTTGTTGCCGGTGATACCCTGTCAGAAATCGCTCTGGCACACGGTTACCAGGGCTGGGACTCATTGGCTAAGGCTAATGCACACATCATCCCCAACCCCCACCTGATTGAAATTGGTCAGGTTCTGATTCTTCCCGCTCGCTAATTGCGAGTAGAGGTTTGAATATAAAACCTCATCTTTGAATCTTTCGCGGTTCCCGCGTCCTTTACCTAAAGGGCACGGGAACCGTTTTGTTTACCCGCTTACCTGAAATCAGGTGGGTGTTTGCCTTCCAATGCCGGTAAACTGGGGAGGATAACGTACACCGAGTAAACGGAGATTGCATGTCTGCCATTACCCGTGAGACGGTTGCGCACCTAGCGCAGCTTGCTCATATTGAGATGAGCGATGATGAGCTGGTGGCTTTGGCCTCAGAGCTAGACGTCATCGTTGATTCTGTGAAGTCTGTATCTGATGCTGTGTCAGATGATATTCCGGCAACGAGCCACCCGATTCCTCTCAAGAATGTTTTCCGTGAAGACGTAGTGAGCGATACCCTGAACGCCGAAGAGGCACTGTCGGGCGCTCCCGATGCTGAGGACGGTAAGTTTAGGGTTCCGGCAATTCTGGATGAAAGCTAAGGCGTAAGTAGATACACATGACTGAGATTATTAAACTATCAGCTGCCCAGCTCGCGCAGAAAATGCGCGAGGGCGAGCTGACCTCTGTTGAGATTACCCAGGCGTACATCGACCACATTGTGGGAACCGACGGTGAGGCGCTGGACGATAACAACCGTGCTGCCGGTAAGAGTGGTTTGAATGCCTACCTGCACGTTAACGCTGAAGAAGCGTTGGAAGTAGCAGCCGGTGTGGACGCTGATCGCGCCGCTGGTCAAGAGCTCCCCGAGCTTGCAGGGGTGCCTATCGCTGTTAAAGATTTGATTGTCACCAAGGGGCAGCCCACCACTGCGGCATCTCGCATGCTTGAGGGCTGGATGAGCCCCTATGACGGCACCGTGACTCAGAAGATTCGTGCAGCCCGCATGCCTATTTTGGGTAAGACCAACCTGGACGAGTTCGCTATGGGTTCATCCACCGAGCACTCCGCTTTTGGCGTAACCCGCAATCCTTGGGCGCTGGATCGTATTCCCGGTGGCTCCGGTGGCGGTTCAGCTGTCGCTGTTGCTGCTTTCCAGGCGCCTTTGGCGTTGGGTACTGATACCGGCGGTTCTATCCGCCAGCCCGCAGCGGTAACCGGTTCAGTGGGTGTTAAGCCTACTTACGGTTCTGTCTCACGCTACGGTGTGATTGCGATGGCGTCCTCCCTTGACCAGGTGGGGCCCTGTGCGCGCACCGTTCTTGATACCGCTTTGCTTCACGAGGTCATTGGTGGTCACGACCCCAAAGACTCCACCTCTCTCAATGAACCTGTTGGTGCTTACGCGGACGCAGCCCGTCAGGGCGCTACTGAAGGCGGTCTCAAAGGCCTGCGCGTCGGTGTTATTAAAGAGCTCACCGGCGAAGGCTTCCAAGAGGGCGTACTGGCGCGTTTCAACGAATCTGTTGAGCTGCTCAAGCAGGCTGGCGCTGAAATCGTTGAGGTTTCCCTGCCTTCTGTGAAAGAGGCAATTGGTGCTTACTACCTGATTATGTCGTCTGAGGTTTCATCTAACCTCGCTAAGTACGACGGCGTCCGTTTCGGTCTGCGCGTTGTACCCGAAGATGGTCCCGTGACTATCGAGCGCGTTATGTCAGCTACCCGCGCAGCAGGTTTTGGTGATGAGGCTAAGCGCCGCATCATTCTGGGTACTTACGCACTCAGCGCCGGTTACTATGATGCTTACTACGGTTCAGCGCAGAAGGTTCGTACCCTGATTCAGCGTGACTACGCCAAGGCGTTCGAGGTTGCCGATGTGCTGATTTCCCCGACTGCTCCCACCACCGCTTACAAGTTGGGGGAGAAGACCAAGGGCGATCCCATGGCAATGTACAAGGGTGATATCGCTACGGTGCCCACTAACTTGGCAGGCGTTCCTTCTATCTCAATCCCCGGCGGTTTGGCTGATGAAGACGGTCTGCCCGTTGGTATTCAGTTCACTGCCCCCGCCCACGAGGACGCGCGTCTCTACCGCGCAGGCGCTGGTTTGGAGGCTCTGTTGGAGGCTCAGTGGGGTGCTCCTTTGCATGCTCAGATGCCTGATACTCGTGACCTTATTCGTGACTTCGACTTTGGAGCGTAATACACAATGTCTGATGAAATTTTGAGCTTTGAAGAGGCCATGGAGAAGTACGATCCCGTGCTGGGCTTCGAAGTACACGTTGAGCTGAATACCGCCACCAAGATGTTTGATGCGGCTCCCAACGAGTTCGGCGATACTCCGAACACTAACGTCACTCCCGTTTCGCTGGGTTTACCCGGAGTGCTGCCGGTGGTGAACGGTAAGGCTGTGGAGTCTTCTATTAAGCTGGGTCTGGCTTTGGGCTGTGAGATTGCTCCGGTCTCTCATTTCGCGCGTAAAAACTATTTTTACCCCGATACTCCCAAGAACTTTCAGACCTCTCAGTATGATGAGCCGATTGCTGCCAACGGTTCGATTGATATTGAGCTAGAAGACGGTACCGTGTTCACTATCGATATTGAGCGTGCACACATGGAAGAGGACGCAGGTAAGCTGACCCACAAGGGTGGCTCCTCCGGTCGTATTCAGGGTGCTGACTTCTCACTGGTTGACTACAACCGTGCGGGTGTACCCTTGGTGGAGATCGTGACTCGCCCGATTGTCGGTGCCGGTGAGCGTGCCCCCGAGCTAGCTCGCGCCTATGTTGCCGCTATTCGCGAAATCGTGAAGAATCTGGGTATTTCGGACGCTCGCATGGAGCGCGGTAACGTACGCTGTGATGCTAACGTTTCCCTCATGCCTAAGGGCACCACCGAGTTTGGTACCCGTACCGAGACCAAGAACGTGAACTCTTTGCGTTCGGTGGAGCGCGCGGTACGTTACGAGATTCAGCGTCATGCTGCTGTGCTCGATGCTGGTGAAAAGATTATTCAGGAAACCCGCATGTGGCATGAGGATACCCGCGAAACCACCGCAGGTCGTCCTAAGTCTGATGCCGATGATTACCGCTACTTCCCGGAGCCCGATTTGGTGCCGGTGGTCACTGATGAAGAGTGGATCGAGCGTCTGCGCGCAGAACTGCCCGAGCCTCCTGCCGAGCGTCGCAAGCGCCTGAAGGCTGACTGGGGCTTCTCTGATGAAGAGTTCCGCGATGTGGTAAACGCTGGTGCTATGGACGCTATCGAAGAGACCATTGCTGCTGGTGCTCCTGCCGCCGTTGCCCGTAAGTGGTGGATGGGTGAGATTGCTCGTATCGCCAAGGACCGTGAGGTCGATTTGGCTGAGACCGGTGCAACTGCGCAGACTGTTGTTGAACTGAATAAGCTTATTGAAGCGAAGAAAATCAACGATAAGATTGCCCGCCAGGTACTGGGCTTCGTTATTGATGGTGAGGGTGAGCCTGCCGAGATTGTGCAGAAGCGCAACCTTGCTGTGGTCTCTGACGATGGTGCTCTCACCACCGCTATTGATGACGCGCTTGCTGCGATGCCCGATGTTGCCGATAAGATCCGTGCCGGTAAGGTGCAGGCTGCTGGCGCAATCGTCGGTCAGGTCATGAAGGCTACCCGCGGTCAGGCAGATGCTGCCCGCGTCCGCGAGCTAATTCTTGAAAAGCTGGGCGTTGAGGGCTAACTCTTTCTGGCTCTTCTAGAGTGCTCGTAGCTAGCACAAAGCAAAATCCCCTTTGCCTTCTGAACAGAAAGCAAAGGGGATTTTGCTTTTGCGCTCAAGCCGGTGTGGGGTCACTGGTCAGAATTCACAACAGCGGGTATTAGAGTCCCATGTGGGTGAGGGCAAAGGCGTAGTCCCAGGCAGCATCGCGCCAACGGGTGTAACGCCCGGAACCGCCACCGTGACCACCGTCCATTTCAATTTTGAGCAGGGGTACAGGCGAGGTGGGGTCAATAGTTTCGCGCAGTTTCGCAACCCATTTTGCTGGTTCGACGTAGAGGACGCGCGTGTCATTGAGACTGGTCACTGCGGCGATGGGTGGGTAGCGTACCGGGTGGATGTTCTCGTAGGGTGAGTAAGACTTCATGTACTCGTAGACTTCACGCGATTCAAGGGGGTTACCCCACTCTTCCCATTCAAGGGCTGAAAGCGGCAGTTCCGGGTCGAGGATGCTGGTGAGGGCATCTACGAAGGGAACCTGAGCAATAGCCGCCCGGTATTTTTCGGGGGCGAGGTTGAGCACTGCGCCTATGAGCAGACCACCAGCTGAACCGCCCATGCAGACGATGTTGGTGGCGTCCACAAAGGGCTGGGCAGCCAGATAATCAGTAACAGCAACGAAGTCGGTGAAGCTATTTTTCTTGGCGAGTTTTTTGCCATCAAGGTACCACTGACGACCCAGCTCTCCACCGCCGCGAATGTGCGCGACCGCGAAGATGACACCGCGATTAAGTAGCGAAAGGCGGGCGATGCTGAATGCCGGGTCCATAGAGACCTCGTAGGAGCCGTAGCCATACTGCAAGACAGGGTGCTCGCGGGTGAGATCAAGGTCAGCGCGGTGCATGATGGATACGGGAATATCGGTTCCGTCGGACGCCTGCGCCCAGACCCGGTAAGCACGGTAATCCTCGCGGTTAAAGCCACCCAAAACCGGGGTTTCCTTGCGCATCTCAAGTACGGCGGTTGCCGGGAAGTAATCGTAGATGCGAGTGGGAGTGACCCACGAACCGTAGCTAAAGCGCACCACGGGAGAGTCTCCGTGCGCGGCACTGAGCGTGCAGGTATAAAGTTCTTCGGTGAAATCGGCAGGTTCGTCAAACTTAGGTGAAGTACCACTGACCATGAGCTCTTGCAGCGCAGAGACAGGGGCAAAAAAGAGTCTGCTCGTGGTGTTAGCGCGGGCAGCAACAACCAGACGGTCGCGGGAAAGCGCCACGCCCTCAACACGCACGGTCTCTTGATGGGGCAGAACCTGAACCCAAGCGTTCTTCAACTGGTTAAAAGGCATCGGGACAGCTGGTGCTAACACCACCTCAGAATTAACTGCCCTAAAGTTATGCACAATGAGCAGGTGCTGACTGCCCGCAACGGTCACAGGCTCAACCCCGTACTGCACACCCTCATTTCGCGAGATGACAGGGGTGAGGTGGGCGGCGTCCACACTATCGAGCGCATCGAGGGCAACCACATACACCTCGGCGAACTCACTATTACCGGCTTCAATAATGAGCGAGGACTGGTCGCTAGAAATTTCGGCACCCAACCAGAAACCCGCGTCCGCTTCATGAAAGAGCAGCTGATCTTTCTGCGTTGAACCCAGTAGATGCCTACGCACCTCATAGGGACGCCACGACTCATCGGCAACCGTATAAATCAGCGATGAACCATCGGGAGTTAGAAAAGAACCCGCAAAAATATTGTCGATAGTTTCATCTAACAGGGTGCCGGTAGAACAGTCCAAGAAATGCTGGGTGTAGCGCTCATCGCCGCTGGAATCAACCGAGAACGCCAGCAGCGCCCCATCGAAACTCACGCTGTAGCCACCCAAAGAAAAGTAGGGTAGCTCGCGGGCGAACTCATTGCAATCGAGTAGCACCTGCTCACCGGCAAGGGCAACGCCCGGTTCAATCACCGGGGGAGTGTAATCGGCAATATCATCGTCAGTAGTGGACGCGGCAACCCGGCACATCACCGGGTACTGCTCACCCTCAACCGAGCGCGCAAAGTACCACCACGAACCCTTACGGGCTGGCACCGAGAGATCAGTTTCAAGGGTACGCTCTTTAATCTCACTGAAAATTGCTTCGCGGAGCGGTTGTTGATCCGCTGTGACCTGCTCAGTGTAGGCATTCTCAGCGTGCAGGTGAGCTAAAACCTCTTCGCTGTCTTTATCGCGCAACCACTCGTAAGAGTCGCTGACACTATCTTCATGAAAAGTGCGAACGGTCGGATGCTGGGCTGCTACGGGGGGCTGATGCGTAACCATAGGGTTTACTTCCTGAGCGATGAGTTCAAATCTTAAAAAATCATTTTACGCTGTGGGCGGTGTTGTAAGAAGCTCATACCCCTGCGCCGAGAACCTGATTTATAGCAGGATCTCGGCGGCTTAATATCTGACGTAATGTTTACACATTAAGAAATCTATTCGGGCTGTCTTGACCGGGCACCGGTGCATACGAAAACATAGAGGCAGGTCATGAGAGCCAGCGCTAAGCCCCAGCTAGCTGGTCGGCAACCCTCCAACCGCGGTGGGGTGCCCTGGGTGAAGACCGGGTAACGACTGCAAGGCTCTAAGCCTTGCAGCACCAAACGTTACAAACGCGGGCTTGATGCGCTTACAGACTCTTTGTCACTCTCAGCAGGTAATACTAAGGGTTCAGATGTACTGTGTGCTCAAGAAACTTTGACCGTGTACGGGTAAAAACAACCCCTGTACGCATCAGCCCCACTAAGAAAAACAAAACTTATTGGAGGCATACATGTCAGAGCGCACTATTCCCACCCCCTCAAACCCCACCGGGTGGAAGTTCGAAACACAGCAGATTCACGCCGGGCAAGAACCCGATGCGGCAACCGGCGCTCGCGCACTGCCGATCTACCAGACTACATCCTTTGTTTTTAAAGACTCTCAGCAGGCAGCAGACCGTTTCGCCCTGGCAGAGCTTGGTCCTATTTACACCCGCATCAACAACCCCACTCAAGAGGCAGTAGAGAAGCGTATTGCAGCCCTTGAAGGCGGTGTGGACGCGCTGCTGCTAGCGTCTGGTCAGGCAGCAACCACCTACGCCCTCATTAACGTAGCGGGCGCAGGCGATCATATTGTTGCATCCCCTTCTCTCTATGGCGGGTCATACAACTTGCTCAAGTACACCTTGAAGAACTTTGGTATCGAAACCACTTTCGTGGAAGATCCTTATGACCTTGAGGCATGGAAAGCAGCGGTCCAGCCCAACACTAAGGCTTTCTTCGGTGAGACCCTGCCGAACCCGCGCGGCGATGTCTTTGATATTGAGGGTGTTGCAGGCGTTGCACATGAGGCGGGAGTGCCCCTAATTGTTGATAACACCATTCCCACCCCCTACCTACTGAACCCCATCCAGTGGGGCGCGGACGTCGTGGTTCATTCTGCCACTAAATACTTGGGTGGGCACGGTACGTCGGTTGGTGGTGTCATCGTTGATTCGGGCAACTTCGATTACGGTAAAGACCCCGAGAAGTTCCCCCTGTTCAACACCCCGGACGAGGGATACGGCGGGTTGGTCTACGCCCGTGATCTGGGACCGGATTCACCCTTTGGCGTCAACGTCTCCTACATCATCAAAGCCCGCGTGGGACTGTTGCGCGATTTAGGTTCGTCAATCTCACCCACCAACGCCTTCAACATTGCTATTGGTCTTGAAACCCTCTCGCTGCGCGTGGAACGCCACATTGAGAACACTCGCAAAGTCGCTGAGTACCTTGGAACCCACGAAGCTGTTGAATCGGTGACATGGGCGGGGCTACCCTCATCGCCCTACTACGAGCTGGCACAGAAATACATTCCCAACGGCCCCGGCGCGGTGCTGGGCTTCACCCTCAAAAACGCTGATGCCACTACCGCCCAGAACTTCGTCGACGCCTTGCACCTTCACTCCTTGTTGGTCAATGTGGGCGACGTGCGCTCGCTGGTGGTACACCCGGCATCAACCACCCATTCGCAGTCCACTGATGAGGAGCTTGCCGCCATCGGTATTAATCCTGCCTTTATTCGCCTGTCGGTGGGTATTGAGCACATCGATGACATCCTTGCTGACCTCGAACTAGGTTTTGAGGCAATTAGCTAAGCTCTCCACCGATCCTTGCCGGTGGGTATCGCCCACTGGCAGGGGATTTTTATTCTTGATCGCCTACTTTTATCTGTCTGCCTTTGACCCCAGCAATAGTCTAGGAAAAACCATCAATGACGATTCAACCCCGCAATTTTGCTCGTGAAGACGGAGTACTTCGTTTCGAGACGGTTGGTGATCTCACCCTTGAATCAGGCGAAGTGCTGCCCGAGGTTACTCTTGCGTATGAGACCTGGGGCGAGTTAAACCACGACGCTTCAAACGCGATTCTGGTTTTACACGCCTTGACCGGTGATACCCACGTTTCGCGGGGACTGGTAGGCGGTGATGCCGATGCGAAGACCCGTGCCTATGCTGAGACTGAGGGCTGGTGGGCGGGCATCGTGGGCGCGGGTGCTGTGATTGATACTAACAAGTATTTTGTGGTTTCTCCCAATATTTTAGGTGGATGCAATGGCTCAACGGGGCCTGCCAGTGCCGCTCCCTCCTCTATAGATCCAGAGAACAAACCCTGGGGTTCTCGTTTTCCGCAGGTGACGATTCGTGATACCGTACGGGCTGAGGCGAGGTTAGCCGATGCCCTGGGTATTCCGAGTTTTAGCTATGTTATCGGCGCCTCCCTGGGTGGTGCGCGGTCAGTGGAATGGGCAGCCACTTTCCCCGATCGGGTACGCGGTTGTGCTGTGATCGCGTCAGCATCATCGGCAACGGCAGATACTATCGCCTGGGGGCATATGCAGAACCTGGCGATTCGTCAGGATCCTCATTTCGCGGGCGGTGACTACTACGACGGAGCAGCCCCCGAAACAGGTCTGGCTTTGGCGCGCCGTATCGCTCACACAACCTACCGTTCTGCCGCCGAACTCGACTTCCGCTTTGGACGCGACGTCCAGCCTGGCGAACAGCCCCTGACCTCCTACAACACCGGTCGCGGCAGGTACCAGGTCGAAAGCTACCTAGACTACCAGGGCGAAAAACTTGTTAAACGCTTTGACGCTAACTCCTACCTGGCAATCAATGAGGCTCTTTTAACTCACGACGTGGCGCGCGGACGCGGTAGCCTACGTCAGGCGCTAGAACCCACGGCGCACTGCCACTGGTTGGTTGCCTACGTTGACTCGGATCGTCTCTTTTTTCCCAGTGATTCTCACATTCTTGCGTCCGCACTGCCTCACCCGGTAGAACCTCAGGTCATTCACTCGCCCTCAGGGCATGACGGGTTCTTGATTGAGACCGGTCAAGTAGAGAGGATTCTGCGTCAGGCACTTGCCGAACACAGTGAACGAGAAGAGGAGAACAGGGAAGTGCCCTCCCAGGTGGCTGCTGCCGCTTGAAGAGCTCGGGTTGCCAACGCCTAACTCTTCAATATTCCTGGGGTGCGACTACACCGTGCGAGAATGGGGCTATGACTTACACCGCTGAATATTCCAACCGTCCTGAACAGCGCGAAGATAGCCATTTGGTAGTGCTTTTGCACGGCTATGGTTCTAACGAGCGAGACCTGTTGGGGCTGACCCCGCATCTGCCGAATCAGGGTATGACTTACGTGGCTTTGCGCGCCCCGCAACCAGTAGGTGCGCCTTTTGATGCTGAACTAAATCAGGCGTATATTCCCGGTAGCGCAATGGGCTATCAGTGGTACTCGCTGGATCAGCGCCTGAATACGAACGTGCGCGGGGTCGAACTTGCCAGTGATTATGTACTGCGGTGGCTCGATGATCACGCCGGTATTTATAGCGACATTACCCTCCTTGGCTTTTCGCAGGGCATGGCGGTGGCTACCTCGGTGGCGCGTCATCGTCCTACCGCTGTAAAGGCAGTGATTGGTCTCTCGGGCTACGTTATTGAAACGCAGAGCAACTACTTTGACAATGCCGCGGTGGCTGCTGCTCAGATTCCCCTGTTTTACGGACGCGACCAGGCAGACCCTGTGATTCCCGAAGATAAGGTAGCGTTCACCCTTGAGTACGCAGGTGACCACTTTGAGACGACCAAGAGACTGTACTCGGGCATGGGTCACGGCGTCAACGCCCAAGAAATCGGGCACGTGGCTGAATTTATTGAGCAGAAGGTCATGAACTAAGACGCTCTGCGTGCCGAGCTGTTGCGTCCTTCAAGAAGCGGGTTGCCTTTAGATGCACGATTCACCTCTGCATCTCAGGTGAATCGTGCATCTAAAGGTGAATGACGTTTAGCTCCGGCGTGCGGGACGCGCTTTAGAACTCCTCGCGTGCCACTTTTACAGTCACACCGTTCAGCGTCACGGTGTCACCGGGGTGCAGCTGCTTGCCGCGTGCCTCTTCAATATCGCCGTTGACCTTGACCAAACCGTCCGCAATAACCTCGCGGGCATGCACACCGTTTTCAACCATTGAGGCGAGTTTCAGAAACTGACCCAAGCGAATCATTTCATCGCGAATATAAACTTCTTCAATATCACTCATAGTTCACACTTTACTCGCTTCATTTTTCTCCTGGCAGCAGGTGAACGCTGGTAACCTAGTTCAAGCGCGTTGAACTTTCAAACGCACAGACCCAATAAGAAACCCCAGCACGCCGCATCCAGTGGTGGAGCACAAGGAGCGAAAAGATTCATGGCAGAGAAGTCAGTTCTCGATAACGTTATTGCGCTTGCGAAGCGCCGCGGTTTCGTCTTTCAGGCGGGTGAAATTTACGGTGGTACCCGCTCAGCATGGGATTACGGCCCTCTCGGTGCTGAGCTGAAAGAAAACATCCGTCAGCAGTGGTGGCAGACTTTCGTGCGCGGACGCGAGGACATGGTTGGTCTTGATTCCTCCATTATTTTGCCGAAGGCAGTGTGGGAGGCGTCTGGTCACGTTGCTACCTTTACTGACCCTCTCGTGGAGTGTCTTTCCTGCCACACCCGTCTGCGTCAGGATCACCTCATTGAGGCTTTTGAGTCGAAGAAGGGTCGCGCGCCTGAAAACGGTATGGCTGAAATTGCCTGCCCCAACTGTGGCACCCGCGGTGAGTGGACTGAACCCCAGAACTTCTCTGGTTTGATGAAGACTTACCTGGGCCCGGTTGATAATGAAGAGGGTCTGCACTTCCTACGCCCTGAAACTGCTCAGGGTATTTTTGTAAACTTCAACAACGTGGTAACCGCTGCTCGTCAGAAGCCTCCCTTCGGTATCGGTCAGATTGGTAAGGCTTTCCGTAACGAAATCACCCCTGGTAACTTCATCTTCCGCACCCGCGAGTTTGAGCAGATGGAAATCGAGTACTTCGTTCATCCTGATGAAGCTGATGAACACTTCAAGAAGTGGGTCGATGACTGCTGGAACTGGTTTATTGACCTGGGCATTAATCCCGATAACATGCGTAAGTTCGATGTTCCTGAGGACGACCGCGCCCACTACTCAGCAGGCACTATTGACCTGGAGTACAAGTTCGGTTTCCAGGGTAGCGAGTGGGGCGAGCTCATGGGCGTTGCCAATCGCACCAACTATGATCTTGGTGTACACAACGAGCACTCAAATGCCAAACTTGAGTACTTTGACCAGGCATCCGGTGAGCGTTACGTACCCTACGTGATTGAGCCTTCCTTTGGTTTGACCCGCTCCATGATGGCGTTCTTGGTTGATTCATACGTTGAGGACGAAGCTCCTAACACCAAGGGTGGCGTTGATAAGCGCACTGTGCTGAAGCTCGACCCGCGTCTGGCTCCGGTCAAGGCTGCTGTTCTTCCTCTGTCTAAGAAGGAAGACTTGACCCCGACTGCTGAGAAGCTGGCTGCTGAACTGCGCAAGAACTGGAACATCGACTATGACACCTCCGGTGCAATCGGTCGTCGTTACCGCCGCCAGGACGAAATCGGCACCCCTTTCTGCATTACCGTCGACTTTGACACTCTTGAAGATAATGCTGTCACTATCCGTGAGCGCGACACCATGAACCAGGAACGCGTTTCTTTGGGTCAGGTCAAGAGCTACCTGGCAGATAAGTTGGCTCTCTAAAAAGAACGCGATTTGGTGCGAGGGCACCGGCGAGCGTATGCACCCGGACGCGCTGTTCATCCCCTGCTTGAGGCGCGGGGAAGGGCAACGCGTCCTTAGTCCTATAGACTCTTTGCACCAAAGGTTTTTAGGGGCGGCAACAAAGAAGCACCCGCTACCTCACGGGTGCTTCGTATGCTTCGTGTGCGTAAACCGCAACAGGCGGGGCGGGGTAACTTTTACGCAGCTGCCCCTACCTGCTTCAGCGGTTGAAACTTTTGAAAGTCTGCGCGGGTTATTTCTTTGATGATGGAATCGTACGTTTTGCCGTCAAAGATCAGCGCGTCTGGGACGCGTTCAATTTCTGTGAAACCAACCGAGGTGTAGACGTAGCGGGCGTGGGCGTTGAAGTCGAATACCTCAAGTCTGATGCGTTCAATATCAAGGTTTCTAAAGGCGTAATCAACTAATAGGCGGGTCGCTTCGGTTCCGTATCCCTTGTCCTGTCCAGCAGAACCAATAAGAATACGGTAGTTGAGTGACTGATCTGCAGCGTCATATTCGTTGAGCACTGCTTCGCCCACATATTTTTTCTCGTTCAAAGAGAAGACCGCCAAATCGATGCGGTCAGTTTGCTCGTTGCGTGTTTCGTACCACCTGCGGGCGTGCTCGTAGCCACCGGGGGCGCCGCTTTTTGCGTCCTCGGTAGAATGTACGGTGCCTGTGCGCTTGAGGACATCGGGCTCCTTGATGAAACTGAGCATTGCTTCGGTGGCTTCGCTATCGAATGGACGCAGTTCAACCAGGTCGCCAGTGATGGTGGGTTTATCTGCGAGAGTCTTGGACATAGTCATAATCTAACGATCATACCTAACTGGTACGTAGCAAAACTTTGCGTTCAGGTGAACAGTTGCCGGGTGCGCCCTTTAGCTCTCGTAGACTGGTAGGTAAATACTAAGAATTTCGGCTATGAGCAGCTCGGTTGCTGCATTTATTCACACATGAGGTGTTATGAAAGATTTTACTGTTCGCCCCTGGCAAGATGGCGATGATTTAGCTCTGCTTGAGATTTGGCACGATGCTGATAACAGCACGAATGAGGCATTCCGTGCGTCCATTACGGCTGACTCCGATGCCCAGCCTTGGTCAAGAACCCTGGTTGTTGAGCACCTGGGTATTCCGGTAGCAGCGGGCACTATTTACGAAACGTCCCTTCATCATCGCCATTTATGGTCTTATCTTGAGGTTGCTGCCGAACACCGCAGGCAGGGTGTTGGTACTTTACTGCTGAACAAACTTCGAGAGCTGGCGAAAAGTTCTCCCTCGGGTGTTCATACTCTGCGCACGAAGGTTGAACCCGGTAGCGCAGGGGAAGCGTTCGCGCAGGCACACGGCTTGGAGAATCTGCAGCGCTCGCGTCTGGTTCGTATTGAGGCGGGTGCGATTCCACTGGTGCCACTGCACGAAGATGAAGATGGACGTGCCCACCAGGCAATTGAAGATCTTGCCACCGGCTCGATCGAGCTCACCCAGAAACTGTGGGATTTCTATGTGCGATCACACGCGTGGGATCCTCCAGCTGAAACACCGTTGCCGCGTGTCAATCGCCTCTTTCTTTCTGATGAGGCTGAGGCTTTTGGCGCGATTGTTCTGCGTGATGACATCATCGCTGCCAAGAAGCAGGGCAAAAAGGGCGATATTAAGGCTTTCGCTGTGAGCTACCGTCCGTTGCAGGCTGATGTACCCGGTGCTGAAATTGCGGAGGGCTCCGCAACCGAAATTTTACTTGGTTACGATTATGACTTCGCGGGGGTGCGAGAAGCTATTATTCAGGTGCTTTCGCTGTTGGCGTACCAGTACCCTGTGACGGTTGAAGTTGATGACTCTATGGAGGATTTAGCGGTGCTTATTGACCACTTTGTGAAGTCGGGGGCAGCTTCTGTGGTTACTGAAACCATGGTGGTAGCTGAGACTTCTCTCAAAGCTCTCTAAACCCTGAAACCTGTGGACGCGTCGCCCCTCTTGCCGAGGTAGCGTCGCGTCTTTTTGCTTGAAAAATCAAGCAAAATCGGGAAGATAGACCCGGCTCACGCCGTGAGGAAGAAAAGGCTGCTTGTAACGGTAGGCGGTCTTCTGAGGAGTGAGCTTTTTGGGGTCTGTCAGTATGCATCGGAAGGGTGGGGACGGACAGGTAATGCAGGTGACGACGGGGTATAGACGTAAAAAGTCACGAAATTTTTTGCTGCTTACCTCAGACACACTGGGGGTGCCCTGTGTCACTAGAAAGTGGGCGAACTACTTCTGAAAGGTGGTAAGCTGAGTCTCAAGAAAGTTCGGGCTGAACATATAGTTTGTGGCAGGCTGGGAAAACTGAAAACTGAAGATTTTGGCAGGAGTCTGTGACTCTCGTCAAAAATTTTTTTCGGTAAAAATACTCAGTAGCGTGATAAACAGTCAACTTGGTTCGTCTTATCTGCAGTTCGAAAGAACAGTATCGATGGAAGGGCAAACCGCTCTTCACATGATAGGGAAAGAAAGGTAGCTAATCATGGCTAACACTTCAATTGAAAACCTGCGTAACAGCGTTGTTGTAGCAACCGATGGTGAAAAGATTGGCAAGGTCGGCGAAGTTTACCTCGACGCAGACAACAGCCAGCCCACCTTCGTAACTGTTGCAACCGGTCTGTTTGGCGCAAACGAGACCTTCGTACCTCTGAACAACGCTCAGTACAACGGTGATGAGATTGTTGTTCCCTTCTCAAAGGATTTCGTCAAGGACGCTCCGAGCATCGCTGAAGACGGCGAGCTCTCACCTGCTGAAGAGCAGCGCTTGTACGAGTACTACTCACTCTCAGCAGCTCCCGTAGCTGGCGACCGTGACGTACATGCAACCGAGACTGCAACCACCACCGCAGGTGTCGCAGGTACCGAAGCGCACGCTGACGCTCACCGCGACGTTGACGCGCACGAGGGCGATGTTGTTGCTCACGAAGAGCGCTTGAACGTTTCAACTGCAACCTCAGCACGCGAAACCGGCAAGGTTCGCCTGCGTAAGGTTGTTCACACCGACACCGAGACCGTTGAGGTTCCCGTACGTCGTGAAGAAATTGTTGTTGAGCGCAGCGAAGTTCGTGACGGCGAAGTAGTTGAAGGCTACGACTTCGACTCAGCAGAAGCACGCGCTGACGTAACCGTTACCGCACACGAAGAGCGTCCCGTTGTTTCAACCGAAACCGTTGCAACCGAGCGCGTTTCACTGGGCAAGGAAGTACACACTGAGACCGAGCGCGTTTCAGCTGACGTACGCAAGGAAGAAATCATCGTTGAAGGCGACGAGCAGAACCGTAAGTTCTAATTCTTCCCTCGCTAATTTCTAGCTAGGTGTAACAAAGCCCCGTGCAATTCTTCATACGAGAAATGCACGGGGCTTTGCCGTCAGTACCTAGCGTTACAGACTAACCATTAAAACCAGCGTTGAGTTGAGATATTGTGTCTGAACTGATGACCCCGTAGCAAGTACGAAGCTATGAAACCTCTGGGGTAGGAGCAAGAAAAACCGGGTTTGGATTCTAAGATGGAGCCCCTTGCAGATTTGGGCTTTGAATCTTCTGTTGGTCATGGTCGTCTTTGGGGACGCCATGCCCTGATGAGGGGGTGGCGATTCAGGCATACAAGCTCCCAGCTATCTTGCTGGATTACGCTCTGACTAAGGCAACACAGAACACCTTCAGCAAGGGGTCTAGCGCAGGCACTGTGCCCGCGCGGTGTCCTCCGCGTACCTGACCGCCCCTTCTTGACTCCCTTGTAACCCAGCCACGGTCAGCCCGCCGAATGTGTAGGTGCCTATGTGTTCCTTGCCTCGGACGAAGCGTCCTAGGTCAGCGGTGAAACCCTGGGGATTACCGGCAGTATGATGACTCCGTAAGGTCTGCAACCGCCTGATACCAAGCGACTTGAAGAACCGAGAGCTCGGTGCGGTGCTTGTTCAAAGCGACCGCACCGGCTTCTTCTTTAACCGTTATGTCTTCTGCTTGCCAATGAGGTAGCGCTTGGGCAAAATGACCGGAGATCTGACCCTTAGCGTTCACCACCCGCCACCAGGGAACATTGGAGCCCCAGGTCGCCATGACCCTACCGATGACTCTTGGGGATTCGTCCGTGATTTTGCCCAGATCGCCGTAGGTAGCCACTTCACTAGCCGGGATGCATTCGACCGCCCGCAGAATACGTTCTACTCGCGTTTCATCCATGTATAAAACCTACCTACTGCTTTTGTTCTTGTAAAAATAATCTTAGAAAACTGATTAAAAAGAGTACTTCATTGCTTTCGGATTTTTCGGGGGGGGGGCTCTCTTGTTTGACCTGCCGTATGTGGCAATAGAGGCGCGCCCCTCATTTGCTCTAAAACTAGCTTTTTCTGTTGTGAGTTGCCGCAAACCCCACGCATACGCTGAGTATGCGAAAATTGCTAGGTGACTGAAACTATCGATACCTCTCGCTCAAAGCAGCTCAAGCTGCCTCCCTTGCACCTGGGTAAGCACACTATTGACGTGCCCGTTATTCTTGCTCCCATGGCTGGGGTGACGAACAAGGCCTTTCGTCGCCTGTGCCGTGAGTACGGGGGAGGGCTCTACGTCAACGAGATGGTGACCGCCCGTTCGTTGGTGGAACGCAATCCCGAGTCTTTGCGCATTATCGAACACGATGATGATGAGAAAATCCGTTCGGTGCAGATTTACGGTGTGGACGCGGTGAACGTTGGTAAGGCTGTGCGCATGCTGGTCGAAGAGGACCGCGCCGAACACATCGATCTGAACTTTGGTTGCCCCGTCCCCAAGGTTACCAAGCTTGGTGGTGGCTCTGCCCTGCCGTGGAAGACTGACCTCTTCACCGCCATCGTGCAGAACGCAGTCAAAGAAGCATCGCGTAACGATATTCCGCTGACTATCAAAATGCGTAAGGGTATCGATGAAGACCACCTAACTTTTATTGAGTCAGCAAAAATTGCTCGAGACGCCGGCGTCGCTGGTATCGCTTTGCACGGTCGCACCCTGGAACAGCGGTACTCGGGCAAGGCAGACTGGAATGCTATTGCAGAGCTGCGCGAAGCGATTCCCGATGTTCCCATTTTGGGTAACGGTGATATTTTCGCCGCTGAGGACGCTATCGATATGGTTGAGCAAACAGGTATTGACGGCGTAGTGATTGGACGCGGTTGCCAGGGTCGTCCGTGGCTTTTTGGTGATTTGCAGAATGCGTTTGAGGGTTCTGAAGAGCGCCATCGCCCCGGCGTGAGCGAAGTTGCCGATATGATTTACCGCCATGCTGAGTTGCTGGTGGAGACTTTTGGTGATGAACTCAAGGGGCTGCGCGAAATCCGTAAACATGTTGCCTGGTACTTTCACGGCTACCCGGTGGGCGGTCAGCTGCGTGCCAAGATGGCAACCGTGCCTGATCTGGCGACCTTGCGCGAATACTTATCAGAACTGGATCACTCCATTGGCTATCCCGGTGCCTCGGTAGAAGGTTCCCGTGGACGCGCTGGATCACCGAAGAAACCGCACCTGCCCGATGGGTGGCTAAACTCGCGGATTCTGGGAGACGCCGAACGCTTGGGTCTGGTGGGCGCCGAGCTGGACATCTCAGGCGGGTAAAACACCCCTCAAATGTACCGTCTTAAAGCGAAAATACCGTCTTTGGGGAGCAGCTCATATTTTCGCCCGAAGACGGTACTTTCTTTATGCTTGATGCTATGACCGATTACGCCCACCTCTACGCTGATCGCCCCGAAACTTTAGCGTTACTCCGTGAGCTGGAGGAAAACCGCACTATCTGGTTGCCCCACTACTCGCTCACTGCTCGTGATAATGGCGCTGAAATCGGCGTGGCAGTAGCTCACGTTGCGTTTGTGCGGTGTTGGGTTGGTAGCTTCCCGACCCTTCTTCTTGCTGGGCTTGCGGGGGAGGAAGGCGCGTCCATGCAACTACTATCTACCTTGAGTCAGCGGGCAGAGTCGGACGCGCGGAGTACAGGTACTCCCAGCTGCTTACTCGCGCACGCAGATGCCGTTCATACCCCAGATTTCTTCGCTCAGTTGGGTTTTAAACCTGCTCGCTACGAGGGCATTAAAACTGAAGCGCCCATCGAGCGCAGTCACTTCTTAGTGCGCAATCTTAACCCCGATTTTGAATTAGCGCCGGGAACTATCGTTTACCCTCCCGAATACGGGTTTGACGACGATAGCGATATTCTTTAAGCATTAGGAAAGGACGCCCACCATGAGTTTTACGTCGAACCACCAGCCTCATGCGGGGCAGCCTCCAGAAATTGGTAGCTCTACCGGTTATACCGAGCAGGACGTTCAGCGGTGGGTGCCTGAGCACCATCGCAACGTCTACCGTTCGGCGTTTGAGCGGGATCGCGCGAGAATTTTGCACTCTTCTGCCCTACGGCGCTTGGGTGCTAAAACTCAGGTGCTGGATCCGAATACCGATGATTTTGTGCGCACCCGACTCACCCACTCGCTTGAGGTTGCCCAGATTGGTCGAGAAATAGGGCGCATGCTGGGTTGCGACCCTGACCTGGTGGATGCCGCCTGTCTTTCGCACGATCTGGGGCATCCGCCCTTTGGGCATAATGGCGAGACTGCTTTGAACGAGCTAGCGCAGGACGCCGGCGGATTTGAGGGCAACGCTCAGACTTTACGGTTGCTCACCCGTCTAGAACCCAAGGTCATGCGCAATGACGATGGTAGTGCCGGGCTGAATTTGACCCGCGCTACTTTGGACGCCTCCTGCAAATACCCTTGGACGCGCGAGGCAGCGCCCGCTCGTACCGATGGCAAACCCAACCGTAAGTTCGGGGCTTATGCAGATGATATGCCGGTGTTTGAATGGTTCCGTTCTGAGGCAGTGGCAGCAGGTGCTGCACCCACTCAAAAGTGCATGGAAGCTCAGGTCATGGACCTTGCCGACGATATTTCGTATTCTGTGCATGACGTTGAAGACGCGGTATTCGGCGGTCATGTGCAGCTGCATCACCTCAATGACCCCGCTGCACGCGAACGGGTCTTTGAGAAAACCCGCCAGTGGTATCTACCCAATGCCACCGACGAGCAGCTTAACGCCGCCCTCATGCGTTTAGAGAACATTGATCGGTGGGGTACACACATGAGCGGCTCGCGCGCGTCCATGGCGGGTTTCAAAGCCCTGACCTCAGATGTGATTGGTCGTTTTGCCGCCGCTGCCGTACATGCAACCCGTGAAAAATACGGGAACGATCCCTTGGTACGCTACAACGCTACTCTTGTTGTTCCGCTTGAAACTGAACACGAAATCGCGGTGATGAAGGGGATTGCCACCGCCTACGTGATGACCACGCGGGACGCGCTGCCCCACTACGAACAGCAGCGCAGCGTCCTCGGTGTTCTTGTTACCGCGCTTTTTGAAGACACTTCTTTACTTGATAGAACTTTCCGTGCAGACCTCGTAGAGCTAGGTCCCAATGACGATGCCGCACGTCTGCGCTTGGTGATTGACCAGGTAGCTTCACTCACCGACCGCTCAGCCCTTGATCTCTTCAAACAGATAACAACAACGGGAAGATAGCTTTTCAGTAAAGGGGATCAACGTGCTTTTAGCGTATGAGCGCATGAAATCTTGAGCTATCAGCAAGCACCGGCTCTACCCCGGCATAGGTGGACTAGACTGTTATCTGTGGCAGGTTTAATTCGACGTGAAGACATAGACGAGGTTCGTTCTCGCACCGACATCCGCGAGATCGTTGAGGGGTACGTGACCCTCAAGGGTGCCGGTATCGGCTCCTTTAAAGGGCTGTGCCCTTTTCACGATGAGCGCACGCCCTCTTTTCACGTGCGCCCGCAGATGGGCACCTACCACTGTTTCGGTTGCGGAGAATCTGGTGACGTCATCGCTTTCGTCATGGCGATGGACCACACCTCTTTCACTGAAACTGTCGAAAAGCTCGCTGCTCGCATCAACTACGAGCTACACTACGAAGCCGGGCAAGCACCCGACAAACGCGAAACCGGTAAGCGCCAACGACTGCTTGACGCTCACAAAGTCGCCGCGGAATTCTTTCAACGCAACCTCTATACCCCCGCCGCTAGCGAAGCGCAAAAGTTCATGGGCGGGCGAGGTTTTGACCCCGAAACCTGCAAAAAGTTCGGTGTCGGCTATGCACCCAAAGGTTGGGATAACCTCCTCACATTCCTGCGTTCCCGTGGCTTCACCGACGATGAACTGCGCGAAACCGGCATGTTCTCAGAAGGTAACAGAGGGCTCTACGACCGCTTTCGCGGGCGCGTCGTGTGGCCTATCCGCGCACTCGGCGGCGAAACAATAGGCTTTGGCGCTCGCCGTCTGTACGAGGACGATAAAGGCCCCAAATATCTCAACACACCAGAGACCCCGCTCTACAAAAAATCCCAGGTGCTCTATGGTATCGATCTTGCAAAACGCAACATCGCCAAGAAGAAACAAATTGTTGTCGTAGAGGGCTACACCGATGTGATGGCAGCGCATGTTGCCGGTATTGATACTGCCGTTGCTACCAGTGGTACCGCCTTCGGTGAGGGGCACATCAAAATCATTCGCAGGCTCATGGGGGACGACGGCAGCGGCGGAGAAGTTATTTTCACCTTCGATGGGGACGCCGCCGGACAGAAAGCAGCCCTCTCAGCTTTTGAAGATGACCAGCGTTTCGTTGCCCAGACCTTCGTTGCCGTTGCCGCCTCGGGAATGGATCCCTGCGATCTGCGCCTTGAACAAGGGGATGCCGCGGTGCGCGCCCTCGTAAAATCGAGGCGTCCGCTCTTTGAATTCGCTATCGACGCTACTTTGCGAACCTTCGACCTCACCACCGTTGAAGGGCGTGTACGTGGCATGCGAGCTATTGCTCCCATCGTCGCGGGAATCAAAGATTCCTCCCTGCGTCCTGCCTACATACGTCGAGTTTCTGGTCAGCTGGGACTTGACATTGACGAGGTACAACGAGCCGTCAGCTGGGCGCTACAAAACCCACAGGTTTCAGCCCGCGAACGTGCCCGACTCGCAGAGCAAACCCGCACCGAACCTGCCACAGAGCAGGCGCCAGCCACCGGCGCGGACGCCTTCGAGCAACCCGATATGCGTGACCCAGTAGCCCGCATGGAACGCGAAGCGCTCGAAATCATCATTCAGTGCCCGCAGCTTCTGGGACAAGGGCAATGGCAAGAACTCGCGAAAATCAGCTTCCGCTACTCAGTACACGCCGCACTCGGACGCGGAATCATCGGAGCCGCCGCACAGATGTGGCCAGAACCCGGAGCAACCTGGGTTAATACCATCCGCGCCTACGCACCTGAACCTGTACACCCTCTGCTCGCGGAACTCACCGTCGCGCCCATACCTGCCTCCACCGAAGAGCAACTAGCACGCTACGCCCGCGATATTCTCAACCGACTCTTCGAACAACAAATCAACCGCCAAAAATCAGACCTCCTCATGGAAATTCAACGGCTCAACGCCGATGCTGCACCCGAAGAATTCCAACGCATCCAACGCGAGCTTATGCAGCTCGAAATCGCGCGCAGACGCATCATGGAAGGGCAAGACTAGACGGAGCGCCAGCTTTTCACACCAACAACCAGCCCATGTGATGCACTTCATTTATTTTCGATTTGCACCACCCCAAAAACCTGCGTATAGTTATTACTCGTTGCAGCGATTGAAATATCGCAGGGAACATTCCCCCGTAGCTCAATTGGCAGAGCATTCGACTGTTAATCGAAGGGTTACTGGTTCGAGTCCAGTCGGGGGAGCAAAACTAAGACTCAGCTTCGGCTGAGTCTTTTTGTTTCTCTGTCTTCAGTTTTTTGTTTCCTCGCTTGCTCGGAAAAACTGAAGACAGCTGGTTCGAGTCCAGTCGGGGGAGCAAGCAAACCGCCATTCACTAGGCTAAACAGCCAAGTGGGTGGCGTTTTTTTCATGCCCAAAAACAGGGCACCCGCCATTTACCCTGGGTACAGCCTTGGCGATTTGGTTTGTACGGGCTTTCTGTCTTCAGCTTTTTACTTCCTCGCACACTCGGAAAAACTGAAGACGGTCACGTTGGAGGGGGTATCGCTTTCGCTGTTATGCGCCTTTACGCGCAGTAAAAACTGCGAAATATGCCGGACGCGCGGTAAAGCTGTCAAAATAGAAAATATGACTGAGAATATTTCTGCTGAAAAGATTGAGGTAGTAGCAGACGCTGAGCTGCCTACCGGTATGGTCAGTGTTCGAGCCACTGGTGAAGGTGATTTCACGACCTTGGTGCAGACTAAGCACTATGCGTGGGTCATGGATGAACCGGAAAGCGTCCCCGGTGGTTTGGGGCTGGGTCCTAACCCCTACGAGATGCTTCAGTCGGCACTGGCGTCCTGCACTCTCATGACTGTTGGTATGTACGCGCGTCGTAAGAACATCGAGTTGGGTGACACACGCGTTTCGGTAACCCACTGCGCTCAACTAATGCCTAACAAAGAGCGCCGTAGCCGTTTTACCGTCGTCATTGAATTTGCTGAATCGCTGAGTTTTGAACAGCGGACGCGTCTGCTTGAGATTGCGCGCCGTTGCCCAGTTCACAAGACGCTAACGGGAACCGTTGAAGTTGTCGCTGAAGAGGGCTAAAAGTTTCGCAGTAAAGTGAGTTTTCTTGCAGTGGGGCTTTGGTGTTCTGCTAAATCAGCCTAAACTTAGATAAAGACGCGTAAAGTATTTTTAGAAGTAGACTTACTATGAATGAGAGGTGGATATGTCCACTCACGAAAACCTTAACGGTTCAGAGCGAGCCGAATCGGGCGTGCGTGCCAGTATTAAACGCATTAAAGCTAGCGTTACTGGTGTCGCTGACGCGGGTAAGGTACTGACCCGTCTTGCTCCCAAGCAGGTTAAAGACGAAGTTCAGATTGCAAAACTTGAGCTCAAAGACAAGGGTATTGCCGTTGGCAAGGGCGCAGCAGTAGCTGTTGTTGGTCTTATCTTTGCTCTGCTTATGGCAATTGCACTGGTTATTTTGATGTTTGTTGGTCTGTCGAAGCTCATGCCTCCGTGGGCTGCTGCACTGGTACTGGTTCTTATTTTCTTGGTGCTTGCTGCAATCCTAGCGTTTGCGGGCTACAAGATGATTATGAAACAGCTGCCTTTCAAGCCTGAATCTGCGATCTTCGGTATTCTTTACGACCTTGGTGTTCTGAAGGAAGGCTCAGCAATGACTTCCCAGCGCGTCAAGAGCGAAATGCGTGAGAAGGAAAGGCAGAAGGAAACTGAGAAGAAGGCTGAATCAACGAACGAAGACGGCTCACAGAAGGCTCCTGCTGCTCCTGCACCTAACGAGGATCAGCTCAAGCAACGCACTCAGCAGCGCCGTGAGCATATGAAGAGCCTGCGCGATGATTTCGATCGTCACACCGCTCAGGTCAAGACTAACCTTGCGACCCTGACCAATAACTCAAAGCAGGCTGCGATGCAGACTCCTTCACGAGTTGCAAACGCTGGTGCTCGTATCGGTCGCAATGCTTCTGACGCGCAGAACCTGCAGGCACGCTGGCAGCCGCTTGCTACACTGGCTGCCTCGGTGACCGCGTTCATTGTTTTCTTGGGTAAGCTGATCCGCAAATAAAAGCGGTGAACACCCTTTATAAAACTGGCTCTTCACCGGATAGGGTGACGGGCCAGTTTTTTGTGCCTTGGGTAATTTACTGCCCAAAACTGTTGTGAAGAATCGGTAGGGCTGTGATACCGGGTATTCTTGAATACGTTGAAAACCCCGCCGAGTGATTCAAAGGTTGTATGAGATGGTTTCGCCTGCTTTGACTGTGATGATTGGTGCTGACACCTACCCGCCCGATGTTAATGGGGCAGCGCAATTCGGTCACCGTTTGGCTCTTGCTATGCGAGATCGTGGTCATGAGGTACACGTGGTTGCGGCAAACCCCGAGAACGGTTCTAGCGTCCGCCGTGTGATTGAGGATGGTATCACTGAGCACCGTTTGCGTTCTCATAAGGTACCCACGCACGAGTATTTGCGGATCTGTTCTCCCTGGGAAATCTGGCGTGAGGTGGGGCGAATTCTTGATGAGGTTAAGCCTGATGTAGTGCATCTTCAGTGCCATCTGGTGGTGGGACGCGTGCTGGCAGCTCAGGCGGTTCGCCGCGGTATTCGCGTGGTGGCTACCAACCACATGATGCCTGAGAATCTTGCGCCGTTTCTGCCTGTTCCCCATGCGGCTCAGGGAGCTATCGCTAAGGGTCTGTGGTGGGATATGGGTAGGGTGCTGCGCAAGGTGCAGGTGGTGACCACCCCGACACCCATCGCGGTGCAGGCGATGCACGATTCTGGAGTGTTTAAGCGCGATGCGATTGCGGTATCTAACGGCATTGAAATCGGGGATTATGAGCTACAGGACCATGAGAGCATCGAGAAGAATCCCGATCAGCTGTCCATCTACTTTGTGGGTCGCCTAGCGGTTGAGAAAAATATCGATGTTCTTTTGCGCGCCTTCGCTTTGCTCCCTGCGGAGCTTTCCCACGCGGTGCTTGAGATCGCAGGTGATGGTGAGCAGCGCGATAAGCTAGCGGCGCTTGCTGATGAGCTGGGTATAAGTGACCGCGTGCGTTTCTTGGGGTACGTTTCAGATGAGGAGCTTCGCGCGGGTTACCTGCGTGCGGATGTTTTCTGCCAGCCCGGTACTGCCGAGTTGCAGTCGCTGGTGACCCTTGAAGCGCTCAGCGCGTCCTTACCTGTGGTGTTGGCGGACGCGCTTGCTCTGCCCCATCTGGTGCGCGAGGGCGAAAACGGTTACCTCTTTGAACCGGGCAACGCTCGGGATCTAGCGGAGAAGCTCGCCTCGATTCTTTTGCTGGATGATGAGGGGCGGCAGCAGATGGGAAAAGCCAGCAAAGCACTGGTTGCCCCGCATCGGGCTGAAAATACCTGGCAGATTTTTGAGTCCCTCTACGTTTCAAATCTGCACTACAATAAAGCTCTTGCGGAGGTACACGACCGGCGCAAGGCGCACGGCTAGGGTATTTTTTGCGCGTCTGCGACTTTGCGGTAATCTAGAGGTGTGTTGCGCGCGTCGTGCGTACTACCACGGGGCCTTAGCTCAGCTGGTTAGAGCAGGGGACTCATAATCCCTTGGTCGCGGGTTCAAGTCCCGCAGGCCCTACATATAAATACGCAAAACCCCCGTTTGACTAGGCTAAACAGTCAAGCGGGGGTTCTTCATTCGGGGGTTGGAACTGCCTAAGGTGTCCAAGAACTGTCCAATTACAAAACCGGCGCACCAAAAAGAACACCCAAAGTTTTAGACGCATTCGGCTGTTCACTGAGCTTCTTGATGTAGTACTCCTCAGTAATTTTTTCTGAGCTATGCCCGAGCAACTGAGACGCAACAGCAAGTGAATCATTACTACTTACCAAAGTCGCCACCGTCTTACGAAAAATATGCGGCGATATATCCCGCCCTAAGTTGGCACCCTGAATCTGTTTCCTGAACCGGGATCGGTAATTGTTCGGGTCTAGTATCGTCCCCTTACCCGAGGGGAATACGAACGCGTCAGAGGTCGCCCACGCTGTAGACTCTGCATACGCCGGGATATGATTTTGAGCGCGGTCACGTAGGATTGCCGCTAGTTCATCTGGGATAAAGACCATGCGTAATGATGAATCTGATTTAGTCATTTCCTGCCGGTGTGCTGGCTTGCCCGCGTAGGCTTGTGCGAAAGTTCCGGTGAAATGTATTGCTGCTCGTCCCGGCGTGAGGTCTACGTCTTGCCACCGTAGAGCCAGTACCTCGCCTATGCGCCCGCCTGTGCCTAGCATGACCTGAGCTACGGTGAGAATATCGCCGCTTAGGGCGCTGGTGACTCGCTGTACTTCGTCTAGTGAAAGTGCGTCTACTGCCTTTTTGGTGTGCCCTGATTCTTTTTTGAGTTTCAGCCCGGCTGTTGGGTTTATCTGTATCGCGTCGTACTCACGGGCTAAATTGAACATGTTTGAGAGCACTGTTTTAGTTTGTTTGGCGCTGCTGTACCCGTGGGTGTCTTTTATTCCGGTGAGGACGTTGTGAGTAATTCCGGCGCTGCATTCTTTGAGGGTTAGCCCTTTCATGCGCGGGATAATGTAGGTGGTAATCACGCCCTCATAGCGGCTGAGGGTGTTTACCGCGCGGTTCTCGCTCTTGTATCTTTCGAACCAGATGGTGGCGAGTTCGGTTATTTTTGTTCCGGGGTGAATGCTGTTGTGTCGGTGGGGTGCGTTGTACTCAGTAATTTTTGCTTTGAGCGCTGTTTCTGCTTTGTAGGCTGATGCGCCGCGGGCTCTGACTCTGACTATTTCCCCGGTGTGGGTGCGTAGTCTGGTGTCTGCTTGGTAGGTTCCGTTGGGTAGCGCGGTGGTTTTGATTTTGCCGTGAGTCCCTAGCGGCTTAACTTCGCGCGGCATTTTTAGAACTCCCAAAAGACTTTAGGAGAAAACCGTGCGCGGTCTTCTTCGGTAATCTGGTAGTAAGGAGATTTGGGAAAATCTTCATTACGAATAACTTTCTTATGGTTCCCGGTCTCAATGCCAAGCGATGTGAGCATATCTTTTTTCGGCATTCCAAGTGGCGCTTTAAAGTCAGTCGGCAGCTCACTATCAGAGTCATTTTCAAAATCATAGACTATCTGGAAAACCGCAAACGGGAAAGTAGAGATATAGATATCTTGTTTCCACATGTCCCATATCTTTATTTGTTGCTGCTCTGCCATTTTTGCTCGTATCTCCACCCCGGCACTGAGCGATATATGTTCTAGTTCTCCAATTCTGCATTGACGTTCAAAATCTCTTGCTAGGGCTTCTTGGTCTAAGGCGTATGCTTTATTAGCAAGATTTGGATAAGTCACACGCGCGTGATAAGCGCTTTCCATAATTTGGTTTCTTATCTCTGCCAGGGATTGCACAAAAGATAGTTGTGTTGTGAGTAGGGCATTTGAAGAAAATCTTAACTGGCTTATATTTAGCTCAGAGAAAACTAAGTATCCAGGAACTTTTGGACTGTTCGGGGAAAAGGAAAATTCCTTTGCTGGTTCAAAGATGTCCCAGATTAATGCTTGTTCTGGGATGCCGAACGTCTGTGCAAGAACTGCTAGCTCATGTGCTGTGATTGATTTTTTAGCACCTGATTCAAGATTTGCCAGCGAACTGCGGGGAATGGTGTAGCCCGTATCGCTCGTTAGCCTACTCAACTTCTCGGCACTTATGCCCAACTTTTCGCGGTATGCACGCAGATTTGCAGCCACTCGGTCGCTAAACTCTAGCGCCCAAACCTTTTGTTCCCCCTTGGCGGGTGCGGTTTTTCGTGTAGTCATGTCCTAATCGTAGCAAGTATTGCCATTTTTTTAGGGTTGATATACGATATTTTGAAGATGATTAATATTCATCTAAATCAGTCCTAATCTAATCAAGAGTGTGAGATGCAAACCAAAATTGTTGAACAGGCTGACCCCACGCAGGTCATTCTTGACGCTAAAGCGCTGGCAACGCGTGAGGGCGTAAAGCTGAATACCGTACGAGTCTGGGAAATGAAAGGGGTCGCCCCTAAATCTTTCAGACCCGGCGGCGGGCGGCTCGTACGCTACCGACTCAGCGACGTAATCGAATGGGAACAGTCCCACATGAACGCGACAGCGTAGAAAGACAGGTGGAAACGTGGCAACACCCCTAGCCCTCGAAACCCCGCGCTCGCTGGAATGGCGCACCCGCGCCACCCGCCGCGCCATAGAACTAGCAACCACCGGGCGCACCTTCACCGCCGATGAACTACACACCCCAGCAGTCGGTGAACCTAATCATCACACTAAATGGGGTTCAATCATGCGAGATAAACAGGTGCTCAAGTGCGTTGAGTTCATAGGCTATACAAAATCAACGCGTACCGGCGGCGTACTGTCGGTGTGGCAAGGTCGCCCCCTGATTGCTCAACAGGTCTTGCAAAGCCTTGAGCAAGACGGGGAACATACGGCGTAAGCACCCGCCACCTAGTAAGGAATAAAAAGGAATGAGAAAACCGAAACAACCCAATACGCGCGGGTTCTATGAACAGCGGCGCGGGCATGAAAAAAGCGCTCACGGTGAATCAACCGCCAAGAAGATAAGCACCGCGAGCGCTCGCAAAAAGGGTGAACCTGCTAGTGAGTCCAGCAAGACCACTAGCGGGGGCAACCCCACCAGATACCCCAATTACAAGGGGTTCATTTTCCAGAACAGACATTACCGTTTCGGGTTGTGTCTACTACTTGAAAGGGCTATCTAGCTATGAATCAGACTATCAACACCCCTAGCGTATCTGTTGGTGAGGCACACCAAAGCCCGGCAGCTGAGTATCTGCACTATATCCCGGTTGTAGGGTGTGAGCGTGCCTTAGAGCGCGGTTCAGGGGTAGTTATCGCCTTGTGTAGTGAGTCCCTAGAAGTGGGTAGGGATAATGTTGCTGCTGCTACTGCTAGCGGGGTTTATGCTCAGTTGCCGGTGTGTCCTGAGTGTCAGCGCGTTTACCTGTCCCTACCCAGCGGCAGCGGTGAGCGCCCTACAACCACGGCAAGCGGCGCACCTGCTGAGGGCGCTGTGCCAGTAATACAGGTGGGGGATATTCAAGTGCCCACCGGGTTTACCCCGGCAGGAGACGCGGCAACCGGTGAGCTGTTCTACTTCGAACGCGCCGGTATTAAGAACGAACTGCTAGAGACCACAGCCATTATCTACCCTGAGAATAACCCTGCTCTTGAACCGCGCTATGTAGTGAGCGTGCCTCAAGATGATTTGACCGCTAGCGAGGTTCGGCAGTTACTGGGTGAGCTGCTGGCATGGTGGGCACTTGAGGAGTCACGCCCGCTAGCGGCTGAGGGCGGGCAGGGGGTAGAGAGTGTTGCCTAATGCAGATGACTACCTGCACCTTTTACGTCACACAGGGCAGTCTTTACCGCGTGTGGGTGAGCAGGTCACGGCGGTGTGTGGGTATGCCTTTATTGTGCCTGAACCTATCCCGTTTGCGGCTGCTTTGGACGCTGCACAGTGTTTGCAGGTGTGCCCGGCGTGCGAGTTGCTGGTGAGGAATTGGAGCGGGTTAGAAGAACCGGCGGTGAGCGCATGAGCACCACAACCTTAGAAACGGCTCTGAACGCCCTAGAGAACGGCATTAGCCTTATCCCGATACGCCGCGACACGTCCAAAAGTCCCGCCGTGAGCTGGAAACCATTTCAGAGCACCTTGCCCACACCGGAACAAGTGAAAGGCTGGTTCGCTGGTAATAGCTACGGTCTAGCAGCTATCACCGGCAGGGTGTCAGGAAACCTTGAAATGACGGAAATAGAGGGACGCGCCGCGCACCTCTTACCGACCATACAAGAACGCCTAAGCCAAGAACACCCCGAGCTATCACGCGCCTTGAGCGGGTGGGTAGAGCGCTCGCCCTCTGGCGGGGTGCATTGGTTCTACCGCGTGGACTTGCCCGAGGGTCAGCCTATGAGCGGCAATACCAAGATAGCGCGTATGCCCAACACTGATACCGGGGTACTTGAGGTCTCAGCAGAAACCCGCTCAGAGGGTGGCTACACCGTGATAGCACCAACACCCGGGGCGCACCATGCTACGGGCAACCGGTGGCAGCTTATCAGCGGCGGCTTGAGCACTGTGCCTGTGATTACCCCCGCCCAGCGCACCAGCTTTCACCGGCTCTTATGGGAGGTGTGCAACCTTGACCCCTCACTGTCAGTACCCGGGGTGCAAGAGAGCCAACCAGCGCCCAGCGCACCGGCGTATGTTCCCCGCCTTGCTGCACCAACCCAGCGCCCCACAGGGGCAAGCCCTCTTGATGATTGGGCAGAGCAAAACGACTTAGTAGAAATACTGACCGGGCACGGGTGGACGCTACACGGCAAGCAAGGCAACAGAACGCTCATGACCCGCCCCGGCAAGAAACGCGCGCACGGCAACAGCGCAACTGTTTTCCAGCAACCAGACGGGCGGCAGGTACTGCACGTTTTCAGTTCCAACGCCGCCCCCTTTGAAGCGGAAAGAAGCTACTCAGCACCTCGGGTGCTGGCACTACTCACCTACGGAAACGAGGACATGAGACAACTTACTAAAGACCTACGCGCGCAAGGCTACGGGCAACCATTCACCCCGCACCACACAAAGGCGGCAGCACCCTCTAGCGAGCGCGTACACAGCAATTATGAGGGGGTCGGTAGTACCGATACCGCCGGGGTAATCGCTGAAACTGAGCTAGGGGTGAGCGAGCGCTATGTGAAAGAGCACCAAGCAGAATTGGTTTTCGCTGACTCAGAGCCGGGTAAATGGTTCAAGTGGGACGGCACGCGGTGGGTGTCAGACCCTAATGCGCTCGCTGCTAAGAAAAAAGCTCTCCAGACGGTGCAGAAACTGCCCCAGCAGACGCAAGAGCAGCGCAAGTTCAAGGAAAAAATGCAGAACGCCCAGCGGATAAACGCGGTTCTTGATTTGGCTAAACCGAGCCTAGCAATCAGCGAAAAAAGTTTTGATACTCACCTCTTGGAACTGAACACGCCGGGGGGAATGGTGGAGCTGTCTACCGGGCACATAGGAGCGCACGACTCTAGCCATTTTCACACGATGATTACCGGCGCTACCCCTGCCCAGCAGTGGCGCGGCGGTGAGTGGGATAACTTTCTGAGCAGCGTGCTACCTGCTGAGGTGATTGATTACTTGCAGCTGGTGATAGGGGCGGCGCTCTATGGGCAGATATACGAGCACACCTTTATTTTCGCTTACGGTCAAGGCGCTAATGGTAAGAGCGTTTTCTTCAATACGCTGCAACACGTTCTAGGGGACTATGCCACCAGTGCAAGCCCTTTGATTGTCACCACTGACCGCAACCCGAACGCCCGTCAAGATGAGCATTCTTTGTACAAGCTCAAGAGCAAAAGGGCTGTTATCTTGCCTGAAATCAACGCCGCTGACGCTTTGAATGAGGGCAAGATTAAGCGCCTGACAGGTGGGGACGCGCTCTATGTGTCGCGTATGCGGGCAAATGCTGAGGAAATAACCCCTACTTTTTCCCTGTTCTTGGTGGGTAATCACAAGCCCCTTATCCCTACAGGTGGCGGGCTTTCGATGTGGCGGCGTATTCGGGTCATTCCCTTTACTCGCACTATCAGCCCCGATGAATTAGACCCGGAACTTGAGCACAAACTTTCACGGTTGCACGGCGGTCAGGTGTTGGCGTGGTGTATTGAGGGCGCATGGCGCTACTGGAAGGGCGGTAAGAAGATTCCCGTTCCCGATGTGGTGCAAGCAGCGACTAATGAATATGAGCTTGCTGCTGATCCTTTCGCGGGGTTTTTGGCGGGGTGGTGCTCATTTGGGGCGGGTCAGGCTGTGCCTATTAGGACGCTCAAGGACGCGTTCGTAAATTACTGTCAGGTGAACGGGGTTCAAGGGAACTGGCAAAAGGACGCGTATAAGCAGCGGCTTGAAAGGTGCGGGGTGACCGATACCAAGAGCGACAGCATAAGGATTTATCGGGGCATAGGTTTGTTGGCAGAGAACGAGCGAGAGGACTAAGGCACAGGGCTGAGGCAGCCGGTTTGCCGGTTTTGGTCTACCGTTTTCGGGTGAGTTTTAGGGGCGTTTGACGAGGGACAAACGCCCCTTTTTCGTGCCCTTTTCTATGTCCCTTATTGCTGGTGTTCACCTTGCCAAGAGCCCAAAATACCCATCTAGCTAACAGTAAATACCCAGCATTCACACAGAAAGGGACATAGGAGGGACAAACGAGGGACAAACTTTTTAGGGTCTATGTCCCTACAAAAACCCTGTAAATACAGGGCAAAACAACCCATAAGGGACAAACGGGGCGAACTTTCTTATATAACAAGCCTAGGTAAAAAAGGGGGGTAATAATTTAGTGGAGCTGATAATAGAGAATCTATGTCCCGTTTGTCTCTGTCAGCCGGTGGCGGTTAGAGCACCGTCATCTCTCGACCACACCCTGAGGGGGCTAATATAAGGGTCACCAGAATGTGGAGACCCTTTGAGGGACTTTTCAACCGTTCGGGTAAAAAGTGTTTCACCTCTTACCTGCGTCTGCGCAAAAGGGTGTGAATAAAACTCATACCCCTCTTATTACCCGCGCTCGTCTATGAAATTCATTGGCTTTAGCCGCAGCCGGTATCTACCTCCACAATGCAGAGGGAGCTTTCGCGAACCCTTTCTACGATATTCGTGGGCTTTCTTGTATCCGCGCTCGCTTGCGGTTGCTAGTCTGGGCGGTCACCCGTACATGAAGAATCGATGACCGGAATAGTAATCCTGTCATCCGCCTGCCCGCGCATGAGGGGCTTTAGCTGGTGTACGAAAAACGTACATCTGCACCAGCTACACAGATTATCTGTGTAGCACGCTTGCCCGTGTATGAGGGGGCTTTCTCGTGCCCGCCGACCATCTGCACCAACCGATATTATGTTCATATCGGTTGCCCAAGACTTCCTAGCCACCATGAACGTAGGGGGTAGACCCCGCCGCCATCTGACCCTTGACCGCTAGCGCATAGCACCTGTGATGATGCACAGGTTCAGAACTCAACAGGCGGGGGAATAACACCCTGTGGATAGGGTCAGTATTTTTCACCCGTTCGTTGAGGTTACAACAGAGCAAGAGCAAAGGGACGACAACGCCACCAGCAACACCCTGCTTTGCCCCGCCCCGGAGTGCCGCCGTCCTTTCTCTCCACGGGGGTATCCCCTCCCCTCCTACCAGCCAGTCACACCCCTCGGTATAGAGAAATATCCCCCCGGCAACTTTCCACAAACACAAAGGGCAGGTGATTTTCAAAACCGCCGATTTGGTGGTTTTGAGTTTCAGCTGTTGCCGCGGATGAATGAGCAGCTGTGGGTGTAACACCCACAGCTGGTGGCGAGCGCGGTTCAGGCTGTAGCTGGCAAAGGGTGTGCCCCTGTGTGCGCATAAACCGGCGCGCCGCAGATAGGACATCGCATATTTATCAACTCCAAAGCGGGTTATTCTAAACCCCTGGCAACCGTACAGACCTCTAGTGACAGACACCACCGAACGGGGAAAAAGGGGGCGGGGAGGGGGTGGGGTTCCCCCCCCATGCTTTTTATGCGGTGCTGGTGGCGAGCTTCTTGCTTGACCTTGTTCTCTGAGAGGGTGGCAAGCCACATCGGCACAGCGCCCTTATGCAGAGCGGTCATTTCACGGGTCTTCCCGTCCCAAGCAACCACCGAGATTTTCTCGGTAGTTGCCCGGGGTGGGCGTGGTGACGGCAGAGCAGGGCAGAGAATTGCGCTCGCTGTTGGTGGTGCATGGGGTGGGTGGTGTCCATGAGGTAGCTCTGTGGCACTGCTGGGCGGGCGGGCTAAATAGGTGTCCAAAAACTGTCCAATTACAAACGAAAGAAGATGAATAAAAAAGAATCTCACCACACTAAGGAATCGGCGTAAAGCCTAGTCAGAGCCTTATTTTTCATTCTCTATAAATATAGATGAACCCCGCTTTTTCTAATCCCTTGGTCGCGGGTTCAAGTCCCGCAGGCCCTACATATAAATACGCAAAACCCCCGTCTGGCTTGGCTCAGTCGGGGGTTTGCTGTGTGCTTTCACCGGGGTTGCCCGAAGTGAAAACCGTGGAGGGATGCCGTAGATATCTTGAGGGGGAACTGGGCAACCCCACTCTAAAGACGGAGTACCCCTTAATAATTCCGGCGGTAAAACTACTGATGGGTAAACTTAGTTGCATAACACTTTCTCTGCCGAAAACGGAACAACCATGAAACGCACATCGCTTCGGCGCCTCACGCTCTCTTTAGCAGCTCTCACTTTCTTCGGGGCGCTGACCCCAGCACTGGCTGCCCCATCTACACCTCAAGCTGGCGCCTATGCCCCGCCCCTCCGCGTCCTTGCTGAAGATCAAGAAACCATTGAACGCAACGCCCACCCCACGGTGCTAGCTGAAACTGACCAGATCATCGTCAAGTTCGCTAAGGACGTCAGCGAGCAGACTAAAGAGAGCATCGTCGAAGAACTCACTGACACTACAGCGGTCACCGAGAGCGCCGATATCGTCAAAGAAACCATTGCTGGGGCTGAGGTAATTGACGCGGGTGCTTTTCTTGATAAAGCTGAGCAAGCAGAGGCTGTTGAAAAGCTAGAAGAAAACCCCAACGTTGAGTACGCAGAGCCGGATTACATTATTGCCGGCGGTTTAGCGGCAATTCCCGGCAATCCACCGAATGACCCCCACTACGCTGGTTATCAGTGGAATATGCGCGCCATTGACGCCGCGGGTGCTTGGCGCTTTGCAACCGGGCAGGGAATACGCATTGGTGTGGCAGATACGGGTCAGACATCCCACCCTGATCTCAACGGGAAAATGCTACCCGGGTATGACTTTGTTTCAACGATTGATCACTCCCGCGACGGAGATGGACGCGACCCCAACCCTAACGATGAGGGTGATTGGGGTCCCCATTACTCTTTGGTCTCAACCTGGCACGGAACCCATGTTGCCGGGATCGCCGCTGCCTCAACCGATAACGGTATAGGTGTTGCCGGTGTGGCGCCCAACGCCCAGATTCAGCACGCACGCGTCATGGGTAAGGACGGCACCACCTACGTTTCAGACCAGGCAGCCGGTGTGGCGTGGAGCGCCGGAGTTCCTCAGGCGGGTGTGCCCAACAATCCCACACCCTCTCACGTGGTTAACTTTTCTGAAGGTATCGTTATGCCTACCGGACGCTGCCCTCAGGTTATGCAGGACGCCGTGAACCTCGCGCACGCCCGCAACGTTCCGGTGATTGCTTCGGCGGGTAACCAGGGTATTAACGCCAATACAGTGATGCCCGCTAACTGTCTGGGCGCTATCGTGGTGGGATCAACCAGCATCAATAACACAATGGTCGGTTATTCTAACTGGGGTCCAATGCTCGATGTATTGGCTCCCGGTGGCAACTCAGCTGCGCCCTTGTGGTCAACAAAGAATACCGGCACCTATACCCAGGGGGCTGCGTCCTATGGCTATTTACACGGCACCTCAATGGCAGCGCCACACGTGACCGGAATTGTTGCCCTGATGAAGGAACGCGACCCGAATCTTTCGGTAGAGCGTATTCGCGAAATTCTCAAAGCTACAGGAACCTCTGTTAACGGTTACCTGATGGTGAATGCCCGAAAAGCAACGGAAGCCGTTGTCCTTGTACCGCGTTTTGCGTTGACCGGAGCAATTGGAAACTACTACTGGGGCCGTGGCGGTGCCACGCACTTCGGTCAGCCCCTCGGCGCTGAATTTCCTCTACGCGATGGCGGGTACGCCCAAAACTTTGATTCTGGAACAACTATTTACTGGTCGCCTTTCACCGGTGCCGCACCCGTCTACTTCAATGGCGCTATCGGATCTTTCTACCGCACAGCCGGTTACGAAAACGCCTACGGTTACCCCACCGATGCGGAGCACATCTTAGGACCCGGAGCAATCCAAAACTTCCGCACCGCAACCGGGGTAGAAACCGCCCTCATCTGGTCACCGCAGGGCGGTGTACAAACCCTCAACCTCAAGGGCGCTCTCTACTGGCACTGGCGCAATAACGGCTTTACTCGCACACTGGGCTACCCGGTCACAGGTGAGGTGCCTCAACCGGATGGCTCTATCACTGTCACTTTCACCAGCGGCGTGAAGCTACGGTGGACACCCACTGGGGGAGTGACGCGCGTTGGCTTCACCGATATCACTGGTTCTAGCTTCGCACAAGAAATACGGTGGCTCTCACAAGCAGGTATCAGCACCGGTTGGTCAGACGGAACCTACCGTCCCTATCAAACAGTGAGCCGCGCTGATATAGCTGCCTTCCTATACCGTCTAGCGGGTTCCCCTACCTACACCGCACCGACAACCCCCAACTTCAAAGACCTACCCACTACCCACCCCTTCTACCACGAGATTTCCTGGCTAGCAGAAAACGGTATTAGCACTGGTTGGTCAGACGGAACCTACCGACCAGACCAAGCCATTAACAGAGACGCCATGGCAGCTTTCTTTTACCGCATGGCAGGAGAACCCGCGCACACTGCTGCTACACGCTCGCCCTTTACTGACATCACCGCCAACGACATGTTCTATCATGAAGTGTCTTGGTTTGCTGCTACCGGTATAACAACCGGTTGGTTGGACGGCACCTTCCGCCCCCGTGCCACCGTCACTCGTGAGGCAATGGCAGCTTTTATGTACCGCGCTGACCAGAAACAGCTGCTCAAAAAACGCGGCTAAGTAAATGCCACCTGTTCGAGCAATCGTCCCCTCTGAGCCGAAAAGTCAATGGGTGGCAACGCACCTACCATAGAACCCGAAAACCTTTTCACTCACACACAAGAAAGCACATACTCTATGTCTGCCCTTCTCTCACGCTTTCGAGCGCTCAAAAAGGTGGGTTTGGCGGCAGCGGCAGCAACAGTGGCTGCAGCGCTCGCTATGCCACCGGCGTCCGCTTACCCCGATGGTCCTTGGTTCGTTGCCGGTAAACCTTACGTAACAACTGGTCAGTGGGTACCCTGACATAACATCACCATTGGCGATCTCGCTGATCCCGATGTCTTCCAAGAAAATGGCACCTACTACGCCTACGGTACGAGCATGGGCGGAGGCAACGTCCCCCTGATTACTTCCACCGACCTGAAAAAATGGACGACCAACCAGCGATACACCCCTGTAGTCAGCCCCGCAGGTCGCAAGCCTGCGAACGCCTCTGATTATTGGTACAACGATACTCTGGCTCTACCGGGCACCTGGGTTAAGCAACAGCCCAACTGCAATACGGCAGTTTCAGGGTGTTTTGAAACCTGGGCTCCTTCTGTTGAGAAGGCAGCCAATGGAAAATACGTGATGGCGTATGTTGGTATTCAGGCATACAGGGGAAACGAAATTGCCTGGCTTTCTGCAACCGGTATTTCAACAGGGTGGCCTGACCGCACTTTCCGTGCGGTCAGCCCCGTGAAACGCGATGCGATGGGTGCTTTCATGTACCGACTCAGCAATCACGGTGCCCTACGCGCCTACTAGTTCTTTGCAGTAGTCGCTCTCAACTCTCAAGGGGTGCTGTACGTCCATGCCAATGTATTTGGGTATTTTCACAAGGGACGTACGGCATCCCTTGGCGATTTAAGGTAGGCAGTACGGGGTGTCTGTCGTCTATGCCGCAAAATCATCGGTAATGGGTAAGAGAACGGAGGGCGCACCTTCACCCAGAAGTAGCAGCGGGTTCAGATATTCCTCTGTCTCTTTCTCTCGCACGCCCCAGTGCAGGCAGTGCCCGCCGCCCGCGCAATGTTCAATACTGGCGTCCATTACAGCAATTACCTGCCCCGCCTCAACGCGCTCACCGACTGGCAACGGTTCAGCGACAGGCTCAAAGCTGGATTTACGCCCGTCGCTGTGGGTTACGGTAATCACCTGACGGTCAACTACCGTTCCCGAAAAAGTAATTTCACCGGTAGCAGGGGAGTAAACCTTAGCCTCCGCATCAACCCTAAAATCAACGCCGCGGTGCCCTGCCTGCCACTTCTTCGCGGGCTTATCGAACTCCCGATCTACTAAATAAGGATGTGTCACCGGTGGGTGCCAGCTGGGTAAGGATGGGGTGGATTCAGCAATTGCGGGGGTGCTTCCTACCATAACCCCTAGCATCACTATTGCCAGCGCAACCCGTATTATGGTCCGGGAGCTCACGCGGCGCGTCCACCGTTGAAGATAAAAATGAAAAGAAGATAAATACTGGGTGCAGTTCATGTAACGAGCGAACCACAGATACGTCGATTGGGGGAGTAAAACCCTTAAATCTGTGGATAAATACCCCCTTATCAACTTTATCCACAGGTAAGTGGTGTGTGGGGTATCACTCAATCCTTTCCTTTGGTGCATTTTGCCTCACAAAACCGCTGAATGCACCACAACCTGGGGTATAGTTGGTGCTTGCAGTTTGCCTTTCGTAAAGAACTTTACGAAAAGACAAAGAACGCACTTACACGCGTGTTCATCGTTAGTTACCTAACGATCTGACAACGCGCAAACCCGCGCACATGCTAAGGCTCAACAGCTCCGTAAATTCTTGCGGTAGCAACCGATCCCTTACGCAGTGATAAGAGACCTTCGGTCTGCACCAGCAGTCAGGGCTCGACGGTGAAAACTTCGTCACTTCTTCGAAGATTACCGGCGGTTTGCCAGGGGCAAAACAATAAGAGTTTGCCGTGTAACCGATAACTACTATGCGCGTGGCAGATCTAGCCTGGAACCAGGGGACTGCCCGGCACCACTTTCTAAAGGAGACGACATGCCCGTCGTAACTATGCGTCAGCTGCTCGATTCAGGTGTTCACTTTGGTCACCAGACCCGCCGCTGGAACCCCAAGATGAAGCGCTTCATTTTCACCGAGCGCAACGGCATCTACATCATCGACTTGCAGCAGTCACTCGAATTCATCGACAAGGCATACGAAGCAGTCAAGACCACCGTTGCACACGGCGGCACCGTACTGTTCGTTGGTACCAAGAAGCAGGCTCAGGAAGCAATTGCTGACCAGGCAACCCGCGTCAACATGCCCTACGTTAACCACCGCTGGCTCGGTGGTATGCTCACCAACTTCCAGACCGTTTCAAAGCGAATCGATCGTATGAAGGAACTTGAGCAGCTGGACTTCGACGATGTCGCAGGCTCACAGTACACTAAGAAGGAACTCCTTCTGCTGCGTCGCGAGCACGAGAAACTTGAGAAGACCCTTGGCGGTATCCGTAACCTCACCAAGGCTCCTTCACTCATCTGGATCGTTGACACCAAGAAGGAACACCTCGCGGTTGACGAAGCTCAGAAGCTGAACATCCCCGTTGTTGGTATTCTTGACACCAACGCAGACCCGGACGAAGTTGCGTTCCCCATCCCCGGTAACGACGACTCAATCCGCTCCATCAATCTGCTGACCCGTGTTATCGCGGACGCGGTTGCTGAGGGTCTGCTTGAGCGTAACAACAAGAAGGCTGGCAAGGCTGATTCAACCGAAGAGCCCATGGCTGAATGGGAAAAGGAACTGCTGGAGCAGCACGAAGCTGCAAAGTCAGAAAAAGCAGAAGAGTCAGCTAAGTAAATAGCTTGAACAACATAAGACGGTACCCCCTTTGATGCAAACGGTGTGCCGTCTTATGTTCCCCGCAGAGCCTTACCTCTTGCGAAAGTGGCGAGGTGCTGTGCCCCACAAACCTTTGAAATCAATAACTTAGGAGTTCACACTATGGCGAACTACACTGCAGCAGACATCAAGGCACTGCGCGAAAAGACCGGCGCTGGCATGCTCGACGTCAAGAAGGCTCTCGACGAAGCTAACGGCGATCAGCAGAAGGCAATGGAGATCATCCGCGTTAAGGGTCTCAAGGGTGTCACCAAGCGTGAAGGTCGCGCAACCGCAGAGGGCATCGTAGCCGCTCGCGTTGAAAACGGCGCAGGTTTCATGGTTGAAGTTAACTCAGAAACCGACTTCGTGGCTAAGAGCGAGCCTTTCATTGCTTTTGCTAACAACGTTCTCGAAGCAGCTGTTTCAGCGAACGCTTCAACCCTGGACGAACTCAAGGCAGCTACCGTTGACGGCAAGACCGTTGAAGAACTGACCACCGAAGCTGGCGCATTGCTGGGCGAAAAGGTTGTTGTTCGTCGCGTAGCACGTATTGAGGGCGAAAACGTAGCAGTTTACCTGCACAAGACCTCAAAGGATCTGCCCGCACAGGTTGGCGTTCTGCTGGCTGTTGAGGGTTCAAACACCGACGAGGTTGCACACGACGTTGCAGTTCACATTGCTGCTATGTCACCCAAGTACCTCAACTCAGATGCTATCTCAGCAGACGACATCGCAGCTGAAAAGCGCGTTGCTGAAGAGACCGCAGCAGCTGAGGGCAAGCCCGAGCAGATTATCCCCAAAATTGTTGAGGGTAAGCTCAAGGCTTTCTACAAGGAAAACACCCTGCTCGACCAGGACTTCGCAAAGGACTCCTCAAAGTCAGTTGCTCAGGTTCTGTCAGAAGCTGGTGCAACCGCAACTGCTTTCGAGCGTTTCCGCGTAGGTGCATAAGGTTTTCACCACCTGCCACTGCGTGTGTGATATACACGTAATTTAGTGGTGACATTGGGGGAGTACCGCAACGGTGCTCCCCTTTGTCGTATGCTTTTCTAGAGCCTGCAAAGGTGCGTTTGCAAGCGCTTTTGCCCGATTATTCTGTGGAGGATCCCATGACCGAGACCGCAACCAAGATTAATAATGACGCCACCGGACGCCGCCGCGTCCTTCTGAAGCTTTCTGGTGAGGTTTTTGGCGGTGGCAAGGTAGGCATTGATACCGAGGTGATTCGCGGTATCGCTGAGCAGATTGCGTCCACCGTAGGCAAGGTCGAGACTTCGATTGTCATTGGTGGCGGTAACTTCTTCCGCGGTGCTGAACTGTCAACTGCCGGTATGGATCGCTCACGCGCTGATTACATGGGCATGCTCGGTACGGTGATGAATTCACTGGCCTTGCAGGATTTCCTGGAGCAGGCAGGTATCGATACCCGTGTGCAGTCAGCCATCACCATGCCGCAGGTTGCTGAGACTTACATTCCTCGTCGCGCTATCCGCCACATGCAAAAAGACCGCGTGGTGATTTTCGGTGCTGGTGCTGGCTTGCCTTACTTCTCCACCGACACTGTTGCCGCGCAGCGTGCTCTTGAGATTCAGGCGGACGAGGTGCTGGTTGCTAAGAACGGTGTAGATGGTATTTACACTGCTGATCCCAACAAGGACCCCAATGCTGAGCGTCTTTTTAGCCTCACCTATGATGAGGCGATGCAGCGCGATATTCGTGTCATGGATCAGACCGCTTTTGCTCTGTGCCGCGATAACAAGGTTTCAATGCGTGTGTTCGGTATGCAAGGTGAAGACAACGTGGCTCGCGCTATTTTGGGCGAGAAGATGGGTACTCTCGTTACCGCATAAAACAGTGTGTACACCCTGACTCGATGCTAGAGGCAAAAGAAATCTAGTAATCGGGTGTTTGGGTGTTTAGAAGTAGCCCGGTCAGTGACTGGGCTACTAGACTGTTGAGAGAGAAATAATATTGGGTGGGGAATACTCCTCGCCGCTGCGGGATGAAAACCTGTAGTTCTATATAAGGAGAAACGCCTATGATCGAAGAAATCTTGGCTGAAGCTGGCGAAAAGATGAATAAAGCCATTGACGCTGCAAAAAACGAATTTTCAAACGTTCGTACCGGTCGTGCGAACCCCTCACTGTTCTCATCATTGACTGTTGATTACTACGGTGCGCCGACCCCTTTGCAGCAGCTGGCTTCATTCCAGACTCCTGAGGCTCGTACCATTTTGATTACCCCTTACGATAAGGGTGCAATGAGCGCCATTGAGAAGGCTCTGCGCGACTCAGATTTGGGTGCTAACCCCTCAAATGACGGCAACGTTATTCGCATCGTGATGCCCGAAATGACTGAAGAGCGTCGTAAAGAATACATCAAGTTAGTCAGCCACAAGGCTGAGGACGCTCGTGTTGCAGTGCGTAACGTGCGTCGTCACGCCAAGACTAGCATCGATAAGCTCGTCAAGGACGGCGAAATTGGTGAGGACGAGGGTACTCGCGCTGAAAAGGAACTCGACGGTTTGACGAAGAAGCACGTTGAGACCATCGATACCTTGCTGAAGCACAAAGAAACTGAGCTTTCGGAAGTCTAAACGATTAAGGTCTGTATCTATGAGCGAGAAGCTCTCTGAAGGTACAGCGAGCCAGCCCCAAAAATCTAAGGCTGGTCGTAACTTACCTGCCGCCATCACTGTCGGGGTTGTTCTCGGTGGCTTGCTGGCGGTGGGTTTGTTTTTTGTACCGGTTATTTTGGTGTGTTTAGCTGCCTCTGCTACTGCTGTGGGTGCCTGGGAGGTAACGAACGGGCTGAACCAGAAGCGCGGCATGGGTGTTCCTGTGATTCCCGCGGTGGTTGCTGCGGCAACGATGCCTTTTTTTGCCTACTACGGTGGAGCCCAGTGGCTTATTTTTGGCGTGGTAGCTTCTAGCTTGCTAGTGATTATTTGGCGGCTCTTCGGTTCGAAGAACGGCATGATTATGTCAATCATGGGCTCGATGTTCGTGATGGGCTGGGTGCCGTTTCTTATTTCGCTTGCGCTTTTGCTCTATCGCGAAGATACGGGCGTGGGTAAAGTCTTTACGATTGTTGTCATGGCAATTGGCAACGACACCTGGGGCTATATTGCTGGTGTGCGGTGGGGCAAACGCCCTATGGCACCGAAGATTTCTCCCAAGAAAACGTGGGAGGGCTTTGCTGGGTCGATGCTTGGATCCTTCATTGTTGGCATCATCTGTATGGTGGTGATGGGTGAGCGCTGGTGGTTTGGTCTTATTATTGCTTTCTTCTTGGTGATTGCTTCAACGGTGGGTGATTTGGCTGAGTCCATGGTGAAGCGCGAAATTGGTATTAAGGACATGAGCAACATTCTGCCGGGGCATGGTGGGGTGATGGATCGTTTGGATTCAATCGTGTTTGCTATTGCTGCGGGGTACGTGATTTTTGAGTTGCTTGACCCCTGGTCGCTGAGCCTGTAAGTGGAAGGTAGAAATGATCGTGCAGAAAAGAATTTCTGAGTTTGCTCTGGCGAAGGGGCGTAAGGTTGGCTACAGCGTTGAAGCTGTGGATGAGTATTTTGATGAGCTTGCTAATGATTATGAGAGCTTGCGTGCCGGTGAATCTGCCTCCGGTGGTTCGACGGCGCGTTCGATACGCATGAAGAGCTTCCCTCCAGCACCCGGCGGCTATTGCATTGAGGACGTTGATTCGGCTCTTGATCGCGTTGAGGATCGCTTCGCGGCGATTGAGCGTCGGGGGTTTATTGCTGAGCATGGGATGAGCGCTTGGAGCGCCCACATTGAGCAGCTTGCTGAAACGATTATGGGTAGGTTACAGCGTCCGGCTGGTCAGCGTTTTAGACACCCCTCAAAGAAGCTGACCAAAGGGTATCTTATTGCTGATGTGGATTCACTGTGCCAGCAACTGGCAACCGAGTTTAAGATGTCGGACGATGTTGACGTGCAGCTGATTCGTGGTGCTGTTTTCCGTTCCGCTACGGGTGCTAAATCGTACGATGAAACCCAGGTGGACGCTTTTTTGGATCGTTGCTTGGATTTGATGCACTACCTGAAGTAGGTTGTGAGGTATTCAGCGCCTGTGCTGGTGTTAACCGCTCTTGCCCCTGTGGTGAGGGCGGTTTTCTTATACCCGATGTGTTGTGCGACTCGCCGAAAATATTTTTTACCCCAAATTCTCCATGTGACTCAGAACTCATAATATTGTTATCTCAGTCATATAAAATTGAGGAGGTGGGTTATATGACCCAGCAACCAACACCAACACCGGCACCGGCACCGGAGGCACGAGCCTTCGACGCAGATCGGGTAGATTTCGCGGCAGCGCAGCGTAGCGATGCCTTTCAGAAACTTCGCAAAGACCAGCGTTCTTTTATTTTCCCGATGGCGCTTATCTTTCTCGTCTGGTATTTTCTCTACGCAATTTTGGCGATTTACGTGCCCAGCTTCATGACAACCAAGGTATGGGGCAACATCAATGTGGGTGTTGTGATGGGTCTTCTGCAGTTCGTTTCTACCTTTGCGATTACAGGACTGTACGTACGTTTTGCTAACCGCACTCTTGACCCCCAGGCAGCGGCTTTGCGTGCTGACCTCGAAAACGATGTTTACCTCTCAACTCACACCCGCGGGAGCCACTCATGAATACTCTTGTCATAGCAGCAGGCGAGGCGCAAGAAACCGTAGGCACCCCCTGGATCAACATGCTCGTTTTTGGGCTGTTCGTGGCAGCCACCATGGTGGTGGTGCTGCGCGCGTCCAAAAACAATAAAACCGCCGCAGACTACTACGCAGGTGGACGCTCCTTCAGCGGCACTCAGAACGGTCTCGCCATCGCCGGTGATTACCTCTCAGCAGCGTCCTTCTTGGGCATCGTGGGTGCTATTGCACTTCAGGGGTATGACGGCTTTCTCTACTCCATTGGCTTCTTAGTAGCGTGGCTGGTGGCTTTGCTACTGGTCGCTGAGATGCTGCGTAACACCGGTAAATTCACTATGGCAGATGTGCTGTCTTTCCGTTTGCGTCAGCGCCCGGTGCGTATTGCAGCGTGTATCTCAACCCTTGCCGTAACCCTCTTCTACTTACTGGCTCAGATGGCTGGTGCAGGTGCGCTGGTTTCACTGCTGATGGGTATTAGCTCCAAGGCAGGGCAGTCGCTGGTGATCGTTATTGTGGGCGTGCTGATGATCGTGTACGTACTCATCGGTGGAATGAAGGGCACAACTTGGGTTCAGATTATCAAGGCTTGCCTCTTGCTTGCGGCGGTGGGTGTCATGACCGTTTGGATTCTAGCTCTCAACGGCTTTAGCCTCTCAGCTCTGCTGGGGGCTGCGGTTGAAAATACTGGCAACCCCGCCCTGCTTGAACCCGGACTCAAGTACGGTCACAGCGAAATCGCTAAGCTCGACTTTATTTCACTGTCATTGGCTTTGGTCTTCGGTGCGGCTGGTCTGCCACACGTGCTCATGCGTTTTTACACGGTGCCCACCGCTAAAGAAGCTCGTAAGTCGGTGGTGTGGGCTATTAGTCTCATTGGCTTGTTCTACCTCTTCACCTTGGTGCTGGGTTACGGTGCCGCAGCTCTGGTTGGTCAGGACGCGATTAAAGCAGCACCCGGCGGTGTGAACTCGGCGGCTCCGTTGCTGGCTTTCCATCTGGGTGGCTCAGTACTCATGGGGCTGGTAGCAGCTATTGCGTTTGCAACTATTCTGGCTGTGGTTGCTGGTCTTGCTATCACCGCATCAGCATCCTTCGCTCACGATATTTACACCTCGGTGATCTGCAAGGGTGAGGCTGACCCCAAGAAAGAAATCAAGGTTGCTAAGACTACCGTGGTTGTTATCGGTTTGCTGGCGGTTGCAGGTGGCATCGGTGCCCAGGGGCAGAACGTTGCTTTCTTGGTAGCGCTTGCTTTCGCGGTTGCTGCCTCGGCTAACCTGCCCACCATTTTGTTCTCACTGTTCTGGAAGGGTTTTACTACTCGCGGCGCGGTGTGGTCAATGTACGGTGGTCTGATCTCGTCGGTTGTTCTCATCATTTTCTCCCCGGTTCTCTCGGGCGCTGAAACTTCAATGATTCCCGGAGCGGATTTTGCGATCTTCCCGCTGAGCAACCCCGGCTTGGTTTCCATTCCGCTGGCTTTCCTCTTGGGCTTCATCGGCTCCTTGACGGATGGTTCAGAGGACGAGTATAAGCAGGCTGAGATGGAAGTTCGCTCACTCACCGGCGTCGGCGCAGAGGGCGCAATCGACCACTAAAAACAATCAGTAACACCCCTCAAAAGATTTACCGGCACGCCCTGCTACCGCCTCTCGCAGTAGAGACAAAAGCACGGTGAGCCGGTAAATTTTTGTGGCTGTGACGGTTTTAGCCCGTATATTCTCACTGCACTATGAATAAAAACATACTTTCTGGTGAAATCCCCAAGACAGCTTATATTTTCCTTGTAAAGCAGATAAGATGAGGTTCAACAGCATAACGCAATTTAATGGCGTTTGCATGAACACATACATAGGAGAAAACCTCATGGGTATCATTGGTTGGATTATTCTTGGTCTTATTGCTGGCGCACTCGCTAAGCTCATCATGCCCGGCAAGCAGGGTGGTGGCATCCTCGTCACTATGGTTCTCGGCATCGTAGGCGCTATGCTCGGTGGCTTCTTGGGTAGTATGGTTCCCGGTCTGTCAGACGGCATTCAGTCATTCAGTATCGGCACTCTCTTTACCGCAGTTATTGGTTCACTGATCGTTCTGTGGATTTACGGTGCGGTAACCAAGCGCCGCTAAGTCCTGGCGACTTACATAACTTTCCACCCGCGTCCTTATATCAAGGACGCGGGTGCTTTGTTTGTGCGGGCACTGCAAGTAGCTGGGGTATGGGCAAAATAACCGCACTAAATAACCGCCGACTACAGAAGAACTGGCACAGTGGAAGAAACACACGCACCTGAAGGTTGAGAAAGAAACCGCATGAAAAGCATCTTTAGAATCATGAGTGCCACCAAGGAACTCATGCCCTACTACGTAGGAATTATCGTTTGTTCCATCGCTGTTTCTATCACAGCGCTTGCTGCACCGTTCGTCATCAAAGGCGCCACCGATACGGTAGTCAACACCCTCAACGGCTCAGATCCGCAACCGGTGAGCATCATCATCTGGTTCGCAGTTGCCTACTTTGCCTCTCAGCTGTTCAACACCGTCATTTCTAATATCGGGGGCTTTTGGGGCGACGTGATGAGCCAGAAAATGCGTACCATCCTCTCTAACCGCTACTACGAAAAGCTCATGGTTTTGCCCCAGAGCTACTTCGATTCGGAGCTCACAGGAACTATCATTTCGCGGCTTAACCGTTCAATTACCGAAATCACTAACTTCGTGAAGATGTTCTCCAACTCCTTCTTCACGATGATTATCACGACCATCGCCGTGATTGCTATTAGCGGCTGGTACTACTGGCCGCTGGCACTGCTGCTGGTGATTATCTTCCCGGTCTACTTCTGGCTCACCTCAAAGACCAGTGAAAAATGGCAGGTCTGGGAAGGCGACAAGAACAAGAACATTGACATCGCCTCCGGTCGCTTCAATGAGGTCATCGGTCAGATTCGCGTTGTTAAATCCTTTGGACAGGAGCGCCGCGAACTCGGGCTCTTCAGCAGCCACTTTGCAAAAACAATTGGACTCACCCGCTCTCAGTCCTCTTACTGGCACCGTATGGATGTTGCCCGCCGCGGCTTTCTTGACCTCATCTTTTTCGGTCTTTACCTCATGATTTTCGTGCGTACTCTCCGCGGCGACTTCACTATCGGCGACATGGTGCTTCTTATCCAGCTTATGAATATGGCAGTACACCCCATTTCGTCTTTGAGCTGGGTTGTTGATTCTGCTCAGCGAGCGATCGCCGGTTCAAAGGATTACTTCGATGTGATGGCTCTTGACGCTGACATGCGCGCCCTAGCTCTAGTAGGCGCAGAGGCACAGACCGAAGGCGTCCGCACGTCCCCGCTGACAACCCAGCCCGGCGGTAACCTCATAGCCTTTGACCGTGTGGCTTTCGGCTACGAGGGCGAAGCTAACGTTCTAGAAAACATTGACCTGACTATTAAACGCGGGGAAAAGATCGCTTTCGTGGGCGAATCGGGCGGCGGCAAGTCTACTCTCATGGCTTTGCTTGAGGGTCTCTACGACCCGCGTGAGGGTAAGGTTGTTGTTGACGGTCACGACATCGCCAGTGCAGATTTGGAGCAGCTACGTTCTCGCATCGGAATGGTTTTCCAGGACGCTTCTTTGTTCTCGGGAACTATCGCTGAGAATATCGCCTACTCCAACCCGCATGCCACCCGCGAGCAAATTGTGGCTGCCGCACAGAAGGCTAATGCCCACACCTTTATTGAGAAGTTCGCCGACGGTTATGACTCTTTGATTGGCGAACGCGGTCTGAAACTTTCGGGCGGTCAGAAGCAGCGTATTGCGGTGGCTCGCGCTATTCTCAAGGACGCGCCGATCCTGATTTTGGATGAGGCAACGTCGGCTCTTGATACCAAGGCTGAGCGAGCTGTTCAGAAGGGATTAGACGAACTGATGGAGGGTCGCACATCGTTGATTATCGCCCACCGCCTTTCGACGATTTCGGCGGTGGATCGCATCGTGACGCTCAAGGACGGGCACATCGACGAAATCGGTAGCCCAGCAGAACTTGCCGCCTCCGGTGGTATCTACGCAGAGCTTCTGGCACTGCAAGGTTCCGGTAAGAAATCCGATAAGAAGAGGTTGCAGAGCTTCGATATCGTCAGCTAATAATCTGCACAGAATCGTACCGCGCTAGCGTGAAAGTACTGTCTTTACGAAGAGTACTTTCACACTAACGCGGGGTACTTTCTTGTCAGTTCCGGGAAAATGTCTTACCCGGCAAAGAACTTTTCTAAGGCAACAAACAGCGAGTTCCAGAGTTTCAAAGACGCGGTGGCTTGGGGGAACATGAGATCGGCACCGTGGAACATACCCGGTATCTCAATGGTTTGTACCTGAACCCCGGCGTCGTGAAGGTTCTGGGCGTATGTCAGACATTCCGGGTGAAAAAGGTCGAGTGTGCCGACGCCCAACCAGGTGTTAGGCAGACCCTCGTAGTTTTCGCGGCGGGCAGGTGCGGCATATTTTGGGGCGTTCTCCTCTTGCACCTGCTCACCCAGGTAGAGATTCCAGGCGTACTTGTTCCACGCATCCGACCAGAAAAATTCCCCGCGATGCTCGTGCTCATCACGCAAAGCGGTGCGGTCATCCAACATGGGGTAGAGCAGCCCCTGAAAACCCACCGGATGCCCTGAATCGAGAGCCTTCTGCACCAATGCTGCTGCCAGGCCACCACCGGCACTCTTGCCTACCACGGCAATCTTTGCCGGGTCGATACCTAGTTTCTGGGTATTCATCTGCAACCAGCGCAAGGAAACATAGCAATCGTCTAAATCGGCGGGGAAGGGCTCCTCCTCCGCAGACCTATAGGCAACGCTTAAGATGGGAACGCCCACTGCCCGTGCCAGGCGTTTCACAAAAGGCTGGTCTGGCTCAGCGACCCCGCGTAAATGCCCGCCACCGTGAATAAAAAGGACAGCGCCATTGCTGGTTCTTGTCTCAGGAACATTCAGAAAAGACGGCTGACCGCCTGCTAAACCCTCAACACTCGGCGTAATGACCCGCACCCGTACAGGCTGTTGCTGTTCAGGTTGCGCTTCAAACTTCTTCCAGTTGCGTACACGCACTTTCAACCCCATTTTTACATGCCAGGGGGTGTAGAGCATCCAGTGGCGTAGCGAGGGATCAACCCGCTGCACTTTCGGTATCTGCTGCAGTGCATACGGTATAAGAGTGCTCATGCCCGGTCTCTGAACCTCGGGTGCCTGCATACCATCTGCCTTCCTCCAACAAAAAACCAATTCTCTTTCATTCTAGGGAGGAAACAGCGGCACAAGAGCGTGCCATACTTAAAACCATGAAATTTGGCGCGACACCTCCTGAATTTGGCACCCGTGAATCTCTCACCCCCGAGCTTCTTGATTTTCTGGGGGAGGGGCGTACGGTAACTATTCTTGGCTCTACTGGTTCCATTGGTACCCAGGCACTCGAAGTTATTGACCACATGGCGTCTCTTGCCTCAACGTTAACCGGTAGCCATGACGCTCCCTTGCGCGTAGTTGCTTTAGCTGCGGGACGTTCATCCCTGCCGTTGCTTGCCCGCCAGGCGGTCACTACCGGTGCGGCGCTGGTGGCTACCTCTGGTAACGCTGAGGACGCTGCCACACTCACCCAGCTGATCAAGGACGCCGCCGCTGTCGCCGGAGTTAGCTACACCCCGCGTATTGTCTACGGTCCGCAAGCCGCTACCGAAGCTGCAACTTTTGGGGCGGACGTGGTGCTCAACGGTATTACTGGTTCTATTGGTTTAGAGCCGACTCTTGCCGCTCTTCACTCTGGTCAGCAGGTGGCGCTGGCTAATAAAGAGTCGCTGATTGCTGGTGGCCCGCTGGTGCGCGCAGCGGTTGACGCTTCGCCGCTCGAACAGCCCTTGATTCCGGTGGACTCAGAACACTCAGCTCTCGCTCAAGCCTTAGCATCGGGTACTGACCGCGAAATTGACCGGCTTATTCTCACGGCAAGCGGTGGGCCTTTCCACGGTAAAACCCGTGAGCAGTTGCACGATGTAACTCCTGCTCAGGCGTTGGCTCACCCCACTTGGGATATGGGTCTGGTAGTGACTACTAACTCGGCATCTATGGTTAATAAGGCGCTGGAAGTCCTTGAAGCCCACCATCTTTTTGGTGTAGATCTTGACCGCATTGACGTGACCGTTCACCGCCAGTCGGTGGTACACTCCATGGTGCAGTTTGTGGACGGCTCAACCATTGCTCAGGCGTCCCCACCTACCATGTTGCTTCCTATCGCCTTGGGGCTGACCTGGCCCCACCGCGTCCCCGGCGTTGCAAACCCCTATGACTGGTCACAGTCTAGTAAGTGGACCTTCGAACCCCTCGATAACCAGGCATTCCCTGCTGTTGAGATGATTAAGCAGGCAGGCAAACGCGGCGGAACCTTCCCTGCCGCTTTTAATGCCTCTAATGAAGAAGCAGTTGCTGCCTTCCACGCCGGAAAAATTCGTTTTACCGACATGATCGATACCGTTCAGCGTGTGCTTGAAGAACATGAGAATTCGATAGCGAAAACTGAGGACGCACATCTCACCTTGGACGCCGTCCTTGAAGCAGAGAAATGGGCACGCGCCCGTGCCAACGAGATTCTGAGCTAACCATGCTCGCAAGCGTTCGAGCATAAAGAAACCCCGCTCACCCTATTCTATAAAGGCTAGGTGAGCGGGGTTTTACAGTCTATAGGTGAAACCTTTAGTAGACGGTCAGCCCGCGGGCGCGGAACTGATCGCGAATACGCTCGGTTTCCTCCTTAGTCGGAGGTTTTACGTCATCGAGCTTGTACTCCAAGCCCAGTGACTGCCACTTATCGGTGCCCATCTGGTGGAAAGGTAGAACCTCCACACGCTTGACCGCGTTGGGCCAACGGCACACAATATCGGCGACCTTCTCAACATTTTTATAAGAATCGGTGTAGCCGGGTACAGCGACAAAGCGAATCCACACGTCCTTACCCAACGCGTTGAGCCTGTCGCCAAAGTCAATGGTGGGCTGCAATTCTCTGCCGGTGACCTTTTTATACGTCTCCTCATCACCCGATTTAATATCAAGCAGAACCAGATCAACGTAGTCCAAGAATTCATTGGTCACTGTTTTGCCCAAGTACCCTGAGGTATCAATGCAGGTATGAACGCCCAAAGATTTAGCACTAATCAGCAGGTTCTCTGCGAAAGCTCGCTGCATCAGAACTTCACCACCAGAGATGGTGAGACCGCCACCGGTTGACTTAAAAATCTTGCGGTAGCGCTTAATTTTCTTCAGCAGCTCATCAATCATGATGGGTTTGCCATCGCGCATCTGAAAAGTATCGGGGTTGTGGCAGTAGAGACAGCGCAGCGGGCAACCGTTCATGAACACTGTCATGCGGGTACCCGGACCATCGACAGCGGTTACTAGCTCCCAGGAGTGAATAGAACCCATCTTGCCTTCGCGCATTAGCTTCAGCTGAGACGAACGCTCAAGATCGGTCATATCTCCAAGACCCCAGGTGCCAGCACCTGACTGACGAGCCTCTGGTGGAGCGAAACCCTGCTCCGCCAGAGGCTTGACTTCAATAGTCATTATTGAATTTATGCGCCCTGGTGGAAGGTGCGTGAGAGAACGTCAAGCTGCTGCTCGCGGGTAAGGCGAACAAAGTTGACTGCGTAACCTGAAACGCGAACGGTCAGGTTGGGGTAGTTATCGGGGTTCTCCATTGCGTCGATCAGGGTGTCCTTGTTTAGAACGTTGATGTTCGCGTGGTAGAGACCCTTGCTGTCGGCGGGCTTTGCCGCACGGTTAGCCTTCATCGATGCAAGGCGTTCTTCGTAAGTCTTGACAGCCATGATATGACCTTCTTTCGTTTGAAATATAAGGGTTTGCCGTGTAAAGGCGAGGATTAGTCTTCTTCAGGAATGAAGCCGGCATCGAGGATGCCAACCAGGTTCTTAACCTGCTCGTCCTTGTCACGACCCAACGCGGTCGGGGTGATCGTGTTGGTCAGTGAGATACCGTCGAGTGCGTCATCGTAGTCGAGCTTGCCGACTGAGAGCATCGAAGCAACCATACCGTGAGTGTCTTTACCGTTCTCGGGGTTTGCACCGGGGGAGAAGGGGTTACCAGCACGGTGGCCTGACGGGAAGTTACCGGTTGCCTTACCGTAGACAACGTTTGAGGTAATAGTCAGAACCGACTGGGTAGGAATAGCGTCGCGGTAGAGCGGGATAGCCTTGATCTTACTCATGACGGTATGGACGATAGTTGCAGCGATATCGTCTGCGCGGTCGTCATCATTGCCGTAGGCGGGGAAGTCGCCTTCGGTGATATAGTCAACAATCAGACCGGTCTCATCTCGTACAGGGGTTACCTTTGCGTACTTGATAGCTGCCAGCGAGTCAGCAACAATGGAGAGACCTGCGATACCGCAGCCCATTGCGCGGATGATGTCTGAGTCGTGCAGAGCCATTTCGATGGACTCATAGGCGTACTTGTCGTGGCTGTAGTGAATGATGTTCAGCGCCTCGACGTAGGTGCCGATAACCCAGTCCAACATTTCTTCGTACTTGTGCCAGACCTCATCAAAGTCGAGGGGCTCGTCGCCCTTGATGGGCTCATAGCCTTCAACAATCTGCTTGCCGGTCATCTCATCACGGCCACCGTTCAGTGCGTACAGCAGGGCCTTTGCAGCGTTGACGCGTGCGCCGAAGAACTGCATCTGCTTGCCGACCTTCATGGGGGATACGCAGCAAGCAATAGCTACGTCGTCGCCCCAGTGCTGACGAATCTGGGGGTCAGATTCGTACTGAATGGAAGAGGTCTCAATGGAGATTGCGGAGCAGAATTCCTTGTAGCCGTTGGGCAGCTGCTCGTCCCAGAAGATGGTGATGTTGGGCTCGGGAGCAGGACCAAGGTTACGCAGGGTCTGCAACAAACGGAAGGAGGTCTTAGTAACCAGGGTACGACCGTCTTCAGCAAAACCACCGTCTGACCAGGTTGCCCAGTAGGGGTCACCTGAGAAAATCTGATCGTAATCGATGGTGCGCAGGAATCGGGTAATACGCAATTTGATAACCAGTGCGTCAATCATTTCCTGAGCATCAGACTCGGTGATAGTGCCCTCTGCAAAGTCACGCTCGAAGTAGGCATCCAAGAAGCCTGAGAGACGACCGATGGACATTGCAGCGCCGTCCTGTGACTTCACCGATGCCAGGTAACCAAAGTAGGTCCACTGAACAGCTTCTTTAGCGTTGCGTGCAGGACCTGAGATGTCGAAGCCGTACTTCTCTGCCATCTTCTTCAAACGCTGCAGAGCTTTAATCTGCTCTGAGTGCTCTTCGCGGTAGCGTGCCCAGTGCTCTGAGAAACCTTGGTCCGCTACGGCGTCCTTTGCGCGTTCCTTATCAGCAATCAGCGCGTCAACACCGTAGAGAGCTACGCGGCGGTAGTCGCCGATGATGCGACCGCGGCCGTAAGCATCGGGCAGACCGGTGATGATGTGTGATGAACGAGCTGCGCGGATGCGAGGGGTGTAGATGTCGAAGACAGCCTGGTTGTGGGTCTTGCGGTACTCGGTGAAGATTTTCTTGACGTCTTCGTTGGGTACTTTACCCGCTTCTTTAATAGCGGTCTCAACCATGCGCCAGCCACCGTTGGGCATCATGGCGCGCTTGAGGGGCACATCAGTCTGCAGGCCGACGATAACGTCGTCGTCCTTTGAGATGTAGCCTGCATCGAAAGCATCGATTTCAGCGGGGGTTTCGGTGTCTACATCGTAAACGCGCTGCTTGCGCTCTACTGAGAGGAATTTCTTTTCAAGGGTGTCCCAGACTCGGAGGGTCTTTTCGGTGGGGCCTGCCAAGAATGATGCATCGCCCTCGTAGGGGGTGAAGTTCTTGAGAATGAAGTCGCGAACTTCGACAGCGCGCTTCCACTCGCCGTCGTTGAAGCCGCGCCACGCGTCCGCAAACTCGGGACGAATGAGGGTTGCCTCTTCGGCGTTGGCTAGTGCAGTCATGTGCTAGATGCTCCTTTGATGCTTACTAGTGAATGAACGTAGTTTCTTACTTAACAAGCCTATTGATGCAGTGAGAAAATACAAGGTGACGAAAATTTTTGCTGAGGTACCAGGCATGGGCTTGATTTTTAGAAAAATGGTTTTGACTAGGCTAAATACTGTTATATCGCATTTTTTATGCAAGATTTAGGTGTGTGTGGAGCCCAAAAATACCAAATATGACGTTAGGGTATTTTTTACTCAAAAAATTAGGTTCAAAGTACCTCAACAAACAGGTGAAAATAACCTCAAGTCCCGCTGGCGCAGACAACGCTTTCGCCATCAAGCAATATAGGTAAGCACCTCGAAGACTCCCAGGTTAGAGGGGTACTATCGAAATGCTATATGCAGAGGTAAGGGGCTTACCCGAACCCTAACACGCAACGCGAAAAAGTAAAGGTCATCAGTTAAGTGGGAATACTTTTGTTTCTGGTAGGTGTGCTGATCATGGCTCTCGCCATCGGCTTCTCAATCGGTCTGCACGAGGTAGGGCATTTGCTACCTGCCAAAAAATTTGGTGTGCGGGTACCCCAGTACATGATTGGCTTCGGCAAAACTCTCTTTTCGTGGCGTCGCGGTGAAACCGAGTACGGTGTCAAAGCGATTCCGCTGGGTGGCTATATTTCGATGATAGGTATGTACCCGCCGTCGAACGCTGAGGCGGGGTTGCGCGCTAGTACTACCGGTCCGTTTAGTCAGCTGGTAGAGGATGCGCGTGCTACCGACTATGAGCGCTTGCAACCGGGGGACGAGAACAGAGTTTTCTATAAACTGCCTATTTATAAGCGGATCATCATTATGCTGGGTGGGCCACTGATGAACCTTGCAATTGGCGTGGTGTGTACCGCCGTATTGATTCTGGGATTTGGTTCGGCGCAACCGACTACGACCGTTGCTTCCATGAGCGAGTGCGTTAAGACGGTAGTTGCTGCCCAGGAAAATGCTGCCACTTGCACCGATAAAGACCCTCAAGCTCCGGCGGCTCTTGCCGGGGTGCAGCTCAACGATACGGTGGTTGAGTTTGCCGGTGTGCGTATTGATAGCTGGGAACAGCTGACCGAACTTATTCGCGCTCATGCTAATAAGGAAGTTTCTATGACGGTGTTGCGTGAGGGGGAAGAGAAGCAACTACGTATTGAACCCATGCTGACTGCGCGTCCTCTCTTTAATGAGGTTACTGGCAGCTATGAAACCAACCCTGATGGTAGCTATAAAACCCGTGATGTTGGCTTTATTGGTGTGGGTCCTGACACACAGCTGGTACCGGGAACTGCCGGGGAAGTCATGCCAATAGTGGGGGAGCAGCTGCGTAGCATCTACGCGTCCGTACTGAGATTGCCTGCCCGTGTGTGGGACGTTGCGGTGGTCTTGGCAACCAACGGGGAGCGTGATCCCGATGGTCCTATGTCGGTGGTGGGCGTAGGGCGTATTGCCGGTGAGGTGGCTGCCACCGATCAGATTAACCTGAAAGAAAAAGCTGCGACCTTGGTGTCGATGATTGGTACTTTGAACCTTTTTCTTTTTGCTTTCAACCTTATTCCCCTTTTGCCCTTGGATGGCGGGCACGTCTTGGGTGCTCTGTGGGAGTCTGTACGCAGAGGGTTCGCTCGTCTTGCTGGTAAACCAGACCCCGGAGCTTTTGACGCTGCGCGTTTGCTGCCGCTGACCTTCGTGGTGGCGGGCTCATTTATGGTGATGTCGTTGGTGCTTATTGTTGCTGATATTTTCAAGCCGGTGAGCCTGTTCTAAGCCCTGTAGATAACGCTGGTGCATTTAGCTGTGAGCCAGCCTAAGTCTCTTCATAAAACCTCGTGTACTGGTGCACAATAGAAGATGACACACTATGCTCTTTAAAACTAAAGAGTAAACGTAAGTTTTGGAGGAACGCTTTGACCGCGGTCAATCTAGGAATGCCCCTGCCGCCTGCGCCCACTTTGGCACCGCGTCGCAAGACCCGTCAGTTTTCTGTGGGCAAGGTTGGTGTTGGTTCTGACTCACCCGTTTCGGTGCAGTCAATGACCACCACAAAAACCCACGATATCGGTGCAACCTTGCAACAGATCGCTGAGCTGACCGCTGCTGGTTGCGATATTGTGCGCGTTGCCTGCCCCACTGATAAGGACGCTGAGGCACTGCCTATTATCGCTAAGCAGTCACAGATTCCCGTGATTGCTGATATTCACTTTCAGCCCAAGTACGTCTACCAGGCAATTGAAGCAGGCTGTGGTGCTGTGCGTGTGAACCCCGGTAACATTCGCAAGTTTGATGACCAGGTCAAAGAGATCGCGCAGATGGCGAAAGATCACGGCACCTCTATTCGTATTGGTGTTAACGGTGGTTCGCTTGATAAGCGCCTCCTTGAAAAGTACGGACGCGCCACTCCTGAGGCTCTGGTGGAGTCAGCTGTTTGGGAGGCTTCCCTCTTTGAAGAGCACGGTTTCAATGACTTCAAGATTTCGGTGAAGCACAATGACCCCGTGATTATGGTGGAGGCTTATCGTCAGCTGGCTGCTGCCGGTGACTGGCCCCTGCACCTGGGCGTGACCGAAGCTGGTCCTGCCTTCCAGGGCACCATCAAAAGCGCGACTGCTTTCGGTGCTTTGCTCTCTGATGGCATTGGTGACACCATTCGTGTTTCTTTGTCTGCCCCTCCCGTTGAAGAGGTCAAGGTTGGCTCACAAATTCTTGAATCGCTGAACCTGCGTCCGCGTAAGCTCGATATTGTTTCGTGCCCCTCGTGTGGACGCGCGCAGGTGGATGTGTGGGAGCTAGCAGAGAACGTCACCGCAGGTTTGGAGGGCATGAAGGTGCCCCTGCGCGTTGCTGTCATGGGTTGCGTCGTCAATGGTCCTGGTGAAGCACGCGAGGCTGATTTGGGTGTTGCCTCGGGCAACGGCAAGGGCCAGATTTTCGTCAAGGGTGAGGTTATCAAGACCGTTCCTGAAGACCAGATTGTTGAAACCCTCATCGAAGAAGCTAACCGCATTGCAGCTGAAATGGAAGCCAGCGGTCTCTACGTTCCAGAGGGTACCCCCTCCGTCAATGTCAGCAACTAATGCGTGATAGCCCCTCTTGTTCTGTAAGGGGTTAGACACACTAACGAGCCGCCGGGGTATATGAAACCTAAATTTGCACGCGATCAACGTGTGATTCTTCGACCGCTGACCAGCCAGTATTTCGAAGACCTTCACCGGATGATGTCATATGATCCGGTGGCTCATCTCTTTGAAGCCGAGCATCTGAATACCTTTGGGCTGCCTGCCACGGGTAGGGCGCTGCCGGTGCGTCCGCCCTATGGGTTTGTAGGAATTTTTGAGCGTGAAGTACCTGACCCCGGTAGTTTATCGGCTTACTCAGAGACTGCGAACCCGGTACCGCAGGTTATTCGCACTATGACCCAGCATTTTTTGGGGCGGTCAGCCACTACCACACCGGCACCGCGTGAAGAGCTGGTGGGTGCCATCTGGTTGGGTGGCAACTGCGTACCGTTGCAGGTACCCGAGCGGTACCTTGATGCTACCGCTGAATTTATCATGAGCAACAGCAGGTACCTCGCCTCGATATTTGGGGTTGCAGAGCTTGTGCGGCCGTTGTGGGAGCGCTCCCAGCATGGCTTTCAGTCGGTCATGGACGAACGCCCCCACCAGCCACTGCTCTACCTTGCTCCTCATACGCAGCTTCACGCACAGGCAGACCTCTACCGGCATAACCTGCGCGTGCCAGCCATTGACTACGGTGTGCGCTGGGCGCGCACCACCGACCGCTCATCACTTTTGCAAGCCTCAGTCGCTATGTTCACCGAGGAGGTGGGCTACGACCCGCTCGAACGGGACGCTACGGGCTATGCTCGACGTGTCAGCGAGTTCATCACTGGCGGACGCTCCCTGGTAGCAACGAACAGTGAGGGCGTGGTGGTCTTCAAAGTAGATTTGGGGCTTGCCCACAACAACCACTGCCAGTTGCAGGGGGTCTGGTTGCACCCGGCATACCGCGGTCATGGACTTTCGGCGCCGCTCCTTGCCCAAGCATGCCAGTTGATTCGACCCCGCTACGCTCACATCTCGCTCTACGTCAATGACTATAATGCGCGCGCTCGTGCGCTCTACCGGGCTGTTGGCTTCGAACAGATTAATACGTTTTCGACGATTCTTTTCTAGTGCCTCTGGTGCTGCTAAGAAGCATGTACTCATGTAGTTCCTGACGGAACACATCACTAGTAGCCTGACATACACTTGGTAGCATCTTGTTGTAACGTCCCTTTTTGTTGTATGAAAGAGGGCAGGCGGACGCGGTAAACTGCTAGAGATACTAAATGCAGGCAGCCTACGGGTGTGCCGTGCGAGCTCAACACAAAGATTGGATAAGATTCACGGTGGCAACTCGCCTTTCAAACCTTTTTCTGCGCACTTTGCGTGAAGACCCGGTAGATGCCGAAGTCGCAAGCCACAAGTTACTGGTGCGTGCCGGCTACATTCGTCGTGCCGCACCCGGTATTTATACCTGGTTGCCGCTCGGTCTGAAGGTTCTGAGCAAGGTCGAGAACATTGTGCGTGAAGAAATGAATGCTATTGGTGCTCAGGAAGTTCACTTTCCTGCCCTGCTGCCGCGTGAGCCCTATGAGACCACCAACCGTTGGGACGAGTACGGCGATAACCTCTTCCGCCTCAAAGACCGTAAGGGCACCGATATGCTCTTGGCACCCACCCACGAAGAGATGTTCACCCTGCTTGTAAAAGATCTCTACTCTTCTTACAAAGACCTTCCGGTGACCCTGTACCAGATTCAGACCAAGTACCGCGACGAGGCGCGTCCGCGTGCGGGTCTGTTGCGCGGACGCGAGTTCGTGATGAAGGATTCTTACTCCTTCGATATTGACGACGCTGGTCTTGAAGAGGCATACCTGGCGCACCGCGCTGCCTACCAGCGAATCTTTGAACGCCTGGGTTTGGACATCGTCATTGTGCAGGCGCAGTCCGGCGCTATGGGTGGTTCCCGCTCAGAAGAGTTCTTGCACCCCACTGCTATCGGTGAAGATACCTTTGTGCGCTCAGCAGGTGGCTACGCCGCTAACGTTGAAGCGGTCACTACGGTGGTTCCCGACCCCGTGGATGCATCGAACACTCCGGTAGCGCAGGTTTTCGAAACCCCCGATTCCCCGACCATCGAAACCCTGGTTGATCAGTCTAATAAGCTGTACCCCAGAGAAGGTCGTGATTGGGCAGCGGCTGACACCCTCAAAAACGTTATCGTTGCTGTGATTGATCCGGCTGGCGAGCGCCACATGGTTGCTATCGGTCTTCCTGGCGACCGCGCAGTAGATATGGCTCGTGTTGAGGTGAACATCGGTGCCCTGCTGGGTATTGGTGGCGAAGTTGAGGTCGAGGCGGCAACCGAAGAAGATCTCAAGAACTTCCCCCAGCTGGTTAAGGGGTACATCGGCCCCGGTTTGACCCTGGATGCGCCCTTGTTGGGCAAAGAATCAACCACTGGTATTCCCTACTTCCTTGACCCTCGCGTCGTCGATGGTTCTGACTGGATTACCGGTGCTAATGAGCATGGCAAGCACGTCTACTACCTGGTTGCTGGACGCGATTTCACCGCTGACGGTGTCGTTGAGGCGTGCGAGGTGCGTGAGGGCGATATGGCTCCCGATGGTTCTGGTCCGCTGGAAGCAGCTCGCGGTATCGAGATGGGGCACATCTTCCAGCTTGGTCGCAAGTACGCTGAGGCGCTCGGTTTGAAGGTTCTTGATAACAACGGTAAGTTGCAGACCGTCACTATGGGTTCGTACGGCGTCGGCGTTACCCGTGCGCTGGCAGCTATTGCCGAGGGAAACCACGATGAGAAGGGCTTGATCTGGCCCCGTCACCTGGCACCGGCAGATGTGCATGTGGTTATTACCGGCAAGGGCGAGGAAATTTTCTCCTACGGTGATGAACTGGTTGCTGAGCTGGAGGCAGCTGGTCTTGAGGTGATGGTCGATGACCGCCCCAAGGCATCCCCCGGTGTGAAGTTCGGTGATGCTGAACTGCTGGGTGTTCCCACTATTGTGGTGATTGGTCGCGGTTACAAAGATGGCGTACTTGAGCTTAAAGATCGTCGTAGTGGCGAGGCACGCAATATTCAGGTAGCCACCGCAGTCGATGAAGTTATTGCTGAGGTTCGCGGCTAACGCCGGTGAGTGTCAAAGCAGGTGCCCCACCAAAGTGCAGTGGGGTACCTGCCTTTTATTATTTTAGGCGGCGCGTCGAGCCTCATTAATGATGTGGGGCTGAGACGGTGCTTCTTGTAGCCTTGTCGTATGGAAGCCTTAGCCCCTACCGCTATCATCTTGCTTTTGTTCGCTGCCTTACTGGCAGGGTGGGTGGATGCGGTAGTGGGTGGCGGTGGGCTCATTCAGCTACCGGCGGTGTTGCTGGTTCCTGGACTCACACCGGTGCAAGCGCTCGCGGTGAATAAGCTGAGTTCTATCTGCGGTACTATCACCAGCGCCGTGACCTACTACCGGCGAACCACTACCGATATAAAAACGGCTTTGCCGATGGCTACTCTAGCCCTGTGCGCGAGTTGTGGTGGGGCAGCGGCTGCCACGATAATTCCTGCCCAAGTGTTCACGCCCATTATTATCGTTGCCCTCTTCGCGGTGCTTGTGTTTACTATCGTTAAGCCTGCCGAAGGGGAGCTTACAGCACTGAGAATCACGGGCAGGAAACACCTGGGCATCGCTTTGGGGCTTGCGGCAGGAATCGGCTTTTATGACGGTATCTTGGGCCCTGGCACCGGATCGTTTTTGATGATGGGTATGGTGGTTTTTCTGGGATACTCTATGCTGCAATCTGTCGCGCAGACCAAGGTCATTAACGCTGCAACCAACCTTGGTGCTCTCATTTTCTTTACGCTGGGTGGTCACCAAATCTGGGCTCTCGGCCTACTGATGGGGTTTGCCAATATGGTGGGCGGTTACTGGGGAGCGCGCACAGCTATTGCCCGCGGCGCTGGCTTCATTCGGGTGCTCATGGTAGTTGTGGTCAGTGCGTTGATTCTCAAATTGGGGTGGGACGCGCTCGCGTCCTAGAGCGTCAAAGCTGGTAGGTTGCTATGCCCTTAGCAGGGCATCTAGAGCGATAAGGTGTACATCTGAGGCATCGTTGAAGGCTGGGTCTGCCAATACTGCCAGTAGGTTTTGAATAATAACGCCATGGTAGGTAGCCAGCGCATCGGTCACCGCGCCGTTATCGAGTACGTAGCTAGGACGCTGCGTGGGGGAGTGGTCGGTGCAGTTTAGTTCTGCTTCAAGTTCAGTAAGAACCTGACGTGCGTAGTGACCTGCACCTTCAAGGGCGGCAGCTTCTTCTGCGGTATACCCGACAAAATCAGCCCTGGCACTGGAGACCTCGGCGTAGTACTTGAGGGAATAGAGAGACTGGGCGAGCGCATCTACAGTACTTACTGCCTGCATCTGGTCAGCTTCAGCACCTGAGGCGCCGGTTTCTTCGGGAACCTCGCACTGCCCTACCCTTTCGTGTTTAAATGCCTCATCGATTGTCTCTCGCGAAAGCTCCTCGTCAGTTTCTTGGGTAGCAGAAAGCCAGCTGTGAGCTGTCTGCGCGGTAAAGACACGCTGCTGAGGGGTTTGCGCCTCAAGGCTTGCGGCAACCAGACGTTCGAACAGCTCCTGCGAGGATACCTGGGAATCTGCAGGCTGCTGACGCGCTTGCTCAACCGCGGCTTCGGGCAGCTGCTCCAGCGCGTCCTGCACAACCTGGTCTTGTTCATTGCTGAGGTCACCGTGCGCCTGTACCGCCAGCATATGCTGAGCTATCGTGCGTTCACCGCTCAGGCTCTCATACACCTTATTCTGCTGACCTACCGCAGAAAAGCCCAGCAGCGCAAAAACCACTGCCACTACGGTGGCAATGACCGCACCCCACGTGAGAAAACGCATGAACCCTCAACCTCATCAACTAACAACGACAAGCGCCTGCAACTAACTTGCCCACGAACACACCTTACACGGTGCGTTAGACTGGTATCTACGTTCAACTACCCGAGGTGAGTACATCAATGGCTAAAAACAAAGACGCAGCAAATGCCCGCGACCGCCGCGCCGCTGAACGCGCAGCAACAGGCACCACCACCCCCACCCCTCAACAGTCCTCCTTCCTCAACGTAGATGAACTGCGTGAGAACCTGCTACCGATGATCGACCAATTCAGTCTGCACCTGGAAGCCCTCAAGACAAAAGGCAATGGAGTTAACAAGACTCTCGAAATCATTGTCGACCTGCACGAAGACCGCACTGACTTCGTTTCACTCGACACACTGGCTGAAGTATCCCAGGCAATTAGCGCCAAGCTCGATGAGCTAGAAGACGGCGACTCTCCCTACCTCCTTGAAGTGTCTTCACCCGGAGCTACTCGTTCGCTGATCGAACGCCGCCACTGGAAGCGCTCCATCGGTCGCCTGATTAATATCACCGACGTGCAGGGTGAGAAGTTCCTGGCACGCCTACACGAAGTCACCGACGCCGGTGCTGTGATTTCCCGTAAAAAAGAAACGAAGAAGGGGCAAAAACCCTCCTACAAAGACCCCGAAACTATCAAATGGAGCACAATTTCTGCCGCAAAAGTAGAAATTGAGTTCACCAACTAACCTGTATTCGATAGAATCAAAGAGACAACTCATTACTTTTGTCTCAGTTTGCGCAGCGTCGAGCAAACTGTGAGAAGGGTTCATAAATTTTCACGCAGGGACGCTCACAGCGTCCCTGTACTGTTATCACGAAAGAAGGGCCAGCAATATGGATATTGATTTGAGCAACCTGCGTTTGCTGGAAAAAGAGCGCGATATTTCTATCGAGGAGCTCATTCCAATGATTGAAAGCGCCCTGTTGCTGGCGTACAACAAGCAGCCTGGAGCTATTCACGGTTCACGCGCAGAAATCGACCGTAAGACTGGCGCTATCACCATCTGGGCGCCCGAGCTCGATGAAGATGACCAGCGCATTGGCGAATTCGACGACACCCCCAATAACTTTGGTCGCATCGCGGCATCCACAGCGCGTCAGGTTATCACCCAGCGTCTACGCGATGCTGAAGACTCCCACGTTTTGGGTGAGTTCCGCGACCGCGAAGGCGAACTCGTTTCAGGTCTGATTCAGCAAGGTCAGAACCCCCGCATGGTGCAGGTTGACCTGGGCACTGTTGAGGCAGTTCTGCCCAGCTCAGAGCAGGTTCCCGGCGAAAAGTACCGCCACGGCACCCGCATCCGCGCCTACCTTCTTGAGGCTAAGCGCGGTCAGAAGGGTCCCTCTGTTGTTCTCTCGCGCTCGCACCCCAACCTAGTGCGTCGTCTCTTCGAGCACGAAGTCCCCGAAATTCAGGACGGTTCAGTAGAGCTCATGGCAATTGCCCGCGAAGCTGGTCACCGCACCAAGATTGCTGTGCGCGCTACCAAGCCCGGCATTAACCCCAAGGGCTCTTGCATCGGTGAAATGGGTTCGCGCGTGCGTGCCGTCATGTCAGATTTGAACAACGAGAAAATCGACATTGTAGATTTCGACGAGGATCCCACTGTCTTTATTCGCTCGGCTCTCTCACCGTCCAAGGTCGTCTCAGTTGATGTGACCGATCCTGCTACCCAGTCAGCCCGCGCTATTGTGCCCGATGACCAGCTCTCTCTGGCGATTGGCAAAGAGGGGCAGAACGCACGTCTGGCAGCGAAACTGACCGGCTGGCGCATCGACATCATCTCTGAATCACGCTTCAACGAGGCTGAAGCAGCCCGCGCTGCTACCGAAGAAGCTTAAGAGAGCTAAACTACTTAAGTTACCTCTAGCCCCCACAAAAGGGCTAGACTGGTAACTAAGAATAAAGACCTTGCGCCTTATCGAAAGAAGGTACCCCATCAGTATGCAGGAAAACCCGCAACAGGTAACAGCACTTACCGCTGTACCCGTTCGTACCTGCATCGGGTGCCGCACCACCGATAGCCGCGGGTCTTTATTACGTGTAGCGCTCAAGAAAGAAGCGACCGGTACACCGGTGGTTTTTCTCGATACCGCTAAACGCGCATCAGGACGCGGCGCGTGGGTTCACCCGAACCCGCAGTGCTTTGCCACAGCCCTTAAACGAGGGTCTTTCAACAAAGCATTTCGTGCCCGCGTCAATGCAACCCACCTCGAAAACATTCCAACCGGTGAATTGGTTGAAAGTCTCGATGAGGGTGAATGCAGAGAAATCTCTGCGCGAAACGAATAAGTCAACGAGTTTGACGGCTTGAAATCACGAAAGCGAGTCAGAGAACTGATGGAAAACAACCAATGAGTGCCGCACAATGAGTACTTTTGTGTGCTCTGCCTCCGGCAAACATCACGGTGCAACGGTAATCACCGTTGCGCATTTAACTAAAAACTGAAGGTTCGCGCCGTCCTGGTGCGAGCCAGGACAGGAGAAAAGTGGCTAAGCCCCGCGTTCACGAGATCGCTAAAGAGCTCGGAATCCCCTCAAAAGAAGCTGTCGCTAAGCTTCAAGAACTTGGCGAATTCGTCAAGAGTGCAGCATCAACCTTGGAACCGCCTGTAGTCAAAAAACTGCGCGCTGCCTTCCCCGATGCTGCTCTCCCAGCAGAATCAGCACCTGCTCCGGCTGCTAAGCCAGGTTCATCAGCACCCAAGCCCGGTGCCGCAAAGAGCCCTGCTAAGCCCGGTGCTAACAAGCCTGTGCCTAAGCCCGCAGCTAAGACCTCAGCACCTGCTGAAAAGACTTCAGCTCCCGCTGGAAAGAAAGCAGAAGCTCCTAAGCCTGCTGCTGCTCCCAAGGCTAACTCAGCGCAGAAGCCGAGTGGTCCCCGCCCTGGCAACAACCCCTTCTCAACTAACCAGGGTATGGACGCACCTCGCCCCAGCGTTCCCAAGCCTGCTGCACCGCGTCCTGCTGCTAAGCCCGGTGCGCCCCGCCCCGGCAACAACCCCTTCTCTAACAACCAGGGCATGAAGCGCAACGAAGGCGGACGCGGTGAAGGTCGTAACGGCGGTCCTCGTCCCGGTGGTCGCGGTCCTCAGCGTGGCAACGGCGGACCCCGTCCCGGTGGCGCTGGCAACGGCGGTCCCCGCCCCGCAGGCAATGGCGGCCCTCGTCCGGCTGGTCGTAACGGTCAGCGTCCTGCAGGTGCAGGTAACGGCGGTCCCCGCCCCGCAGGTAACAATGCATCCTCAAACAACAACGCGGCACCGCGGCCCGCAGGTGGCGCTAACCGCCCCTCACCGAATATGATGCCCACCAAGATGGCAGCTGCTCCGGCACCCGGTCGCGGTGGCTCAGGTTCAGGAAACGGCCCTCGTCGTGGTGGCGGCGCTGGCGGTAACGGTGGCGGCGGCTTCAACCGCGGTCCCGGTCGCGGTGGCCCCGGCGGCGGTCGCGGTAACGCTCAGGGAGCTTTCGGTCGCGGCGGCGGTAAGCGCAAGGGACGTAAGAACAAGAGCCGCGAGCAAGATCAGCTACAGGCACCAGCAGTAGGTGGCGTAGTTGTTCCCCGCGGTAACGGCGACACCGTAGTGCGCTTGCGCCGCGGTGCCTCCATCATGGACTTTGCTGAAAAGATTAATGCAAACCCCGCATCACTGATTACCGTTCTCTTCCATCTGGGCGAGATGGCGACTCAGACCCAGTCACTGGATGAAGAGACCTTTGAATTGTTGGGTGCAGAGCTCGGCTTCAAGGTTCAGGTTGTTTCACCTGAGGACGAAGAGCGCGAACTGTTGGAATCCTTCGCGATCGATCTCGAAGCAGAAGCTGTTGCTGAAGAAGAAAACGACGCACTGGAATTCCGCCCGCCGGTTGTTACCGTTATGGGTCACGTCGACCACGGTAAAACCCGCTTGCTCGACGCTATCCGTAACACCAACGTTATCGATGGTGAAGCTGGTGGCATTACCCAGCACATCGGTGCCTACCAGATTCACACCGAAGTTGGCGGCGAAGACCGCGCACTGACCTTCATTGACACTCCCGGTCACGAGGCGTTTACCGCTATGCGTGCCCGCGGTGCCAAGGTTACCGATATTGCAATTCTGGTGGTTGCTGCGGACGACGGCGTTATGCCTCAGACCGTTGAAGCGCTGAACCACGCACAGGCAGCAAACGTGCCGACCGTGGTAGCTGTCAACAAGATCGATAAGGAAGGCGTAAGCCCCGATAAGGTACGTGGCCAGCTGGCCGAGTACGGTCTGGTACCCGAAGAATACGGTGGCGACGCCCTCTTCGTTGACGTTTCAGCTCGTAACGGTCTGAATATCGATGAACTGCTCGAAGCAGTTGTTCTGACTGCCGATGGTGCTCTAGAACTTAAGGCTAACCCCAATAAGGAAGCTCGCGGTGTTGCCATTGAAGCTAACCTTGATAAGGGGCGCGGTGCCGTTGCAACTGTCCTGGTTCAGTCAGGTACTCTGCGCGTTGGTGATGCCATCGTTGCAGGTGCAGCCCACGGTCGCGTCCGCGCGATGTTCGATGAGAAGGGCAACAGCGTTGAGGAAGCTGGCCCCTCACGTCCTGTTCAGGTGCTCGGTCTGTCAAACGTGCCCCGCGCAGGTGACACCTTCTTGGCTACCGAGGAAGAGCGTACCGCACGTCAGATTGCTGAAAAGCGTGAGGCAGCAGATCGTAATGCTCAGCTGGCTAAGCGCCGCAAGCGCGTGACCCTCGAATCCTTCGATGCCGCTGTGGCTGAAGGCAAGATGGACACCCTCAACCTCATTATTAAGGGTGACGTTTCAGGTGCTGTTGAAGCTCTGGAAGAATCACTCATGAAGATTGAGGTTGGCGGCGACGAAGTTCAGTTGCGCGTTATCCACCGCGGTGTTGGTGCGATTACCCAGAACGACGTGAACCTGGCAACCGTTGATAACGCGGTTATCATCGGCTTCAACGTTCGCCCTGCAGAGCGCGTTGCAGAACTTGCTGATCGCGAAGGCGTTGAGATGAAGTTCTACTCCGTCATCTACCGCGCGATTGAAGAAATCGAGCAGGCAGTCAAGGGCATGCTCAAGCCCGAGTACGAAGAAGTTGAACTCGGTTCAGCTGAAGTACGCGAAGTATTCCGCTCTTCCAAGTGGGGTAACATCGCAGGTTCAATCGTCAAGAACGGCCTCATCAAGCGCAACGCTAACGCTCGACTGGTACGAGATGGCTCGGTTATCTCCGAGAAGCTCAAGATTGAGTCGTTGCGACGCTTCAAGGATGATGCTACCGAGGTCCGTGAGGGCTTCGAGTGTGGTATTGGTTTGGGCTCCTTCAACGATATTAAAGAAGGCGACATCATTGAGACCTGGGAGATGCGTGAAAAGCCTCGCGTCTAATCCTCACTCGTAGGTGAGCTAACGCACCCTAGCGTGTAAGGTGAGCCGGTTACTAGCGATAGTGACCGGCTCACCCTTTTAACACTTGCGATTTATTGGCGTGCCGAGAAAATTTTCTGATAGGTGAGAACTCGCGGTGCATGGAGGGTTATGAGCACGATAGAGTTAGAGATACAGATAAGAGCGGTGCTTGAGTGCGCCGTTGAAGAAAGAGGAAAGAAGAATAATCATGGCAGATGCAGCACGCGCCGCCCGACTGGCAGATCGTATTCAGGTTATTGTGGCTCAGGCTCTGGAACGCCGCATTAAAGACCCCCGTTTGGGTTTCATTACTGTGACCGATGCTCGCGTCACTAACGACCTACAGCACGCAACCATCTACTACACCGTTTTTGGCAGCGAAGAAGAGCAGGCATCCACTAAGGCTGCTCTTGAATCAGCGAAGGGTATTTTGCGTTCAGAAGTGGGCAAGAACATCACTGCTCGATTGACCCCTACTCTCACTTTTGTTTCTGACGAGGTTCCTGTGAACGCCGCTCATCTTGAAGATTTGCTGCGTAAGACCCGTGAACGCGATGCCGAGCTTGCCGCTGCGGCTGAGGGCGCGTCCTACGCTGGTGAGGCTGATCCTTACAAGAAGCCTGAGGACGAGGACGAGTCAGTAGAAGAAACTCGCGAGGCATAGAACCTAATTGATGGCGCGTAAGAACACGAACAAAGGACCTTCTGGTCTAGTTGTCATTGATAAGCCTGCGGGCATGACCAGCCACGATGTAGTGTCGAGGGTTCGGCAGTTGGCAGGCACCCGCAAAGTAGGGCATGCTGGCACGCTTGATCCTATGGCAACAGGCGTATTGATTTTGGGGGTGAATAAGGCAACCAAATTGCTGACCTGGGTGGTGGGGGAGTCTAAGACCTACACTACGACCATGCGTTTGGGCATCTCAACTGTTACCGATGACGCCGAAGGCGAAGCAACTGCGCTTGCCTCCCCCGACGCTCTAGCAGCGGTGACGGCTGAGAAAATAGAAGATGCTCTTACTGCGCTACGCGGTGAGATTATGCAGGTGCCTTCGTCCGTGTCAGCGATTAAGGTGAACGGGGTGCGCTCTTACGCGCGCGTTCGTTCTGGTGAAGAGGTAAGCCTTGAGGCTCGCCCGATTACTGTGCATTCATTTGAAGTTCATGCGGTAATCCCTGAGCAGGTCGAAGCCCCCGAGCAGTTGGTGGATTACACCGGTGACACGGTGCCCGACTATATTTCGCCCGGTCAATGTGCCGTGGTGGATGTCGAAGCAACAATTTCGTGCTCATCGGGTACCTATATTCGTGCTTTGGCGCGCGATTTAGGTAGGGCTTTGAATACCGGTGCTCATCTGGCTGCCCTGCGCCGTGTTTCTATCGGTGAGGTCGGTATCGACACTGCGGCAACCTTAGAACAGCTTGCCTTTTTGAAAGAGCAGGCTCCTGATTATCCCCTCCCCATGCTGAGCTTAGAAGATTCAGCGCGGCGGCTCTTTGCCTCTCGCGCTCTCAGTGACCTTGAAGCCACTGACATTTCTAACGGACGCCGTATCGCGCCCTCGGCGACTCAGGACGTGCCGAGCGCACACAGCAAAGTCAGTACAGCTGGTTTAACAGCTGCTTTTGCCCCTGACGGTAGCTTGGTCGCGATTCTTGAGAATAAGAAGTGGCGCGGTGAAAAAGTCGCCGCCCCCGTCCTCGTCTTTGAATCGGGTAAAACATACGGGAGCACCTCATGATGATTGCCGGTCTTGACCTGTGGTTTTGGATATGTACCGTACTCGGTCTTGCTTCAGCGCTGATTTGCATCATTCAGTTTCTGCGCGGGGCAGCAGCTGATGACTGGTCCCAGGGCTCAATTATTGTGCTTGAGGGTTTCCTCATGATCTACTTCGTGGGTTCTATCATGATGCAACTGATGACGGACGGTCCAACGGGGGACTGGTTAGAGTACTACGGTTATTTGCTGACCGCAATGATTATTCCTGCGGGCACTCTGACCTGGTCATTATCTGAGCGAACCCGCTGGTCAACCCTCGTCCTTGCGGTGACGGGCCCGGTACTGATTGTCATGGTTCACCGTATGAACATGCTCTGGTACTACTACTAAACCGTTTCTTCTTTTCTTGAGACAGCCCCACTTTTCATTTGAAAGGCTTTTCAGCTCACCATGGTTCAGCAGGCAAAAAACAGCGGCTTCGGCCGGTTACTGGTTGTTATTTACGCGGTATTCTCACTTTCAGCGACCGCTCGCGCCCTGTACCAGGTGATTCGAAAGTTTGATGAAGCGCCGCTTTCTATTAGCCTCTCAGCTCTTTCGGCTCTCATTTATATTGTGGCTACAGTGGCTTTAGCGAAGAAGGGAAGCTCAGCATGGAAGCTCTCGCTGGCAGCTGTTTCTGCTGAGATGGTCGGCGTGCTGTTGATTGGTGTTTTCAGCTATATCAGACCTGACCTTTTTGAGCTTCCCTCGGTGTGGTCTCATTTTGGGTCAGGCTACGGCTATATTCCCCTGCTACTGCCTATGGTGGGGTTGTGGTGGCTGAACCGCACGCGTTCGCACTCTGGATCACGGGTAACAGCAGAGCACTAGTTTTTTACAGTGCGGCTACGGCGTTAGGATTGTTTCTAGGGTTCGTGCGGGCACGAACATCTCAACTCTTGGACTCTAATAAGGAGACTACGTGGAACGCTATACCGATTTGCAGCAGGTTCCCGCTGACTTCGGCCCCTCTGTGGTGACCCTCGGTAACTTCGACGGCGCCCACAGCGGGCACGCCAAGGTGATCGAGCGTGTTGTTGATGTTGCCCGCGCGCGCGGATTGACTTCTGTGGCTGTCTCATTTGACCCTCACCCCGCTGTGGTGCATAACCCTGGTGCCTATCACCCCGAGATTATGGGGCAGGAGGACCGTCAGCGTCTGCTGCAGCAGATGGGTCTTGAACACTATGTGTTGATCCATTACACGTTGGAGTTTTCTGCCCAGTCGGCTGAAGAATTTGTAAAGTCTACCTTTGTGGATGCGCTGAAGGCTAAGGCTGTGGTGGTGGGCGATGACGTTCGCTTTGGCTACCGTAATTCAGGGGACTTGAGCACCATGATAGAGCTGGGCGAAAAGTACGGATTTGAGGTTTTCACCGTTGATGATCTAACCCATGATTCTGCCCGCCGCTGTTCTTCTACATGGATTCGCGAGCTTCTTGCTGAGGGGCAGGTTGAAGATGCTGCTGAAATTTTGGGACGCCCGCACCTGATGCGCGGTGAAGTGGTGCATGGCTTGGCGCGCGGACGCGAGTTGGGGTTCCCCACTGCTAATTTGAGCGTTGATTCAGACGGGTTTGTTCCGGCGGACGGCGTGTATGCTGGGTGGCTGACTGATGAGGCGGGTAACCGCTGGCCGGTTGCGACTTCGGTGGGTACGAACCCCACCTTTGAGGGTGTTGAGCGCCGCCAGGTGGAGGCGCACGTTATGGGCAGACCTCAAGAACGTGTTGAAGATTTCGATCTATACGGTCAAAGAGTTGTTCTCGAATTCACTGCTCGTCTGCGACCCATGGTTGCTTATACCGGTGTTGAAGCCTTGATTGAGCAGATGAATAAGGACGTTCAGGACGCGCAACAAGTTTTGGGTCTTGCCCTGTAGTTCTTCCGAGATTGAAAGAGCAAAAACCCGTCTTTCGTGTCAGTTACCTGATACAGAAGACGGGTTTTGCGTTAGCACGGTGTGCGGTGTGAACACCGGGGCACGCCAGCTTTACATTTCTTCGTGCTCTGCTGGATCGTAGCCAAAGACGCCGATGCCGGTGTGCAGCATTTTGAGTCGGTTCATCTGATCCTCTGTCAGCTCCCACTCAAAGATATTGAGGTTTTCCACCATGCGCTCGGTGTTAGCGGTTTTGACGATGGGTAGCAGGTTGGATTGCACATTCCAGCGCAGCACCACCTGGGCGGGAGTTGCCTGTGCCTCGCGGGCAATCTCGATTACGGCGGGTAGTTCTAGAATATCTTTGCCGCGACCCAGAGGCGACCACGCCTGAGTAATCATGGCCTGGGAACGGTCATATTCACGCTGGGTTTCTTGTTGGAAGGTCGGCTGAATCTCAATCTGGTTCACAGCCGGGGTTTCCCCGGTTATCGCAATGAGCGCATCCACATGTTCGGGTAAGAAATTGGAGACGCCAATGGAGCGAGTCAGACCCTCATCGCGCAACTCAATCATTGCCCGCCAGGTATCAACGAACTTGCCTATCGAGGGGTTGGGCCAGTGGATCAGGTACATATCAACGTAATCCAGTTCAAGGCGTTCCAACGATTCTTTGAGAGAAGCCTTGGTGGTTTCAAAGCCGTGGTGACGGCCCGGTACCTTGGTCTGCACGAAAATTTCTGAACGGTCAATGCCACTGCGGTTAACACCGCGACCCACACCGATTTCATTGCCGTAGTTCACAGCGGTGTCAATCAGACGCCAACCACGCAGTAGAGCTTCAGAAACATGAACCTCAGCCTCAGCATTTTTCAGGGGATAGGTGCCAAACCCGATAGCGGGAATAGTCTTACCATCACGAAGGGTGTGCTTAAGCATTTGCTGCTCCTGCCTCGGTGCGTCCGTCACGGACGCGGGTGACCAACGCCAGCACAAAGTTGGCTGAACGCTGAGACACAATATCGGTTGCCATATGGAAATCTTGATCGGCTGCAGGACCGCACAAATCTGAGATACCGCGGGTAGCAATAAAAGGTAGGGAACGGGTGCTGCAAACCTGGGCGAGCGCGGTGGTTTCCATATCGGTGGAAATCGCCTGCGGAAAGACCTCGCGGGTATCAGCAACGTTATGGGCGGTCACGAACGATCCACCGGCAAGCATAGTGTCGAAGAAAACGGTACCCTCGCCCTTGTAGCCATCAGCTACTTCGTGCGCCAGTGAGATGAGCTGCGCGGGAGAGCCGAATTTTTCGGGCATACCCGGTACCTGACCGCGTGCGTAACCAAAAGCTGTTGCGTCCGCATCTGTATAGGTGTAATCAACACCCACAGCAAGATCACCCACATTGATATCTTGACGCAAGCCCCCGGCTGTTCCCGCTGAGACAATGACGCTCGGGGAAGGAACCAACTCAAGGGCAACGGTCAAAGCAGTCGCAGCGTTCACCAAACCAATCATGGAACGCACCAGAATAAAAGGCACCGGACCGTTCTCAGTTTCAAGGACGCGCGGGTAGAAGTGGGCAACACCCACCGAAAAGTCCTCACCGGCAGAGGCTGAAGCCTCCAAAAAAGGGGCTGCCTCGGCGTCCATTGCCACCTGAATAACAGCGGCTCCTTCAAAACCTGCTAGCACTGAAACTGACACTATGCCATCACCTGTTCCCACTCATTGCGACTAGCAAGGAACTCGCGCACCGCAGCCTGCGCCTCATCGAGGGAGTGGTTAGTGCCCCAGCCGCACTGCACCTCATTAGCTGCAGGAACCTCGGTTGCCTCTAAGAGGTCATTCATGGAACGCTCAAGAATTGGCAGGAAGTCTTCAAGCTCAACGCCAAGAGTCAGCGCATAAAAGCCGGTCTGGCAGCCCATTGGTGAAAAGTCGATGAGCGCGTCCGTGTGATTCCGCATGTGGTGAGCGGTCATGTGCTCAATGGAGTGAACCGCTTTCATGCCCAGGTGCCCCTTATTAGGCTGGGTGAAGCGTACGTCGTACTTCACCAGTACATCGCCACCGGGCAAGGTCTTACGGTCGGCTACGCGCACATAGGGTGCAGCAACAGCGGTGTGGTCCAAATCGAAGGATTCCACGTTGGTCTTGTCTTTAGAAAAATTCTCCATACCCTCATTCTTTCGCATTTTCTCCACCGAGATCCTGATTTATCACCCAAATCCTGTTTTAAATCAGGATCTCGGCAACAAAACAGGATCTCGGCGTAAAATTAGTATCACGTCATTCTACGAGTAGAAAGAATAACCCCATGACTCACGTTTTGATTCCCACCACCGCAGCAACCGCAGGTCTGGTCGGCGGCTACAGCCTCGCCCGACTCACCGGCGTCCGCCCCATCGGTGGTCTAGCGCTCGCAGCAGGTGGCGTCACTGCCTTCAAAGGCTGGCAGAATAACCGCGGTACTGCCACCGCCGCTGCCCTTACCGGTGTCTACCTGGGTAGCTTCGGCTACTCCCACGTTCTGTACAAAAAAATTGGCCCCTGGCCCGCCGTCGCGAGTGTTACCGCCGCGACCGTACTCGCCTCACTGGTAGCAGGTGGCCCCAAAAAGTAGGGGAGCGCTGACCACAGTGTGACACTATCACCGCTTAAAAGATGACTTTTGCCCGGTGAAAGCTCACAATAGGGTAAGTACACAGGTGTGCAGGTGCCGGCTAGAAATAGCTAGTACCTGCACACATTTTTAAGTTTTATGAGAGATTAAAGGGCGATTCAGTGAATACACCACAGGCAGCGGGCAGCGTTCCGCCCCACGAAGTGCAGGCACTCAAACGGGGGCTCACGCTCAGGCATATTCTCTTTATCGCCCTGGGCTCTGCTATCGGCACTGGGCTGTTCTACGGCTCGGCATCAGCCATTCAGCTGGCGGGTCCCTCGGTGCTACTGGCGTACCTTATCGGTGGTGCCGCGGTTTTTATGGTCATGCGCGCCATGGGCGAGATGGCACTGGCGCACCCCGTTTCTGGCTCCTTCTCTGAGTACGCTACCCGTTATTTAGGACGCGGTGCGGGTTTTATCACCGGCTGGACTTTCGCCCTTGAGATGGCGTTCGTCGCTATTGCTGACGTGACAGCATTCGCCACCTATATGAAGCTGTGGTTTCCCACTACTCCCGCCTGGATCTGGATTTCCAGTCTCATTTTGGTTATCTTGGGTATCAACCTTGCTAAGGTGAAAGCTTTTGGTGAATCTGAATTCTGGATGACTCTTATCAAGGTTGCCGCTATTATCGCCATGATTGTGGGCGGCATTCTCCTGCTGATTTTTGGTGCCCAGTTCAATGTGGGGCAGGACTCCTCCGTTACCAACCTCTGGGACGAGGGCGGCTTCTTCCCCAACGGCATCACCGGCTTTCTCGCCTGCTTTACCGTTGTGATGTTCGCATTTGGCGGCATTGAGACAGTGGGCATCGCCGCGGGAGAGGCAGAAAACCCTCGCGTGTCTATCCCGAAGGCTATCAACACCCTGCCGGTACGCATCCTGCTCTTTTACATCTTGACCCTCACCGTCATTATGTCTCTCTACCCTTGGCACCAGATTTCGGGTGAGGCTTCACCTTTCGTGCAGATCTTTGAAGGTCTGGGTATCGGGGCTGCCGCTCATATTCTCAACTTTGTGGTGATTACCGCAGCCGTTTCGGCTATGAACGCAGACTTCTACGCGGCAGGACGCATGCTGTATGGTCTAGCACACCGCGGCATGGCGCCTGCATCCTTCACCAAGGTCGCTAAAAACGGAACCCCTTTCATGACGGTGGTCTGCATGGGCGTTGTTATGGTGATTGGCGTCTTCGTGAACATCCTTTTCGAAAACGCTTTCTTGATCGTCGCCGCCATCGCAACTTTCGCAACCGTTATGGTGTGGGTGATGATTCTGCTGTCGCACATTGCTTTCAAGAAAGAAATGAAACGCGCCGGGGCAAGCACCGAGTTCGCAGTACCCGCCTGGCCTGCCGCGTCCTACCTAGCACTTGCCTTCATGATCTTCGTGATTGTTCTCTTTGCTTTCTACGAAGACACCCAGCTGGCGCTAATTGCCGGTGTTATCTGGTGTATCTTCCTGGCAGTTATTTATGCCGTGGCAGTGCGCGGTAAAAGCGAAAGCGCAAACGCCGACCTAAAACAGTAAACCTGAAATAGCTTCACAGCACACAACCGCCCGTTTAGCCTCCCTCAAAAGCTAACGGGCGGTTGGCGTATGTGCCCTAACTTGCACTACTAGCGCACCCCCATCTCTTCCACCGCAGAGGACTTTTGGGGTAAAGTAAGTTCTAAGTGTGCGACTGCTGTCCGTGGTTGTCGCACCTCGCAGGTCCCTTTCGAGGCGCTTTGTGAAACCCGGTGGGCAAAAGCAAAACCGGGCCGTCACGGCACTAACTCTAGGAGTTATACTCATGGCACTTGATCCCAAAATCAAGCAGGAAATCATTGCAGAATACGCAACTCACGAGGGCGACACCGGTTCACCCGAGGTGCAGATTGCTGTTCTGACCCGTCGTATCACCGACCTGACCGAGCACATGAAGGAACACAAGCACGATCACCACTCACGTCGTGGTCTGATGATTCTCGTTGGTCGCCGTCGCAACCTGCTGGGTTACCTCAAGGGCATCGACATCGAACGCTACCGTGCTCTGATCGAGCGCTTGGGTCTGCGTCGATAAATACGTTTGATAGTAAGGGCGGTCCACTGATTTTTACGCATGATTCTCTCGGTACACCTGTTGCAGAAGGTATCTTCTCAACCGGCATCCTACCGGCGTAGAATCTAGGCGTAAGAATGAGTACCGCCCTTACGTCTTACATATTTTCTCGATAACCTTTAATCGAGAAAAACCAGAACAAGAACATAAAAAGCACATCGAAGATGCGGTTGAGTCCTCGGTAGTGGCTTCCGGAAAATACAAAGAATTTTTCCGTGGGCTTCGATCGAAGACTGCGCCGAATAAAAATAAAGATGTGCGCGATAGATATAAAGAAAATGGAGGAACCTTGGAAGGTCCCGAAATTCAGTTTGCAGAAGCAATCATAGACAACGGTAAGTTCGGTAAGCGTATCGTTCGTTTCGAAACAGGTCGCCTTGCTCAGCAGGCAGCAGGCTCAGCGATGGTTTACATCGACGATGAAACCTCAATGCTCTCAGCAACCGCCATTGGCAAACAGCCCCGCGAAGGCTTCGACTTCTTCCCCCTCACCGTTGATGTGGAAGAGCGTATGTATGCAGCCGGCAAAATTCCCGCTTCATTCTTCCGTCGCGAGGGACGCCCCACCACCGAAGCGATTCTGGCAGCTCGCCTGATCGACCGCCCCCTGCGTCCTGCCTTCACCAAGGGCATTCGCAACGAGGTTCAGGTTGTTGTCACCGTGCTCTCCATTGAGCCCGACGAAATTTACAACACCGTGGCTATCAACGCAGCATCCTGCTCAACTACCCTTTCAGGTGCTCCGTTCGCGGGCCCCATCGGTGGCGTACGTGTTGCTTTGATTGACGGTCAGTGGGTTGCTTTCCCCAAGCACTCACAGCTTGAAAACGCTGTGTTCGACATGGCAGTAGCAGGTCGCGTCATCACCCGTGCAGACGGTACTGAAGACGTTGCAATCATGATGGTCGAAGCTGAAGCTACCGATAACTCCTGGAACCTTATCAAGGAAAACGGCGCTCAGGCACCCACCGAAGAAATCGTTGCTGAAGGTCTTGAAGCATCAAAGCCCTTTATTAAGGCTCTGTGCCAGGCTCAGGCTGAACTCAAGGCACGCGCTGGCAAGCCCGCTCTAGAACTGCCCTTCTTCGGCTCACACGGTGATGACGTTGATGCAGCTGTCAAGGAATACGCTTCACAGAAGATTGTTGATGTTTACTCCATCGCGGGTAAGCAGGAACGTGAAATCGCTTCTGAAGATTTGCAGAAGGAAATCATGGAAGCCCTTGCTGGCGAAGGCAAGGAATTCGAAGGTCGCGAGAACGAAGTTAACGCTGCTTTCAACGCCCTGACCAAGCACACCGTGCGTCAGCGCATCCTCACCGAGCAGGTTCGTATCGACGGTCGCGGTCTCACCGACATCCGCCAGCTGACCGCTGAGGTTGAGGTTCTGCCCCGCGTTCACGGTTCAGCAATCTTTGAGCGCGGTGAAACCCAGATTATGGGTGTTACCACCTTGAACATGCTCAAGCTGGAACAGCAGCTGGATTCTTTGCACCCCGTCAAGGCGAAGCGCTACATCCACCACTACAATTTCCCGCCCTACTCAACCGGTGAAACCGGACGCGTGGGCTCACCCAAGCGCCGCGAAATCGGCCACGGTGCTCTGGCAGAGCGTGCGCTGACCCCCGTCCTGCCCTCACGCGAAGAATTCCCCTACGCGATCCGTCAGGTATCAGAGGCTTTGGGCTCCAACGGCTCAACCTCAATGGGCTCAGTTTGTGCCTCAACCCTGTCTATGCTCAACGCTGGTGTGCCTCTGCGCGCACCTGTTGCAGGTATCGCAATGGGCTTGGTCTCAGACCAGGTTGATGGTGAAACTCGCTACGCTGCTCTGACCGATATTCTCGGTGCCGAGGACGCACTGGGCGATATGGACTTCAAGGTAGCAGGCACCAGCGAATTCGTTACTGCAATTCAGCTCGACACCAAGCTGGACGGCATTCCCGCATCTGTTCTGGCAGCCGCGCTGACCCAGGCACGCGAGGCTCGTTTGCACATCCTTGAAGTTATCAATGCCGCTATTGATGCACCCGATGAGATGAGTGATTACGCACCGCGCGTGATCTCAGTGAACGTTCCCGTTTCTAAGATTGGTGAGGTCATTGGCCCCAAGGGCAAGATGATTAACCAGATTCAGGAAGAAACTGGCACTGACATCTCCATTGAGGACGACGGCACCGTATACATCGGTGCAACCGACGGTCCCTCCGCTGAGGCAGCACGCGCGGCAATCAACGCGATTGCTAACCCGCAGGTTCCCGAAATCGGTGAACGCTACCTCGGTACCGTCGTCAAGACCACCACCTTCGGTGCGTTCGTGTCACTGACCCCCGGTAAGGACGGTTTGCTGCACATTTCAGAGCTGCGTAAGCTCAACTACGGCAAGCGCGTAGACGACGTTGAAGACGTTGTTGGCGTCGGCCAGAAGGTACAGGTAGAGATCACCAAGATTGACGATCGCGGCAAGCTCTCACTGTCACCGGTTGTAGCTGAAGAAGCAGCTGAGGCTGCGGACGAAGCGTAACCTCTTACCTCGTCATAACTTGGCAAAAGATGTAGCCTCGACCCTCTCACGGGGTGAGGCTGCATCTTTTTCTTATCTTTTAAACTCTCTTCCCGGGCGCATAACCACACTACAAACTACGCGCCTACTTCTGAAAGGTTTTTATGCCCATCGTCCTTCCGCTCACCACCGCTGCTGCACAAGGCGAACTCAATTATGTCACCGGTCGCCTCGTGTACGCAGGTGAGGGCGGCAATGAGGTACGTCGTTCCATCTTGCCCGGCGGCGTCCGCGTTATTACCGAGCGTATGCCTTCCCAACGCAGTGTTTCCATCGGTTTTTGGGTGGGGGTAGGTTCTCGCGATGAGCAGCCTGGAATGCTTGGCTCAACTCACTTCTTAGAGCATCTACTCTTTAAAGGCACCGAAAAACGTAGCGCACTCGATATCGCTCAAGCGTTTGACGAAGTGGGTGGAGAATCCAACGCGCTGACCGCTAAAGAACATACCTGCTACTATGCGCGCGCCCTGGACGATGATACCCAAATGGCTATCAATGTTATTGCAGATATGGTGACTAGCGCCCGCCTTGATGACGCTGATATGGAGCAGGAACGTGGCGTTATCCTCGAAGAAATTGCTATGGATCAAGATGACCCTACAGACGTTGCCTTTGAGAACCATATTGAGCAGCTCATGGGGACAAACCCGTTGGGTAGACCCATTGGAGGCAACCCCGAAGAGATTATGAATGTGTCCCGCGAGGCAGTGTATGAACACTACAAGAAGTTCTACACCCCTGACCGTCTCGTTGTTTCAGCAGCCGGTTCGCTGGACCACTCACAAATTGTCTCCTATGTTCTTGCAGCCCTTGAAAATAGTGGGTGGAATCTCACCGAAGGCGTTATGCCATCACCCCGTCGTGTTCGCTCAGCAACTTTGATTAGCCCAGCGTCTGCCCACCTTGAACTTGATAAAGGCTTTGAACAGACCAATATCGTGGTTGGTCGTCCCTCAATCATTGCCGGTGACGAGCGTTGCTATGCGATGAGTGTTCTCACATCAGCTCTTGGTGGCGGTATGTCTTCGCGCCTCTTCCAAGAAATCCGCGAAAAAAGAGGACTCGCTTACTCAACTTTCGCTTTCTCTGGTACCTACTCGGACGCTGGTTATTTTGGCATGTACGCTGGTTGCCTACCCGCGAAAACTGAGCAGGTGCAAGAGATCATGTACCGGGAGTTTGAACAGCTCGTGCGGGAAGGCCTCGGCGACGCTGAGCTTAGTAAAGTCTTAGGCCAGCTGGGTGGGGCAACTATTCTAGGCAGCGAAGATGCAGGTTCCCGCATGTCGCGTCTAGGACGGGCTGAACTTGACGCTGGTGAATTTTCTACGCTGGACGAAATCCTACACGGTGTGCGTTCTGTGACCCATCGCGATATTAAAGAACTGCTAGAATTTCTTGCTCAACAGCCTGAAGTGACTACCATTGTTCGCTAGTTCCTTCGTACAGTAAACCGAGGTGGGAGCCCCCTAAAATAATGGGCTTCCGCCTCGGTTCTTTAAGTATGTGAGGGTCTAGCGCCCCTTTACCTTCTCTACCGCGTCCTTGATGGTTTGGGCGTAGAGCTCGGCGCCTTCGGGGGTGGGGTGGACGCCGTCGTTCGCGAAAAGCTGGGGTTTGCCGGTGGATGCAGTTGCCCAGTCGGCGAGCGCTACCTCCGGGTGTCGTTGGGCGGTGGCTTGCAGCACCTCGTTGGAAGCCTGAACCCAGGTGAGGTGGGCGGGTGCCTGGCCGGTGACGAGCACGATATGTTGTACGCCTGCGTCTTTGGCTGCGGTGATGGCTTGGTCGACCATGGTTGGGGAAATGGTGGAGTTGGTGGTCAAAGAGAGCACCAGGGTATCGCCTAGTGTGCCTTCTTGCTTGAGTGAGAAAATGATGTCCGGAGCTGCTGCGAACTGCCGTGAGATTTCAGCATTGACGGCGGAGTCGGGTAGTTTCTCGTGAAGCTGACCGGCAGATGCCAATGACACTGAGTCGCCAATAATGCTGATGCCGCTATTGCTTTCTTCGGGAGCTATTTCTGCACTATCAGTAGATACGGAAGAGGGCGCGTCGGGTGCTGTCGTTTGTTGATTCTCAGCCACGTGTGAAGATCCAGATTCTTGTTGCGCCCGGTTAAGCTGGGCTTTTCCCTGAGCAATCAGAGCTTGGGCTTCGGTCATGTGCGGGGCGGTTTGTACCGCGAAAACATTAGCTGCTGCACCCACAACCAGCAGAGCTACGCCAGCAACAGGCAGGGCTTTAGCGGGGGAGAAGATCGCCTCCACCCAGGCTGTGAGGGCCCCTCGGAAACCGTACCTGCGCACCGGCGTCTCGATGTACATATAGGAAAAACCAGCAATAGTTAGAGTCAACAGGAGCAGGGGAATCTGTACCCACAGACCGAAGCCGGGACCGAAAATATAGTGGGCTAATACAGCCAGCGGCCAGTGCCACAGATAGATTCCGTAGGAACGCTTACCAATCCAGACCAGGGGCGCGAACGATAGAGCACCTCTGAGCCACCGGGCAATGGCTGAGCGAGTATCGGGCAGTAGCGCCTGCAAAACGCCGAGCCCCAATAACGCCCCAGCCAGCAATCCCCAGGGCTGCAACACAGACTGCTCATGCTCAGAAAGCACCCTAGCCAACGGCACTATAGCGGCAAGACTGAACCACCCCACAAGAGCCCGGACTGTACCCCAGAGACCGTTGCCATAGCCTACGTGGGTGTAAAGACGCGCGTCCACGGGCGGGTACATGCTCCACGGGATTAGCAGTGCCAAAAGCACTCCGAGCATCAGCCCGTAGAGGTGCGTGTCAGTGCCGTAGTAGATACGAGCAAAGCTGCCGCCTGACCATACCAAAATTATTACTAATACCAGCGAGAGAACGCCCAGAATAACCGGCACCAATGCTCGCTGCCGCCAGGTTTTCAAAAAGATACAGGCAAACACTAAGACAACGGGCCAGAAGAAGTAGAACTGCTCCTCCACCGCCAACGACCAGAAATTCGTCAGTAGTTCGGGCGAAGTCTGCGTGAAATAGTCGTTACCGGCAGCGATAGAGAACCAGTTAGAAGAATAGGTAAACGCACCGAGCAGCTGCCTGCCGAATCCTACCAGAATATCCCCACCGACCAGAAGCGCCACGGGAGCTATGGTGAGCACCAGAGCAGCAACAGCCGGAACGAGCCTGCGCAGGCGGCGTACCCAAAAAGCAATAATGTTCATCTTGCCGGTGTACGCGCCTTCGCGTAGTAAGAGCGCTGTAATCAAGTAACCAGAGATGACAAAAAAGATATCAACACCGATCATGCCGCCGGGAAGAGCAGCTGGCCACAGGTGGTAGATGACCACTAGCAAGACCGCCACAGCTCGCAACCCATCAAGACCGGGCAGAACGAAACGCCTGGTTCCTTCTTCAGGGCGAACGCTGGAGTAGAAAACGTGTTCTTGCTGCATACTTACCTTCACTGACGTGCTGGGTGCCGATATCTGCCAAGGGCGCAGGGCGCGTATCAGATGGTACGGCATGAAACGGATGGAGCGGGTAGAGGTGGCGACCTGAGGCAGGTGGCGCTGTAGTACTCCCGTACCAGTTTAGTGGGTACACAGATGTTTCATGTATCGACACAAACGGGGAACTCCTGTGACTATCGCGGTAAAGTAGTAAGCCATTGCCAAAATTTTGTGAGAGGGTGGGCGTTTAGAAGCTATGACGAGAATTCTTAAAGTTGCTGTTGTCGGGGCGGGCGGACGCATGGGTAGCGAAGCTGTGCGAGCTATCAACACTGCTGAGGATATGGATCTGGTAGCGGCACTGGGGTCTGGCGACTCTTTGCAGGAACTGGTTGATGCCGGCGCTGAAATCGTCGTTGACCTGACCGTCCCTTCTGTCACTGAGAAGAACGTGCGGTTCGCAGTTGAAAACGGCATGCATGCGGTGGTGGGCACGACTGGGTGGGACACTGAACGCCTCGAGAATTTGCGTGCTTTGTTAGCTGAAAACCCGCAGGTTGGTGTGCTTATTGCCCCCAATTTTGCTATCGGTTCGATTCTTGCCACCGAGTTTGCCGCTAAAGCCGCTCGCTATTTTGATTCTGTTGAGGTTATCGAGATGCACCACCCGAATAAGGTTGATGCGCCCTCGGGTACAGCGGTTCACACCGCCCGCAAAATCGCTGAGGCACGAGTAAACGCCGGCGTAGGAGAGTCCCCTGATGCTACCGAACACGATGAGGGCGGTTCACGCGGTGCGGTTGTTGACGGTGTACACGTTCACGCGGTTCGTCTGCGAGGGCTTGTTGCTCATCAGGAAATCTTGCTGGGCGATCCGGGGCAGCAGCTGGTGATTCGCCATGATTCCTTTGACCGTGCGTCCTTTATGCCCGGTGTACTCTTGGGCGTTCGAGAAGTTGCCCAGCAACCCGGTCTGACGCACGGGCTTGACGGGTATTTGGATCTTTCATAGATGAACTCGCTCAAACTATTTAGTGCCACCGCTATAGTGCTGGTTGCTCTCACCGTGCTCTTGCTACCGTTACCTCAGGGCGCGAAAATTACTGTTTTTATGGTGCTGGCTTTTGTTGGCGTTTTTACGGTGATTGAGGGGCGCGGGCGCGGCAAACTTTTTGCTGCCATCGTCATCGCCTTGCTGACTCTGTATCTGGGAGTAACCGTTCAACGCGGCATCCTTTTGATGACCAGTGGCGAGTGGGTCGGCGTAGTACTGGGTATGAGCCTGATAGTGCTACCGGTTATTGGCGCCTGGGCTATGATCCGCGAAATCATTTTTGGCTCTCGGATTCAAACGATGGCAGAAGAAATGGCGGCCCAAGGTCTGCTCCCTGAAGACACCATCGAGCGTCACCCCTCGGGGCGTATGGTACGGCAGGACGCGGACGCACAATTTGAGAAGTACCGCAGGGCAGCTGAAGAGAACCCTGAAAAATGGCAGAACTGGTTCAACCTGTCTTTAGCCTACGATGCCTCAGGTGATCGTAAGCGTGCCCGCTCCGCCATGCGTGAGGCCATTGCTTTACGCGCAGGAAAACTGGTTGCTTCCTGACACACCTCGTAGAACAGGAGGAACATACTAGGTAACGAAGTGCTCACAGCTCGCTATCTGCACCTTCATGGAGCATCCTAGATAAGAACACAAAACTCAACATATGTGAACTTCTACGTACCAGTTACAAGTAGTAAGTGCGCACAACACAGGGTAGATTAGAGATATGTCGCAGTCACAGAACACCGTTGGAACATTTGCCGAGCCTATTTTCGGGCGTTTGCTCACCGCTATGGTGACGCCTTTCGCTGATGATGGATCGGTCGACGAAACCGCCACCGCTGAACTTGCTCTTCACCTCGCTGACCGTGGTCACGATGGTCTTGTGGTGTGCGGTACCACCGGTGAGTATTCCACGATGACCGATGAGGAAAACGAACGCGTCTTTGACATCGTGAAAGATGCTGTGGGCGATCGCGTTAAGATCATTGCCGGTGTTGGCTCGAACGATACCAACCACACCCTGAACCTAGTCAAGGCTGCCGATCGTGTGGGTGTTGACGGTCTTTTGGTAGTGACCCCCTACTACAACAAGCCAACCCAAGCAGGCTTGGTAGGTCACTTCACCGAGGTCGCGCGCTCATCTGATACCCCTGTGATGTTGTACGATATTCCCGGTCGCGCGGGCATCCCGATTGCTATAGACACCTACAAAGTTCTCGCTGAGCTGCCCACTGTTGTGGCGGTTAAAGACGCAAAGGCTGATTTGGGTGCTGCCTCCGAAGTAATGGCAGCCACCGACCTACAGTACTACTCTGGCGATGACGGTTTGCTCTTGCCCTGGCTCAGTATTGGAGCTGTAGGGCATGTGGGCGTCACCTCACACGTAGCCCCCGAAATGTTCCGTGATATGCTCGATGCCTTCATCGGTGGAGAACTTGCCCACGCCCAGCAGATTCATCGCGATCTAGTGCCCGTTATTCGCGCCGCTATGGGGCGCGTCCCCGGTTGCGTCGCTGCAAAAGAAATTTTGAAATGGCAGGGAATGCTCAAATCGAGCGCAGTCCGACTGCCCCACGTTGGTCCGACCGACTCAGAAGAAGCTGCCATGCGCGCAGACCTCGCTGAATCAGCACTGGCATCAACCATTACTCAGTAAAAATAAAAGCAGAAAAGGCAGCAACTGGCACCGAATAACAGGTGACCCGCAACTGCACTGCACCACAGCGTGAGGCGGGTTCAGCTGGCACATACCAGCAAGAATCCGCTTTCACCGTGTCTATGAAAGAGGTTTTATGGCTCATCTAGAATTCGATTTGCCCCGCCCGCCCAAACTAAAGCGCGACACCCTGCGCGTTGTAGCCCTCGGTGGTTTGGGTGAAGTTGGTCGTAACATGACCGTGTACGAAATCAACGGAAAACTGCTCGTTGTTGACTGTGGCGTGCTCTTTCCCGAAGAGTCCCAGCCCGGCGTTGATTTGATTCTGCCCGATTTGAACTACATCATGGACCGCCTCGATGACATTGTCGCAGTTGTGCTGACCCACGGTCACGAAGACCACATTGGTGCCGTGCCCTACTTGCTCAAGCGTCGCGCAGATATTCCCCTGGTCGGTTCGCAGCTGACCCTGGCACTGGTCGAAGCGAAACTTGCTGAACACCGCATCAAGCCCTACACCCTCACCGTTGAAGAGGGTATGGTTGAGGCATTCGGTCCCTACGAATGCGAATTTGTAGCGGTTAACCACTCGATTCCGGACGCGCTCGCAGTCTTTATTCGCACCCAGGCGGGTAAGGTCTTGCACACCGGTGACTTCAAGATGGATCAGCTGCCCCTCGACGGACGCCTGACCGACCTTCGCCACTTTGCTCGTCTGGGTGAAGAAGGCATCGACTTGTTCTTGCCTGACTCCACTAACGCTGAAGTTCCCGGCTTTACTCCGACCGAAAAGAACATCGGCGGCGTTTTGTCCCAGGTATTCCGCGATGCTCCTCAGCGCATTATCGTCGCGTCCTTCTCATCGCACGTTCACCGCGTTCAGCAGGTGCTTGACGCTGCGGCTGAGCGCGGACGCAAGGTCGTGCTGGTGGGGCGCTCGATGGTGCGTAACATGACCATCGCTGAGAAGCTGGGCTATCTCAACGTGCCCCAGGGTCTACTGGTAGATTTGAAAAAAGTTGATGACTACCGTCCCGAAGAAATCGTGATGATGTGTACCGGTTCGCAGGGTGAGCCTATGGCCGCGCTCTCACGCATGGCAAATGGCGATCACAAGATTCAGATTGAACAGGGCGATACCGTAGTTCTCGCTTCATCACTGATTCCCGGCAACGAAACCAGCGTTTACCGTGTCATCAACGGTCTCATGAAACTTGGCGCTAACGTTGTGCATAAAGGCAACGCTAAGGTTCACGTTTCGGGTCACGCCGCTGCCGGTGAGCTGATTTACTGCTACAACATTCTCAAGCCCAAGAACGTTATGCCCGTTCACGGCGAAATTCGCCACCTCATCGCCAACGCCGATTTGGCGATTGAAACCGGTATTGATCCCGAGGGCGTGTTGATCTGTGAGGACGGCACCGTTGTGGACCTAGCGGACGGCAAGGCGCGCATTGTGGGGCAGGTGCCTAACGAATACGTTTACGTTGATGGCCGCTCCGTCGGTGAGGTTACCGAAGAAGATCTCAAGGATCGCCGTACTCTGGGTGAAGAGGGCTTTGTCTCTATCGTGACCGTTATTGACCGTGCTACCAAGCGCGTGGTCACCGGCCCCGATGTACACGCCCGCGGTGTTGCCGAAGACGACTCAGTCTTTGACGACATCACTCCCAAAATCACTGCCGTCCTGGAGGACGCTCTGCGTCGTGCCCCGCACGAAGTACACACTGTTCACCAGCTACAGCAGATCGTCCGCCGTACTATCGGCTCATGGGTGGCACGTCGTTTGCGTCGCAAACCCATGATTATTCCGGTTGTGGTTGAAACTCATACCGATAAGGACTAAAAATCCTGTACCTTAAACATAATGTTTAACCTTTACCCGCGCGCGGTGGAGTCTTATATCTTTGCGATGCAGACCCCATCGCGCGTGAGGTGTTATAGACAAGCGATTGCAGTGATTGGAAACAATGGCATCACGAAAGTCAGCTCCGCGTTCATCGAGGCAGCCCAAAGCGACGAAGACTGCGGCACGCGGTTCCGCCCGATCCCGCCAGAACACCAAAGCTAAATCAACGGCTCCCCAGCAGAACATGGTGAGCAAGGTTGTTCTGGGTGCCTGGTTGGCGTGCGCCCACATCGTGGGCGCCGCTGTGCGCCGCGTGGGTGCCCTGCGCACCGATTTAGCCCCCGAAGACCGCAGGGATGGGGGAGCGCTGCTGATTCTGCTCTTTGGCTTCATCACCGCTTTGGTGGAATGGTGGGCGCTACGCACCGTTGATACCTACCGATGGTTTGAAGCCCCTATTAACGCGTGGCACGTGATGGTGGGCGGCACCTTCGGCCACGGTGCCCTGCTGATTCCAATCTTTGCCTTCATTTTCGCCTGGCGCATCTTTAGACATCCGCTAGAGATTGGGGCTAATAACCGCATTGCTGTTGGTCTTTTCATCATGCTGGTCGCCGGGTCAATGCTCGCCGCTAAACTCGCTGGCTTTCCCGCCCTCGTCCGTGGTCGTGGTTTTGAGGACGTATGGGCTGGGGGCGGCATTATTGGGTTGCTTATGGCTAACCCTCTCTCTCGCCTCGTGGGCGGTATTTCAATCTTTGAATGGCTGGTTACCGCGGCTGTTTTTGCGCTGGGTCTTTTGATCGCAACTAAAACTCCGTTGCGCATGATTGGGCCTCGGCTGGTACACCTGATGAGCATCATGCTTGGCGAGGCACCCTCAAAACCCGAAAAAGCCCATGAAGAGCAGGAACTGCACCGCGAGGAATCGCATGACCGTTCTTACCTCTACGATGAATCTACACCAGCAGCGCCCGCGCCCCGTAAGGGAATTTTAGCGTGGTTGGGCTTTGGCAACGGCAGCTCTGCTAGTCGCCGTCTTGATAGCTACGAGGGCGATGAAGCTTTCGACACTGCGCTCTTGCACCCTGACGAGCCTGTGTCAGATACCGCTCCTCTGCAACGTGTCAACCGAGATTTTGATGTTGAGCCACCCGCTCCTCGACGCCCCAAGAAAAACAAGAAAAAAGCTGAACCCACCCTCTTTGACCAGGGCGAGTGGTCGGACGCGCCCGCTCAGCGTTTGGAGAAGGTCCGTCAAGCTGCGGTAGATAGTGGACGAGCCCAGCAAACCCAAACCCCGGATCTTTTTGATTACACTGACGAGCTCGACAAGCCGTCAGGTTCACCCCGCGCTGAACCGACGACAGAAGAAAAAACACAACCGCGCACTCAGACGGTGCCGGCGGCTGCTCCGCAGCGATCAGCCCCAGCGTCTGCATCTGCGGCGTCGCGTCCGCCTGTAGCTCAACCTACAAACCCTGCAACGAGCAAAACCACTGCGACAGAGAAGCCAAAAGCGCCTACGAATATCGCCAATCACACGGTACCTGCAACGACCGAGCAACCGCGCGGCAGTATCAGCGTGGAGTCATCGGCAGGTAACTACGATCTACCGTCTGAGACCCTGCTCGAAGCGGGTCCTCCCGCCAAAGAATCATCTGAGGTCAATGAGCAGGTGGTGGAATCTCTTACCGAGGTACTCAACCAGTTCAACGTTGATGCAGCTGTCACCGGCTTCTCCCGCGGTCCTACCGTCACCCGCTACGAGATTGAGCTCGGCCCTGGCACCAAGGTAGAGCGAGTCACCGCACTGAGTAAAAACATCTCCTACGCTGTTGCTTCAGCAGATGTTCGTATTCTCTCGCCGATTCCCGGAAAATCCGCTATCGGCATCGAGATTCCTAACACCGATCGCGAAACCGTGGCACTCGGTGATGTACTGCGTTCCCCTCAGGCACATACCAACGAACACCCCATGGTCATGGGCGTGGGCAAAGACGTCGAGGGCGGTTTCGTACTCGCCAACTTGGCGAAGATGCCTCACATGCTGGTGGCGGGTGCAACCGGTGCCGGTAAATCATCGTTTGTGAACTCGATGATTACCTCAATCCTGATGCGCTCAACCCCCGATCAGGTGCGTCTGGTCATGGTAGACCCCAAGCGCGTTGAACTCACCGCTTATGAGGGTATTCCACACTTGATTACCCCCATCATCACCAGCCCCAAGAAAGCCGCTGAGGCACTGCAGTGGGTAGTGCGTGAGATGGACGCGCGTTACGACGATCTGGCACACTACGGCTACAAACACATCGACGATTTTAATAAAGCCGTCAAAGCTGGCAAGATTCAGCCCGAACCCGGCAGCAAACGCCAGATTAAGGCTTACCCCTACCTTTTGGTGATTGTTGATGAGCTTGCCGACTTGATGATGGTTGCCCCGCGCGATGTTGAAGAATCTATTGTGCGTATTACCCAGCTAGCGCGAGCTGCCGGTATTCACCTGGTTCTTGCAACCCAGCGTCCCTCTGTTGACGTGGTAACGGGTCTGATTAAAGCCAACGTGCCTTCTCGCATGGCGTTTGCGACCTCATCTGTTACCGACTCTCGTGTTGTTCTTGACCAGCCGGGTGCAGAGAAACTCATTGGTCAGGGCGATGCGCTGTTCCTGCCCATGGGCGCTTCTAAACCCATGCGTGTTCAGGGCGCATGGGTGGGTGAATCTGAAATTCACGAAATCGTGGAACACGTCAAAACCCAGATGCCGGTTTCATACCGCGACGATGTCATTGCCGCTGCTCCCAAGAAGCAGATTGACGATGATATCGGAGACGACCTTGACGTTCTGTTGCAGGCAGCTGAACTGATCGTTACCACCCAGTTCGGCTCAACGTCTATGCTTCAGCGTAAACTCCGCGTGGGCTTTGCTAAAGCAGGGCGCCTGATGGACCTGTTGGAATCTAGAGAAATTGTGGGCCCCTCAGAAGGGTCTAAGGCACGCGACGTGCTGGTTCAGCCCGATGACCTTCCCACCGTCCTAGCACGCCTACGCGGTGAAGAGCCTCCCGCAGCTGAACCTACCGACCTAGTCGCTGATTCTCTCGACGCTATGGGCGAACCTGCTGTTGACTACTTCGACGACGCTGAAGATCCCACCGGTGAGGACGCCTGGAACCTCACCGGTAGATAAAACACTGACGGAGCTACCTGGACTACTGACGGCGGTGGCGTACTGTAAAGAAAAAGACAGTACGCCACCGCCACCTGCGAAAGGCATAAAAGTGACAACCCCCGTGAACCCCACCGCGTCAAACTGGAACCTCCCCAACGCGCTGACCGCGCTACGCATCCTGATGGTTCCACTGTTCATCTGGCTTCTCTGGCTGGGAGGTACCTACGGCGAAACCAACATGAGTATGCGCTGGTGGGCAGTAGCAGTGTTCATACTGGCAATGATTACCGACTGGCTGGACGGCTCCATCGCACGCTCGCGTAACCTTATTACCAGCTTCGGTAAGATTGCTGATCCCATCGCTGACAAACTACTCACCGGCGCAGCCTTTGTTCTGCTGTCGATGCTGGGTGAGCTGTGGTGGTGGGTTACTATTGTCATTCTGGTGCGTGAGTGGGGCATCACCGTGATGCGTCTTTTCATCATTAAGTACGGGGTAATGGCAGCTTCGAAGGGTGGCAAACTCAAAACTGTTTTGCAGACGGTGGCTCTAGTGCTGATGCTGTTGCCGCTGGCGTCCTTGGGCGCTTGGGCGCTATGGCTCGGTTGGCTGGTCATGGCAGCAGTCGTTATCGTCACTGTGGTAACCGGTATGGATTACGTGATTAAGGCTATGCAGCTGCGCCGTGACTACTTCACGTCTCAGAACAAATAACACAGACAGGAGCGAATCGAATCATGAGCTCACGGGGTTATTCTCTAGCGCAACGGGTCATCGAAACTGCCAAGACGCGAGGTGTTCAGCTCGCAACGGCTGAGTCGCTGACCGCCGGGTTAGTTGGGGCAACTCTGTGCGATGTCCCCGGTGCCTCAGCTGTATATCGTGGTGGTGTGATTTCTTACAGTAGCGATGTGAAGGCCGGGGTTTTGGGTGTGTCTGCCCAGCTGCTGAAAACTCAGGGGGCAGTAGACTCTGAGGTAGTTCGCTCCATGGCGCAGGGCGCGGCACGCGTTTGCGAGGCAGACTGCGCTGTTGCAACCACGGGTGCTGCTGGTCCTGAGCCTGCCGATGGCAAACCCGTGGGTACAGTATTTATTGGTATATTTTGTGCTGGCGAGACCTATGCGTATGAGAAAAAATATGAGGGCAACAGGCAAGAGATTCGTCAGGCAACGGTAGAGGACGTACTGGCTCATCTCTTAGCGCATCTCGAGAAACTGTCGGTGGGCACCTGAATATAGTACGCCTGTCTCAGTGCGCTGAATGAACTTTGTATGAACAAGGTACATCTTCTACCAGCTTTTGCTCAGCTTCTCGTCAGAAAATTCTGCGGTAAACCGGGAACAAACTCCCAGCTTCATGCGTTGAAATAGTCATAACGCAATGAGTGAAGCGTGGGGGCGTCCCACGAAACACAGTGCATACTGCTCAAAAATGCGTTAGGCTGTTGAGTAGAACACAAAGGAGCGCTCATTAGAAGAAAGAGCGCGATGATCACTGAAGGAAAAAGACTCTCATGTCGAAGCAACCAGTATCAGTAAACGGCGTCGTTCGATGGAAGGACGTTGACCAATCAGAGGCAGCTGCACCTACCACTTCTGCTCCCAAAACTATTCTCCTGCGCCACGCTATCGGTGAAGTGTTGCGCGATGTTCGCCAGCGTCAGAGTCGCACCCTGCGCGAAGTTTCACACAGTGCTCGCGTATCTCTGGGGTACCTCTCAGAAGTAGAACGCGGACAGAAAGAAGCATCATCTGAGCTTCTGGCGTCAATCTGCGAGGCGCTCGATATTTCACTGTCGCAGATGCTGCGCGAAGTATCAGACCGCATGGCACCTGAGACCGGCTTTACTGTGCCTGACACCGTACCTGCTGAATTCTCAGATCAGTTCAAGCGTGAGTACGGCATCGCTGCAACCTCAAGCAAGGATATTCCTCAGGACGCTCACTCCTTGAGCGTTGCCCGCTAAGGTCTAGATCTCAGAAAAGCCCCGCACTTGGTGAAGTGCGGGGCACTTTTATATAGAGCGTTCACTTCTTGTGAGGGGGCAGACATGTATCAGATGATGATTGAGAGTAAACTCAAGACACATGAAGCTGAGTGAGTTCTGGTTTTTGATGGGGCATGAGTTCGGTGAGGGGTATGCCCGGGTGCTTGCCCGCGATTTAGTGCTGGGGCAGTGTGGTGACTTCACCGCAGAGGAAGCGCTTCGGCAGGGGTTTAACCCGGCAGAGGTGTGGCGGGCAGTATGTCAGGTGCAGGAAATACCGGAGGAACGCTGGTGGGGGCCTGATATCGCTCCGAAGCGATAGGCTCACCACCAATCTTTTCGTAAATATATTCTAGGTATTCGAATCTACCCGTGTAACTAGAAAATATGTTCGAAAATCTGGTAGAGTTGTTTCCACAATCGGTCAAAACGGTCGAAAAATGAGCAAGTTATCCACAGATTTGCTCAAACGGTCCTAAATTGTCAGCCGGTACCGCTACCGTGGTGACTATAGAAAACACGAAGTCTGAACCGCTGAAGTTCAGGCGCACCACGAGATCACACCATGAAAGAAGGCAAAACATGGCAGCTAAAGCACGTGCTAACACTTCAGTGAGCCAGGTTCCGGCATCAGACCGCGAAAAGGCGCTCGAAGGCGTCCTCGCACAAATCGACAAGAACTACGGCAAAGGCGCTGTCATGCGTCTGGGCGACAAAGAAGCTGTCAAGGTCGAGACCATCTCAACCGGTGCTCTCTCCCTAGACGCTGCACTCGGCATTGGCGGTTTGCCCCGCGGCCGCGTGATTGAGGTCTATGGCCCTGAATCATCAGGTAAAACCACTGTTGCTCTGCACGCCGTTGCTAGCGTTCAAAAAGCGGGTGGCATTGCAGCTTTCATCGACGCTGAGCACGCTCTTGACCCCATTTACGCAGCTAAGCTAGGCGTCGATACCGACTCACTGCTGGTATCTCAGCCCGATACCGGTGAGCAGGCGTTGGAAATCATGGATATGCTCGTCGGCTCAGGCTCAGTGGACATCATCGTCGTTGATTCCGTTGCCGCACTCGTTCCCCGCGCCGAAATTGAAGGCGAAATGGGTGACTCACACGTGGGTCTGCAAGCTCGCCTCATGTCACAGGCACTGCGTAAGATTACCGGTCGCCTCGCTCAGACCAACACCACCGCCATCTTCATCAACCAGCTGCGCGAAAAGATCGGTGTTTTCTTCGGTTCACCCGAGACCACTACCGGTGGTAAAGCACTGAAGTTCTACGCATCGGTTCGTATTGATATTCGCCGTATTGAAACTCTCAAAGACGGTGCAAACCCGATTGGTAACCGCACCCGTGCCAAGATCGTGAAGAACAAGATGGCACCGCCCTTCAAGCAGGCAGAATTCGACATTCTCTATGGTGAAGGCATTTCCATTGAGGGCGGTATCATCGATATGGGCGTTGAAAACGGCATCGTCAAGAAGTCAGGTGCATGGTTTACTTACGAAGGCGATCAGCTGGGGCAGGGTAAAGAAAACGCCCGCCGCTTCCTCAAAGACAATCCCGAGCTTGCTGAGGAAATCCAGTACAAGACTCTCGTGAAGCTGGGAATCATTGAGGACGAAAACGCGGACGCTCCTGATGGAGTAGATGCAGATGGAGTCATCACCGACGACGCTATTGATCCCCTAGGAGATTTGCCCGAAAACTTCTAACTCGGCACGCGGGTTATCACAGTGTTGCTACCTGCGGTTTTCGTTGGTAGCAACACTTTTTTTGCGTTGAAACAAGTCAGTAGTCTCTTACCTTTTACAATGGCTAAGCACCGTGAGTATATAAATGGAGGAGGTGCCCTAGAACATGATGGTAAGCAACCCAGCTAACGATTATCCTGACTGGCACCCCGCATCTACCGGCGCCCAAGAAGAAAAGCCGGGGGAGGGTATCCGTCCAAGCGCTAACACTGTGGGACGCCAATATACTGGCGAAAACGCACCGTTTTCTGAATCTTCCAAGAGCGATAGGCGCATGGAAGAGGAAGCGTCTAGTCGTAACCGTTCAGGACGGCAACACAGCAGGAACCCGAACACTCAACGCAAAAAAGGGTTTCGTAAACCACCGGCTAAGTACCTGCAGAATTCCCCTTTCGCCCCGGCTTTCGGCGCTGCGCCAGAGCTTGAGGACGAGAAGAAAGGATCACATAAACCGGCTAAGACAACTCAGTTTCGCCCCGAAAGCAGACTTGCCCAGCCTGATACTGAAGAAGATTTGGCGCTATACGCCCTGCACGGGGTAGGGACGCCCGACGAAGCCAAAAAGCCCTGGCGCAGGGGGGCTGCCCATGAGCCTGAGAGCGAATTTACCAAAGCTAAAAATATTGTGCTCAACCAGTTGGCAGCTAGCGCTAAGTCAAGGGTGATGCTTGAGAAGAAACTCCGAGACAAAGAAATTAGCGAAGAAACCATCGTTGATGTTCTCGATAGATTTGAAGCAGCCAAACTCATAAATGATCAAGAGTTCGCTCAGATGTACGTTCGGGAAAAAGTGACTTTCAAAAAGCTATCACGCTCAGCAATAGCCCGCGAGCTCAAAAGTAAAGGGGTCGCTGAGGAGCACGTTGCTGAAGCTCTTGAGCAGCGCAGCGAAGAGGACGAACGCAGCGACGCTCACCAGCTGGTTGCCAAAAAAATGCGACCTTCTATGGACTTTTCAGATCGGAAAGAAAAAGAAAAGATTATGCGCCGGCTGGTGGGTATGCTGGCACGCAAGGGCTATCCGCCCTCTATGGCTTTTAGCGTGGTCAGCGAAGAAATTGAGAACTACGTGCAGGAGAATGGCGGCAGATCAGCAGAATCTGAGGAGTATTACTTCTAACATACCCCGCTTGCGAGCTAGAGATTGCGGTGCTCTAAGACCCGCTGTATCAGTGCGGACGCATCCGGGTAGTGTTGCGCTACGCGGGCGGCGGTGTGCGTGAGTAGCTGACGGTGTGTATCGGTTAGGTCGTGGGCGGTGAAACCTGTAAGTTCCAAGACCATGCCTGCCATAACCATCATCTGTTCGCTTAGATGTAAGTCAGTATCGAAACCAGCTTCCAAATCGTGCTGAGCTGCTAGGGCGTAGAGCCGCCGGCAGGCGTCCTGCCATAGCGCCCTTTCTACCAGCGGTAAATAGTCGCGGTGATATGGGGAGAGAGGGAACCCCAGCAACATATCGGCAACCGGTAAAAAGGCGTGATGAATAGCAGCTCCCTCCGCGTCAAAAGCACGCACCTCTGCGTCAGCGACCGCTATATTGTGCGGAGAAAAATCTCCGTGCGAAAGTACAGTGTGCATGGAAAAAGCGGGTACCGTATTGATCTCAAGAGTGCATTCCACAGACTCAGCCAGTGGTACTCCAGCAATGGCAGCCAAACGCCGCCACCCCTTGATACCTAAACGGGGGCTGGTGAGTGACCCCGGTGATGTCGCCTGGGGGTCAAGCTCCTTCACCGCTGCTTGGAACTCTATGTGCCAGGTGTCATCTTGAGCATAGATATCCTCAAAAAATTTCAGATAGGCATCAAGACCAGCCTCTATTTCGCCCTTGGTCAGTAGGGCATGAACGGAACGAAAATTCCCTAAATCCTCAGTAACAGTCACCCGCTTTAAAGGGTCAGAACCCAACAGCGAGCTAAAGAGTTTAGGTGCCCAATAGTTAAAAGTCGGCAGCGAACAGACCTCGCGAATGTACCCGAACCCGCCGGAATTGGTTGCAGAATCCTTGCGCCTGTAGTGCTTGGCAATAACCGAAAACGTGTGCCTGGAACCTTGTGGACTAGAATCAGCACCAAAAGCAAAGACACAACGAACCACCACCGAACGCATACCAGCTGAAAGGATCTCAAGGTGCTCTAGCGCGTCCTGCTCAATATTGCAGACACCAGCTGCCACCGAAACCAGGGCATCAAGAAGAGAAGCAAATTTGGGAGTATCAACGGGGGAGTCCGCCGGTTGGGGCTGATAACGAGAGCACGCCGCATCGTACAGCCCCTGGCAGTGTGGTGAACGTGGCGTATTATTCATGGAGCACATTATGCCTTATCGAGTAGTCTTGTAAGGTGACTTTGAACTTAGATGAAACTCAGACCCCCGCAGTAACTGCCAACAGCGCCCGCACCTACGAGGTACGCACGTTCGGTTGCCAGATGAACGTGCACGATTCCGAGCGCATGAGCGGTTTGTTGGAATCTAACGGTTACCTTCCGGTAGAAGAAGGGCAGACTCCTGACCTTGTAGTGTTCAATACCTGCGCTGTGCGTGAAAATGCCTCGAACAAGCTGTACGGCAATCTGGGGATGTTGGCTCCCACCAAGCGTGAGAACGAAGGCATGCAGATTGCTGTAGGCGGATGCCTGGCGCAGAAAGATCAGGACGCCATCATCAAGCGTGCTCCCTGGGTTGATGTTGTCTTTGGCACTCACAATATTGGTTCTTTGCCTGCCCTCTTAGAACGCGCTCGCCACAACAATGAGGCACAGGCTGAGTTGCTGGAATCACTGGAGGTTTTCCCCTCCACGCTGCCGACCAAGCGTGATCACGTCTACTCGGGCTGGGTTTCAATTTCGGTGGGCTGTAACAACACCTGTACCTTCTGCATCGTGCCCTCACTACGCGGTAAAGAGAAAGACCGCCGTCCCGGAGATATTCTGGCTGAAGTTCAGGCTCTAGTCGACGACGGTGCTATTGAGGTGACCCTGCTGGGTCAGAACGTGAACTCGTACGGCGTTGAATTCGGCGACCGTCAGGCCTTTTCTAAGCTGTTGCGTGCCTGCGGTGAGATTGAGGGGTTGGAGCGCGTCCGCTTCACCTCCCCTCACCCGGCAATGTTTACCGACGACGTGATTGATGCGATGGCTGAGACTCCCAACGTGATGCCGGTGCTGCACATGCCCCTGCAATCGGGTTCTGACAAGGTGCTTAAAGATATGCGCCGTTCCTACCGTTCCAAGAAATTCTTGGGTATCCTCGAAAAGGTGCGCGAGAAAATGCCGGACGCGGCTATCACCACCGATATTATTGTGGGCTTCCCCGGTGAGACCGAAGAGGATTTCCAAGAAACCATGCGCGTGGTTGAAGAAGCCCGCTTTTCAACCGCTTTCACCTTCCAATACTCCATTCGCCCCGGCACTCCTGCCGCTGAGTTTGAGAACCAGGTTCCCAAAGAAGTTGTGCAGGAACGCTTCGAGCGTCTGACCGTTTTGCAGGATCGCATTGCAGCTGAAGAAAACCGTAAGCAGATGGGTAAAACGGTTGAGCTGATGGTGGTAGCAGAATCTGGTCGTAAGGCAGAGCAGACCCACCGTCTTTCGGGTCGTACTCAGGATATGCGTCTGGTTCACTTCTCCATTCCGGCAGGTTGCGAGACTCCGCGCCCCGGAGATTTGGTGACTCTACCCATCACCGAAGCCGGTTCCTTCCACCTGATTTCTGACCCCACCGCTGAGCAGTATGCTGTGCGTCGTTCCCGCGCGGGCGATGCGTGGGACCGCGCCCAGGCAGATTCTTGCGGTACCGGTATCACTCAGGTACCCGGCGCGCCAGTATCACTGGGCTTCCCCACCTTACGTAAGTAATGAACACGCTACCGGTCATCTCTGTGGTGGGGCCTACGGGGTCCGGCAAATCAGATCTTGCCATTGAACTGGCACTGGAGCTTGGCGGCGAATGTATCAACGCCGATTCGATGCAGTTTTACAGAGGCATGGATATCGGTACAGCCAAAGTCACCAGTAAGCAGATGAAGGGCGTACCCCATCACCTACTTGACATTATGGATGTACGCGATGAAGCCTCCGTTGCCACCTTCCAAGCTCAGGCGCGTGCCCTCTGCGAGGAGGTGCGCGCTCGCGGGCATTACCCGATTCTGGTGGGTGGTTCAGGTTTGTATGTTCGTGCTGTTCTTGATGTGCTGGAGTTCCCCGAGACTGACCCGGCGGTGCGCGTCCGCCTTGAAGAGGAACTTGCGACGAGCGGACGCGGCGTTTTGCTTGCCCGGTTGGCTGAGGTTGATCCGGAGTCAGCTTCGCGAGTTAAGGATGATCGCCGTTTAGTGCGTGCCCTTGAGGTGTATGAGGTGACGGGGCGAACCTTTACCTCGTTTATGCCTCGTCGTGAGTACGTCACCGAGACCGTGCAGATTGGGCTTAACGGCGACAGAGCGCAGCTGCACGAGCGTTTGCACCGTCGCGTTGAGCTCATGGACGCGCTCGGTCTGCTCGATGAGGTGAGCTCCCTCGAAAAACGCGGGTTGCGTGAAGGCAAAACAGCCTCGCGTGCCATCGGCTACCGGGAGTACTTGCGTCTGCTGGACGCCCAACGCGGTGTTCCTGAAGCAACCGGTTATACCCGCGAGCAAGCTATCGAAGACACCGTGACCGCTACACGCCAGTTTGCCCGCCGCCAGATTACCTGGTTCAACGCTGATGACCGGGTGAACTGGTTAGACTGGGCTGATGCTGACCTCCGTGCTCAGGCGCTGGCGCGTGTGCATAAAAGCGAACAGTAGAAAGAATCTTCTGAACCTTGGACAAGTAGCGCCGTGGTATCGCGGAAGAACTCTATAAGGGCTGAAATACCATAAAAATAAGCGTGGGTTGTTACGGCAGCTGGCGCTCTCTCGGCTGTGAACCGGGGCTTCATGGTTCAATAGGTAGAAGAACATTTGCTGGTCGCACGAGATAAAAGGATCATCATGACTGAACAAGAACGCTGGGGTGAACTTTCCGGTATTCCCCTGACCAAGGGGCAGGGTACCGGTAATGATTTTGTGTTTGTAACCGATGAGCATGGTGCGCTGTCGTTGGATCCTGAATTGGTGGCACGTGTATGCGACCGCCACTTTGGTATTGGCGCTGACGGTTTCATTCGTGCTATCAAAACCTCAGAGCTCGCTGAGGGCAAGTATCTGCTCGATGAAGCTGAAGATGCCGAGTGGTTCATGGACTACCGCAATGCCGACGGTTCTATCTCGGAGATGTGCGGCAACGGGGTGCGCGCTTTCATCGAGTACCTGATCACCCAGAAATTACTCATTCTTGAAGAAGGCGAGCATGTTCGCATTGGCACTCGCGCCGGCATCAAGACGGTGGCGCGGATTGATAACGGGTATGCCGTAGATATGGGCCCTTGGAGCTTTATTGACGGTGATTCTGCCCGCGATAATGGGCACGACGCGATGGTGACCGCCCGAGGGCTTAAGACCCCGCGTCCTGCTGTCTCTATTTCGATGGGCAACCCCCACACTGTGGTTGCTCTGGGTACTGAGGGCAAACTAGAAGGCTTGGGGTTGGAGACCGCGCCGAAGGTGACCCCTGTTCCACCGGAGGGCACTAACGTTGAGTTTGTGGTGCCCGAAGAAATTGAAGAAACAGAGGCTGAAACCGGTGAAGCTAATGTGGGTGCGATTCGCATGCGAGTGTACGAACGCGGCGTGGGGGAGACTCTCTCATGCGGTACCGGTGCGTGTGCCGCTGCCGCTGCCGTCCGCTTCTGGGGTGGAGATGAAGCTCCGGACGAGTGGCTGGTTCATGTGCCCGGTGGTACCCTGGCAGTGACCTTCGTGCTGGGTCCCGATAATCTAGAGCATGTAGTGCTGGCAGGGCCGGCAGAAATGACCGGCAAGGTTACCCTGGGCTAGATACCCATAACGGCTAGATCGCTGTTTGTAAAGATCCCGGTGCATCGTAACGGCGCATCGGGATCTTTTGCACAGTTGGTGTAAGCACTATGACTTAGGCTGTACGTTCAACACGCAAAATTCTGAAGCCTTTAGACGTGGTATGGCGCTCCACAATAAACTGATTGCCGAGTTCATTAAACAGCCACTTTTGCAAAGTATCTGCACCGAGGTTCTTCTGAACCACTAGGTAGGCCTCGCCGCCGACTGTCAAGCGGGGCAACCAGGTGCGCATAATATCGTGCAGCACATCTTTGCCGACGCGAATGGGCGGGTTTGACCAGATAAGGTCAAATTCTAGGGTAGCATCAACATCTTCGGGGGCGGATGCGTGTAGGTTGGTTGCCCCCAGCCGCTCGGCGTTAGTTGCGGTGAGTTGCAGGGAGCGTGTATTTACATCAACGGCGTAGACCTGAGATTCGGTAGATTCTAACGCCATCGTGAGCGCGATAGGCCCCCAACCGCAACCGATATCCAGCAGGTTCTTACCGGTTGCTGGGGGTACTTCTGCTAACAGCACGGCTGTTCCTTTGTCGATACCGCCGGGGGAGAAAATACCCGGTGCCGTGACCACGGTGTGCTCGGCACCCGCTAGACGCACTTTAAGGTGTTTGGGAACGAAGTCGGTATCGGGATTTGATGAAAAATAGTGCTGGTTGACCATAACCACGATTCTACGTGGTTGGCTGAGATAAAGGGAAAAGAGGACCAACTTAGCCCTGAGATGAAACAAGGCACAGACTATGGTTATTCGTAGGTGTGTTCGATAGACTGGAACAACTATTCTTGCCTCGAAAGGAACATGTGCGCGTGAGCGATACCTCCAACACCGAAAAACTGCCCAGTGACGAGCAGTTGCGAGCAACTGTCGATCGAGTGTTGGGCAGAGCAGAATCACCGGAGAACACTCGGGTGCTTGATACTCGAGCTCGTGAGCTCTCTAACCTTACCCGTGAACACTCGTCCTACGATGGTGACCAGCAGGACCTCGCAGAGCGCCGTGCGTTGCGCCGTGTAGCCGGTCTCTCCACCGAGCTCGAAGACGTGACCGAAGTTGAATACCGCCAGTTGCGCCTTGAGCGCGTTGTACTTGCCGGGTTGTGGACCGAAGGCACCGTCCAGGACGCTGAAAACTCCCTGCGTGAGCTGGCAGCGCTTGCTGAAACCGCGGGTTCTGAAGTGCTGGACGGTTTGGTGCAGCGTCGCCTCAAACCAGATCCCGGTACCTTCTTGGGCTCAGGCAAAGCCCTAGAGCTCCAAGAAATTGTGGAGATGCACGGTGCCGATACCGTGATTGTTGATGCCGAACTCGCCCCCTCCCAGCGCCGCGCCCTTGAAGACGTGGTGAAGGTAAAAGTCATTGACCGCACCGCCCTGATTCTTGATATCTTCGCCCAGCACGCGAAATCACGCGAAGGTAAAGCTCAGGTGGAGCTCGCCCAGCTGGAATACATGCTTCCTCGTCTGCGCGGTTGGGGTGAATCCCTCTCTCGTCAGGCAGGTGGACGCGCCGCCAGTGGTGAAGGTATTGGCTCGCGTGGTCCCGGTGAAACCAAAATTGAACTTGACCGCCGCCGTCTGCGCTCGCGCATGGCGAAATTGCGCCGCGAAATTGCTCAGATGGCTCCTGCACGCGAGACTAAGCGTCTTAACCGCAAACGTAACCGTGTGCCCTCTGTTGCTATCGCAGGGTACACGAACGCGGGTAAGTCTTCGTTGCTCAACCGCCTGACCGATGCCGGTGTGTTGGTTGAAAACGCTCTGTTCGCAACCCTAGACCCCACCGTCCGTAAGGCTCAGACCCCTGACGGAGTAGGTTACACTCTCTCCGATACTGTGGGCTTTGTACGTTCCTTGCCTACCCAGCTGGTGGAGGCTTTCCGCTCCACCCTTGAAGAGGTAGCTGACGCTGATTTGATTGTGCATGTGGTAGACGTTTCGCACCCTGACCCCGAGGGGCAGATTCACGCGGTGCGTGAGGTTTTCACCGAGGTTGAGGCACAAAATATCCCCGAGATTGTTGTACTCAATAAGGCGGATGCCGCTGACCCCTTTGTGATTGAGCGTTTGCGTCAGCGTGAAGAAAACACCGTGGTGGTTTCGGCACGCACCGGTGAAGGTATTGAAGAGCTCAAGCAGCTGATTGCCGATATGATTCCCCGCCCCTCAATTGAGGTGCATCTGCTGGTGCCCTACAACCACGGAGAAATCGTCTCACGTTTGCATGAGTGGGACGCTGAAATTCTGCGTACCGCCTTTGTCTCAGATGGCACTTACGTTCAGGCACTCGTCCGCGAAGAAGTCGCGTCCGACTTGGCTGAATACGTGCTTGATGATGACCTGCTGGAAGTTCTGCAACCCGAAATTGAAGAGGCAGAGGTCACCGGCGCAACCGAAACGGTGCGCTAAATGTCAGGTCTGAGAGATGCCGATAGCCCCGTGCGTACCCCACTCACGGGTAATGAAATTGAAACTCTGCCCGGTGCCGCTGACGTTCTGGATCTTCTCGATACGGTAGTAGAGGCATCAGGCGGTCAGCGTCGTGACGGGCAGCGCCTCATGGCGGCTCATGTTGCCCAGTCTCTAGAACTTGACCGGCATTTGTTGGTTCAGGCTGGTACCGGCACGGGTAAGTCTTTAGCGTACCTGGTGCCCGCTGTTCACTTTGCCCAGCAGAGTGATAAGCCCATTATTGTTGCCACGGCGACCTTGGCTCTACAATCGCAGATTGTTAACCGAGATATTCCTCGCTTGTTGGAGTCCTTTGGTGACACTCCCGAGGCTGAAACTCAGGTTGCCATTCTCAAAGGGCGCAATAACTATGTCTGTGTCAATAAACTTGAGGGCGGTTACCCAGAGGACGAGCAGGACGCACTCTTTAGCGTCGATCCTGGCGGAACCACCGGCAGACTGGGCGAAGAAGTCATGCGCTTGCGCGCCTGGGCTGAAACCACTGATACCGGTGACCGTGATGAGCTGATTCCCGGTGTGAGCGATAAAGCTTGGCGTCAGGTTTCAGTTAGTTCAGCTGAATGCTTGGGGCGCAAATGCCCCTTGTTTGAATCGTGTTTTGCTGAGATGGCGAAGACGCGCGCTAATGAGTCTGATATTGTCATTACCAACCATGCCCTCTTAGCGATTAATTCCTTTGAGGGTATTGGGGTTTTACCCGAGCATGACACCGTCATCATCGATGAGGCACACGAGCTTGCCGACCGCGTGACCGGGGCAGTGACTGGTCTTCTCTCGCCGGTTATGGTGCAAGCTGCCGCCCGCAGCCTTAAGAAGAACACCAAAGCAGAATCTGCGCCCCTTGAAACGGCAGCTCGTAACCTCGAAACAGCGTTATTGGGCGTGCCCGCAGAACTACTGCCCCGAGGGTTACCCGAACGTATCGCTCATGCAATGAGCCAGGTGATGGATGCTGCGCGCACCGCTTTGTCAGAGACTAAGAGCGATGCAAAAGATTCTGATGCTGGTCGTCAGCTTGCCAGAGCGCGTCTCACCGAAGTCATGGAGCTCTCTGAGCGGATGCTCAACGCTGACGAGAAATACGAAGTTATTTGGGTATCTCGTGTGGGGTCCTGGGAACCTGGGCGCGGTTACGTCGCTGCTTCAGATACTGACCCTGCAACACTTCACGTAGCGCCGTTGTCTGTCGCCGGACGCCTGAGAGAAGGTCTGTTCGAAGACCGCACGGTGGTACTTACTTCGGCAACGCTGACGGTTGGTGAGTCTTTTGATTCTGTTGCCGGTGCTCTGGGACTGCAGGGCGCTGGTGCGCCTCGTTGGGAGGCCGTGGACGTTGGCTCTCCTTTTGACTACCCCAAGCAGGGTGTTCTTTACCTGGCTTCTGACCTGCCTAAACCTGGGCGCGGTGTATCGGAGGAGCAGCTTGAACGCGTCCTTGAACTGATTCAAGCTTCGCGCGGTGGCGCGCTCGGGCTTTTCTCCTCGAAGCGAGGAGCTGAGTTAGCTGCCGAATACGTTCGAAAGAGAACTGACCTCAATATTCTGGTACAGGGTGAATCTTCTTTGCGTGCCCTTGTTAAAGAGTTCGCTGAGGACACAGACTCGTGTCTGTTCGGCACCATGAGTTTGTGGCAGGGCGTTGATGTTCCGGGTGATGCGTGCCGTTTGGTCATGATGGATCGTATTCCGTTTCCACGCCCCGATGACCCCCTATCAGCGGCGCGTTCACGGTCTGTGGCGCAGGCTGGCGGTAATGGGTTCATGGCAGTCTCTGCCTATCACGCAGCGATTCGTATGGCGCAGGGAGCTGGACGTTTAGTGCGCTCGGTGAATGACCGTGGGGTTGTGGCGGTGCTCGACTCGCGTATTGCTACTCAACGTTATGGTTCCTACTTAGTCAAAGCGCTACCACCTTTTTGGACGACCCAAAACAAGGACCAAACGGTGGGTGCTTTGCAGCGGTTAGCGGCGACCATTGAACCCTCTTAGGCGGTACCCTACGCCAGAGTAACTCTGGTGTTCCCTCATAAATAAGAGGCGTTACCGCTTGAACCTACCCGCAGGTACGGGTGCTCCTTACAACGCCGATAGGTTCACACAACAAAACCCCGCTCAGGCTTATCTGATGTTGCAGATGAGCCAGAGCGGGGTTTGTTGCGTGAAATGTTTTTACAGGCTACGCAGTACCGAAACGACTTTGCCCATAATAGTTGCTTGGTCGCCGAGAATAGGCTCGTACTGGGTGTTTTGGGGAAGAAGCCAGGTATGACCGTCGCGCTGGCGGAAGGTTTTCACGGTTGCCTCATCATCGAGGAGCGCGGCTACGATATCACCGTTATTGGCGGTGCTCTGTGAACGCACTACCACCCAGTCACCATCCATAATAGCGGCGTCAATCATTGAGTCGCCTCGTACTTTAAGCATGAAGAGCTCGCCATTGCCGACCAACTGGCGGGGGAGGGAAAGCACATCTTCAACATTTTGTTCAGCGGTGATAGGGGCACCCGCTGCAATGCGACCCATCAGTGGCACTCGCGCGAGGGATTCATCAGCTGATTCAAAAGTGGGGAGCTGGGGCAGAGTAATAACTTCTGCGGTCTGTTCGGTAGTTGTACCTGGCTCATAGTCTAAGACCTCGATAGCGCGCGGACGCTTGGGGTCACGCCTGATGTAGCCCATCTTTTCAAGTCGTGCCAGCTGATGAGTAACAGATGAAAGAGAAGCTAGACCAACGATATCGCCAATTTCACGCATGGACGGCGGGTAGCCCTGCTCATTAATCGAGGTGGTGATTGCCGTCAAGATTCGGTGTTGACGGGTGGTCAGCGGGCGTCTGCGGTCGGCGGGCTGGCCGTGCGGAAAATCTGCAGTGTTGCTCACGGTCTACCTCGTTTCTGTTGGTCTTATCTGGCATAGAGGTTGCTGTCTTTACCCTGTTCTGACAGGAATCAGGTGCTATGTACCTTGGTCTTAGCCTATGCTACTTTTATTCGAAAACCAAACATTTGTTCTAATTTTCCTCGACTATATTCGAATTTTCTGATAGAACATATATGCGAACTTCGAACAAAAGTTCGAATATTAAGTGTTGAGGAGTAGATCATGAGCAGCGTAGTGATTCAGCGTCCGGTGCGCCCAGGTACCGCATTTTCTCGTGCCCATGCAGTTTTCGAACGCCCCCGCGCGTCCGCGCCGCAGAGCCCGGTTCAGCTTAAGGTCATCAAGCCCGCGCGTGCCCTGCCTGCTCAGAGGACTCCACGAGCTGAGCAGCCTATAATGCCCCACGTGGAACGACCCCGTCCGCGTTTTGGTATGCGCCGTCTTGCGCTGATGACTCTGGCGGCACTGGTGGCTTTGGGTGCTTTAGCATTCATTGTCCCTCGTGATGCCCAGGCGGGGGAGAGTCTTCGGGTATCTGAGGTTTCATACACCCTCACTGTGAAGCACGGGCAGTCTCTATGGGAAATTGCTCAGCAGGTGGAGCCCGAGCGCGATACTCGCGATGTGATGTCAGAGATTATGAAAATCAACGGGCTGACAGACACCGCTCTCTCAGCTGGCCAAGATTTGGAAATCCCTGTCACAAATCATTAATTGCTTTGATACACCGGTAGACTATCAGCGTGAGTGATGCATTAGACGCTATGAATAAGTTGCCGATTCGTGAAGACCTGCGGGGTCGTTCACCCTACGGCGCCCCCATGATTGACGTTCCGGTTACCCTCAACGTCAATGAAAATACGCATCCCATGCCGCAAGAGGTCATTGATGCTATTGGTCGAGAGGTTACTCAAGTAGCCTCTGCGCTTAACCGTTACCCTGACCGTGAGTTCGTGACCCTGCGCGAGGAGCTTGCCTCATTCTTAGGTCACGGCATCAGCCCCGAACAAGTTTGGGCTGCCAATGGCTCTAATGAAATTTTGCAGCAGTTGTTTCAGGTATTTGGCGGACCGGGCAGAAGCGTCATGAGCTTCGTGCCCACTTACTCCATGTATCCCTTGCTTGCTGATGGCACCAATACTAGCTTCATCGCCGGATCTCGTGCCGAGGATTTTTCACTTTCTGCGATTTCTGCCGTTGAGCAGGTGCGAGAGCATCAGCCAACCATCGTTGTGCTGTGTTCCCCTAACAACCCCACCGGCACCGGTCTGGGGCTTGAGGTTATCAAAAAGGTGTATGAGTCACTGAGCGAGTATAACGGCATATTGATTGTCGATGAAGCCTACGCTGAGTTCGCCCAAGACCCCGAGCAGACTGCCCTTACTCTGCTGCCATCCCGCCCTAACCTTGTTGTTACCCGAACCATGAGCAAGGCATTTGCCTTTGCGGGGGTGCGTTTGGGCTATTTTGCCGCTGATCCTGCCATCGCGGACGCCGTCCGTTTGGTACGGCTACCCTACCATCTCTCAAGCGTCACTCAGGCAACTGCTATTGCCGCTTTGCGTCATCGCACTCAACTACTTGCCAACGTTGAAGATATTAAGGTCGCCCGCGATCGCATCGTCCAAAGACTCACTGAGTTGGGACTGTCACCTGCAGCATCTGATTCTAACTTCGTCTTTTTCTCGGGCTTACAGGATGAAAAAGCCGCCTGGCAGTATCTGCTAGACAGAGGGATCCTGGTGCGAGATAACGGTATTCCCGGTCACCTGCGGGTCACCGCTGGAACGCAAGAAGAAACTACTCAATTTTTGCAGGCGCTTGAAGATTACCTGGTTGAAACGGGTGCTTACACGCGCGCATCAGATCACTAACCCGCCGACCACTATTGATGGATTCTTGAGCGTGTTATAGAACCGCTTAAAATCGAAAGAAGGACTAATCATGGCTCAGACCTCCACAGGCATTGGCCCACGCACCGCATCGATGCAGCGCACTACCAGCGAGTCTTCTATTAGTGTTGAGATTAACCTCGATGGTACCGGCGTTTCTACCATCGATACTTCGGTGCCTTTCTACGATCACATGCTCACCGCCCTCTCGAAGCACTCATTGATTGATATGAATATCAAAGCAACCGGTGATACTCATATCGATGTGCATCATACGGTGGAGGATACCGCTATTGTGCTGGGCGAGGTGCTCAAACAAGCGTTGGGAGATAAGGCGGGAATCCGCCGTTTTGGTCAGGCAATAGTTCCCCTTGATGAAGCTATCGCCTCGGCGGTCGTGGACATTTCGGGTAGACCTTATCTCGTGCATAGCGGCGAGCCAGATGGTTTTGAATTTCATCTGATTGGCGGTCACTTTACCGGTTCTATGGTGCGCCACCTCTTCGAGGCTTTCGCTTACCACGCCGGCATTTGCCTGCACATCAATGTTTTGGGTGGACGCGACCCCCACCATATTGCCGAGGCTGAGTTTAAAGCGCTAGCGCGAGCACTGCGCCAGGCTGTTGAGCCTGACCCGCGTCATAAGGACATTCCTTCTACGAAGGGCGCTCTCTAACGATGACTGTTGATGATAAGCCAACGGTAACCGTGCTTGATTACGGTGCCGGTAATATTCGCTCCGCCGTTCGCGCCTTAGAAGAAGCCGGGGCTATTGTTCGTCTTTCACGCGCTGAGGCTGATGTTTTGGGTGCTGATGGTCTAGTGGTGCCCGGTGTTGGTGCTTTCGACGCTGTTATGACAGGTCTCAAACAGGCTGATGCCCTGCGTATGATTGGTCGCAGGGTGGCGGGCGGACGTCCGGTGCTTGGTATATGCGTGGGTTTGCAGGTGCTTTTTGAGCGCGGTGTTGAGCACGGTATTGAGTCTGAGGGTATGGGTGAGTGGCCCGGCACTGTCGAGAAACTCAAGGCTGAGGTTGTACCTCACATGGGGTGGAACACCGTTGAGGTGCCTGAAGGCTCAACCCTGTTCAGGGGCATTGAGAGTGAGCGTTTCTATTTTGTGCATTCGTACGGTGTGCAACGGTGGGAGTTTGACCAGAACAATGAGTCGATGGTGCCCCCTCAAGTGACCTGGTCACACCACGGTGCTCCTTTCATCGCTGCTGTTGAGAACGGGCCGCTGAGCGCAACCCAGTTTCACCCCGAAAAATCGGGGGATGCAGGTATCGCCCTTTTGCGTAATTGGGTTGGCTCCCTTCCGCGTACCGGCAGATTGAAGGAGGGCATCTAGGTGAGTCCCACAGTTTCAGCACTGGTTTTGATGGTTTTTGGTTTTTTCCTTTTGGGCGGAGCTTTTTCTTTTTATCAGCAGAAGCTACCTATCGTAGCTACTGCTGTTGTTGCCCTCTTAGGTTTGGTTGTTCTCGTCTACGGCGGGTACGTTCTTTTTAATTATTAGTAGATGGGTACCCAGTGCTCCCGCGAGTGGGGTGGGTATCTATGAATAGTTTTCTCGCTAAGGAGTTAAACATGAATAAAAGACTCGAACTGCTGCCGGCAGTGGATGTAGCTGATGGTCAGGCTGTGCGCCTGGTTCAGGGTGAAGCTGGCTCAGAAACAGGTTATGGCGATCCTGTTGAAGCGGCTCTGGCATGGCAGAATGCTGGTGCTGAGTGGCTTCACCTCGTTGATCTTGATGCGGCATTTGGTAGGGGAGATAATCTCGATGTTCTCCAGCGAGTTGCAGCTGCCCTTGATATTAAGATTGAGATGTCAGGTGGTATTCGTGATGATGAGTCTTTGGAACGTGCGCTGAGCCTCAAGCCTGCCCGTATTAACTTGGGTACTGCAGCCCTTGAGAATCCTGAGTGGACCCGTCGCGTCATTGCTGAACATGGTGATGTGATTGCTGTGGGCCTGGATGTTCGTGGAACCACCCTTGCTGCCCGTGGTTGGACGAAGGAGGGCGGCGATTTGTGGGACGTGCTTGATCGCCTTGAAGCTGATGGCTGTGCTCGCTATGTGGTGACGGACGTGACCAAGGACGGTACCTTGCAGGGGCCCAACCTTGAGCTTCTGAAGCAGGTTGCTGAACGTACGGATAAGCCGGTTGTTGCCTCCGGCGGTATCTCTAACCTTGAGGATATTCGCGCTTTGCGTGAGCTCGTAGAATACGGGGTAGAAGGTGCCATTATGGGTAAGGCGTTGTACGCCGGTAAGTTCACTTTGGAAGAAGCCCTTGATGTTGCGGGGCACCCCGAGTAATGGCTGAAGAGTTTGCAACTCAGCGTTCTTCATCCCCGCGCCAGCTACCTGCTCATATTGCTGCTCAGCTTGCTAGTGCTGGTCGTGAAACCGATACCGGTGGTCAGCCGTGGGCTGGGCGTAATCTGGGTGAGGGTACATCGCATACTCATCAGTTTCCCGATGATTCAGGTGCTGCGGATGCTCGTTTGCAGTTAGTTCTTGAGGCTTTTGCTGATGGACGCGCGGGTGAGGCTGAGGTGGTTGCTGCCCTTCGTGATACTCGTGTGTTTGCTGCTGTGGTGGCTCAGCTGACTCAGGCGCATGTGACTGATGAGGGGCTGGTCTCTGATAAAGAGTCAGATATGGCACTGGTGAGCATTCAGGCTCCGGACGGTCGTAAGGCGTTACCCCTGTTCACCAGCACTGAGGGGCTGACGAGCTGGCATGAGCAGGCGCGTCCTGTTGCTGCGGATATTCGAAAGACCGCGTTGAGTGCTGTGGACGATGGCAATCAATTATTGGTGATTAACCCTGGTGATGATGTGACGTTCGTGGTGAGACGCCCGGCTCTGTGGGCGCTGGCTAAGGACGAGTCATGGGTTCCTTCCTATTGTGACCCGGAGATTAGCCGTGAGCTGACCGCCTTGGCGCAGGGTATCGGCAGCATTGTGCAGGTGCGTGTATCGAGGGGCGAGGGATCCAACACGGCTCACCGCTCGGGGAAAGTTCTTGACGGTGGCGGCTCTGGCCCTGAGCTGAAGATTACGCTGGTGCTTGCTCCCGGCTTAGACCGTGAAGGCTTGAACACTGTGGTTGGAGCCTACCAGCAAAAGTTGGCGACCTCTCAGGTTATTTCTGACAAGGTCGATTCTGTGCAGATGGCTCTTATCTCTGCGCAGGAGCATTGAGCGCATACAGTAAAACTGCCGGGGCTACTTGATATATCAAGTAGCCCCGGCAGTATGAGTAAGTGCGGTGTCATTACTGTTTGCGTAGGTTGGTGCCTATCTAAGCATGTTTAGAAAACGGGTCCGGTGAACTTTTCGCCGGGGCCGGCTCCGGGAGCATCGGGAATAGTGGATGCTTCTTTGAAAGCCAGCTGTAGAGTGCGCAGACCATCGCGCAGGGGAGCTGCGTGCTGGGAGCCAATCTCAGGGGACGCTGCGGTGAGGAACCCTGCAAGAGCGGTAATGAGCTTGCGGGCTTCGTCCAGGTCTTTGAGTTCTTCTGCGTTTTCATCAGCAGCCAAACCGCACTTGACGGCTGCGGCGCTCATGAGGTGAACAGCTGCGGTGGTAATGATTTCGACTGCGGGAACTTCGGCGATATCGCGCATCTGCGCGTTCACAGCGTCGATTTCTTCGGCAGTGGGTTCGTAGCTTGAGGTTTGCTTAGTTTCGGGGGCTGAATCCTCGAAGCGGAAAGCATTCTGATTTTCGTTAGTCATGCTCTAAGAATCTCACAGAGCGCGGGTGGCTCAAAAATTAAGGTCACACCGTATAAAAGTGGGGTGCGTAACTTAAATCATGGTGTGGGGTAGCAGACCTTGTGAAATCCCTTTAACCTGTGTAAAATATTGAGAAGTTTGCAAGCGAAAGACTAGAGCTTTCCACCTGCTTCAACCTCACGGTTGACGGGTACAGTGGTAAAACATGCCGCTTACAGTAGAGCCTCGTACCTAACTGTAAGACCGGGTTTTGCTTAAGTTTTGAGCCTTCGCTTGCGCTGTCGCAGGGAAGGCTTTTTTCGTGTGGCAGTTCAAGAATGAAATGTTAAAAGGGGTTCGCGCCCCACCCTAGTACAGGAGCTGTGCCATTAGCGATCCACGTATCAATGAAAGAATCCGCGTTCCCGAGGTCCGTCTTGTCGGTCCGGGCGGCGAGCAGGTAGGCATCGTTCGCGTTGAAGATGCTCTGCGTCTGGCGCGCGAATCTGATCTTGACTTGGTTGAAGTCGCGCCGAACGCTAAGCCTCCGGTGTGCAAGCTGATGGACTTCGGCAAGTTCAAGTACGAGGCTGCTGTCAAGGCGCGTGAATCCCGCAAGAAGCAGGTCAATTCTGCTTTGAAGGAAATCCGTTTCCGTCTTAAGATTGACACCCATGACTATGAAACCAAGGTGGGTCACGCACGTCGTTTTCTCACCGGTGGTGACAAAGTCAAGGCTATGATTCAGTTCCGTGGTCGTGAACAGCAACGCCCCGAGATGGGTGTGCGCCTGCTTAGGCGTATGGCTACCGACCTGGCAGGGGTTAGCACCGTTGAGTCTAACCCCCGCGTCGATGGTCGCAACATGGTGATGGTTCTTGCCCCGCTTCGCGGCAAGGCAGAATCACGCCAGAATGTAGCCAAGGCATCAGGCGGGCGCAAGGGTCGCGAACGCATTGACACCACCACTGCTACTCCCGTGTCTAACTCTCTGGCAGATGCAATGCCCGAAGAGTTGAAGGCTCAGGCGTCAGCAGAGAAACAGAACTGACAGTCGGTACGCACTTCAATAATCGGGCGTTTACCCATGCCCGGTTGAGTGCTTGGCTGCTAGATACTTCTAATGAAGAAGCGATCGATAAGCCAACCTTTCGAGGTGGCACTTTTGCCCCTTGCGGGTGAAAGCGTCACAAACCAAGTTTCCTGCGCTTTGAAATGAAGATGCAGGCTATACGTAAGGAGAACGGCAGATATGCCGAAGCAGAAGACCCACTCTGGTGCTAAAAAGCGCTTCAAGCTCACCGGTACTGGCAAGGTAAAGCGCCAGCAGGCAAACCGTCGCCACTACCTGGAGCACAAGTCATCACGCGTGACCCGTCGTCTGGCATCAGACCAGATTGTAACCGGTGGTCAGGCTAAAGTCATCAAGAAGATGCTGGGTAAGTAAACCCTTTTGCATCTCGTTGTTGCGAAAGTAAAGTTTTTTCGCACCTAACATTTTTCAAACTCGCTCCTGCTACTGGCATTTTTCTCTAGCCGGTAGGGGACATAAGACGAAGGAGAACACACGTGGCACGTGTGAAGCGCGCGGTTAACGCGCATAAGAAGCGTCGCGTCATTCTGGAACGCGCATCAGGTTACCGTGGTCAGCGATCACGCCTTTACCGTAAGGCAAAAGAGCAGGTCATTCACTCGCTGGTGTACAGCTACGACCACCGTCGTAAAAAGAAGGGTGACTTCCGTCGCCTGTGGATTCAGCGTATCAACGCTGCAGCTCGCGCTGAAGGTCTGACTTACAACCGTTTCATCCAAGGTCTGAAAGCTGCTGAGGTTGAGGTTGACCGTCGTATGCTGGCTGAGCTGGCTGTAAACGATGCAGAGGCTTTCTCAGCTCTGGTTCAGATCGCTAAGGACAACCTGCCTGAAGACACTTCAGCACCCAAGGTTGCCTAAGCATTTGATTTCACAGCTTGAATAAGCTGAAAAAAAGGGGACGCAGCGTCTTTCCTGTTACAGGAAAGACGCAGCGTTCTTTTTGTTTTCTGGGTTGTGTGATCCGCTCTAAGCGTCCGTGGTCCACTGGACGGTGGATAGGGTAATGACTGTTGTAGAGAGACATAACGGATGGACGTGTGTACACCGACCTTGTGACGGTATATCTCAATGACAAAACCTCATCTTTTTAAGGAGTAGAGATAATGCGTCAGCAGAAGAAAATCAATCCGGGCTATGTAAGTGCTTTGTGGGTATTTTTACCCCTCTTTGGTTTCTTGTACACCATATGGGGTTGGCCGCTGGGGTCTATTTTGACTTTGGTAGTGCCCTATTTTGCGGTGACCCTCGTGCTGACTGTTGTTGCTATTCGTCAGTACCGAGAAGATTGTGACAGAAATAGTTAGAGTTGTTTTTGCGAAAAAAGATGCGGTCTCCGCTCCAGCACGGGGTGGATACCGCATCTTTCTTTACGGTTTACATCGGTAGGCTACGGGGTTAACGATTGTGCCCAGGTAATGACTTCCTCGGCTGGCTTACGGTTTTTGGGCCAGGGCAGATCTTGCTGGCGGTAGCCCAGCGCGAGCATGGTGACGATGCCTTCTTCTTCGGGGTCTAGAATTTTGTGTTCAGCTAGCAGGTTGTTAGCTTTTTGTACGTTGAAGCCTTCAATGGGGCAGGAGTCAATATTGATTAGAGCTGCTGCGGTCATCATATTGCCTAAGGCAATGTAGGTCTGTTTCGCTGCCCAGTCAAAGAGCGCGCGATCAGTGTCTAGTTGCATGTCATCGACCTGAAAGTTTTTGTAGGTCTCAATAGCCTTGGCGTAATCTTCAGGTGAGAGGTTGCGGCTTTCTAGGGAAGCTTGCATGTGCGGACCATTGTAGTGCATATTGCGCTTTGCGAGTAGAAGAACAAAGTGGCTGGCGCTATCCAGCTGTCGGGCTGCGCCCCAGCTAAAGGGCTTGAGCGCTTCTTTGACCTCGGGGTTTTCCAAGACTACGAAACGCCAGCCTTGTCCGCCCACAGAGCTGGGGGAGAGACGGGCGACTTCCAGGATGTAATCCATGTCTTCGCGGGTGATTTTTTTCTCGGGGTCAAAAAATTTGATGGCGCTTCGACGTTCGCTGGCTTCAAGAACTAGGTTTTTGATCTCTTTGTTCTGCACGGAGTAGCTCCTTGTATTATTTCTACGCTGCCCGTAATTGTCATAGGTAGTTTCGCATAACACTGTACAGGGAGTGAATATTCCCTCTCGCGGGTCAGCGCCGCCACAGTTTCGGGGTTGAATTTACGAGAGCGTCCTTGCCCACATACCCCCTCAATGGTGAGCTGAGGCGTGAGAGAATAGAAACTATGGATTTTAGAGAACGCCTTTGCACTCCCGTTATTATGGAAAACCCTCACGCTGATCGCGTGAAAGATATCGCGAAACTTGCTACCCGTACGGGGCGCAATAAAAAGAACCAGTTTTTGGTGGAGGGACCACAGGCGGTGCGGGAGGCTCTCAAAGCTCACCAGCAGCGTCCGGTGCTTGACGCAGTGTACATTACTGAATCAGCCTTTGACCGTCACGATGACATTGTTGAGCTGATGGAAGAAGTACATGGCACACCCACCCCCGAGCAGGGGCGTAAGGTCTTCATGCGTATGGTGACCGACGAGGTGCTGGATGCGATGGCTGAATCCGTTTCACCGCAGGGCATCATTGCTGTGAGCTTCATGTTCGATGTGACTCCTGCTGACATTTGGGGTGCTGAGGGTATCAACCCCCGACTGGTTGCTGTGCTGGCACGTGTACAAGACCCTGGTAATGCGGGCACCATCTTCCGCGCAGCCGATGCTGCCGGTGCTGATTTGATTGTGTGTACCAAGGGCACCGTCGATTTGTATAACCCCAAGGCGGTGCGTTCTACTGCGGGCTCAATCTTTCACGTGCCGGTGATCTCCGGTGTGGATCTTGAAGAGTTTGCTGAGGACGCGAAGGCTCAGGGCATCGGCGTACTGGCAGCCGATGGCTACGGTCGTGTCAATATCTATGATCTCGAAGATGCCGCTGCTGCTCAGCGTTTCGGCGTTGAACTAGAGAAGAAAACTAAGTATGACCTATCGCAGAAAACCATGTGGCTCTTTGGCAACGAAGCCCAGGGGCTGAACGCTGAAGAGAAACGCGCTGCGACCCTTCGCGTAGCGGTTCCCGTACACGGTCAGGCAGAATCCCTGAACGTTGGTATTGCTTCTGCTGTGTGTCTGTACGCTTCGGCTCGTGCTCAGAACGCCACCGGAACGGTAGCGAGCTAATCTTGGTAGAAACGTTCGAAGTTCAGGTAGTGGGCGCAGCAATCGTTGATTCGCTGGAGCACCCCACTAAAATTCTGGTTGGTCAGCGTAGCGCTCCTGAGAAAGTAGCGGGGTTGTGGGAGTTTCCCGGTGGAAAGGTCGATGCCGGTGAGAGCTGCCAACAGGCATTACTGCGCGAGCTGACAGAAGAACTCGGTGTTACAGCTACTTTAGGACGCGAAATTGCCGGGCCTCACGCTCAGGGATGGCAACTCACTGACCGCCATGCCATGCGTGTATGGTTTGCTGAAATTTCAAGCGGTGAACCCCAGCCCCTGCAAGACCACCACGAATTACGCTGGTGCTCGCTCGATCAGTCTCTGCTGAATATCGAGTGGATTCCGGCTGATTTTCCCATCGTAGAGCAGCTGTTGGCTCAGCTTTCAGCGTCCCGCATCAGCATTACCTGTAGCCTTAGCTACGGTGGATAGTAGCACTGAGTAATACCTACACGAGGAAAATAGCCCATGGTTTACCCACCGAATCATAACAACAACCCCTACAACGACGCTTACCAGAATCCTGGCAGCGCGCAGAACGCCTCAGCCTACAATTACCCCGGCTACGGTCAGATGCCGCAACAGTATAATCAGTACGGTCAGCCTATGCCGCAGGTTTTCGAGACTCCGCAGGTAACAGAAAAAATTAAGCGTTCGCAGATTGTTCTGCTAGCAACCGCAGCATTTTTTACTGTAGCCAAGCTGTACGACCTGTATAACGGATGGACGTTTGTTCGCGGTGAAGGCGGTAGTTATGTTCCGACTTTGGTAGGTGCCTTGGTCAGCGTTGTCATTGGTCTTAGCTTTTTGGTCAGGTGTTTGGGCTGATGGCTAAACGCAAAAAATCTGGTCGGTCTATCGGTTACATCTTTGCAGGGTTGAGCTTTGCCAGCGCACTGATGCAGAGTTTTGGAGCTTTGCTCATTGAGCCGCTCAACCTGATTTTCTTGCTGGGATGGATTGTTTGCGCGATCATCTGGATTGTTCTGGTTTCATCACGAGAGGTTAGCGCGGCACTGCGCTAAACTCTCTATATACAAAAGGCGAGAGACCCCATAAGGGGTTCTTGCTTTTTGCGTATCATCACGTTCTAAGAAATAGTAATCTGGTTCATAAGGAGCTGGCTGGCATGAAGTCATCACGAAAGCACGAACAGAATACTCAAACAAGGGCAGGACGCACGTCCTTCGGCGAAAAGACCACGCAGTACTTTATCGACAAAGACCTGAGCGCCACTCCTTTAGCCGTGCGGGGTTTGCAAACCGTAGCGGTGATTGGAGCCGTCTATACCGTTATCAGCAACTTCGTGCTACCGGGGGCAGCAAGGGTGGATACCTGCTCTCTTTAGCCTCGTCATCTATGCATTCCTAACCTATTGGGTAGTGCGAGGTTTGGGGCGGCGTAACGGTACAGCTCGCATGATAGGTTTTCTGATTGCCATCATGTTCGTCATCGTCGGAGGTATCGGATTGGTTGTCAACTGGGGCAATACCTGGACTGTCGCCTCTGCTATCTTTAACCTGGCGCTCGGATCTGCCTGGTTCTTTTTTTGACAGCCGAAGGGATATAAAACAATGCTTTGCCCCCCCCGAGGCTGACTAAGGTTGACCTTGCGCGATAGCCAAGAACAAGACCATCTTCATCACCTGTACTAAACTGTTAACCAAATGCCCTTTGCAAAAGGGTAAGGTACCTATTCGCCAATAAGAAGATGAGTTTGATGACTGATTCTTTGCCTGAGGAAACTCAGAACCCTCGTTCCTATGAGGTTCTAGCTAACCTCACCCAGGTTCTTGAGAACGACCCCAACGGTCTTGAAACAGTGCGCGAGGCTTTCACCGCCGAATACGAACGCGCTGCCCACGAGATCACCGAAAACGCTACTGACTTTGATGAACTCAAACGAATCCGACTTGCCTTCACCGGCGATAAGGGCGCTTTTACTCTTGCTAATAAGCAGATGCGCAACCTCTCCAAAGAGCACAAAGCTGAAGTCGGCAAACTGATGGGGCAAGCCCGCGGACGCCTGGCTAAGGTTTTAGACGCCCGTACTTCCCAGCTTGAAGAGGAACGCGAAGCACGCATCCTGGTTGAAGAAGCAGTGGACGTTACCGCTACCTCTGGTCGCCGTCACGCAGGCGCTCGCCACCCCATTAACGTTTTGCAGGAAAACCTAACCGATATCTTCGTCGGCATGGGCTGGGAAGTCGCAGACGGCCCTGAATTAGAATCAGAGTGGTACAACTTTGACTCCCTGAACTTCAAACCTGACCACCCCGCCCGCGAGCTGCAGGACACCTTCTTCGTTGACCCCGTTGAGAAGCACCTGATGCTACGCACCCACACCTCACCGGTTCAGATGCGCTCGCTGCTTTCACGCGGTGTGAGTCAGGAGCGCCCGCTGTACATTGTCTGCCCCGGTCAGGTCTACCGCACCGATGAGCTGGATGCCACCCACACCCCGGTCTTCCACCAGATCGAGGGCTTGGCAGTTGATAAGGGTCTGACCATGGCAGATCTCAAGGGCACCCTGGAGCACATGGCACGCGCCATGTTCGGTTCGGAGGCGAAGATTCGTCTGCGTCCCAACTACTTCCCCTTTACTGAGCCCTCTGCTGAGCTTGATATCTGGCACCCGGACGCCAAAGGCGGGCCCGCCTGGATCGAGTGGGGTGGCTGCGGTATGGTACACCCTAACGTTCTGCGCGCTGCTGGCATCGACCCCGAAGTTTACTCAGGTTTTGCTTTCGGTATGGGGATTGAGCGCACTCTTATGTTCCGCAACGGCGTAGCCGATATGCACGACATGATTGAAGGCGATATTCGTTTTTCACAGCAGTTTGGGATGGAGATCTAAATAATGCGAATTCCTTTGTCATGGCTGCGTGAATACGCGCCTGTTCCTGCAGATGCTACTGCAGAAGATGTAATGGCTGACCTGGTGAAGGTCGGTCTTGAAGAAGAAGATGTGCATCGCCCCACTGACGAGTTGAGCGGCCCCATCGTGGTAGGTCAGGTGCTCTCTATGGAGCCTGAAACCCACTCCAACGGCAAAACCGTGAACTGGTGCCAGGTGCGTGTGGTGCCTGAGGGACAGACCCAAACCTTGACCGGTAAGGGCATCGAAGATTCAGGTGTGCAGGGCATTATCTGCGGCGCCCACAACTTCGTACCCGGCGACAAGGTGGTTGTGACCCTTCCCGGTGCTGTTCTGCCCGGTGGCTTCGCCATCACCGCTCGTAAGACCTACGGTCACAAGTCGGCTGGCATGATTGCTTCTGTCAAAGAGCTCGGTATTGGTGACGATCATGGTGGTATTTTGGTGCTCTCAACCCTCGGTCTTGACCCCGAGGTAGGTACGGACGCGATGGAGCTGCTGGGTCTGTACGATCAGGCAGCAGAAGTGAACGTCACCCCCGACCGTGGCTACGGTTTCTCCATTCGCGGTATCGCCCGCGAGTACTGCCACGCTACCGGTAACACCTTTGACGATTTCGTGCTGGAACTGGCAGCGAAAGCGCCGGCAGCTAACGTTGCTGGGTTCCCCGTTGCTGTTGAGGACGCAGCACCCATCCACGGTAAGCCCGGTTGCACCCGCTTCGTGACCCGCAAGGTCACCGGCTTTGATGCATCCGCCCCGGTACCCACCTGGATGTCATCACGCCTGCGCCTCGCCGGTGTACGTTCCATCTCACTGGCTGTCGATATCTCTAACTACGTCATGCTTGAGACCGGTCAGCCCCTGCATTTCTACGACGCTGAAAAACTCAGCGGTAGCATCACCGTGCGTCGCGCGTCCGCTGGTGAAACACTCACTACCCTGGACGAGAAAAAGCGCCAGCTTCACGCAGAAGATCTGCTGATTACCGATGAGTCGGGCCCCATTGGTCTTGCCGGTGTCATGGGTGGAGCTTCTACCGAAGTGAGCGAATCGACCACTTCAATTCTGGTGGAATCTGCCCGTTTTGACGAGGTTTCTGTTGCTCGCACTGCCCGCCGTCACAAGCTTACCTCAGAGGCGTCCAAGCGTTTCGAACGCGGTGTGGATCCGCAGATTCAGGCTGCCGCAGCTCAGCGTGCCGTGGAACTGCTGGTTGAACTCGGTGGTGCTCAAATCGAAGAGGGCGTTACCGACTACGGCGATACTTTTGAACCCACCGTGGTTGAACTGCCCAACGCCTACACCTCATCGCGCGTCGGTATTAACTTCACCCCCGAGCAGATCACCGGTGCGCTGACCGAAATCGGTGCCCAGGTTGAAACCGGCACCAGTTCCTACACTGTGACTGTACCCTCATGGCGTCCTGATATCACCGACAAAGAAGACCTGACCGAAGAGGTTGCGCGTCTGGTGGGTTACGACCAGATTCCATCTACCCTGCCCGTTGCCCCTCCCGGCCGCGGTTACAGCCTTGAACAGACCGTGCGCCGTCGCGTCCTCAACGCACTGGCAGCAGCAGGTGGCACCGAGGTCTTTGCCTATCCCTTCGTCTCAGCAGACGATAATAACCGTTGGGCATCAGCTTCTGCCGCAGAGACCGTAGACTCAATTAAGCTGGCAAACCCGATTGCTGAGAACACCGGTTGGCTGCGTCGTTCTTTGCTACCCGGTCTGACCACGGTGCTCAAGCGCAATGTCTCCCGTGGCTTCCGCAACTTGGCGATCTTTGAAACCGGGCACGTCTTTATTCCCAAGGGCCAGATGGGCGCAGACACTATTCCCGGTTTGGGCGAAAAGCCCTCTGATGATGTTTTGACATCTATCAATGACGGTCTGCCTCACCAGCCCCGTTTCATTGCTGGCGTGTTTGCTGGCGCTGACGCTGAGGCTACCCCCGGTGTGACACCGCGCGCCTACGATTGGCAGGACGCGGTGGACGCCGTCCGCCTCATCTCTGCCGTTGCAGGTGTTGAGATTGTGATTTCTCAGGGTGCCCACCAGGCATTCCATCCCGGTCGCACCGCTGCCCTCTCACTGGCAGATGGTACTCACTTGGGGTACGCAGGCGAACTGCATCCCAAGCTGCTGGCAAGCCTGGACATGCCCGAACGCTCTGCTGCCTACGAACTGGATTTCACTGCACTTGTTGCGGCGAAAACCGGTGTTGTAGAAGCAACCGGTATCTTCGGCTACCCAGCAACCAACCAAGATGTTGCGTTGATTGTGGATGCGCAGATTCCCGCTGCCGACCTCAAAGCAACCCTTGCTGAGGGCGCCGGAGAGCTGCTCGAAGACATCCGAGTCTTTGACGACTACCGCGGTACCGGTATTGAAGAGGGCAAGAAGTCTGTTGCCTTCACCTTGCGCTTCCGTGCTACCGATCGCACCCTGACCGCTGATGAGGCAACTGCTGCCCGCGAAGCAGCGGTTGCTCTGGTCACCGAGCGTCACGGGGCTACTCAGCGAGCATAAGTACTCGCTCATAGATCGCCGAGAGTGTACTTTAAGACATGTTTTAGCTTAAAAACGGTCTTAAAGTGTGCTCTCGGCGTTTATAACAGTGAAGCATCCCCTCTAATCTGCGGTAGAGTTAGATTTTTATAACAGGCCTTTGCACTCGCTCGATAACGGGCGATAACGTCGGGAGCACAAGCGTGAGTCAGGATTACCAAGAAACAGACTTTTTTGAGTTCGATGATGACTCATATGATGAGGAGCCTCACGATAACAAATACCGATGGGTTGCCGTCGGCACGATGCTTTTAGCGGTTATCATCACCTTGGGGCTTGCCCTCTTTGGGGTTCGTTCGGTGAACGAAGCGGACGCCAATGAGGGGTATGAAGACCGCACCTGGGTGATTAGCGGTGAATATCTTGATCTGACCCCGGACTTGCAGACCAAATCTAATGTGGCAACCTACGCCGGTAATCTTCCTGCTGATACTCGCTTGGTGGGCATGACCTACAAGTCAGACTTGGGCGATGATACCCAGGTTCAGGCGGTCGGCGAGCGTATTGAATTCCGCGGTTCTCAGGCGGGTAGTGTGCGCGCTGATTTTCTCGAGAAGGTGGATGCGCTTTTGGCTGAACACGAGAACGGCACCTTGCAGGTGGTTCGCACGGGTAAACCCGGTTCTTTGCAGGAGGTGACTTCATCGACGGTTACTACGCAGCGGATCATGGGCTGGGTGATGGTTGCCGGAGCTCTGTTGGTGATGATTGCTGGGGTGCTGGGTAGTATTTTCTTCTTCCGCAAAGCTGCCTAAGTCTTAGTTTTTATCAGTAAAAGCCGGTGGCGGTTCTTTCTCTTGAAGAGAAAGAACCGCCACCGGCTTTTGTTTTTGGGCGGACGCGCGGGCTTAGGCTTCTGCGGCTACGGGTAGAACGAGTTCCATCATGGTGGTGAAGGCGTTCTGGCGTTCTTTGGCGGTTGTTTCGGTGCCCTTGAAGATGTGGTCTGAGACGGTGAAGACTGCGAGCGCTTCGGCACCGGCGGCTGCAGCTGTGGCGTAGATGCCTGCTGATTCCATTTCGACGGCGAGGACGCCCATGTCAGCCCACTTTTTGGTGTCGCTGGGGTCGTGGCGGTAGAAGACGTCTGAGGTGAGAACGTTGCCGACGTGGAGGGGTACATTCTGTTTTTTGGCTTCTTCGGCAATCGCGCTCAGAAGTGACCAGGAGGCTGTGGGTGCGAAGGTGCCGGGTAGCTTGTACTGGCTCATGAAGTTGGAGTCGGTGGAGGATGAGGCTGCTACTACGATGTCGTAGGTATCGAGGGCGTCGTCCATGCCGCCGCAGGAGCCGATGCGGATAATGCGTTTGACGCCGAAAACGTTGATGAGTTCCCAGGTGTAGAGGCTGGCTGAGGGTACACCCATGCCTGAGCCCATGACGGTGATCTGCTTGCCGTTGAAGTCGCCGGTGTAACCGAACATATTGCGGACGGAGTTAATCTGAACGACGTTGGTGAGGTAGTTTTCTGCGATGAACTGGGCACGTAGGGGATCGCCGGGTAGGAGGACGGTCTGGGCGATGGGAGCGCCTTTGGGGTCAATGTGCGGGGTTAAGGGGGCAGATGACACGGTAGTAAACCTTTCTATCAGGGGTAGGTATCTATACGAAATAATAGCTGGTGCCACATACTGGGCTATAGATGGCTGACGCGCGACTTAGGCTGAAAGTTTGGGGGCTGATAGCGGATGTTGCGCTGTGGCAGTGCTGCGACGGTAGTTATAGGTTAAGTCTACCTCGTGGGTAGCAGTGACCTCTCGACGTTTAGTTATAATGTATAAATATTGCATAGAGTGCATAAATTATCGTATTGTTGTCCTATGAGTATTTCAGTAGCTGTCACGGGAGCCACCGGCTATGCTGGCGGAGAGGTCTTACGCCTGCTTGCCACCCACCCCGAGGTTGAGGTTAAAACTGTCACCGCGCATTCAAATGCGGGGCAACGTCTGGGAGATGTGGCGCCCCACCTGCGTAAATATGCAGAGATGATGATTTCTGAGACTAGCCCCGAAACCCTGAGCGGTCACGATGTTGTTTTTATGATGCTGCCGCACGGCGCGTCCGCCCAGATCGCCGCCCAGCTACCTGTAAACACCCTCGTCATTGATGCAGGCGCTGACCACCGCTTGAACAGCGCTGAGGACTGGGAGAAGTTTTACCAGAGTGAGCACGCTGGCACCTGGCCCTACGGGCTGCCCGAGTTGATCGATCAGACAGGAAAGAAGCAGCGCGAGAAACTGGGGGGTACCAAGCGTGTCGCTGTTCCGGGGTGTTACCCCACGGCGTCCCTGCTGGCGCTGACCCCCGGTTTTCAAGCGGGAGTTTTGGACTCTCGCGACGTGGTGATTGTTGCTGCATCGGGCACTTCCGGGGCAGGTAAATCAGCTAAAACCCACCTGATTGGTGCGGAGGTTATGGGCGGTATGAGCCCCTACGGCGTGGGTGGTATGCACCGTCACACCCCCGAAATTGAACAGGGCTACTCGCTGGCAGCGGGGAAGCCTGTGCAGATTTCTTTTACCCCGACTCTGGCACCCATGCCTAGGGGCATTCTGGTAACAGCGACCGCCAAGGTGACCGCGCCAGTAAGTGAAGAAGAGCTGCGCACCATCTGGGAAAAAGCCTATAGCGCAGAAGATTTTGTGCATCTACTCCCTGCCGGTCAGTGGCCCAGCACCAAGATGGTGCAGGGCTCTAATCACGCAGTGATGCAGCTTGCTTACGATGCCCACGCCCATCGAGTCATCGTTACCTGTGTGATTGATAACCTCACCAAGGGAACAGCAGGTGGGGCAATCCAATCCATGAATATCGCACTTAACCTGCCCGAGAACTTGGGGCTGTTACAGGAAGGTCTGGCACCGTGAGCCACTACGTATCATCTGTTGAAACCCTCGGTGTTACCTCACCTGCCGGCTTTAAAGCTGCGGGAACCGCGGCGGGCATCAGCGTCAAACCCGGTAAGAAAGACCTTGCTCTGGTGGTCAATGAAGGACCGTCAAAAGCTGCTGCCGCGGTATTCACCACCAATCGCTTTGCGGCGGCACCCGTGCTGTGGAGCCAGCAGGTACTAACTGACGGACACGTGGACGCAGTTCTGCTGAACTCCGGTGGCGCCAACGCCTGCACCGGGCATCAGGGTTTCCAAGATACCCACGTCAGCGCTGAACTGGTAGCTGAGCTGTTAGGTATTTCAGCCGGGGATGTGGCAGTATGCTCTACCGGTCTGATCGGTGAGCGCCTACCCATGGATCGCGTGGCGGAGGGTATTCACACCGTCCACCAGCAGTTGGCTACCGGAAAATCAACCGATGCTGATGCCGCTGGGGCAATTATGACCACCGATACCGTCTCTAAACAGGCGGGCATTACCTTGGCGAACGGGGTAACCATTGGTGGTATGGCGAAGGGGGCGGGCATGCTCGCTCCCGGTCTTGCCACTATGCTCGTGATAATTACTACCGATGCCGAGCTGGATTCATCCGCCCTCGATAGCGCCCTGCGCGAAGCTGTGCGTTTGAGCTTCAACCGCGCTGATTCCGATGGCTGTATGTCAACTAACGATACGGTGCTACTCATGGCATCGGGCGCTTCGCAGACCACCCCCGATACTGAAGAGTTCGCTCGAGCCCTGACCCTTGTCTGTCAGGACCTCGCCCAACAGCTTATTGGCGATGCAGAAGGAGCCAGCCACGATATTCACGTGCGAACCTTCAACGCTGAAACTGAAGAACAAGCAGAAGAAGTCTCACGCGCTGTTGCCCGTTCTAACCTCTTTAAAACCGCTATGTTCGGCAATGACCCCAACTGGGGGCGCGTCCTTTCTGAAGTGGGCACCACCAGCGCCACCTTCGAACCCGAAAACGTGAACGTGAGTATCAACAAGGTGCAGGTATGTACTGGCGGTGGCATCGGCGAACCTCGCGAAAAAGTCACTATGGAAGGTACCCGTTTGGTAACCGTCGATATCGATTTGGGCGCAGGAAATCATGAGGCAACCATCATCACCAACGATCTCACCCACGACTACGTTCATGAGAACTCCGCCTACTCCAGCTAACGGTTGATAGAACCACCTCACCAGAGAGAAAACGCGCAATGATAGCAACAAACGATGCGATGAGTCACTTTGGCGTCGCCCAAGAAAAAGCCGGAACCCTCGTTGAAGCCCTGCCCTGGATTCAGCGTTTTGCAGGCAAAGTCATGGTCTTCAAATACGGTGGCAACGCCATGATCTCTGAAGAGCTTCGTGCGGCTTTTGCCCAAGACATGGTTTTCCTGCGTTCTGTGGGCATCAAGCCAGTGGTCGTTCACGGCGGCGGCCCACAGATTTCAGCCATGCTTGAAAAACTGCAGATTCCCAGCGAATTCCGCGGTGGGCTGCGCTACACTACTCCCGAGGCTATAGAAGTGGTGCGCATGGTGCTGACCGGACAGGTTGCCCGCGAACTAGTCAGCCATATCAACCAGCACGGTCCCTACGCCGTTGCAATGAGCGGTGAGGACGGCGGTTTACTGCGCGCCCGCCGCATCACCACCGTAGTCGACGGTAAAGAAATAGACCTCGGTCTGGTCGGTGAGGTAGTGGGCGTAAATACCACCGCCATCACCTCGATGATTGATGCCGGTAAAATCCCGGTTATCTCATCCATAGCTCCCGAGATGAGCGACCCCGAAAAATACCCCGATCACGACCACGGTACCGCAGGTCTCACCGGTGAGATTCTTAACGTCAATGCTGATACCGCAGCTAGCGCCGTTGCCGCTGCTCTTGGCGCTGAAAAACTGGTGATGCTCACGGACGTTGAGGGGCTCTACAGTAACTGGCCCGATGCGTCCTCACTCATTTCTTCTCTCTCGGTGGGTGAGCTGCGCCAGATACTACCCACCTTAGCGTCTGGCATGATTCCCAAAATGCAGGCGTGTCTTATGGCTGTGGAACAGGGCGTACCGACCGCTTCGATCGTTGATGGTCGTCTGGCTCATTCGCCGCTGCTCGAAATCTTTACCGATACCGGTATTGGAACTCAGGTCACCCCTGACGATTACGAGGGCTGGAAGGTGCCCCCGCCTGATTTTCAGGTGGTTAGCCCCGCAAGCGCCTCGAAAGGCGGTCTGTAGAGATGAACAATAAAGGTCAGCTCGCGCAGTACGGTCAGCAGATGCTGGGCGTCTTTGGAACTCCCTCACTGTCCTTGGTCGAGGGCAAAGGGTGCGCGGTAACCGATGCCAACGGTAAAACCTACCTTGATTTGTTAGCGGGTATTGCTGTCAATTCTTTGGGGCACTCTCACCCCGCTTGGGTGAAGGCGGTGCGGCAGCAAGCAGGGCAACTCGCGCATATATCGAACTTTTTCACCTCACCGCAGCAGTTAGCGCTGGCAGATGCCCTACTCACGCGGTTGGGAACTCACGACGCGCGCATCTTCTTCTGCAACTCGGGCACAGAAGCCAACGAGGCTGCCTTCAAAATTGCCCGCCGCCACGGTAACGAAACGGGCAAGAAAACTATTCTGGCTTTAGAACATGCTTTTCACGGGCGTACAGCCGGTGCTCTTGCGATGACTCACAAACCTGCCTACCGTGAGCCTTTTGAACCGCTGCTCAGCGGTATCAAACACATACCGGCAACCCCTGAAGCATTGGAGGAGCACCTGGATGATTCTGTCGCGGCTCTCATCCTTGAACCTATCCAAGGCGAAGCTGGGGTCAAACCTCTACCCGTCGGCTATCTGACAAAAGCCCGCGCACTAACCCGCGCTCACGGTGCTCTACTGCTGGTTGACGAGGTACAAACAGGCATGGGACGCACCGGACGCTGGTTTGAAAGTTCCCGAGAACTCACCGATGACAAGCTACCCGATGTCATCACCCTCGCCAAAGGCTTAGGCGGTGGTTTCCCCATCGGCGCAGTGATTATGGTCGGCGAATACACCAGTACCCTGCTACAACCGGGTATGCACGGTACTACCTACGGCGGCAACCCACTGGCAACGGCTGCTGCCCTTGCCACCGTAGAGACCATCGACGCAGAGAACCTCATGGAACACGCTGCCGAGCTGGGGGAGCGCGTCCGCGCCCGGCTAGACACTCTGGACTGCGTTGCCTCTACGCGAGGTCAAGGCTTGCTGATCGGTATTGAATTGGCGCAAGGCCAGACCGGTCAGGGGCAGCCACTGGGGCCAGCCGTAGTGAATACCGCCAGAGAACAAGGGTTCATTATCAATGCCACCGGCGCGAGTACCCTGCGGCTAGCACCTCCGCTAATCATTACCGAGGCAGAGCTAAATACTTTCATTGACGCATTACCGCAGCTTGTCGCTGATGCTCACGCTTAGAGACAGCCTCGAATAATCTTTGTATATTTATAATTAATGTATGCACTATACTTGCTAAGCCAGTGCACTTTACCCAAAGAAAAGAGAAACCCACATGGTGCGTCATTTTCTCAAAGACACTGATCTTACCCCCGAAGAACAAACCCGCGTGCTCGACGCGGCGCAGCGTATGAAAGAAGACCCTTACGCCCACAAACCGCTGGCAGGTCCGCAAACTGTTGCCGTCTTCTTTGATAAGACCTCAACTCGCACCAGGGTATCTTTTGCTACCGGAATTGCTGATCTCGGCGGTAGCCCTCTCATCATTGGAGCAGGTGAATCGCAGCTGGGGCACAAAGAAAGCGTTACAGACACCGCCAAGGTACTCTCGCGCATGGTCTCTGCAATCGTATGGCGCACCTTCGACCACGCAGGTCTAGAAGAGATGGCACAGAACTCCACCGTTCCGGTAATTAACGCGCTCTCCGACGACTACCACCCCTGCCAGATTCTTGCCGACCTGCAAACCGCCCGCGAACAGTTGGGCGAGCTTACCGGTAAAACCCTGGTGTATCTGGGAGACGCCGCCAACAACATGGCGCACTCCTACCTTCTCGGTGGAGCAACTGCAGGTATGCACATTCGCATTTCAGGACCAGAGGGCTACCTGCCGCGCCCAGATATTGTCGAAGAAGCCCGCGTCCGCGCGAACGAAACAGGTGGCACTATCACCATCACCACGGACGCGTGCGCTGCCCTAGAAGATGCTGACGTCGTTATTACCGACACCTGGGTGTCGATGGGGCAAGAAGATGAAAAAGAAGCCCGCCAAAAAATCTTCACCCCCTACCAAGTCAATGCCGAGGCAATGAAGCTAGCAGCAAATCACGCCATCTTCTTGCACTGCCTGCCTGCCTACCGCGGCTACGAAGTCACCGCGGACATCATCGACGGTGACCAATCCTACGTTTGGGACGAGGCAGAAAACCGCCTACACGCCCAAAAAGCACTGATGAACTTCTTGCTTACCGAATCAACAGCATAGCCTGTGTAGAAAGGAAAACTTCCGATGGCAATTCCAGCCACCAAAACAGCCCGACAGGCGCGCATCATCAATATTCTGCAAACCAACCGCGTGCGCTCGCAGGCTGAACTTGCCCAGCTACTCACTGACGACGGCGTCAAAGTCACTCAGGCGACACTTTCTCGTGACCTCGTTGAGATTGGTGCGGAGCGGGTGCGCGATCTCAAAGCCGGTCTCATTTATGCTGTGCCCAACCACCCGGTACGTCGCAGCGCAGAAGATGCACCCGATACTCGCATGGTCGGTCTATTCAAAGAACTACTGGTGACGGCAGAAGCATCAGCCAACATTGTGATTCTGCGAACCCCGCCGGGAGCAGCCCAATTCCTTGCATCATCGATCGATCAGTCGGGGCTCAAAGATATTCTGGGCACCATCGCAGGCGATGACACCGTCATGGTGATTTCTCGCGATTCGGCTGGCGGCAATGCGCTCGCTGAGCAGTTCCTCGCCTGGTCTGAGTAAAGACACCTTTCAGCGTTTAAACGAAATGGGGCATTTTTGTTTCTGAGAGAAAACCTCAAAGAAACAAAAAGTGCCCCAGCGTCGTGTTAGAGAAAGGGTGAGCTAGGCGAAGAGTTCCTTCATTTGTTCAAGCTCGAAGAACTCAGCGACCTGCGCTGGAGTTTGCGAACCCAAACCGGTATTAGCACCGTTATCCATCAGTAGCTTCGCTAGTGGCAGATTATTACGGAATACCGCGCAGACCAGAGCAGTTTGCCCGCGATCATTCATACGATCCAAGTCGGCTCCTTCTTCAATGAGAAGCTGAACCGTCTCAATATTTTCGTGGTAGGCAGCCAAAATGAGGAGGGTATCGCCTTTTGCATTGGTGAGATCAACAGGCACTCCCTGCTCCAAGAGAGACTTAAGTGCTACGGGCTTATTGCCGCGGGCAAGGTCGAAGACTGAGTTGAGGAACTCAATTTCTTGCTCAGATAAAGACACGGTTTTCCTTTCGCCACGGATTTTACTGCACGTTCACTACCGTTGGCGTGAACCATCTGTTCGATTCTAACGTTTCACAGTAATGAGCTACCCAAAATACTGGTAGGTTAGTTCCGATAACTGAACAACTTTTAGTTTAAAGCGTTGTAAGGAATAACCTGTGCACACCCTATCTTCTGTTTCAGCCCAGTACAACTTGGCGAATTTGTTGTATACCCACCGTGAGAGCGATGCAGTTGCGGTGAGCTGGGCTGACCGTTCCCTTTCGTACCGTCAGGTGTACGCGATGGTGGGTGCTGCCCGTTTTGTTCTGGTTGAGCAGGGAGTTCAGCCCGGTGACCGCGTTGCTGTGTCTCTGCCCAATGTACCGTGGATGCCCGTTTACTACTACGCAGCTCTTTCTTTGGGAGCAGTGTGCGTGCCCCTGAACCCTCTACTGAGCGCCCACGAGTTGCAGTTTCAGTTGGAGCAGTCGGATGCGGTTGCCTTGGTGAGCTGGGACGGTACGCGTGTGGCGCACAGCGCCCACGAACTGCCCGCCGAGCTGGGCGTGAGCGTGGAGGAGCTGGATGCGTCCTACACCCTGCCCGCTGTTAGCAACCCCAAGTGGGAGCCGCTGGCTGTGGCTGAAGAGAGTGCTGCCGTTATTCTCTACACCTCGGGTACTACCGGCAACCCCAAGGGCGCAACCCTGACTCACAAAAACATGGTGTCGAATGCGGTGGTCACCTCAGAGCTGTTTGGTTACCAAGAAAAAGATGTCATTTTTGGTGGGTTGCCTCTTTTCCACGCTTTCGGTCAGACGGTAGCAATGAACGCTGTTTTCGCTGCTGGTGCGTCGGTAGCAATGCTGCCGAGATTCACCCCGAAGGGAGCCCTTGAACTGATCCGAGAACGCGGGATTACCAACATGGCGGCGGTGCCGAGCATGCTTGCAGCTATGGGCGCAGCTTTGGAGAAGATGGACGTCTCAGCTTACCGGGGTACTTTGCACTCAACAATCTCGGGCGGTTCGGCTCTGCCTGCGCCGGTTCACGAACAGTTTAGGCGTCTGCTGGATGTGCCAATTTATGAGGGCTACGGTTTGAGCGAGACCTCGCCGGTGGTTTCTTTTAACCGCCCGAATACCGGTGTGCTCATCGGCTCAGTGGGTCCTGTGATCCCCGGCGTTGAGGTTGAGGTACGTGATGATAACCGTCAGCCTGTAGCCCTTGGTGATACCGGTGAGCTGTGGGTTCGCGGCGACAACGTGATGGTTGGCTACTGGAACAACCCTGAAGCTACCGACGCCGTTATGGATGGCGAATGGTTTGCAACCGGTGATGTGGTGCGTCTTGACGATAAGGGCAATATTTACATTGTCGACCGCATCAAAGACATGGTACTGCGTAACGGGTACAGCATTTACCCCCGCGATATCGAAGATGTTATCTACACGCATCCTGGCGTCCAGCAGTGCGCTGTAGTTGGTTACCCTCACCCTAAGGTCGATGAAGAAATCCAGGTCTTTATTAAGCCGGTTGAAGATATGGACGACACCGCTGAAGCCGAGTTATTGCGTGAAGTTGAAGATTTATGCCGGGAGGAACTCGCGTCCTACAAGTACCCCAAGGCGTACGAGATTATCCGTGAATTCCCTCTAGGGCCCACCGGAAAAATTCTCAAGACTGAGTTGCGCAAAGTGATGGTGGAGCGTTTCTAAACGTTCAAGAGAATCTGGGTATAGCAAAGCCAGTGGCTAGTGGTAAATAAAACCATCTAGCCACCGGCTTTATATGTAACAGCCGGTAAGGATTATGCGGCTGTTACATCGCTTCTACCAGCTGAACGGCGCTTTGCCATGGATGAGCTCATGGCCGCACCCAGCAGAATCATGCGGAAGGCGCGCTCAGCTGAGTCAGTAAGCAGTTCTTCACCGTTCTCCAGCGCCTCCTCAAGATCCATGGGCAGGGGAATGATGGAAGCGAATGCATCAATACCGGCGTCGTGGACGCGGTAAGCCTTGCGCCCAATGGAGCCAGCTAGGCAGAGCACCGGGATGCCTGCGTTCTGGGCGCGTGCAGCGATTTCGGCGGGTACCTTACCTCGCGGGGTCTGGAAGTCAATAGCGCCTTCAGCGGTGACTACCAAATCGGAGTGAATAACCTCGTCTTCGATGTTGATACCTGCTAGACCGGAATCAATGAGAGCCTCAAAGCGGGGGGTGAGCTCTGCATCGAGCAGCGCCATGCCTGCACCCAAACCGCCGGACGCGCCGGTGCCGTTGCCGGTGTGGAAGTCAACGGTTGACTGACCGCCGTGAATCTTGTTGTGGGTTTCTTCCAACAGATCAGCCCAGTGGGTCAGCGCTGCATCCAAGTGTTCTACCTGCTCTTCGGTAGCGCCCTTTTGCGGACCGAACACGCGAGCTACACCGCGCTTACCGGTCAGTACGTTGTGCTGGTTAAGTGCTAGCACCAGGCGAACCTGAGCGAGGCGGGGATGCAGACCGTCAGTATCGATTTTCGCAGCCTGGGTGAGGTTTTCGCCGCCGAGCTTGATTTCTTTGCCTGATGCATCGAGAATCTTCGCGCCCAGGGCAGAGAGGGCGCCTGCGCCACCGTCTGAGGTGCCGGAATCGCCGCAGCCTATCAGAATGGTGTGGACGTCCTCATTGTCTAGGGCGTGCTTGATAAGTTCACCGACGCCGTAGGTGGTTGTTTGACCGGGGTTGCGCAAGTCTGAGGGAACCAGCGAAAGACCGGCTGCTGCTGCCATTTCAACAACAGCGACGCCCTTCTGTTTGCCTCCGAGCAGGGCGTAGTGGGAGCGAACCTTCTTACCCACGGGGCCCTTAACCTTTGCCTTGACCAGTGAACCGTCGGTTGCCTGCGCCAGCAGTTTAGCGGTGCCTTCGCCGCCGTCGGGAATGGGAATGGTAACGGTTGAAACGCCGGGAATGACGCGGCGGATGCCTGCTGCGATAGCGTCAGCTACTGCATCTGCTTCGAGTGAGCCTTTGAAACCTGAGGGGGCAATCAGAATGCGCTGGGGTACGATCATGTTCATTATTTTCTCTTTTCTAAACAAGGTGAAGTAGCTCCCTAAAATCGGGTGGGAGGCTGTCTTCAGCGATAGGGTTGTAATTTTGAGACACCGGTAGCTGTACCCGCCAGCAAAACTGCGGGCAAAGAAACGATGAAGTTGTGAAATGAAAATCTAAGAGGGGTTTACAGGGTGAAGAGGGGCATTCCCTGCGCCGGCCATACGATGAAAGCAAAGAGTAGAATCAGTGCTACGTGTACAGGCGCTAACCAGCAGGAGAGCTTGAGAAGGTCCTTAGGCTTGTAGGTTTCAATGCCCTTGACATCTGAGAACAGGGCAACTGGCTTCGCACTGGATGTCATGGTGTGGCAGAAACCTGCCGCTGCGGTTGACATAAAAGCTACGGCAGCGGGATTGACCCCCAGCGGTACCGCGGCGGTAACTACCAGAGGAATCAAGATCGCGCTGCGTGCGCTTCTCGATTGAATGACCAAGTGAGCTGCCGTTGAAATCACGACCACCAGAACGACAAAGCCAACTCCAGCGCTCTCACCCAGGGCGGACGCGGGGGCGAACATACTCTCGGCGAGCCACGAGGCGGTTTCGGTTTTGGTCAGCGCCGTACCCATCGCCAGGGTTGCTGCCATAAACATGAGCAGGGGCCAGGGCGCTTTCTTGATACCGTCTGCTAGTTTGATGTTGCCAATTTTGGGGGCCGTAACCGCCAAGGCACCCAGTAAAGCGACTGTAACCGCATCCAGTCCATGCAGTGACTCGGTAGACCACAGGGCAACCACTGCCACCATAATCGCCAGAACCCGCTTCTCTACAGCCGTTAAAGAACCGCTAACCGGGGTGTCCGATGCCTCCTGTAAGTCATCCAGTGTGAGGTTGATGCTGGTCTTGCGCTCAGCACGCGGTACAAAGAGCCAGTAGACCAACTCGGTACAGATCACCGATGAGACAAAGCCGAGAGCGGCGCCCAGTAGCAACCAGCGCAGAAACCCGAAGGGTTCAAAGCCGGTAGCGATCAAAATTTCATCGGTAATCAGGTGAGCCCCGGCGCCGATGTAGGACGAAACTGCCGAGAGCAGCACGGTCGCTGGCATCAACAGCGAAAGAGCCTTAATGAGTTTCTTGCGATTGCGCAAGCTCGTAGAAATCGCTACAAAAATCGGTAGAGCCAAGGCAGCACGTCCGCTCGTAGCGGGCACCAGAAACGCTGTTGCGTACAAGCTGATATTAATCAGGTGCATCAGCGAGCGCGGTGCTTTCGCCCGAACTACCAGGGTCGCGGCAAAACGCTGGGTCAAACCCGATGCCGTAATGGCCTGCGCCATCACAAAGGCAGCCACCAGCAACCACACGCTGGAGGTGCCCAGTGAATCAGTCATTTCCTCTGAGGAAAGGATGCCTGTGAGTACTAGAATCAAGACCGCTGCTAGCGATACAAAGGTATCTGACATGGGTGAGAACACCCATGCCCAGATGGCAATGATGAAGATGCTGAGTGTCAGCGCCGAATCTTTGTCTAGGGTTGATGCCCCTGTCAATCCGCTAAAGCTCACATACAGCATTAAAGCAACCGCGGCAGCAAAAGATACAAGCATCTTGGTACTGATCGATGAAGCCTTCGTGCGATCCAAGGTCAGCGGAAGTTCAGCCGTAATCGGGCGAGAATGCTGCACCTCGTGAGAAGAAGTATAAACAATATTTTTCATTCGAATCGATACCCCACTCCACGAACAGTACTGACATAAGACTCACCAATTTTTTTGCGTAGCGCTCGTACATACACATCAACAATGTTGGAGCTCGGGTCGAAGTCCATGCCCCAGACCATGCCCAGTAGCTGCTCACGTGAGAGCACCTGGTTCTTGTTGCGCATGAAGTTCTCCAGCAGGGCGAATTCTCTGCTGGTGAGATCAGCGCTGCATCCATCAACGGTTACCTGACGCGAACGCATATCAAGTACAAGATCGCGGTGGGTGAGCATTGACGCGGTTGTCTCCTCGCGGTTTACATCGAGTAGGCGTAGGCGGACGCGTGCTAGCAGCTCAGCGAACTGGAAGGGCTTGGTCATGTAGTCGTTTGCGCCGTTTTCTAGTCCCTGCACTGTGTCGGTAATCGAATCGCGGGCGGTCAGCATGATAATCGGGGTACGAATGCCCTCAGCACGCAGGGCTTTCATGAGGCTGAAGCCATCCATGCCCGGTAGTCCAACATCGAGAATGATGAGGTCGAATTCAGCGACTTTCGCCATGCCGTAGGCGATTTTGCCGTCCTCTACGAGGGTTGCGGTGTAACCGGAGGATTTGAGGCCCTTAATAATGAATGAAGAGATGCGGGCATCGTCTTCAACAATCAGAATGTGGCTCATCAGGCGCTCACTTTCATATCTAAACTCAGGTCTGTGGGGATCGAGAGGCCAAAGACTGACCCAATCTCTGAATCGGGGGTGGCAACCCATACGCTGCCGTCGTGGGATTCTGCAATTGCTTGAACAATAGCCAGGCCGATGCCAGCTCCCAGGGCGTGTTTTTCAATGGCGTTGGGGTTGCGCGAACTCTCTCGTCGATAACGGTCAAAGAGATGGGGCGCATCGTTGGGATCAACGCCGGGGCCTTGGTCTTGCACCCAGAGGTTCAGATGCTTTCTGCCCTCGCGATCAACGTAGGCGGTGCCTAAGCTAATGACGCTGTTTTCGGGGGAGTACTGAGCAGCGTTGGCAGCTAGCTGAATCATCGCTTGCGTCACTCGCTGCGCGTCCAGATTAACCTCACCCTCAGCGATATCGCTGATAACCCAGCGGTGCTTGCCCACTGCCTGAACCTTTGACTCCAACGAGATAATCAAATCAGCAACATCAGTGCGTTGCGGACGCACGAAGTCTGGGCGTTCTGATTTTGCCAGCAGGAGCAGATCTCCCACGATGCGACCCATACGTTCTAGCTCGTCATCCACCAAGTCAAGGGTTGCCTGCTGGTCTTGGGTGGTACGTTCCATCAGCTCTAAGTGACCGCGCACAATGGTAATGGGGGTGCGCAGTTCGTGGCTGACGTCGTCGAGAAACTGCCGTTGCATGGTCGAAGATGCCTCAAGCCTATCGAGCATCTGGTTGAAGGTCATAGACATCGCCGAGATGTCGTCGTCACCCTGTACCGGCACCCTGGCTGAAATGTTTTTGTCGGTAATATCCTCTGCGACGGTGCGCAGGGTTCTGATTGGTTTGAGAATCTGACCCGCAATAAACCATGAGAACACTGAGGTCAGTAGCAACCCCGCAAAACCTACACCCACCATAGTGTTGATAATGAAACGGATGTCATCAAGCTGTGGCTGAATGTACTGAACAACGATGAGCTGCCCCTCGTCCTTGCCATCATTAGTGGTAATGCTGATAGAGGTCTTGCCCCAATGCACTGGCCCATCGGGAGTATTTTCAACCCCCGATGCTGATTCAGAACGTGTGATTGTATCCAGCAAATCCGTATCTTGATGAACACGGTAACCGGTAGCGGATGCCTGATTGTCTTGTTCTTTCAGGTAGAGAACCTGAGAGTCGGTGACGCCGATTAGCTGTCCTGAGGTGCCGAAGAACTGACGTGAAATGTAGGTCTGCATCATGTCCTCCAGGTTGTTGTAGGGAAGGGGAGCAGTTGGGTCTGTGCTTTCTTGCGAAAACTCTCGGAACTCACTAATTTCACGGATTATTTGGTCATTTGCTTCGCGGTCTAGGTCGGAGAGTAGGATTTCTCGGACGCTGAAGATGAGACCAAGAATTGCGAAGCTGGTGGCAAGCATCATCCACGCGATGATGCGCCATCGCGATGATGAGATGAACCGTAGTCGGTTCAGGCGGTTCTTAATCATCATCACCGTCGTTGTCGAAGTCATTATCGTCCCAGTCATCGTTATCGACTGGGGCTGGTGCAGCAGGTGCTGGTGCTATGGGCACTTGTTGGACGGGAGCAGGTGCTGCTGGTACGGGGGCAGGTGCCGGTGCCGCAGGAGCCTGCTGCTCGGGAGCGGGTGCTGTGGGGGGCTCTTCTGCGGGAATTTCTTGAACAACGGGAGGTGCTGGTTCTTTAGATGTCTCTTTCTGGGTGTTCTCATCTTTTCCCGGAGAGTCCTTATCAGCGTCTGTGTCCTCGTCTGCTGAGCTAGGAGGGCTGCTGGGCGAGACTGAAGTGGGATCTTCTGTTGATGACTGGTCGATCACGATCGGGGGCCCATCTACATCGGGAGCTTGAGTGCGTGCTGTGAGGCTGTAGGTCAAAATTCCGAGGCAGGTGAGTGCTGTGATGACAAGTACGGTAAACAGATATTTCTTCAGCATGTATTCCATTGTGGAGTATGTCTTTGAAGGAAAGATGAGTCGCGCATTAAGGTTTCTTCATTTTTGCGTCACACCCTACTTGCATGAATATGTATAGTGGTGCATAATTATGTGTAGTTGTTGATAACGTTGAATTCTTGAAAGGAACCTACGATGACTGAGCGCGTAGTACTTGCATACTCCGGTGGTCTTGACACCTCCGTTGCCATTGGCTGGATCGGTGAGGCAACCGGTGCAGAAGTGATTGCTGTTGCCGTAGACGTGGGGCAGGGCGGTGAGGATCTAGAGACCATCCGCCAGCGTGCCCTCGACTGCGGTGCGGTTGAAGCCTATGTTGCGGACGCGCGTGATGAGTTCGCTGCTGAGTACTGCATGCCCGCGCTTCAGGCAAACGCGCTGTACATGAACGCCTACCCGCTGGTGTCTGCTGTCTCGCGTCCTGTCATTACCAAGCACCTGGTAACCGCTGCTAAAAAGTTTGGCGCAACCACAGTGGCTCACGGTTGTACTGGTAAGGGCAATGACCAGGTTCGCTTTGAAGTTGGCATTCAGACTCTGGGACCTGATCTCAAGTGCATCGCCCCCGTTCGCGACCTGGCGCTTACCCGCGAAAAGGCAATTGACTATGCAGAGAAGAATAATTTGCCGATTGCTACCACCAAGAAGAACCCCTACTCCATTGACCAGAACGTGTGGGGTCGCGCGGTGGAGACCGGTTACCTGGAAGATATTTGGAATGCCCCAACTAAGGACGTTTACGACTATACTGATGATCCGACCTTCTCACCGGCACCCGACACCGCAATCATAACCTTCAAAGAGGGTATCCCGGTAGCTATTGATGGTCAGGCTGTGACCCCGCTTGAGGCAATTCAGATTATGAATCGTCGTGCTGGCTCCCAGGGCGTTGGTCGTATCGATATTGTTGAGGACCGTCTGGTTGGTATCAAGTCCCGTGAAATCTACGAGGCTCCCGGCGCGATGGCTCTCATCATCGCTCACCAGGAACTCGAAAATGTCACCATTGAGCGTGAGCAGGCTCGTTTCAAGAAGACCGTTGGTCAGCGCTGGACCGAGCTGGTGTACGACGGCCAGTGGTTCTCGCCGCTGAAGAAATCACTGGACGCTTTCATTCTTGACACTCAGAAGATGGTTAACGGCGAAATTCGCCTTGAAATGCACGGTGGTCGCGCTACTGTGACCGGTCGCCGTTCAGAAACCTCACTGTACGACTTCAACCTGGCAACCTACGACGAGGGCGATACTTTCGACCAGTCACAGGCTCGCGGCTTTATTGAGCTCTTCGGCATGTCATCGAAGGTAGCATCAGCTCGCGATCAGCGTCTGGGTCTGTAAACCAGGTACTGACTGGTATATCTCTCGGGGCACTTCATACACTTATTTCATACGGTGGCTGAAGTGCCCTGCGTATATTATTCACATACTTTATTTTTAGCTAAGGTTTTGATTTCATGTCTTCACACGAAAAGCACGGCACCAATGATGGCGCTTTGTGGGGTGGTAGGTTTTCTGGCGGTCCGTCACAGGCTCTAGCGGCGCTGTCTAAGTCCACCCAGTTCGACTGGCGTTTGGCTCCTTACGATATCGCAGGTTCACGCGCTCACGCACGCGTCCTGAACAAAGCCGGTTTGCTGACCGAAGAAGAACTCACCAGTATGGTTGCCGCTCTTGACCTGCTAGAGGCGGATGTCCGTTCTGGCGTCTACCTGCCTGCAGAGTCAGATGAGGACGTTCACGGTTCTTTGGAAAAGGGTCTGATTGAACGTGCCGGAGTCGAGCTAGGGGGCAAGCTGCGTGCGGGACGTTCGCGTAATGATCAGATTGCAACCTTAGGTCGCATGTACCTGCGCGACCACGCCTCAATCATTGCTAGCGGTGTTCTGGCGGTTATTGATGCGCTGATTGCGCAGTCCGAGCAACACCCTTATGCGCCCATGCCCGGGCGCACCCACCTTCAGCATGCTCAGCCGGTTTTGCTCTCGCATCACTTGCTGGCACATGGCTGGGCGTTGAGTCGTGACCTGGATCGTTTGGTGGATTGGGACGCGCGTGCTGCGGTTTCCCCCTATGGTTCGGGTGCTCTTGCCGGTTCGTCCTTGGGGCTTGACCCTGAGGCTGTGGCAGCTGATTTGGGCTTCAACTCAGCCACCTGGAACTCCATTGATGGTACCGCGAGCCGCGATGTGTACGCCGAATTCGCGTGGATTGCCGCGATGATTTCTGTAGATCTTTCGCGATTGAGCGAAGAGGTCATTCTGTGGGCAACCAAGGAATTCTCTTTTGTCACCCTGCACGATTCTTTCTCTACCGGTTCATCGATTATGCCGCAGAAGAAGAATCCCGATATCGCTGAGTTGGCGCGCGGTAAGGCGGGGCGTCTGATTGGTGATTTGACCGGTCTGCTGGCAACGCTCAAGGCGCTGCCGCTTGCCTACAACCGAGACTTGCAGGAAGACAAAGAGCCTGTTTTCGATGCTATTGACCAGCTGGAAGTTTTGCTGCCCGCTGTCTCAGGCATGGTAGAAACCCTCACTTTCAATACCGAGCGCCTGGCAGAACTGGCTCCCCAGGGATTCGCGCTTGCTACCGATGTTGCCGAGTGGTTGGTGCGTCAGGGCGTTCCCTTCCGTGTTGCCCACGAGGTTGCTGGAGACGCTGTGCGAGTGTGCGAAGAAAAGGGTGTAGAACTCTGGGATCTCGCCGATGAGGATTTCGCGGCTATCTCACCGGAACTTACGCCCGCTGTGCGTGAGGTTCTCACCGTAGAAGGTTCTTTGAACTCCCGCAGTGCTCAGGGCGGTACAGCACCCGATGCTGTGGCTGCCCAGCTCACCCAGCTGAAAACTGAACTTGAATCGCAGCGCACCTTCGCGGCGCGCGCTACCGTCATCAGCTAAAAACTTCATCTCTTACAATGGGTGTAGCGGTACCTTCACCGGTACCGCTACACCCTTTTGCATAAAAGACTGCGTCCTAAGGAAAATCTGTGCATCTTATTGACCGTCTCCGCGATTTTAGAGACTCTTTTGTGATGGTTCCTGCCCTCTTCATCGCCGGCGGAATCGTGCTGGCTGAGGTCATGGTCGCCACCGATCAGTATTTCGGCGGGCTTCCCGTCTCAGGGTCGTCACTCTTTTTCGCGGTGGGAACAGAGGGCGCTCGCGGTATTCTTTCTGCGATTGCCTCAACGGTGCTTTCTGTTGCCACGATGGCTTTTTCAATTACCATTTCGGTGATGAGCAGTGCCTCTAGCGCCTATGGCCCGCGCTTGGTACGTAACTTTATGTCTGATCGCGGCAACCAAATTGTGCTGGGCGTTTTCACGTCAACCTTCTTGTACTGCATTTTGGTGTTGCGCAAGGTGCAGGGTGCCGAATTTGCTACGTCGGGGGAGGCTTTTATTCCCCACCTAGCGGTCAACGTTGCCGTTGCTTTGGCGGTAGCGTGCGTGGGTGTGCTGATTTACTTTATTAACCACATTGCCAATGGCATTCAAGTATCGACGCTTGCTACTAACGTCCAATCGCGTTATGCCAAGATGGTCGAGTCGCTCTACCACAGCGAAAGGGCTACTGGAGAGATCTTTGAAGCACCCTACGACGCTGAAATCGTGGCAGATAACAGTTTCACCATTGTCGCCGAAACCAGCGGGTACATTATTGACATTGAATATCGCGATGTCGCTAAAACTATTGATGACAGCATTTCTGTGAGTTTTTTGCCCGCTATTGGCAATCATGTGGTGGAGGGCGAACCGCTGGCAGTGGTGAGTAGCATCGGGCAGTGGTCTGAGGACGCGCGCCTTAAGACCGAAAAAGCTGTGCTGTCGGCGTGTTCGTGGGGTCGCGTCCGCACTGACTATAACGATGTACTTTATGCTCAAGAACAAATTGTTGAGCTGGGCGTGCGTTCATTGTCCTCTGGCTCGAATGATCCTTATACCTTGACCAACGCGGTGCACGAGCTGACCGTTGTGTTGGCGCGAGCCTTGCAGGGTAAAGAACCTGCGAACACTCTTTTTGTGGGTGGAGAACCCCGTATCCAGTGGCAACCTGTGACCGCCGCCCAATTAATTGACGCCGCCTTTGACGGTATTCGTCCTTATGCTGTTTTAGAAACTTCTGCCATTATGGATCTCATCGAAATGGCTGGTCGACTCGTAGCTCTTGGCGGTGAACCTCATGCTGTGGCCAGAGCGCGGTGGCACGCAGCTATTGTGCTGGAGGCATATCTGAACAATACTCCTGAACGCTATGATGAGCAGCGCGTGCGTGAGCTCTATCAGCGTTACTTTGCAGATGATGAGGTAGCAAGCACTCGTTTTGAAGGCTAGGCAGCCTCTCAACTTGCTACCCAAAGAGTATAATTTCTACTCGTTTGTGTTTTATTTACCGCTTACTCCAAGGATTTGTTGATGCCTGATTTTGCTTCATTGCCCATCGAAGAGATGGTTCCTGCTGCCTGCGCGCAGATTCAGGACTTTCCGCATGAGGGCATTCTTTTTTATGACGTCACCACCTTGTTTGCGAATCCTGTTGTTTTTGCTCGTAGTATTGATGCGCTGGCGGAGTGCTTTGAAGGAACGTTTGACATCGTTGCCGGTGTTGAGGCGCGCGGTTTTTTGATGGCGGCTGCTCTTGCCTATAAGACGGGAACGGGCGTGATGACCGTGCGTAAGGCAGGTAAGTTACCTCGTGATACCTTTCAGGCGGAGTACACTCTAGAGTACGGTACTGCCGCTATTGAGATTCATAAAGAAGATGTTCCTGCTGGCACCCGCGTACTTATTCTTGATGATATTTTGGCAACCGGAGGTACCGTTGAAGCAGCGGTTTCTTTGATGGAACAGGCCTCTCTTGATGTCACTGGCATTGGTTTCTTGCTGGAACTTGATGGTTTGGGCGGACGCGCGAAGATGGGGGGCCACCGCGTTGAGGCTTTGGCTTTAGTCTCTGAGTAAGTTTTCGACCTGCACCCCTGACCTGCTGTGCGCCGTGCGAGTAACGGTACAACAGCAAGTCAGGGGGTATTTTTATTGTGGACGCTGCCTATTCGGGTCGCGGCGTCCTGCCCGTGAGGCGCTAAAAGAGCGATTGCTCTGGTGCTATTTTTGCTCTTGTTTTAGCTCTTGCGGCTTGGCGGTAACGCCACACGGTTGCTTGGCAAGTATGCTTCTAAAGTGAGCTTTAACGAAAACCTTAACTCAAATTATTCTTCGCGCGGTTCGTCCCAGGGTAGCGGCGGCTCCGGTCGCGGTGGTTCTGGTGGTGTGAACCCACTCTTTGCTATGCTTTTGGGTACTATCGGGCGTCGCTTTGGTATTCCGGGTGTCATTATCGTATCGGGTATCTTCTTCTTTGCCTCGGGAGGTCTGGGTAATCTAACCGGCGACCCTTCCTCATCGGTCTACGGCAGCCAGGAACAACAGGCACAGGTGAGCAGTCAAGGTAACTTCGACCATTGCCAGACCTATGAAGATGCCAATCGTTACGATGACTGTAATATTCTTGCAACAGCGGTGAGCCTTGATTCGGTGTGGGAAGACAAACTGCCGGCTGAGGCAGGAGTTGCCTACCGAGCACCCGATCTTGTGGTTGCTGAAGGGCAGGTATCAACCGGGTGCGGTCGGGCTAACATCTCCCAGACCGGTCCCTTCTACTGCCCGGGCGATGAGACTGTGTACATGTCGGTGCCTTTCTTTGACCGACTCAAGGAAATGGGCGGTTCTGACGGTAACTTCGCCATGATGTACGTAACCGCCCACGAGTTCGCGCATCACCTGCAGCATACTATGGGTACTTTGAAATACTCGGATTACAATGATCCCGGTGCTGACTCGGGCGCAGTGCAGGTTGAGGTTCAAGCTGACTGCTACGCCGGTGTGTGGGCGGCTCACGCCGATAAGGGGGAGAACGCTTTGCTGGATCCTCTGAGCGAAGAGCAGATCCAGCAGGCTATTGATACCGCTCGCGCTATTGGCGATGACGCGATTCAGCGCTCGGCTGGTCAAGAGGTCAACCCGGACGCGTGGACCCACGGTTCTTCTGAACAGCGTGTTTCTTGGTTTACCAAGGGTTACGAACAGGGCACTCTAGAAGCATGCGCTCAACCGTTCAATTCCTAAATTTTTATAGGTTTTACCTACACCCCGTTTTCTTGATGTCACCGGTTCTTGTGAACTTTCGTGAGAGAGGAGAGCGGGGTGTTTTCTTTACCCGCTACCGGTGGGTAGCGGTAGCTGGTGAGTCAGGCGGTGGAACTCGTTTTTGCCCTGTTCATCACGTAGAATTGAACGTCTTCTATTTTCACCCACGGAAGGGCACAGCAGATGACCGATAATCTCTCTAGTAACCACCTTGATTCTTCTAGCCCGGATGCTTCTGATCGTGCCTACGCGCAGGCTCTTGAGACCGAGCGCGCTTATGTGGGTAAGCTCTATGATCGTTTGGACGAGATGCGCGAGGAGACCGAGGGCAAGCTCAAACGCACCCGCGCTAACCAGTCGGTGGGCGGTCACCAGAACCGTTCAGAGCGCGATGCTTATGCCCAGCACTATGAGGATCGTCTAGCACAGCTGAATGCTGTGGACCACCGTTTGGCGTTCGGTAAGCTCGATATGGACGATTCTTCGACCCGTTATATCGGGCGTATCGGTTTGGCAACCCCAGAGCATGAACGGCTCATGATTGACTGGCGTGCTCCAGAAGCGGGCACTTTCTATCAAGCAACAGTGTTCGACCGTCAGGGCGTGCGTCGCCGTCGCCATCTCATGCTTGAGAAGCGCACGGTGGTGGGTATTGAAGACGATGTATTGGATTCATCAGCTCTCAACGATACCGATGCCCTGCACGGTGAGGGCGCTCTCTTAGCTGCTTTGAATCGCAAGCGTACCGGTCGTATGGGCGATATCGTAGCAACCATTCAGGCAGAGCAGGACAAAATTATCCGTGCCGATTTGCAGGGGGTGCGTGTAGTTCAAGGCGGGCCGGGTACCGGTAAAACTGCTGTTGCTCTCCACCGCGCTGCCTACCTCCTCTATTCCTACCGCGAACGCCTGAACAATGCGGGTGTTCTGGTGGTCGGTCCCAGCGCGTCCTTCATGTGGTATATCGAGCGAGTGCTCCCGTCACTGGGCGAAACCGGTGTTGTTATGTCATCGTTGGCAACCCTTTACCCTGGGCTGCGCGCGGTGCCAGAAAGCGACCCCGAAGTTGCCCGTCTCAAAGGCAGCCTGCAGATGGCTGAAGTCATCAAGCGCGCTGTTGCAGACCGTCAGAAGCTGCCCGAGAAAACCCAGAAACTTTATGTAGATTCAATGGATCTTCAGCTCACTCCCAAGATGGTTAAAGCGGCACGGTCAACTGCCCGTTCAACGGGTAAGCCGCACAATGAGGCACGCGAAACTTTCGTAAAAGTTTTGCTCAAAGAACTGACCCAGCAGCTGAACGAAAAACTCGATGAGTCAGCCGGTCGCGCTGTCGATCGCCCCTACCTGCAGGACGATGTACGTGAATCCCTCGATGTGCGCCGAGCCCTTAACCTGCTGTGGATGCCGCTGTCAGCAGAGACCTTGGTGCGCTCGCTTTTTTCAAAGCAGCACTACCTCAAATCGGCTACTCCTCATCTGAGTGATGCTGCCCGCGCTAAACTGCTGCGTGCTGCTAGCGCTCCTTTTACGGAGTCTGATGTGCCGCTACTTGATGAGGCTGCTGAGCTCTTGGGCGATTTCTCAAAGGTCACTGGTGTAGCTGTGGCGGCTCGAGCTGCTGCTGAGCACAAAGCGAACCTAGAGAACGCTACCAAGGCACTGGAGAATATGCACTATGCCCTTGAGGATGTGGGCGTTGATGGCATCATTACTGCCGAGCAGATTACTAACCTCAACGAAGAGCATGCCTCGCGCATGACCGCTGCTACTGCTGCGCACGCTGATCGCACTTGGGCCTACGGGCATGTTGTTGTTGATGAGGCGCAGGAACTTTCTCCCATGCAGTGGCGTTTGCTGATGCGTCGTTGCCCCATGAAATCTTTTACAATCGTGGGCGATATTGCTCAGGCTTCATCTGCTGCGGCAGCGAAGTCGTGGGCGCAGGCGCTAGAACCCTTTGTGGGCGAGCGTTTCCACCTGGATGAGCTGACCGTCAATTACCGTACCCCTGCACAGATTTCGGACGCGGCTGTTGCCGTGGCTCGCGCTGCCGGCTTGGAAGTTTCGGCACCGCGTGCTGTACGCGAGGGAGAATCTGGTCCGATCATCGTGAAGACCGTCGAGGAGAATTTGTCTGCTCGCGCTGTTGATATCGTCACGGACGAGGTCAAGCGTAGCGGTGGCGGTCTTATTGGCGTCATCGTTGCCCCCGAACGTTTAGCTGAGACCACCAGGGCAGTAGCTCAAGCTCACCGAGGCAAGACCGGTACCAGCAAAAGCGCTCTCGAACATCAGATTCTGGTGCTCACCCCCTGGGACGCCAAGGGTCTAGAGTTCGATGTTGTAGTGATTGTGGAGCCTGCAGACATCGTTAAGGCTGCGAACGGATCAGTAGGCGATCTCTATGTCTCCATGACGCGCCCCACTCAACGTCTGCACATCGTTGCTGCAGGTGAAATCCCCGCGGGGATTGAAGCCTAAATCCTGCGCTTGCCCTGATAACCGCATCCCGATTGAAGAGGTAACACCTGCCTGAGGGGAGCAGAATCGGGGCAGGCACCAGCTTTTTCTGATAGTTTTACTTGTAATCTCGGTGTAAAACCGAACGTTTAGATGAAATGGAGTAATCCGTGACTGCATCGCACCTGGCGCTTCAGCACAATGATGATTCTTTCGAGAACATCTGGCAAGAACTGCAATGGCGTGGTCTGATCCACGTCTCAACCGATGAGGCTGCCCTCGAAAAGGCACTGGCTGAAGAGTCCATTACGTTCTACACCGGGTATGATCCCACGGCTGCTTCTTTGCATCTGGGGCATCTGGTACAGCTGTTGTTGATGCGTCGTTTGCAGCTTGCAGGTCACAAGCCTTTAGGGTTGGTGGGTGGTTTTACCGGTCAGATTGGTGATCCCCGTCAAACCTCAGAGCGCGTGCTGAACTCACCTGAGGTTGTCTCAGGTTGGGTTGAGAAGTTGCGTGAGCAGATTGAATGTTTCCTCGAATTTGAGGGTGAGAACGCAGCCCGCATGGTAAACAACCTTGACTGGGCGGGGCAGATGAGCGCTATTGAGTTCTTGCGCGAAGTCGGTAAGAACTTCCGTGTGGGCACCATGATTAAAAAAGAGATTGTGGCTAAGCGTCTGAATTCTGACGAAGGTATTTCGTACACGGAGTTCTCCTATCAGATCCTGCAGGCGATGGATTTCCGGGAGCTGAACCGTCGTTACGGTTGCACCCTGCAAACCGGTGGTTCGGATCAGTGGGGTAACCTCACTTCAGGCACCGAGTTTATCCGTAAGACTGAGGGCAAGAGCGTCCACGCTATCGGTACCCCCTTGATTACTAACTCAGATGGCACCAAGTTTGGTAAGTCCGAGGGTAACGCTATTTGGCTGAATCCTGAGATGTGCTCGCCGTATGCTTTCTACCAGTTCTGGTTGAATACAGCTGATGCTGATGTTGCTGATCGTTTGAAGGTCTTTACCTTCAAAACACGTGAAGAAATCGAGCAGCTGCAAAAGAGCGTTGAGGAAGAACCCTTTAAGCGCCTTGCTCAGAAAACTCTTGCCTACGAGGTAACCACTTTGGTTCACGGCAAGGACGCAACCGAGAAGGTTATTGCCGCTTCTGAGGCTCTATTCGGTAAGGGCGATTTTGACGCACTGGATGAGGCAACGTTGAAAGCAGCAACTGCTGAACTTCCTCACGCTGTCCTGTCTACTGACCAGCTCGATATGATTTCGGTTCTGACTGAAACAGGACTCTCTGCCTCCAAGTCTGAAGCCCGTCGCACTCTGAAAGAGGGCGGTGCGGCTATCAACAACGTGAAGGTACAGGGTGAGGACGCCGCTATTTCTTCTAATCAGCTTTTGCTGGGTAAGTATGCGGTTGTTCGTCGCGGCAAGAAAAATATGGCTGTCGTTGAACTAGCCAACTAGCCCATTATCTGCGACCTACTGAGGGCGCGGTTCTTTTCAAGAATCGTACCCTCATTTTTATCTACGGGAGAGATAGATCTGAGGAGCTTGAGAGGATCTAGAGGTGAGGATTAAAGCCTAGACAAGTAAAAATGAAGAATTTATGAACAGATAATACTGCTCTGACTAGGCTAAATACTAAAAAATGATAAAAAAGTGATGCAAGTCTACAGGTTTTGGCTTGCGGGGGTGTGTTTTGGGTGCGTATAGTTGTTTGAGTCGTCGTGGCGGGGTGCTGTATGAAGTGCCTAGTCGGGCGGTGGTTTTGAGAGTTTTATAGGGTGTTTCTGGTGCGTGTGTGCTTGGTTTTGTGTGGTTGCCTGTTGTGGTGGTTGCTGGGATGTGCTCATGCGTGGTTGTGATGTGGAACATGTTGTTTCGTGTTGCGGCGTGGAAATGCTTCTGGTAAGCTTGAATGGTTGCCTGCTGCGGTGGGTGGCTGAAATAAGAGAATTGACTGCTCAATGCGAGCTTCTTGCGCCGGTTGGTGTGGGGTGAGTGTTGGGGTGGTTTGTTGCTTGAGAACTCAATAGTGTGCTTTGATTTATAAAAACTTTGATTGATACCAATTTATTTATTATTTTGATAACTTTTGGTTTTCAATATGACAGTTATGATCATCTCTCGAGCACTATGTTTGTGGTGTTTGTTCCGTCATTAAGCACGGCGGGTGCTTCCGTTTTGTGGAGTATGGGATGGTTTTGTTTATTTTTGAGCTATAACAGTTATCATTCTTTTTTGTTTTTTAACGGAGAGTTTGATTCTGGCTCAGGACGAACGCTGGCGGCGTGCTTAACACATGCAAGTCGAACGATGATGCTTGGTGCTTGCACCGGGTTGATTAGTGGCGAACGGGTGAGTAATACGTGAGTAACCTGCCTTTGACTCTGGGATAAGCCTGGGAAACTGGGTCTAATACCGGATATGACTGGGAACCGCATGGTTTTTGGTGGAAAGGGTTTGTACTGGTTTTAGATGGGCTCACGGCCTATCAGCTTGTTGGTGGGGTAATGGCTCACCAAGGCGACGACGGGTAGCCGGCCTGAGAGGGTGACCGGCCACACTGGGACTGAGACACGGCCCAGACTCCTACGGGAGGCAGCAGTGGGGAATATTGCACAATGGGCGCAAGCCTGATGCAGCGACGCCGCGTGAGGGATGACGGCCTTCGGGTTGTAAACCTCTTTCAGCAGGGGAGAAGCGAAAGTGACGGTACCTGCAGAAGAAGCGCCGGCTAACTACGTGCCAGCAGCCGCGGTAATACGTAGGGCGCGAGCGTTGTCCGGAATTATTGGGCGTAAAGAGCTTGTAGGCGGTTTGTCGCGTCTGCTGTGAAAGCCCGGGGCTTAACTCCGGGTGTGCAGTGGGTACGGGCTAACTAGAGTGCAGTAGGGGAGACTGGAATTCCTGGTGTAGCGGTGGAATGCGCAGATATCAGGAGGAACACCGATGGCGAAGGCAGGTCTCTGGGCTGTAACTGACGCTGAGAAGCGAAAGCATGGGGAGCGAACAGGATTAGATACCCTGGTAGTCCATGCCGTAAACGTTGGGCACTAGGTGTGGGGGACATTCCACGTTTTCCGCGCCGTAGCTAACGCATTAAGTGCCCCGCCTGGGGAGTACGGTCGCAAGGCTAAAACTCAAAGAAATTGACGGGGGCCCGCACAAGCGGCGGAGCATGCGGATTAATTCGATGCAACGCGAAGAACCTTACCAAGGCTTGACATACGCTGGATCGCTCTAGAGATAGGGTTTCCCTTTTTGGGCTGGTGTACAGGTGGTGCATGGTTGTCGTCAGCTCGTGTCGTGAGATGTTGGGTTAAGTCCCGCAACGAGCGCAACCCTCGTTCTATGTTGCCAGCACGTGATGGTGGGGACTCATAGGAGACTGCCGGGGTCAACTCGGAGGAAGGTGGGGATGACGTCAAATCATCATGCCCCTTATGTCTTGGGCTTCACGCATGCTACAATGGCCGGTACAATGGGTTGCGATACTGTGAGGTTGAGCTAATCCCAAAAAGCCGGTCTCAGTTCGGATTGGGGTCTGCAACTCGACCCCATGAAGTCGGAGTCGCTAGTAATCGCAGATCAGCAACGCTGCGGTGAATACGTTCCCGGGCCTTGTACACACCGCCCGTCAAGTCACGAAAGTTGGTAACACCCGAAGCCGATGGCCTAACCGCTTTTTGTGGGGGGAGTCGTCGAAGGTGGGACTGGCGATTGGGACTAAGTCGTAACAAGGTAGCCGTACCGGAAGGTGCGGCTGGATCACCTCCTTTCTAAGGAGCTTCAACATTTATTGGTTGAGCCTGGTTTGTCCGCGAGTGTTGGACACTGGGTTTGCTCATGGGTGGAATATCGTCATTGTTTTTGGCATTGCTTGGTTGTGGTGTTTTCAAGGTATACTGTTGGGTTTTGAGGTAGCAAGCTTTGGTTTGTTGTCTCTGTTGTTGTGCCTGGCGCATGGTGGATATGCTGTTTTGGTGTGTTTGTTGTGTGTGTGGGTTGTTGTTTGAGAACTGTATAGTGGACGCGAGCATCTTCTGGAAACTGTGAGCGAATGGGCGCTTTTGGGTGTTTGTTTGTTCTGTTATTGTTTTCATGATTTTGTAACAACTTAGATTTTATTCTTTGATTATTTGTGTGTTTTGTAAGTTATTAAGGGCACACGGTGGATGCCTTGGCATCAGGAGCCGATGAAGGACGTGTGAATCTGCGATAAGCCTGGGGGAGCCGATAACAGGGCGTTGATTCCAGGATTTCCGAATGGGGAAACCCGGCTTGCAGTGATGTGAGTTACCGCCAGTTGAATGTATAGGCTGGTTGGGGGGAACGCGGGGAAGTGAAACATCTCAGTACCTGCTGGAAGAGAAAATAACTAATGATTCTGTGAGTAGTGGCGAGCGAAAGCGGATGAGACTAAACCTGTGGTGTGTGATAGCGGTTAGGCGTTGCATCATGGGGGTTGTGGGAGTTACCGTTCTAGTTCTAACTGGCTAGTGTAGTGATGTTGTGTTGTGTAGGGGAACGTCTTGGAATGGACGGCCGGAGAGGGTGAGAGTCCTGTACCTGAAATGTGACACGCCGCTTGTGTGACCACCCGAGTAGCACGGGGCTCGTGGAATCTCGTGTGAATCTGCCAGGACCACCTGGTAAGTCTAAATACTTCCTGATGACCGATAGCGGATAAGTACCGTGAGGGAATGGTGAAAAGTACCCCGGGAGGGGAGTGAAATAGTACCTGAAACCGTGTGCTTACAAGCCGTTGGAGCCTTTTGGGGTGACAGCGTGCCTTTTGAAGAATGAGCCTGCGAGTTAGTGTTCTGTCGCGAGGTTAACCCGTGTGGGGTAGCCGTAGCGAAAGCGAGTCTGAATAGGGCGTTTGAGTGGCAGGATCTAGACCCGAAGCGGAGTGATCTATCCATGGCCAGGTTGAAGCTACGGTAAGACGTGGTGGAGGACCGAACCCACTTCAGTTGAAAATGGAGGGGATGAGCTGTGGATAGGGGTGAAAGGCCAATCAAACTCTGTGATAGCTGGTTCTCCCCGAAATGCATTTAGGTGCAGCGTTACATGTTTCTTGCCGGAGGTAGAGCTACTGGATGGCCGATGGGCCCCACAGGGTTACTGACGTCAGCCAAACTCCGAATGCCGGTAAGTGAGAGTGTAGCAGTGAGACAGTGGGGGATAAGCTTCATTGTCGAGAGGGAAACAGCCCAGACCATCAACTAAGGTCCCTAAGCGTGTGCTAAGTGGGAAAGGATGTGGAGTTGCTTAGACAACCAGGAGGTTGGCTTAGAAGCAGCCATCCTTGAAAGAGTGCGTAATAGCTCACTGGTCAAGTGATTCCGCGCCGATAATGTAGCGGGGCTCAAGTACACCACCGAAGTTATGGCAATGTGCTTCATTTGTGGAGTGTGTTGGGTAGGGGAGCGTCGTGTATCCAGTGAAGCTGCGGTGTGAACTAGTGGTGGAGGGTATGCGAGTGAGAATGCAGGCATGAGTAGCGAATCACGGGTGGGAAACCCGTGCGCCGGATGATCAAGGGTTCCAGGGTCAAGCTAATCTGCCCTGGGTTAGTCGGGGCCTAAGGCGAGGCCGACAGGCGTAGTCGATGGATAACGGGTTGATATTCCCGTACCGACGAAGGACCGTCCATACTAAGACTGTGATGCTAACTATGCGATGTGGTTTGTAACTGCACTGGTTTTATGATTGGTGTGGAGCTTACTGCGGGTTGTAGGATCCGAGCAGTGGCGGTAAGCGTATTAACAGGTGTGACGCAGGAAGGTAGCCAAGCCACGCGATGGTTGTCGTGGTCTAAGCATGTAGGGTATCGGTTTGTTAAATGCGGCCGTGTTTGCCTGAGGTGTGATGGGACCCCGTTTGTGGGGGATTTGGTGATCCTATGCTGTCGAGAAAAGCATCGGCGTGAGGTTCTAGTTGCCCGTACCCTAAACCGACACAGGTGATCAGGTAGAGAATACTAAGGCGATCGAGAGAATCATGGTTAAGGAACTCGGCAAAATGCCCCCGTAACTTCGGGAGAAGGGGGACCTTGAGCGTGAACTGCCCTTGCGGTGGGGAGCGTGTATGGGTCGCAGAGACCAGGGGGAAGCGACTGTTTATCAAAAACACAGGTCCGTGCGAAGTCGTAAGACGATGTATACGGACTGACTCCTGCCCGGTGCTGGAAGGTTAAGAGGATTGGTTAGATCTTTGTGGTCGAAGCTGAGAATTTAAGCCCCAGTAAACGGCGGTGGTAACTATAACCATCCTAAGGTAGCGAAATTCCTTGTCGGGTAAGTTCCGACCTGCACGAATGGAGTAACGACTTCCCTACTGTCTCAACCATGAACTCGGCGAAATTGCAGTACGAGTAAAGATGCTCGTTACGCGCAGCAGGACGGAAAGACCCCGTGACCTTTACTATAGTTTGGTATTGGTGTTTGGTGTGGCTTGTGTAGGATAGGTGGGAGACTGTGAAGCATGGACGCTAGTTTGTGTGGAGTCGTTGTTGAAATACCACTCTGGTCATTCTGGATATCTAACTTCGGGCCATGATCTGGTTCAGGGACAGTGCCTGATGGGTAGTTTAACTGGGGCGGTTGCCTCCTAAAGAGTAACGGAGGCGCCCAAAGGTTCCCTCAGCCTGGTTGGCAATCAGGTGTTGAGTGTAAGTGCACAAGGGAGCTTGACTGTGAGACTGGCAGGTCGAGCAGGGACGAAAGTCGGGACTAGTGATCCGGCGGTTCATTGTGGAATGGCCGTCGCTCAACGGATAAAAGGTACCTCGGGGATAACAGGCTGATCTTGCCCAAGAGTCCATATCGACGGCATGGTTTGGCACCTCGATGTCGGCTCGTCGCATCCTGGGGCTGGAGTTGGTCCCAAGGGTTGGGCTGTTCGCCCATTAAAGCGGTACGCGAGCTGGGTTCAGAACGTCGTGAGACAGTTCGGTCCCTATCCGCTGCGTGCGTTGGAAATTTGAGAAAGGCTGTCCTTAGTACGAGAGGACCGGGACGGACGAACCTCTGGTATGTCAGTTGTACCGCCAGGTGCATGGCTGATTGGCTACGTTCGGGAGGGATAACCGCTGAAAGCATCTAAGTGGGAAGCCTGTTTTGAGATGAGATTTCCTTGCACTTTTTGTGTGTGAGACTCCCTATAGATGATGGGGTTGATAGGCCAGGTATGGAAGCGCCGACTGAAGAGGTGTGGAGTTGACTGGTACTAATAGGTCGAAGGCTTACTGTTTATCACTTTTTGTGGTGGCATGAGTATGTGAGTATTGTTTTTGTTGTTGACGTGTCCACTGTATGGTTTTTGGGTAATAACCCCGGCGTGTGCCCCGCCTCTTGTTTGTTGGTGGGGTGTGTGTTGTTTGGTTTTCCGTGGTTTTGGCGAGAGTAAAATACCTGGTTCCATTCCGAACCCAGTAGTTAAGGCTTTTTGCGCTGATGGTACTGCACTTGTTAGGGTGTGGGAGAGTAGGTCACCGCGGGTTTTTTGTTTGATGGAGGAGTTTGGGCTGTGGCTCGGGCTCCTTTTTCGTTTAATGTTGGGTTGTAAGTTTCCCGGTAAACTGGATAATTATGTTTCGTTGTTTGGGTGGTGGGGCTTTTCTTGTTTAAGGGTTTTTGGGTGTGTGGGTTTCTTTTTATGGGGCTTGAATAGTTAGGGGGTTGTTTGGTGTGAGCTTCCTATAGAGGTGCAGAGGCGTCGCAGCCCGTGGCACAATAGAATCTTGCAATAATGGAATCCGCGAAGGGTAGGGGCTATGAAGCCGCTTGTCATGGGAATCGCTGGTGGAACGGGGTCAGGAAAGACCACGCTCACCCAAGCAATCGTAGAATCATTTGAAGGGCACGTAGCTGTTGTCTACCACGATAACTACTACAAACGAAATGACGGGCTTACCTACGAAGAACGAGAACTGCTCAACTACGATGCGCCCGAGGCCTTCGATAATGAGCTCATGACCGAGCAATTAGATGCTCTCATCGCAGGGGCTGCCATCGAAACACCCGTCTACGATTACACGGTACATAACCGCTCAGATGAGACGATCACCGTTGAACCGCGGCCCATCATCATCGTTGAGGGAATTCTTATTTTTGCTGAGCCTGAAATCCGGGAGCGCTGCGACATCAAGATTTTTGTTGATACTGATGCGGACGTCCGCATTTTGCGCCGTATGCGTCGTGACGTTCTTGAACGTGAACGCACTATTGAGTCAGTGCAGAGCCAGTACCTGACAACCGTCAAGCCTATGCATGAGCTTCACGTCGAACCCTCTAAACGGCTCGCAGATATTATCATTCCTGAAGGCAAAAACATGGTGGCGCTCGACATGCTGATTCATCGCATCCATCGTCAGTTGGAGTTAGGGCAACAGCCCACCGGTTAGAAAACTGGGAAGCTCTCTTACTCATAAGCTGTAAACAGCATACAAAAGGGGCGTTCACACGGTGAACGCCCCTTCTTTTATATTCGCGTATTGTAAGTGTTGCGGGTTTACCTCTGAGGTACTTGTACTAGGCTTTCTTTGCCTTGAGAGCTGCCAAACGTGCGTCCAGCTCTGACTGTTTACCGAGCTCTTCAAGGTCATTGAACTGGGCATCGAGTGAGGATGCTGCCAGCTCCTGCTGACCGCGTACACGTGCCTCTTCGCGGCGAACCTTCTCCTCGAAACGTGAAACTTCGCTGGTGGGATCCATAACATCGAACGCCTTGAGTGCGTCATTGACCTTCAGCTGTGCTGAGGCTGACTTCTGGCGAGCATTGAGCTCGTCGCGCTTTGAGGAAAGCTCGTCCAACTTGCTACGCATCTTGTTGAGACCGTCCTTGAGTTTCTCAACGACCTCAGTTTGAGAGGCAATCTGTGGCTCTACAGCCTTCGCCTCATTCTCAGCCTGCATCTGACGACCCAGCGCAATCTTAGCAAGGTTATCAAACTTGTCAGCGTTAGCGGTGTCGCCTGAAGAACGGAATTCATCTGCCTTGTTGGATGCAGCCAGTGCCTTTGAGCCCCACTCCTGAGCCTCACGCAAATCCTCAGCGTGATCATCTTCAAGCATACGAAGGTTACCAATGGTCTGAGCAACAGCCTGCTCAGCTTCAGCAATGTTGTTGGTGTAATCGCGTATCATCTGATCCAGCATCTTCTGAGGATCCTCTGCCGAGTCCAACAAAGCATTGATGTTCGCGCGGGTCAGCTGCGCGATACGACCGAAGATTGACTGCTTAACCATTTTTCTCCTTAGGGGAAAGGTGAGGAGCTGGTGCTTCTCACTGGGGTCTTACTTATTTTCTCATTATTTGTGGTCGTAGTCTCTGAATAGAAAGCCTAAAACTTAGATTTCGTGTGCGCTCTGCGCGGAATCATTAGGTGGAGTGAGTATTAGAAATTACCGCCGGCACCGCCACCAGAACCCCAGCCGCCTCCGCCGAAGGAACCACCTCCACCGAAGCCACCACCAAAGGTGCCACCCCCAAAGGACCCTCCACCACCGAAGCCACCGCCGCCTCCGTTGCCGAAGAGCGAACCGAGAAGGATACCACCGAGCACCGCAGAATTGAAGTCTGAGTTGCGTCCACGACCGTAACCACCGCGGGAATTGAAGTCATCAACATCGTGCTGGGCAATACGCTGGGCTTCACCTGCAAGACGGATGGCATCATTAGCATGAGCGAGAGCAGCTATAGGGTCTGACTGCTGAAGAGCCTGAGCACTTTGCAAGTGGCGTTCTGCCTCGCGAAGACGGGTGCGTGCGTCCTGACGGACACCACCTCGACGTGCCCACACATACTCGCTGGCGGTAGATACCTGAGCCTGGGCAGAAACGAGAGCATGGTGCAGATTTTCTCGAGCAGCGCGCTGCTGATCATTGACCGCACGTACGGAGTTCAGCGCCTTATCAAGATCGCTGCGTACAGCCTGCAAACGCTCACTTAAAGCCAGAGGATCTGACTTACCGTTAGCGCTGGCCGCGCGGATTTCATCGAGTACGGCGTTAACGCCGGCAGCAGCTGACGCTAGTTCAGCGGAGTTACCGCCGTGACGGGAGTACTCCTGAGCCTGGGCAACATCTCGGGCAGCAATCAGCAGAGCCTGGTTCAAAGACTCCTGCGCTTGGGAAAGCTCTACCCGCAGATGACGGATAGCGCTGAGCAAACCCTGCGCCTGGTCCTCGGCTTCCTCAGCTGCTCGCAGTTTAACGATTGCCTCAGAGCGATTGGTATCAACCTGGGCGCTAGCTTCACTCAGTGAATTGCGGGCGAAGTCAAGACGGTGGCGTGCCTCGGAGATATTATCTGAGACTTTTTCACTGGCGCTGGGGGCGTAATCTGCCCGCAACTGCGCCAGTGTCTGCTCAGCCTCGGGGAAGGACGCTTCGACCTGCTCGATGGTCTTACGGGCATGCTCGATAGCGGCGGGAGCATTGTCTTCGAGCTTGCGTAGCGCCGAGAAGCTCTCGATCTGCTCATTAAGAACCTTCTGGGCGTCCTGGGAGCGCGTGATGATTTCGCCTAACCATGCGCGCTGTTCCTGCTCAGTATCAGGAATATCGTCGTCGAGTTGTTTCTGCAACTGGAAGGAACGCTGCATATGGGCTTTAGCATCAGCAATAGCAGCAACGAAGAGTGCTACCTGCTGCTCTCCGTACTGGGCACGAGCGAATTCGATTTCCTGCTTGGAGTGAGCAATTGCGTCGTCCGTCTGAATCAGGAGAGCGCCGGCTTGCTGACGTAGTTGCTCGATAGGGGGTAGCGGCGCGCCACCGGGGTGCGGTTGTTGAGCGGTAGCCCCATCGGGCTGAGACGACCCCTTCTGCGCGCGATACGAACGGCTCATCAACGCCGCACCGCCCACAGCTGCAGCACCCAAACCCAGCAGGGGCAACAATAAACCATCCGACGAAGAACCCTCTGACGAAGAGCTAGCGGCACCACCGCCAGAAAGAGTCTCATCAATACCGGCGGCAGCAGCCTGAGCCGCACCCGCATAATCTGACTGCTTGAGACGCGGGAAAATATAGTCAGAGTAGATACGCTCCTGCTGGGCCTTAGACAAGACCGAAGTGCTACCGGCCGTGAAGTAGGCTTGGCGGTCTTTAGTAGCTACGACCAGCACCGCGTCGTTAGTGCCCAAGTTATTAAGCTGCCCAAACTGCTGAACCCAGCTCTGAGAATTAGACGGACTTTCAAAAGCATCAATAGTCACCACAAACAGATTGACCTTGTGCTCGGTAGCGAGCTGCTCAATATCAGCATCCAGTGAGGTGGTGTTACCGAGCGCCTGAGTAGTATCAAGGACGCGCACACCGGCGTCGAGGTTCATGGGGGCTTCAGCAAAAGCCGGGGTAGGAATCATGACTAGGCCCAAGGTGCCCAATGCAGCCCAAAGCTTACGGTTAGCCGGTGTGTGTGTCATAGGTTCCTCGCTTGTGCTAGAAAGTACGCTGTTGGTTCCCCATTGTATGCGTGCTCACGTCGATGTAGAACCTTAGCAACACACAGTTCGCATTGGGCACAATGAACCGGTACGCAGTACACAGCTAATATTCAGAAAGATTTCATGGTAGCTTCAGCAGAGTGCAGGATAGTAAAAGGTGAAAATTTTTTGAAGAAGAAGGCGGAAGAACGCTATGACTGACAATCACTGGAACCAGAGTCCCACCCCTCAGAACCAGGGGAACCCCCACTACGGACAACCAGCTCACCAGCAACCTGCAAGTTTTCAGCCTGAGCCAGCGCGCCGCAAGAGCAACCTCCCTGTGGTGCTTGGCACCGCTGCCCTGGCGGCTTTGATCGGGGCCGGAGTGGGCGGGGGAGTCGCAACTTTTGCCACCTCGGAAACCTCACCCGTAGCGTCCTTAACCTCAGGCAGCACCCGAATTGTCAACAATACGGACTCCGTCACGACCGTGACCGCAGCCGCTGAAAAAGCGACGCCCTCAGTGGTGACCCTGGGTGTCACCACCCCCAGCGAGTCAGGTTCAGGTTCAGGAATCATACTCGATGACCGGGGCCATATTCTCACTAACACCCACGTCGTCACCCTCGGCGGTAAAGCCGCCAAACCCACCATTGAAGTCAAGCTGTCTGATGGAACCGTCAAAAGCGCAACCATTGTGGGAACAGACCCCACCAGCGACCTTGCCGTTATTAAAATTGATCCGGCAGGGGTAAACCTCACACCGGCGTCCATCGGTAACTCTGATGAACTGAACGTTGGTGACACCTCGGTAGCTATTGGCGCTCCGCTGGGTCTGGAAAACACGGTAACGGACGGCATCATCTCGACCCTCACTCGCACTATCGAAGTAGCATCGAGCGAAGCACCGGAGGGCGATACTAGCAACTCCCTGCCCAACCAAGCTTCACCTTTCCAATTCGAACTGCCTGGACAATCCCAGTCGCAGCGCCCCACCAGCATCATCTCGCTCAACGTGCTACAAACCGATGCTGCCGTTAACCCCGGCAACTCCGGTGGCGCTCTGGTGAACTCTAACGGTGAAGTCATCGGTGTAAACGTTGCCATTGCCTCGGCCGATAAGAGCTCTACCGTTACATCGGGCAATATCGGGGTGGGCTTTGCCATACCCATCAACTACGCCAAGCGCGTAGCCCAAGAAATCATCGATAACGGCGCAGCCACCCACGGTTACCTGGGAGCTTCAGTATCAACCTCACCCGCCAACAATGACTCCAGCGAGAACTTCGGTGACGGTGCCTACATTCAGGCTGTCGTACCGGGGCAAGCCGCCGAAAAGTCGGGTTTGCGTGAAGGCGATATTATCGTCAGCTTTGACGGGCGACCCATCACCGAAGCAACCGAGCTGACAGCAAGCGTCCGCCAAGCCGCCGCGGGGCAGACCGTAACCGCCGGTATTTTGCGCGGTAATACGGTTGAAAAAGTTGAAATAACACTCGGCAATTCAGCCGATGCATCGTAAAACCCAACCTGCCTAAAGTCGATATAGCACGATAGAATGTACAGGTATGCCCGCACCGGGCATACCTGTACGCTTCTTACTAGCCGCGCACTAACACCCGCGGCCATCACCTCTTGACGATAAAAGGACACCCCCATTGAGCGCTGAGCTTTCGCTGGATCACCTCACCATCGCGGTACTGGTGAAGTACGTACCCGACACCCAATTTGATCAGACCATTGACGCTGAAGAACTGACTGTCAACCGCGAAGAATCGGTCATGAGCGAACTCGATGAGTACGCTGTAGAAGCTGCCTTGCAGATCACCGAAAAGCACCAAGGGGAGCACAAGGTTGTCGCTTTTGCTATGGGACCTGCAAGTGCATCCAAAGGCTTGCGCCGCGCACTACAGCTGGGAGCCGACGAGGGGGTGCTGCTATCAGATGAAGCTTTAGCGGGTTCGGACGCGGCAGCTACCGCGCGTGCGCTGGCAGCTGGCGTCAAACACTGGCAAAAAACTAATGCTGCCACTTTCGATATGGTACTGACCGGCATGGCATCCACTGACGGTGAGACATCGCTGGTGCCCGCGCAGCTTGCAGAGTTGTTAGAACTGCCCCTGCTAACCAACGTTGCCAGCCTTGAGCTGAGTGAGCAAGAAGTCAGCGCACGCCGCGACCTTGATGATATCTCGCAGGAGCTACACGCCCCAGTTCCCTTCATCGCTTCGGTGACTGACCAGATTAATACTCCTCGTTACCCGAATTTCAAGGCGATTATGGCGGCAAAGAAAAAGCCCATCATCACCTTCACTCTAGATGATCTCGACCTTGACCCCTCAACCATCGGTCGCGCGGGTTCATGGGTGCTCGTAGAAGATGCTAAAGAACGCGCAGAACGCACTGCAGGAGAAATTATTACTGACGATGGCGATGCCGGTGTTCAGCTTGCTGACTTCCTGGCTTCTCGCAACCTGATCTAAGGATTTTGACTCACATGACTAATGTTTTGGTGCTTAGCACTCACGAAGCAAATAATGACAGTTTGAGCTCCAGCGAACGCGAACTGTTTGCCGCGGCACGTTCTCTGGGCGACTTTGCAGTACTGGCTTTCAACCAGACTGCAGAAAATGCCGCTGACACGTACCGCCCCGAAGGCGCTGAAAAAGTTTATGTAGGCTCTGGCGATCCTTGCCGTGACGCTTCATCACGGCTTGCTCTAGCGCAGGCAGCGGTAGAGGATTTCTCAGCTGACATTGTGCTCTCCAGTAATGATATTGAAAGCACCGAAGTTCTGGCTCGGTTAGGTATTCGTCTTGAAGCCGGTGTTATTACCGACGCAATTGCAGTAGCACCCGGCCCCGTAGCTACAAAGAATGTTTTAGGCGGTGCCTACAACACCACCGTGCGCGTGAGCACCGACCGCGCGCTGGTCTCCCTTAAGCCCAACTCGGTTGAAATCACTGCTGCCCAGCCAGGAGCAGCTGAAATCGTTGAACTGGAAGCTCCTACCGTCCAGGACGTGAGCATGACCGCCACGGCTCACGGGGCACGCACCGAGCGTCCGCGCCTGGAAGAAGCAGCTATCGTTGTAGCAGCCGGTCGAGGAATCAACGGCGACATCACCCCCATCGAGGCGCTGGCTGACACACTCAATGCAGCTATCGGCTCAACCCGCGCGGTTACCGATGCCGGTTGGCTGCCCCATGAGACTCAGGTTGGGCAGACCGGTAAAACTGTAGCTCCCCAGCTCTATGTCTCAGTGGGTATCTCGGGTGCTCTGCAGCAAAAGACAGGTATGCACGCCTCAAAGACCATCGTTGCAATCAATAAGGATGCAGACGCACCTGTCTTTGAAATTGCTGACTTCGGTATCGTGGGCGACCTCTTCACCGTTATTCCGCAGGCCATCGAAGAAATCGAGAAGCGCCGCGCCTAGGCACTAAAACAGTGCATAAAAAAATCTCACCCTAGAGACTTTCTGCAAGTCACTGGGGTGAGATTATTTTTTGTCAACGTTACAGAGTTCCGCCAGCGAAACCGTGCTGACGCCACGCCTCAAAAACAGCAATCGAAGCGCAGTTCGCAAGGTTGAGAGACCGTCTGCCTTCAATCATGGGGATTTTGACACGTTCAGTGATATGCGGGTCACTCTGAACCTCAAGAGGTAGCCCCACAGATTCAGGACCGAACATGAGTACGTCCCCTTCCTGATAGGAAACATCAGCGAAGTTGGTAGTTGCCGTTGTGGTGAAGGCAAAAACGCGCCGGGGGTCTAAGACTTCCCACGCGTCCTCAAGGGTCTTATGGACGGTCATTACCGCCAAATCGTGGTAGTCAAGACCAGCCCGGCGCAGATGCGCTGACTCAAAATTGAAGCCAAGAGGCTCAACCAGATGAAGCTCCACGCCGGTAATAGCTGCCAGGCGAATTGCGTTACCCGTGTTGCCCGGAATCTCAGGAGTATAGAAAAGAATTTTGAACACGTCCCTAGTCTACCGCGCCGTAAAATCCTGGGTGAGCTTGCCCTTGCGCACTCTGCAAGACACGGGCTTTATCGCCCAGTTGCGCGGTGTTACATCTCATGTGTATCGCATCCTGCGACCGGCGTAGAATGGTCTTTTGCACCTTGCCTACCTGCCGACACAGAAATGATTTCATGGAACGCATTTACCTTGATCACGCCGCCACCACCAGCACCCTCCCCGTTGCAATGGACGCTGTCATGGAACAAATGCGGGTGGGAGGCAATCCTTCCTCCCTCCACTCTGCCGGACGCCGCGCTCGCGCGACGGTTGAAGCGGCACGCGAAGATATCGCGCGTCTTGCCCACTGCGATAGCGCAGAAGTCATTTTTACCTCCGGGGGCACAGAGGCAGATAATCTAGCAGTCAAAGGACTGTTTTGGAAGCGTCAGGCATCTAACCCTCGTGCCCGTAAGATTCTGGTTTCTTCGGTGGAGCACCACGCGGTGAGCGAAGCGGTGGAATGGCTGGAGAAGAACGAGGACGCGGTGGCCATTTGGCTATCCGTTGACGCTACCGGGCGCGTTGACCCGGACACCGTGCGAGCTGAGATTGCCCAAGACCCCGAGGCTGTTGCCCTAGTGACAGTGATGTGGGCGAACAACGAGGTCGGTACGATTCAGCCGGTCGCTGAGATTGCCGCTATTGCCAGCGAGTATGGAGTCCCGATGCATACGGATGCGGTGCAGGCTTTTGGTACTGTGCCGGTAGACTTTCGGGCATCGGATGCTACCACTATGGCAATTTCTGGGCATAAAATTGGAGCTCCGATGGGCGTCGGTGCGCTGATCGCTACTCGTGCTGCTGCTTTGGAACCCGTACTTCACGGCGGCGGTCAGGAACGGTCGGTTCGATCGGGCACTATTGACGCTGCGTCCATTGCGGGATTCGCGGCAGCGGCCCGTGCCGCGGGGGAGAACCTTCATGAAGAAGCGAACCGTCTTGCCACTCTGCGCAATCGGTTGATTGAGGGCGTTCAAGAACTGGTGCCCGATGCGACCCTTCGCGGCGCGACCCCCGAAACCGCCGATGAGATGACCGCCGGGGTATGGCGTCGTCTACCCGGTAACGCTCACTTCACCTTTGCCGGGTGTGAGGGTGACTCCCTCCTCTTCTTGCTTGATATGGCGGGTATCGAAAGCTCCACCGGCTCTGCCTGCAACGCCGGAGTACCGCGTCCCTCACACGTGCTTTTGGCTATGGGCCTTGATGAAGTGACGGCTCGTGGTGCCCAGCGGTTTACCCTGGGGCATAGCAGTACAGATGCTGATGTTGACGGTTTGCTTGCTGCGCTACCTGCCGCCTTCGCCCAAGCTCAAAAAGCTGGATTAGCAGCGCACACCCCGGACGCTTCGCTCTGGCACTAACTACTGGATGAACTACACACCGAGTACGAAATAAAGACCGCGGAATTGCGGTTGTAGCTCTGTACAATTTTTCAAACGTTGAAATATAAGGATTAAAAGATGAAGATTCTAGCTGCAATGAGTGGCGGTGTTGACTCGGCTGTGGCCGCTGCCCGCGCTGTAGAGGCCGGCCACGACGTGGTGGGTGTACACCTTGCCCTCTCCCGCATGCCCGGCACCTTGCGTACCGGTAGCCGCGGATGCTGCACCATCGAGGATTCGATGGACGCGCGTCGTGTCTGCGACCAGCTGGGGATTCCTTTCTACGTGTGGGACTTTTCGGAGCGTTTCAAAGAAGACGTTGTTGATGATTTCATCTCTGAATACGAGCACGGTCGCACCCCCAATCCCTGCATGCGGTGCAACGAAAAGATTAAGTTCGCGGCTCTGCTTGAGAAGGCCGTTGCTCTTGGCTTTGATGCGGTAGTAACCGGTCACTACGCCAAGGTCATTACCAACGAAGAGGGCAACCGCGAGCTTCACCGTGCTGCTGACTGGGCAAAAGACCAGTCATACGTGCTGGGCGTGCTCACCCACGAGCAGCTCAAGCATGCCTGGTTTCCGCTGGCTGAAACCCCCTCTAAGGCTGAGGTGCGTGCTGAAGCGGAGCGTCGGGGTTTCTCAGTAGCGAAGAAGCCTGACTCCTACGATATTTGCTTTATTCCTGAGGGCGATACTCGCGACTGGCTCGCTGACCATATTGAGATGACCGCAGGCGATATCAAAGATACCGAGGGCACTGTTTTGGGTCAGCACGATGGTTCCCAGGCATTTACTGTGGGGCAACGTAAGGGGCTTAAGATTGGGCGTCCTGCCCCCGACGGCAAGCCCCGTTTCGTGCTCGAAATTCGCCCCAAGACCAACGAAGTTATCGTTGGTTCTAAAGAACTTCTTGCGGTGGAGGAAATCCGCGGTATTAGATGCACCTGGGCTGGCGAGCCGGTGGACGCTTTCGCCCAGTTCTTGGCGCAGCCAGCTCAGATCGGGGCCGCCAGCACGTCGATCGATATCACCGCACAGGTGCGTGCCCACGCCGATCCGGTACTTTCTGAGGCTTATCTCGAATGGGTGAACGACGACGAATCTGCACAAGAGAACGCCCTGCGCTTGGAAGTTGTTGTGCGACTGAAAGAAGGGCTGCGCGGGGTCGCTCCCGGTCAAACCCTTGTTATGTACCAGGGCACTCGGGTTCTGGGACAGGCAACTATTAACCGCGCCTACTCTCTGGACCGCGCAGATATTTAGCCCTCCCTTATACCAGACACACTCGACACTGAAAGAGAGCTCCTCTCATGAGTAATCTGCACGAACCTCACAGCAGCTTCGATGCGCGCGCCAGCGCTCTACACGGTAGCGTAGACCCCGCTGTGCTCGAAGAACTATTTGAGATTCGTCAAACCATTGATAACCTCGATGCTTCACTGGTTCACATTCTTGCCGAACGATTCAGGGTAACCAAGCGCGTTGGCTACCTCAAGGCAGAATACAACCTGCCCTCGGGGGACCCTGACCGCGAAGCGGCTCAAATCGAGCGTCTCAGGTCTTTGGCAGAGATAGCCCACCTTGACCCTGAGTTCGCCGAAAAAATTCTCAACTTCATTATTTCTGAGGTCATTCGCCACCACGAGCGCATCGCTGAAGCTACCCGAGATAGCGACGTATGAAACAGGGGAAAAAGTCTCTCGTTGGTTATCGAGAGCACACCGTTGATGAGCGCGCACGTCTACTAGACGAACGCGCCCAGAGGGCTGTCTCAGAGCCTTCGTTTGAACAGAAGTACGCGGTTCGTGCTACCGGGCTGGGCCCCTGGCCCGGAACTCAGAACGTGGACGCTATTCACCGCGTCCGCGGAGAACTGGGCGCTCCCCACTACAGCTACCTACCAGCCCTCGAAGACCGAGGATACGCCGCAAGCACCCTAGCACGCACCATTGCCACCTTTGAAGAACTCGGGGTAGATGGGGCATCCTTCGGCTGGCGTTTGCATGATGGGTACTCTGCCGAGCAAGACACCGCACGGGCTACCCTCGATTCAGACATTAATGCCCTCGCTGATGTTATCGCCGGAGCTACAAAACCTCAGGACACCTTCAAACTGCAATTCACCGGTCCGCTCAGTCTCACAGCTGCTCTGCACCTTCACAACGGTGAACGCAGCCTCGCCGACAGGGGCGCCCGCAGAGACATCCGTGACTCCTGGTTAGCGGGCATGGAACACCGGCTGCACCAGATCAAACAGGCGATACCCGCAGCCCAGCTATACGTTCAGCTCGACGAACCCTCACTCACCGACATTCTGCGCGGCAGCATCCCCACCTCAAGCGGCTACCGAACCTACCAGCCATTAGATTCCCACGAAGTCATGGAAACCTTTTCCATCGTAACCCAGCAGCTCAGCGCGTACGGAGTCAAAACTGCCCTGAACCTTGATGCTCAAACTATCGAAGAACGCTACCTGACCTTCTTCGACGCCGTAGCCAGCGTTCAACCCGCCGCGGACGCGCGCGCTTGGGAGCACCTAGCACCCAGAATTGAACACAACCAAGAGATCTGGCTAGCGGCTATCAGCACCCTGAACAAACCCTCCATCATTCCTACCCTTGAGAGCATTTACCGACCCTGGCGCAGCATTGGGCTGCCTGCCCAGCGCCTCAACCAACTCGTCCTCACCGAAAATGGCGACCTCACTGCACTTAGCCCAGGCACCGCCACAGACCTCCTGGCGCACCTGACAGAAACCGCCACCGCGCTCGCCGAATTTGCCCAAGACGCAGACTAACACCGCGCTACGCCTATAAACCGCGTAAAATAAAACATCGAATCAAAAAAGTGTATCGAAGGAGCGCGTATGAACTCTCGTATTCTGGTGGTAGATGATGATGAGGCCCTGGCAGAAATGGTAGGCATCGTGCTTGCTCAGGAAGGGTACGAAACAGAGGTGTGTGCCACGGGTGACCAGGCACTAGATGCCTATCTCACCCACCGCCCCGACCTGGTACTTCTTGATTTTATGCTGCCCGGTATGGACGGTATTGAAGTCTGCGCTCAGCTGCGTCAGCACACCGATGTACCCATCATCATGCTCACCGCTAAATCAGACACTGAAGACGTGGTGAAGGGGCTTGAAGCCGGAGCCGATGACTACATCGCCAAACCTTTCAAACCCGCAGAGCTACTGGCGCGTATTCGTGCCCGCCTGCGTCCGCGCGAAGAAAACAACAGCGAAATAATCTCCATTGGCGGGCTCACCATAGACCTCTCGGGTCACAGCGTTACTCGCGATGATGAGACCCTATCGCTCACCCCCCTCGAATACGACTTGCTGGTGACTATGGCGCGCCAGCCCGGTCAGGTGTTCTCCCGCGAAGCCTTACTCGATAGCATCTGGGGCTACGGTAAAACCGTTGACTCCCGCCTGGTGAACGTTCACGTGCAGCGTCTGCGCGCCAAAATTGAACAGGATCCAGAAACCCCCGAAATCATCGTGACTGTACGCGGCGTTGGCTACAAAGCCTCAGCCCAGAAAGTTCGATAGTACCCATGTCTGCTTCTGTCATCGACGACCGTCTCGCACCCTCCCGCAGGTTTTCTAACCCCCTCTTTGACTTCAGTCGTCGGTGGCAGCAGTCCTTGCAGTTTCGCGCTGTCTCCATAGCCATTATTTTGCTGATGATTACCTTTTTGGTGGTCGGCGCCTTTTTGGCGAATCAGATCGCCAACTCGCTTTTTCGCGGACGCCTAGACCAAGCCCTTGAGGAATCGTCAGCAGGTTTTGCCAATGTGCAGAGCGTGTTGGATTCGTCGGACGCCGTTGACCGCAATGAGATTGAGGCGGAGGTTAGACGCTTTCTGACGGTGCTAGAAACCGGTAGTAGCGATGCTCAGCGGGAGTGGGTGTTGCTACCCACCCAGAGCGATTCGACGCAGAATTTTATTCCCGCCCAAGCCCAGAATATCTGGATGGATCCGGCGAATATACCCGCTGATTTGCAGCAGATGGTGACTACCGCCGACGGTATCTACTGGCAGTCAGCGCAGATGCAGGTGATGGAAAACCAGCAGCCGGTGCCGGTTGTGGTGGTGGGAACACGCATTTCTATTCCGCAGAGTCCAGAGTACGGGCTGTATCTCATCTACGATTTCTCGAACTCCCAAGAAACAGCGACCTATATCAACATGGTCATGGGGCTGGGCTTCGGCATCATGTTGATTGTGGTGGTATCGATTGTGTGGGCAGTGACGCGCGCAGCTATCAAACCGATTAGTTCTACCGCGATTTCGGCTGAGAAGCTAGCAGCTGGTAACCTCGATCAGCGTATGCAGGTCACGGGTAAAAACGAGGCTGCTCGTCTGGGCCACTCCTTCAACAAAATGGCAGACAGCCTACAAGATCAGATTTCTCGTCTGGAGACTCTCTCGACGATGCAGCAGCGGTTTGTCTCTGACGTTTCTCATGAATTGCGCACCCCCCTAACGACCGTGCGCATGGCCGCAGAAATGCTTTACAACGCCAGAGAGGGGCTTGACCCCCTGCAACGGCGTTCCTCAGAGCTACTGTACAACCAGGTGGATCGTTTTGATAACCTACTCGCAGACTTGCTAGAAATCTCTCGCTTCGACGCTGGTTCAGCCACCCTCGATCTGGTACCCGTGGACGCGCTCACAGTAGTACGCGAAACCGTTGAGGTCGCCCAACCCCACCTTGCGAGGGTGGGGGTAGAGCTGACCGTTCACACAGATTTGACAGAACAAACGGTAGAGATGGATCACCGCCGCATCGAGCGCGTCCTGCGTAACCTCATCTTCAACGCTATCGAGTACAGCGAAGGCAAACCGATTGATATTTACATTGCCGCCTCTAGTACCGCGCTGGGCATTGCAGTGCGAGATCACGGAGTGGGACTTACCGAAGAGCAACTGTCGCAGGTATTCAACCGTTTCTGGCGCGCAGACCCTTCCCGCAAACGTACCCTTGGCGGTACAGGTTTAGGTCTGGCTATTTCTGCCGAGGACGTGCGTTTGCACGGAGGTGCGCTAGAAGTCTGGGGCAAACCGGGGGAGGGCGCCTGCTTCCGTATCACTATACCCCTCAAACAGGGCGTAGAGATGGGTAACTCACCGGTGCTCTTAAGCGGGGAATCCGAGCTGCTTGAGCTGACCGCCTTCACCGGCTCTATTCCCCAACAACCCGCAGAAATAGCTGAAAAAGAAAGTACTGAACAAGCATCGAAGGAGAACGCATCATGGCAGCGTACCGATTAACAGGATGCCTAGCCGCCACCGGTATTCTGACGCTCACCGCATGCGGTGGAATCCCCACCAGCGGTGCGGTCAACCATTACGCTGACCCCCGATCGACCGCGTCCGCCTCCAGACAAAGCTCAGAGATTGAAGGACCAGCCACCAACGCTACCCCTGATGAAATCATTAGGGGATTCATCAGTGCGGGGGTGGGCGTTAACGATAATTACGCGGTGGCCCGCCAGTTCCTGGCCCCCGATTATGCGCAGCAGTGGTCACCGCAGGAACAAACCCTGGTCTACACCAACACCCCCAGCATCAGCGCAACTGACAAGGGTGACTACACCCTAGCTGTTGAGCTCACCGCCAAGATCGATGCGCGAGGTATCGCCACCTCATCCGATACCGCCGATGGGGAGAATCTCTCTTTTCAGCTTGAAAACATCGGCGGGCAGTGGCGTATCACCAGCGCACCCAACTCTATTATTCTGGATCAGCGTCAGTTCAATATTGCATACAACCCTTTCACCCTCTACTTCTACGACCCCACCTTTTCATACGCGGTGCCCGATGTGCGGTGGTTTGCAGATCGTGACACTGTGGCAACCTCTGTAGTGCGCGTTCTATTGGAGGGACCAGCACCCTATTTGCAGGGGGCGGTGCAGACAGCCATTCCCACAGGTACTACGCTGACGCGCAGCTCCGTTCCTGTTGAATCAAGCGTCGCCTCGGTAGACCTCTCGGGGGCAGGGGTGCAAAAGGAACTGACCCAGCTTGAATCTCAGCGCATTAAAACTCAGCTCACCCAAACCCTCTCGACCCTATCAACCGTAAGTTCCGTGGAGCTTAAAGTGGCAGGGCAAACTATTCAAGAGGATGACGCGCGGGCTAACTCTCTACCCCTGATTAACCCGCCGGTATCGGGGGGCGTTGTTGGCGTTGAAGAAAATACCCTGATTACCCGAAGCTCTTTGAGCGATGCTGCTAGCCAGAACACCGTGCTGGCACCTCAGCAGCAAACAGTTACCTCGCCCGCTATGGCAATTTCGCGAGGCGTCTACGCTTACCTGGCAAACAACGAAAAAGAGCTGTGGTTGGTACGCAACGGAGAAGCGCGGCAGCTGCTTGCCGCCTCTGACATTACTGTGCCTAGTTTTGACTACCTGCACTGGGTCTGGGCTGTGCAAAATGGCTCGCAAGTGATGGTAAGTCTTTCGACTTCTGATGGTAATCAGCCACAAGAGGTCGCGGCAGATTGGTTGGAGGGCTATACCGTCACTTCACTGAACATCTCGCGCGACGGAACCCGCGCGGTTATAGCTGCCCACGATGACACCTACTCCTATACCTGGGTGGCGGGGGTTATTCGCGATGGTGAGGGTGCTCCGCAACGCCTGCAGACCCCCGTGCGTTTGGGCACGGGTATTTCCCCGACCTTCGCTGACTTTCTCTCTGATAACGAAGTTATTATTGCTGATTACAACACTGGCGCCACTGAAATTATTTCTATTTCGGGTGTACGCCGTTCGCCCGAAATCCTCACCGGTTTAGCGAAGATTTCTGTGGGCACGGGGGAGGAAAACGTCATTGCTCAGACCCAGGATTCTACTCTCTACCGCTTGAGCTCATCGGGGTGGGTTCGTTTGGAGAACACCCTGCACGATTTGAACTTCTCGGGGTAAGTGCACGGTGAACCATCGGTTTGACCCTCTCATCGCAACTGCCCGCGAAAGTGCCTACCGGCTACGCGATGTTGTGTTGCCGACCCCGTGTGCAAGTTGCCAGAAACCGGATGCTCGCTATGAGGGGCGATGCCAGCGCTGTGATTTTTTGGTGCGGCAAAGCCTGCTTAACCTGCACCTGCCGTTTCTGCGCTATGAGCTAGAGAACGCTGTGGCTGCCGGCGTTTATGAGCATGAGCTTGCTCGTTGTATTTTGGCATTCAAAAATGAGGGGCGTTACGATCAGAGAACTTTGTTAGCAACGGGTCTTGCCCGTGCTATCCAGGCGATTGTTGATAGCTACGGTAAGCAGCAGGCAATGCTGGTACCTGTACCTTCTTCTGCCCGTAACACGAGGCGTCGCGGTTTCTCGCCTGCCCTTGAACTGGCGTCCGCGGCTCGTCGGCAGCTCGCGCTGGAGGGAATCGAGACTGTGTGTGCTGATGTTCTAGAGGTGAGTCGCACCCGTTCGGGGTCTAGCGGTCAAAAAGAGTTGGGAGTACACCAACGGTATGCGCGGTTGCACGGGGCGATGAGAAAACGTTGGAATCCGGGGGAGCTGCTAGGATTCGAAACCACTCTTGAAGGTGCCGAGTGCATCATTTGCGATGATGTGGTGACTACCGGCGCATCGATGCTTGAAACTGCTAGAGTGCTGGAGGATGAAGGCGCTCGGGTGCTGGGCTTTGCCAGCGTAGCCGCGGTTGCCCGTCGGAAGAGCGCGGAGAGCGACTGACCTTTCATCAGGTAACCAAGCACACAGTATCAGTATGCACCTGCGTGCAGGGGGCGGTCAAGTTAGTTTTTTGTGCGTGAACAATGCCCCGTCACACACATCTCGCTCATAATTTATTTTGAGGGGGAGTAGGTTTTCAGCCATAGCGAAAATAATCGGGGAGTCAGCGACTGAAAGAGGGCGATGTACGGTAAAAAATCTCAGTCTCAGCGAGCAAGAAACAAGACTGCACCACCACTGAATCAGACCAGTAGAGCCTTCCAACATCGAATGATATAACGTAACACATGAATTTCTAGAGAACTGGAACTAGGCTGGAAGCAACAAGAAATATACCTTCTCGAAGGTTTCTTGTACGAGAGAAAATAAGCGACTTCTCGCCTAAATATTTTGGAGGCAATCGTGGAGCTTAAGGTCTACGGACGCAACGTCAAAGTGACTGAACGACTGCAGGAGCATGTAGAGAGCAAAGCTAAAAAGTTTGAGCAGCTTGGCGATCACGTTACCGACATCGAAGTTAAGTTCAGCAAGGACGGGCATATTGGTCCCAACACCATTCGTGTTGAAATAACCGTGGTGGGACGCGGTCCCATCCTGCGTGCTGAGGCATCGGGCTCAGATAAGTTCGCGGTTTTTGATGACACTTATGGCAAACTCCTGGAACGTTTGCGTCGAGCCCGCGACCGCCGTAAGGCGCAGAAGCACGGTGGACGCTCACCGCTCTCGGTTTCTGAGGCAACCGGTTCACTGCCCATCGTTACCGATCAGACCGCAGTCACTGAAATCCACGCTGAAGACATTCCTGTTGAAGAAGCGGCATTCGATAACGAGTACGCACTGACTGATGATGTGCAATCACCTCTCGAAATCCGCCGTAAGAGCTTCCCCGCAGAGAAGCTGACCGCCGAAGAAGCAGTTGATCGCATGGAGCTGGTAGGGCACGATTTTTACCTCTTCGTGGATGCAGATACTAACACCCCCAGCGCGGTCTACCGCCGTAAAGGCTGGAGCTACGGTGTGATTTCACTGAGCGATCAGTAAGAGAATCCGCTAATACAACCAACAGCTGCCCCCGCACTTTGCAGGGGCAGTTTTGCGTCTTTGGCATAATTCATTGCTCGGCGGTGAACGCCACCGCAGTAAAACGTTTGATGGTGTTTTACAATGGGTTGTTAGCCTTTACAAATATCGGTTGGACATTTCATTATCATCGAAACCTCAAGGAGCACACTCGTGGCATCTTTCTTGGAAAAACTACTCCGCGCCGGAGACAAGAAAGTCCTCAAACAGCTTCGTGCCTATGCAGACGCGATTAACTCTCTTGAAGAAAGCATTGTTGCTTTAACCGATGCTGAACTTCGAGCTGAGACTGATAAGTTCCGTACACGCATCGATGAGGGGGAATCCCTCGATGTTCTGTTGCCCGAAGCGTTCGCGGTAGTGCGTGAGGCGTCTAAACGAACCTTGGGTAAGCGTCACTACGACGTGCAGCTCATGGGCGGTGCAGCTCTGCACCTGGGCAATATCGCGGAAATGAAAACCGGTGAGGGTAAGACACTGGTTGCAACAGCTCCCGCCTACCTCAATGCGCTCTCGGGTCAGGGCGTACACGTGGTCACCGTGAATGATTACCTAGCTGAATATCAGGCTAACCTCATGGGTCGTGTTTACCGCTTTTTGGGTCTGGAATCAGGCGTCATCTTGGGTAACCAGAGCCCTGACGTGCGCCGTAAACAGTACGAAGCTGACATTACCTACGGCACGAACAACGAGTTCGGTTTTGACTACTTGCGCGATAACATGGCGTGGACGCTCGATGAGAAGGTCCAGCGCGGTCACAACTTTGCAATTGTCGATGAGGTCGATTCTATTCTGATCGATGAAGCGCGAACCCCCCTAATTATTTCCGGCCCAGCCTCGGGCGAAGCCAACCGCTGGTACACAGAATTCGCGCGTATCGCTCGCGACCTCAAAGTCGATATTGACTACGAAATCGATGAAAAGAAACGCACCGTCGGCGTACTCGAAACGGGTATTGACAAGGTTGAAGACCACTTGGGTATTCGCAACCTCTACGAATCTGTCAACACCCCACTCATTGGCTTTTTGAACAACTCCATCAAGGCAAAAGAGCTATTCAAAAACAATAAAGACTACGTGGTAGTCAATGGTGAAGTACACATCGTTGACGAGCACACCGGTCGTATTTTGCCCGGCCGCCGCTACAACGAGGGCATTCACCAGGCTATTGAAGCTAAAGAAGGCGTTGAAGTTAAGCCCGAGAACCAGACCATGGCGTCTGTGACGTTGCAGAACTACTTCCGCATGTACGACAAGCTCTCGGGAATGACTGGTACAGCAGAAACCGAAGCTGCCGAGTTCATGAACACCTACGAACTGGGCGTCGTGCCTATTCCCACTAACAAGGGCATCCACCGTAAAGACCAGGCAGATAAGGTCTACAAAAACGAAATTGCCAAGTTCCAGGCAGTCGTTGAAGACATTAAAGAACGCCACGCTAAGGGGCAGCCTGTTCTGGTGGGTACAACCAGCGTTGAAAAGAGCGAGTACCTGTCTAAGCTCCTCGTCAAAGAGGGCATTCGCCATGAGGTGCTAAACGCTAAAAACAATGAGCGTGAGGCTGCCATCGTTGCCCAGGCAGGACGCAAGGGCGCTGTCACCGTTGCAACCAACATGGCAGGTCGAGGCACCGATATCATGCTCGGTGGTAACGCCGAGTTCAACGCTGTCGAAAAAATGGAACAGCTGGGTCTTGACCCCAACCGTACCCCCGAACAATACGAGCAGCAATGGCCCGGCGTCCTCGCTGAATGCGAAGAAGCTGTGAAAGCTGAACATGAGGAAGTCATTGAACTGGGCGGTCTCTACGTACTGGGTACCGAACGTCACGAATCACGACGCATCGACAACCAGCTACGTGGACGCTCCGGCCGTCAGGGTGATCCCGGCGAATCCCGCTTCTACCTTTCACTCGCCGATGACCTCATGCGTTTATTCAACGGTCAGGCAGCCGCCCGACTCATGGCAGGCGCACCCGATGACACCGCTCTTGAAAACAAGCTCGTTTCTCGCGTCATCGCGTCCGCCCAGGGGCAAGTTGAATCGCGTAACGCCGAACAACGTAAGAACATCCTCAAGTACGATGATGTGCTCAACCGTCAGCGCGAATCAATGTACGCAGATCGTGCTGAAATCCTCGAAGGCGCAGACATTGAGGAACAGATTCAGAAGTTCATTGATGAAGTGATCTCATCAACCATCGTGACCCATACATCGGGTCACGCTGAAGACTGGGATCTTGAAAAACTGTGGGACCTGCTCAAGCCGATCTTCCCCATCTCCGTAACTATTGAGGATCTGGAAGAGCAGGCGGGCGGACGCACCAAGATTACCCAGGAAATGCTGATTACCGAGATCCTGACGGATGCGAAATTCATCTATCAAGAGCGCGAAGAAAAGGTCGGCTCAGAAGCAATGCGTGAGATTGAACGCCGTGTGTTGCTGTCTGTGATTGGACGTCGCTGGCCCGAACACCTGTATGAGATGGACTATCTCAAAGAAGGTATTGGTCTGCGCGCAATGGCACAGCGCGATCCGCTGATTGAGTACCAGCGCGAAGGCTACGCCATGTACCAGTCCATGCTCGGCGCGATCCGTGAAGAGACCGTGGGGTTCCTCTACAACCTGGATCTTTCCAAGCAGCGTACGACTTCATCTTCTATCAAGATGAACCTGCCACCGCAGCCTAAGTTCCTCAAGTACTCGGCTCCGAGTGAGGACGGCAGCGCCGAAGTCCAGGTTAAAAAGAACTAGGTTTTTTCTACACGGCTTTTGTTTTTTCTGAGTCCTAGAATAGAGGCTCAGTCAAGAGATAAGAATGCGCGGGCACTTCACTTCAAACAGGTGAAGCGCCCGCGCATATTTTATAGTGGCGTTTTTACGCGATTTCTATTTCTACGACCTTCCAGACCCGGTGGATTCTTTGCACCTTGAAAGCTAACGCTCGTACGCGCTGGCTGTCTTCAACAATGACGCACGCTTCAACGGTTGTTTCATTGATTTGTTGGGCGTGGGCACGGCGCACAGTGGGTAGGGGAGCGCTAAGAGCGAAAGGACTGCGCAGGTGGTCTTCGCCCTGTTTGCTGGCAAGGATGCGTCGGGTCAGATCGGCACGACGTTTGATCTTAGTGAGGCATTCAGCGGTAAACCATTTGGCAACCTGGCTGCAGGCGCGGCGTCCCGCGAAAATTTCGAGGACGGCAATGGAGAGACCGCTGCACATCGTTTCTACTGACTGGCAGAGTTCTGAGGAGGTTTTCAAGGGAATTCCCTGCTTTCGCGCTACGATGGGGCGTTCTGTTTCCTTGATGATTTCGAGCATTGCCTTGTATTCTGCCTCAGAGACAGCGAAGGTTTCTTTGCGAGCTGATTGCTGGTTCATGGTTCGTCTCTTTTCTATGCTGAAAATCTTTACTGAAAGGGGAGGATGAGTTGTTGTCCTGCGTAAATAAGGTTGGCGTCTACCGGTAGCTGGTGCGAGTTAGCTGCGTAGATAGCCGATACGTATTCCATAATTTCTGCATCCGGGCTTCCTGATGGTAGGTAGTTCGTGGCAATACTCCACAGAGTTTCACCGCTGCGCACGGTGTGAAGCATCCCTACTGAACGTTCGCTGAGATCTTCACGCGATGATGCGGTGAAGAAAGGATTGATGCTGGGCGTTTGGTGGGCGGATGCGTGTTTGAAGGTCTGCGGGTCAACTTCAAGCCACTGCTGGGGCGGAGTATTGAGGTTCTCGAACTGCTGATCGGATTGACCCTGCCAGCGTGTTGTTGCCGGTGTGGCAGAACCGTGGTCAGCAGTTGCGTGATGACTGGTGAAAAAACTGGAGAGGGAATCTTTTTGAGAGTCTGATAGGTCATCTGCGTGACCGTAGAACTGCTCAAGAGAGGATGGGTGGGTTTCGTGTACGGTGGCGATCGAGGGCGAAGATGCGCTGGTCAAGGGAGCAGCCGTGGCGGGAGCCGCATACACGCTAATACCTAGAGTTCCGATAGCTACGTTACGCATCATCCTCGGCACCCATCGGGGCAAAGACTGTGCTGCGCTTCGGGTGGAGCGTGTCAGCAGTAGGTAAAGGGCAGCGAAAATATACCACAGACCAACACCGAAGGCGATCAGGGCACTAGCGCCCATAAGTAGCATCTCTGCTGTCTTGAGCTCACTGGCGCCGATGGTCCAGAAGCAGCATCCGGCGACCACTAGGGAGATGAGCGGTATAGCTAAACAGAGCACCTTGTCTGCCGAGGAGGCAGAAGGTGCTTGGTGGTTCATCTTCATCTCTAAACCTATCATTTGATGCTATTTGATAACACTTAGAGTATCTTAGCTTGCGTGGCGTTTGTAAAGCCCTGTGTGCAAAAAAACTTAAATGTTTTCGATTTTGGTTAGCGTGCAGGGTGGTAGACATTGCCGACCGATAGGGTTGAGGACATGACGAATCTGGATCGAATTTTTAGAGACTACGAAGTGCAGCTGAGCACCGCCCGTACCAGAACCATTGAGCTGGATGCGCAAGAAGTGCGTAGGGCAGAGTTTGCCAAGGTGATGATGGGGGATCGGTTAGCAGCACAAATAGGTTTTCAGGTGCAGGCCTTTACTGATGACGCCCAGAAATGGGATGGTGTACTTGAAAACGTGGGGTTAGGCTGGCTTCAGCTACGTACATCAGCTGAAAGCCTCGTCATGCCGACCGCCCGCATCGTGTTCTGGGAAGGCGGGACGCCGTTTTCAACAGTTGATGCTCAGGCAGTGCAGCGTAAGCTGTCGTTTGCTTTTGCCCTGAGGGCTCTGGTGAAGGCGCGTGAAACTGTTCGCCTCTACCATGCTGGACGATTGACGAGTGAGGGCGTTTTAGAACGGGTGGGGGCTGACTTTGTCGAGCTTTCCACCAGAGGAAGCTCAATTCATAAAACCAGGGTGGTGCCATTGCACTCCATTGTTGCAGTAGGTACCGCCTAACGTTGTTAGGATGCGCTGGTGAGACTTTCGGCTGTGCCTTTTGCGAGTGCCTCTTTAGTCTGAGCGTAAGCGCGGCTAATGTATTCCTCAAGTTTGGAGTTTTCGACGCGCCACTGACCCCGTCCGCCAATCTGAATCCCTTCGAGCTGCCCAGAGGTTACAAGAATCCTGGTCTGGGAGAGGCTAATGTTCAGAATTTCTGATACTTCGGTCAGGGTGTAAAAGCGTTGCTCTGCCACTGGGTCTCCTCGTCTCATAAGTTTATGTTATTTCAATTGTAAACTAATATTTTTTGATTTCATTTGATATCGTTTGATTATCTTAGGGGGGTCCAGAAGCACTCCACTTATGGTGACAACTGGCAGTGGACCCAGCGATGAAGTTGAAGAGAACAAACACTTGGAACACAATATAGGATGACGAGTCACACCGCAGGCTCCGTATGTCAACCACAAGAACCGCTGTTCACAACCACTGAACGAACCACATAAGAACCAATAACCGCACAGAACCGAAAGACAACACCGTGCCCACAGCCGTACCCGAAAGCAGCGAGGGGCTTTCCCCTCGATTTCAGCGCCCCGGTCTCAAAGACCCCCGTCTTCTCATGGGACTGCTCCTCATCGCCCTCTCCATCGTGGCGGTGGTGAGTGTTGTAAGTCTCGGTAATAAAACCGAACCCTTCTACGTAGCTACCCGTGATATGGCGGTGGGCGAAGAGGTGAAAGCCAGCGACTTTGCTCTAGCTGATGTGCGCTTAGCTGAAGCTGGGCAGCACTATATTCCTCAAGAAAAAACTATCGCGGAGGGTAGCGTCGTGACTTCGCGTATCACCAGCGGTCAATTGGTGCCCGCAACAGCTCTTGCTCAAGAACTCACCGACGGTCGACGTACTGCTAGCATCACTATCGACTCTGCCTATGCCTCAACTCTGACCCCGGGTAAGCACGTTGATATCTGGATTGCCACAAAAGCTCAGGGAACAACGACCACTTACAACGATCCCGAGGTGGTGATGGAAGCCGCAGAGGTCTCCACTATTAGCAACGAAGAAAGCCTCATCGGTGGCACCGGTAAGTCAGCCGTGCAGCTTCTGGTAGCCGAAGAATCACTCAGCGCGATCCTCAAAGCTATCAACAACGAGGACAAAATCAACCTCGTGCCCTCTGACTACAAAAAACAGGGGTAGATTATGGCTAGCATTCCCATCGTCGTTTTTTCTGATCACTCCGGACGTTTCATCGCGGGTATCGAAGCTCAGCGAGGAAACGTCACTGTTGCCCGTCACGTTCACGACATGTCGGAGGTCTTTGGTCTGGGTCAAACCGGCATTGTGCGCGCTGCCCTGCTTGTAGCCGACTACACTGACTACCTCACGCAGTCGATGGTAGCCCAGCTACATGAGGTGGGGGTCGCAGTGGTCGCAGTTACTGACCCCGGTATCGACCTTGAGATTCACGGGGTTGCCGTCATTGACGCGCTTGCCGATACCCCGACGGTTATTGAAAGCATCGAAACAGCGGTAGCCAACTTGCACACGCTGACCTTCGACCGGGCACCTGCGGCAGATACTGCTGCCTTATCAACTACTGTCACTGTCGAAGCTGCTGAAGCTCTTTCACTGACTTCATCTGAGAAAGGACGCGTCATCACCGTGTGGGGCTCTACCGGCGCCCCCGGACGTACCACGGTAGCCACCCATCTCGCCGCAACCTTAACCGCTCAAGGCTACTCCACTGTGCTCGTTGATGCCGACACCTACGGCCCCGCTCTCGGCATCACACTCGGGCTACTCGATGAGTACTCCGGAATCTCACAAATCTGCCACTACGCCGACCGCAATATGCTCACCGACGAAAAATACCGAGAGTACGTGAGTTCCATTGACCTTGCGGGTAAAACCCTCGACATCATCACGGGTATCACCCGCGCCGACAGATGGCCAGAGGTCAGAGAAAAGTCTTTCACCAGCGTCCTTGACTACCTGCGCTCGCGCTATCAGGCAGTTGTTATTGATACTGCTTTTAGCCTTGAAGCCGACGAAGAAATTACCTTCGACGGTTTAGCACCCAGACGCAATGCTGCCGCAATCACCGCAGTAGAACAGGCAAGCGACATTGTAGTGGTTGGTTCAGCAGATGTGGTGGGCTTCCCCCGCCTGGTACGAGCATTCGAGGAACTCAACCAGAGTCATCTGCAGTTAGCAACTGATCACCGAAAACATGTATGGATTAATAAAATGCGCTCGGAAACTACCGGATCACGCGGTCGAGGTGAGGTGGAGCGCGCGTGGAGTAGGTTCGGCCCGGCAACTCCCATTACCGGGTTTATACCCCATGAACCGAGTATTCTCGATAAAGCCTTGCTCACCGGTAAAACCATCGTAGAGATCAAAGACGCGCAGAGTCTCACCGATACTTTCACTGAACTGGCACGCTCGCTCATGGGCGCTATTGCAGCCGGGCACTCCAATGCCACCGTTGTGACTAAGAAGTCCGTGTTAGCTAGGGTTCGTCACCGTTTGCAACCCTCTCGGGGGGCCCGCCGTGGATAACCCCTCAGTCAGGGTCTAAAATTGCCGTAGAGTAGGCCAGCAGAACATGAAAAATGATAGGTGTGGTAACCATGCACATTGACCCTTTCCTCCAGAACGCAGAGTACGGACCGGGCGATATGGAATGGCTGCACCTGCTCATTGGTGACTGGCAAATTATCGCTGACACCGCTCACGGTGATTTGGTGCTGTGGTTACCCACCGATTTCAATTCCGATATTTTGGCGGGCGGACGCTATCCCACAGAGCCCGGTCAAGAGAGCGGTTTTATTGCCTGCGCTCATATGCGTCCGTCAACCGTACACACACTTTTTTATACAGACCTTATCGATCACCGCATGAAAAAAGAGATGCGGTTAAAAGCCCTGGGCGTGTGGAAAAACCAGTGCAGTGAAAAGTACGTGGATTCAGAAACGGTAGCTGGGCTAGATATTCAAACTACCCTTGTTCCGCTCACCAGAAACGGCAGGACCTTAGGGCTACTTAGCGTCCACTCTGAGACTTACACTCCGCGTCAGCGAACCCACGTTGAACTGGTCTACAGAGAGCTATCCGAGGAACTATTGAAAATGACGAGCCGAGGAATCTGGCCTGAGTTTTCTGCTCCTGTGGGGACAACTCGCGGCGCCCCACGAGTGAGCGATGGCTTGATGGTGTTGGACGCCGAGGGCGTGATTACCTTTACCTCGCCCAACGCGACCTCTATTTATAAGAAGCTGGGATTCTCTGCTGAACTAGAGGGACAGTCTCTTGCTCATATCACCCGAGCTCTGTTACCTCAGGGAGAGCAAGTAGATGAGACCCTGCCACTGGTCTTAGCGGGGAAAATGCCCTGGCGCGCTGAAATTAAAGCGCACTTTGCCAGCATCACTTACCGTGCCATACCTCTGCGCCGTTTTACCCCCTTGGGGGAAGAACGCTTTGGCGCCATTATTCTGTGCCGTGACGTGACCGAATTGCGCCGGCGCGAGCTTGAGTTGATGACCAAAGATGCAACCATTCGGGAGATTCACCACCGAGTGAAGAATAACTTGCAGACCGTCTCTGCGCTTTTGCGCTTGCAAGCTCGTCGAATGGAAAGTGATGAAGCGCGGCAGGGATTAGAACAAGCGATGCGACGGGTGGCGACCATTGCTACCGTGCATGAGGCGCTATCACAGGGACTAGCCCAGAACGTTGATTTTGATGATTTGATTGGGCGTCAGTTTCATCTGGCTGCCGAACTCGCTTCGCCGGGGCAGGACGTCCGCACCGAACTTACGGGATCGTTTGGGTCTTTGCCGAGTAAATTTGCAACTCCTCTTGCCCTTGTTATCAACGAAATCGTTGCCAATGCGGTGGAACACGGTCTTGCCGGTGAGACGGGAACAGTCACAATGGATGCACAGCGCGCGTACGATGAAAGGGCACAGCATACTCTAACCGTGAGTATTAGCGATGACGGTCGAGGTATGAACGAGACTGCAACTGAACCCAAAACCCGAGATGGGTTGGGAACCCAAATTGTGAAAACCCTGGTGGCTAGTGAACTCAACGGATCCATTACATGGAAGAATCGGTCGCCTCGGGGAACAACTGTTGAAATCGAAGCGGTGTTAGGTGAGTCCCGATAGTCTTTCACCAACCGGTCAATCGGCATTTTTCTGACAACCCGCTGTAAAGACGCGAGCACAACAAAAGGCGGTGGACAGAATCGTAAAGATTCTGTCCACCGCCTTTTGAAAAGAGTCTTAGGACGCGCGGCGAGCGCGAGCAGCACGGCGTTTCATCGCTCGGCGTTCTTCTTCGCTCATTCCGCCCCAGACACCGGAATCTTGACCGGTCTCAATTGCCCACTGCAAGCATGTATCCATGACGGTGCAGTTGCGGCATACGGCTTTTGCCTCTTCAATTTGAAGTAGCGCCGGACCAGTGTTTCCCACAGGGAAAAATAATTCTGGGTCTTTTTCTAGGCAAGCAGCACGGCTACGCCAATCCATGGGCACGCTCTCCTTCAAATATGTACACTGAGGCTGCGCTTGATAAAAAATAAAAAACTCAGCCTAACAAAAAACCGGGCCCCTGAATAAGCTAGGAGCCAAGTCGACCTACATAACTTTCGCATGTCGGTTGAAAGTAAACAAGAGGTTTCTTGAATAAAAACTCTGCTGGGCGTGAGTTATCAATCACAGCTATTGTTGTGGTGTTAAAAGCACCACACTGGGTGGGGTACTGGTTGCTGTAGGGGCACCGGTGGTGCAGGGTGTATAGACTAAAAGCGAGAGAAGATATCGAGTGGGGCAGAGAGAAGGGGATCACAGTGAAGCCTGAAAGTGCGAGGGGTGTATTGCCTGTACGTCCGCCCGCTGTTCTTGTGATTGTGGGACTGGTCGGAATTGAAATTATTGCCGTTATGGCATTAGCGGTGTTGTCGGTGATTTACGCTCCGGGTGAGGGTATCTCATCGGCAACCGCTGTATTAGTTTTCGCTTTTGTATTAATTGCCGGTGCTTTGGCGTGGGGCGCTAAAGGTTTGTATGAGGGGCGATTGTATGCTCGTGCCCTTATCGTGGTGTGGCAGATTATGGGCGTTATTATCGGCACACAGATCGCTGTTTCTGGTCAGTTTGTACCGGGGAGCGTGACGGCTCTCGTCTGCGGGGTTGTGATGATTTTGATGTTCTCGCCTCGTGTTATCAAATACCTGCGTAAGCACTATGAGCGTGAGCTACCCGGTACTTGAAAAGCGGTGGCTTCGAGCCCGTCAATGAGCAACGCCCTGCCGGGTGGGCATACACCTCGGGTGAGGGTGTCAAGCGGTAAGGATTCCAGTCCAAAAAATTCACCGTCAACGGCAGTACGAGGTTGTAGAACAATACCGTAGGTGGTGCCGGCAAGCTGTGAGAGTAGCGGGGATGCATGCCATCTCTTCCACGGTGTGAAAGCGAGAACGACTAGACGGTAGTGGGAGCAACGGGCGCGTAGAGCCTCCTGGGACGCGGCATCTAGACTGTGTAAATCGTCGATGAGAAGGATGCGCTGGGCAGGGTCGCTCAGAGCATCGAGGTAAGAGGTTAGAGCAGAAACTCCGGGTACTTGCCTGCCTTCAATTAGAGTAAAAGACTCGTTGGGGTTCAGTCCCGGTAGCTGCTGAAGCAGGGTTGTTTTACCGCTGCCTTTGGTGCCGGCAATGCAAAGAATCTTGCGGTTGCCGGAGGTTAGGGTAACGGGGCGTTGGCGCCGAGAGAAACCTACAAGCAAGCCCTGTTTGGGGGCTTCTGATACCTGCTGGGGCAACTGGGCGGCATCTATCTGTTCCGGTAGCTGACGGAAGTCATCGGTAAGGGGCATGCACAGTGGCTGACTACTGCCGAGTAAGGCGGCAACGGTCGCCGTTTCTGCGCTTATGCTGTGGGTGAGTGTACCTTCGCAGCGCCACTGCCCGGTGCCAGGGGGTATTTCGGAGCGTAGAACGGTGGTGGCGAGATCATTGCGCATCGTTTCTGCGGTGACCACAGTGGAGTGCGCTGCCGTTGAAAACTTGCCCCGAATTTTTGTGGAAGCGCTCACGATGACCTCGATTCCGGTACGGTGACCGTCTTGGACTAGCTGTAAAAGGGTGAGTTCAAGCTGGGGCTTGCGTAGCGTATGCTCGAGCAAGATATCAATACCGTCGACCACTAGTAAGACGGGGCGGGGTACCTGCGTGATTTCTTCGCACACCGCCTGCAGAAAGGCTATATCCTGAATGCCTAAAACGCAGTCTGCGGCGCCCCTGAAATCATCGTGCGATAGCGTCCGGTAAAGGGTAGGTTCAGCGGTAAAAACAATGCGGGGGATTCCTCGTTGAGCTGCCTGACTCAGCAACGAAAAAATGACCCGGTGGCGTTCTGCAGCGGAACCCACTAACGCAAGAGAACCCTGCGAAGCGGACGACCACAACAGCTCATCCTGCTTACCGCAGACAGCGTTTTCGTGACGTCCTAAGTAGTAGGCATCTTTGTGTGGGGTGGGTGTACCGCAAGTCAAGGCGGGAGCAATAGGAACATAAGCCGCCGGTTCTAACGCCGGGGTGTAGGCACCGACGATGGCGGCAAAGAGGGCATCCTCAGTATCAGCTGATTCCCCTCTCTGCGGGTACTGCAAGCCACTGTAAAGATCATGTACTCTCAATTTGAGAGAATAAGTGTATGGGGCTGCATCCAAACGTGGCGCTCTGAAAGGTGCCAGTTGTCCGTCAGAAAGCCGCGCCCAGCCTGCTCCAGGGCAGGAAGGCGAAATATCTGCTGCGTCATCACTACCCAGCAGATTGTGAGAATCCTGCGAAGATGCCACCCTCAGGGCAAATACGGTAGATATATTAGCTTTGATATCAGCAGACACAGCGCCTTGAGGACGCTGGGTAGCAAGAATAAGATGAACGCCCAAGGACCTGCCAATAGTTGCCACCTTCATCAAATCGTTCATAGCCTCTGGCATTGACTCAACCAGCATTTTGAACTCGTCCACCACAATAAAAATCTCGCTAAAACCCGGCTGCTCACTAGCTTTTTCGCACACCCGCAAATAGTCCCTGTAGGAATTGACTTCTAGCTGCTGAAAGAGCCGTTCGCGCGCACTCAAATCAGCCTTCAAGAAAGCAAGCGCCCTGCGCACCGAAGCAGTATCTAAATCGCTGAGCAACCCCAAAGAATGGGGCAGCTGATGGAGCGGACCAAGCCCTGCCCCACCCTTGAAATCGATAAAAAGAAAGCTACAACGCGCAGGAGAATAAACCGCCGCCAAACTCAGCACCATTGACCGTAAAAACTGAGATTTACCAGAACCGGTGGTGCCTCCCACCAAAAAATGAGGGCCATGCTCTGTGACGGAGAGCCTTGGCAGACCCTTACCCACCATAATCATCAGATCAGGTGCATACAGGTGTTGGGACCAGCGCAGGGGCACATCTTCTACCCCGAACTCAGTAAGCTCCGAAAACCGCCCGCTGAATTGATGAACTGCATCTGCACTTTGACTCGCTACAGATGTGGGGGAGTGCATCTGCTGTAAGAGGTTACCTACCGCCTGAATGAAAGTGGAATCATCCACACCATCTGCAGCAACGGTGCAGGGGAGTGTACTGAGCCCCGGCACCTGCAGACACGACGAAGACGATACCGACGCTAAGAGCTGACCCGAGCGTCCGCAGGTTTGTAATACGACATCCGCATCAGCTTCACAGCTGCCCACAATAAAAGTTGTAACGCCCGTCAGGTCGCACCCAACTATCTCGGGTTCTGTAGCCACTACAGCCGCGTGAGAAGAAAAATACTGTTCGCCACCCTCTGATGAATCCACCACAACCACCGTTGGCAAGACCGTCAGCAACCTCCACTGCGGGTTTAACCGGAGGACGCCCTGCGTCAGCACCACGGAAACCTGCGCCACCCTCAGAAGCTGAAGCACCAGGAGATTCAGGAGCCGGGGCTCGACCTCACACCGAATACTCACCCCCGGTTCCACCGGAAGCAACAGCGGCACCTCATCCACAAAAGGAACGCGATACTTCTCGATGTACCGCCCGCTAAGAGACGCTGAGCGCCCAAAAATACCCGGTGATACAAGCGCCGCCGCTGGCAGAAGACTGCCAGATTCCACGAGGTGAGCGACATGAGGGTAGACGGACGCGCTCGCCATATCGCGCTCAGCAGCCTCCCGCAGTTTTCGCCGGGTTGCTGCGCTTGAGCCTTGATGCAGAAACAGATGAGAACCCATCACCAGGCTTGATGCCATCGACATGAGCAAGAACAGCCACATGCCGGTGACCAGAGCAATGACTACTCCCAAGACTATAGGTAAAATCGTCATTAAAATGAGCTGTACGACGCTGCGGGGTGGATCAAGCTCCACAGTTTGAGAGCCAAGAGCCGCCGGTTGTGATGGCAATGGCAGCGGAGAATCAACCATCAGGCAGCGTGAGCTACCCAGTATGAAAGTTTCACCCACTGCTAAGTCAAAGACTGCGTTATCGGCGTGCAAACTGATGCCTTCTTCGGCGACTGTTAGTACACCGTGAACCGGCTCTAAGGCGGGATCGCTGATGCAGATATCAGTGTTGAACTTACCAAGGCTGTATGAGCCCCGCTGTAGCTGCCAGAAGCGTCCGCTCTCGGGACCATGAACCGTTACAAAACTAAGCATCTTTTGCTGGCTTATCGCCTGAGGAGAGCGGCGTAAGATCGCCCCCGTAACCAGAGGCTGCACACCCAGAACACACGATTCTAGACTCTGCTGACCCACCCACCATTGGCAGTCAAACCCCAAGAACCCGCGCAAATACTGGCTGAGTGTATCTGCACCGATTTGCCCACCGGTGGTCTCTACACGCACCGGACGCAGCGGGCGGTGCGTATCAATTTCAAGCAGTAGTAGAAGCTCCATGACCCTATTGTGGGCAGAAAAATTTCCTGTAGCCACCGCAGCGCCCGCCACCTGTGGATAACCTCCTCTGTGAGACTAATAACCGGTAGCTGTGTCCACAATGAGTCCGTGTGCAGTACCTCTGAGCGTCACAATCATGTCATACAAAAGAAGGTGACACCTAACACATCGAGTTGGTGAATTCCCCAAGAATAACAGCTAAAACTTACTCAGCGATGCGGTAGAGAGGTAAAATTCCGGTAGGTTATATGTACGTATAACTATGTTTTGCGCTCACCCTATACCGGGGCGCACAAAACAGCACCGCGGTGAGTAGCTATCGCGGTAAACCGGTTAAAGGGGCAAAGAGCGTCCCCTACCTAAAGTGCAGGAGTATCTTGTGAACGCAGATTTAGTCATTGTTGGTTCGGGACTGTTTGGTCTTACCATCGCTGAACGAGCAGCTAACGAACTGGGCCTTAAAGTAGCCATCATTGACCGTCGCGACCACGTCGGTGGCAACGCTTACAGCAAGTTCGAAGAGAACACCGGCATAGAGGTTCACCAGTACGGTGCGCACCTCTTCCACACCTCCAACGAGCGTGTGTGGGAGTACGTCAATCAGTTCACTGAATTCACTAACTATGTACACCGTGTCTACACCCGTCATAACGACATCGTGTACCCCATGCCCATCAACCTGGGCACTATCAACCAGTTCTTCAACGCAGCTTACTCACCGCAGGAAGCTAAAGCCCTGATCCAGGAACAGGCTGGCGAGCTGGCAGGCACCAACCCCAAGAACCTCAATGACAAGGGCATCTCGCTTATCGGCCGCCCCCTCTACGAGGCTTTCATCAAGCACTACACCGCAAAACAGTGGCAGACCGACCCCTCGGAACTGCCCGCGTCCATCATTTCGCGTCTACCTGTTCGCTACACCTACGACAACCGCTACTTCAACGACAAGTACGAAGGTCTGCCCGTTGACGGTTACGCAGCATGGCTAGAGCGCATGGCAGTACATCCCAACATTGAGGTTCACCTCAACACCGATTTCTTTGAAGACGGTCACGAATTCTCCCGCTCCAAGGTACGCGGTCAGGTGCCGATCATCTACACCGGTCCCATCGACCGCTACTTCGATTACGCCGAAGGTGACCTGTCATGGCGCACCATCGATCTCGAAGAAGAGATTCTGCCCATTGAAGACTTCCAGGGCACCTCAGTGATGAACTACGCGGATGAGAACGTACCCTACACCCGTATTCACGAGTTCCGTCACTTCCACCCCGAGCGTACTTACACCAAGGATGCAACCGTTATTCACCGTGAGTACTCACGTTTTGCCGAGCACGGCGATGAGCCCTACTACCCCATCAACACCGCCGCTGACCGCGAAAAGGTTCTCAAGTACCGCGAGCTGGCTGCTGCTGAACCCCAGGTCCTCTTCGGCGGACGTCTGGGCAACTACAAGTACTTCGATATGCACATGGCTATCGGTGCTGCACTTTCGATGTTTGATAACAAAATTAAGCCTCACTTCACCGGTGGCGAGAAAATCGTTTCCGGCGGCATTGACGAAGCCTAAGTACTAGGAGCTATACCTTTTATGTCATCTACTACCACCATCGATACGTCATCACTGCGTACCCTGCAGCGCGTCATTTTGCCCGAAGCGGTACAGACCGACGTTATTCCTCTCTACGTTGATGCTGGCATGGCATCGGGTGTGCAGCTACCCACCCGCGAAGACGGGGACGCGCATAGAACTTTTGTGCAGGCAACCTCCGATCAGGAGAAAACCGCCGATAGCTCACGCGCTGATGCTAGCGATCTGCTCGGACGCCGTTCCACCCAGATTGCTAAGGGTAAGTCCCTGTCCTTTGGTACCTACTTCAATGCTTTCCCTGCCTCTTACTGGCGTCGATGGACGAGCTTGCGCTTCGTGACCCTGAGCGTCAAGACCCAAGGTGAGGGCATGATTATTGTCTACAAGTCCAATGCGCGCGGTGTTATTCAGCGTGTGGACGCTGCTGTTGTCTCCGGTGAGAACGAGGCAGTTTTTAAGCTGTCACTGAACCCCTTTAGTGACGGTGGCTGGTACTGGTTTGACCTCGATGCCCAGCAACAGGGTTTCACCCTGGTAGAAGCTAACTGGCTGGGCGATGCGACCCCTCGCACCGGTGAAAACGGCGGTCAAGCAACCGTGCAGATTACCACCATGAACAAGGTTGAATACTGCATCAACAACATCCGTTCACTGGGTGAGAACATCGATATTTTTGATTCCATCAAGGAACTGCTGATTGTTGATCAGGGCACCGATAAGGTGCAGGATCATCCTGATTTTGAAAAGGTCGTGGCGCCGTTAGCCGGTAAGTTCCGCATCATCAACCAGTCCAACCTGGGCGGCTCAGGCGGTTTTGCCCGCGGCATGTACGAATCAGTGAACAACGGTAGCGACTACGTCCTGCTGCTTGATGATGACGTGGTGGTTGAACCCGAATCGATCCTTCGATTGGTCACCTTCGCTGACTACTGCAAGAACCCCACCATCGTGGGCGGTCACATGTTCGATATGTATGACCGCACCGTTCTGCACGCTTTTGGCGAAGTCGTGAACCCCTGGCGCACCTTCTACGACCGTCCGCATAAAGACATGACCTTGGGCCATGACTTGGGCCGTCACAACCTGCGTAACACCCACTGGCTACACCGCCGCGTGGATGTTGACTACAACGGCTGGTGGATGTGCCTCATTCCTACTGAAGTCATTAAAGAAATCGGTCTTTCACTACCGCTCTTCCTTAAATGGGATGATGCTGAGTACGGTCTGCGCGCGAAAGAAGCCGGTATCGCTACCGTTTCGTTCCCCGGCGCAGGTTTGTGGCACGTTTCGTGGGTCGATAAAGACGATTCCGTGGGGTGGCAGGCTTACTTCCACGAACGTAACCGCCTCATTACCGCATTGATTCACTCACCCTTCGAAAAGGGGGGTGCAGTGATGCGCGAATCACTCTTCCTCGATGTTAAGCATGCCTTGAGCATGCAGTACTACACCGAAGAAGGACGCTTGATGGCACTTGAAGATTTGCTTTCAGGCCCCGAGCACCTGCACGACTCGCTGAGCGAACGACTGCCGGTTATTCGCGGTAAAGCTGCCAACTACATCGACGCTCAGCTTAAGAGCGACATTGATGCATACCCGCAGCCTAAGACTAAAAAGCCTCCTTTCAAAGGCCGCCGCAACTTCGCGCCGCCCACCTACAAGAATCTGCTGCCCTGGGCAGTAAAGGCTGTGGGACGTCAGGCTTTTGTTCCCGTAGACAAGATGGCTCAGGAAAACCCCCAGATTCAGCTCTCTTACCAGGAGAACCGTTGGTGGACCGTCTCTCGCTTTGATTCGCTGCTGGTCACTAACGCTGAAGGTACGGGTGTTTTCTGGTACAAGCGCGACCCCGAGCAACTACGTTCCAAGCTCGCTAAAGCAGCGTCCTTGCACGCCAAGCTCTTCAAGAACTGGGCTTCTTTGCGTCAGCAATACCGCGATGCGGCAGCTGACGTAGCCTCTTACGAGGCATGGAAGAAGACCTTCGATAAGCATACGGAGTCAGAACTTACTCGATGAGTGATCTAGCAACTCGAGAGTTTTCAGCCCCCGGCAAAGGCCGGGGGTTGAAAGACGCTCTCCACAACAAGTATCTACTGAAGCTGCTCGTTGATAAAGAGATTCAGGTACGTTACCGAGGGTCAGTTCTCGGTATCGTCTGGTCTTACATCAAGCCGGCTATTCAGTTCCTCGTGTTCTATCTGGCACTGGGTATTTTCTTGGGTCTTGAAAAGGGCTTGCAGAACTACTCGGTGTATCTGTTCTCGGGCATTATCGTTATTAACTTCTTCTCGGAATGTTTTAGCAACGGCGCCCGCGCTTTCGTGGTGAACGGTGCTTTGATTAAAAAGATTTACCTGCCTCGCCAGCTCTTTTCGCTGTCTACCATCTGGGTGGGTGTGATTCACTTCCTTCCGCAGATTTTGGTGCTTATTGTCGCCTGTTTGTTTGTGGGGTGGACGCCTGATCTTAAGCAAATTGGTGCCATTATCGTGGGTGTTCTGCTGGTGATGGTCTTTGGGCTGGCTGCCGGTATGGTCTTTGGCGTGGCAAATGTGTTCTTCAGAGACTCAGAGAACCTGGTAGATATGTTCCTGATGATGGCAACCTGGCTATCGCCGGTCATGTACTCCTGGACCATGGTGGCGCGTGAGGTACAGGTTCCTAACATCGAGTATCTTTATATGTCGAACCCGCTGACGGTGGCGGTGGAACTCTTCCACTATGCTTTCTGGCAGCCAACTCTCAGCGGTGAGCAACAGCAGTTACTGCTGGCTGCCGGTAACTGGTACATGTTCCCGAACTTGCTGACCGTATGGGTACCTATCGCTTTCGGTATTTCCCTGGTGTTGCTCTTGCTGGGTAACTGGCTGTTCCGTACCTTCGAGGGCAACTTCGCGCAGGAGCTGTAAAAGATGAAACTCGATATTTTTGATTTGCCTCCGGTGGCTCCCGATGCGCCCGATGTGATTCGTGTGGACGGACTGGTGAAGCGATTCGTACTGCGCCATACCCGCTCCATGAAAGAAGCCTTTATTTGGCTGATTAAGGGTCGCAAGGGCGATTTGAGCGAACGTTTCAGCGCTCTCAACGGAGTGTCCATGAAGATCCGCGAGGGTGAGCGTGTTGCATTGCTGGGCTATAACGGCTCCGGCAAATCAACCATGCTCAAGCTCATCTCGGGCGTCATGCAACCCGACCAGGGTAGCGTCCTCACCCGCGGTCGTATCGCCGGTTTGATTGAGGTGGGCGCAGGCTTTCACCCCGATCTGACCGGACGCGACAACGTCTACCTGAATGCCGCCATTTTGGGCATGAGCAAAGAACAAACTGATGCTCTCTTCGATGAAATTGTCGCTTTTTCTGAAATCGGTGACTTTATTGATACCGAGGTCAAGTTCTATTCTTCAGGTATGTACCTGCGTCTTGCCTTTGCAGTAGCGATTCATACCGATCCCGAGATTTTCTTGGTGGACGAGATTCTGGCGGTGGGCGATGAACCCTTCCAAAAGAAGTGTCTGCAAAAGATTAAAGAGCTGTGCGCTACCGGTAAAACCTTGGTGGTTGTTAGCCACGACCTTGATCTGGTTTCGCAGATTTGCGACCGCGGCATTGTGCTTGAAAAGGGTAACGTACGTTTTGATGGGGACGCGATGGAGGCAGTGGACGTCATGCGCGACCAGCCCCTGGGCACCACCAAGAAGCACCGCTACGAGGGCGATATTCTGGTGGCGCAGCAAAAGCTGGAGACCCTGGTACACAATAAACGCGATCTTGAGCAGACTATTGCCTCAGGCTCTCAAGAACCTGTGCTGGTAGCTCTCATCGGTATCGCCGAGGAGACCCAGGCTGAGCTCGATGCTCTGGGCAACCACCAAAAACTTGATATCGTCAATTCTGAAATCGACCGCCTGACCAAAAAGAGGGCACGGTTGCAAGGAGAACTCGCTAAGTACATGCAGTAGCCACTAGCTGCCGCACAGAGCTAGCCCTAGTAGCCCCTGAGCCGGTGGGAGCGTCCGCGCGTTACACAGCACGGACTCATCCACCGGCTTTTATGTGCCTAAAACCGCACCCTTATTCAGGCAGTTGGGGTGTTAGCCAGCTTGGTCGACTGTATAGAATGGGTCTAACTACCTAAAAATTTTTTGTGCCCTTGAACGATAGGGGCACGCCCAATAGAGGAGCTCCTTTGTCTGAATTCTCACGCCGAGACTCAAATGACCGCCGATCAGATAACCGCCGCGATGGCTTCAAGAACCGCGGCGACCGTAACTTCTCAGGCGATCGCAGCTCCTCTGATAACCGCCGTGAGGGTGGTCGCTCTTTTGGCGGTGAACGTCGTGGTAATGACCGTAAGTTCGGAGACAACCGCCGTGAGGGTGGTCGCTCCTTTGGCGGCAACCGTCGCGATGATGACCGTCGCGGTGGCGAGCGTTCTTTCGGCAATGATGGTGTCAAGGGACGCCGTTTTAATAATGAACGCACTAATCACAATGAAGATAAGCGTTTTGGCGGACGCCGTCGCGGTGGCGAAGGTAATAACGCCCGCCGTAGTAATGACGAGGGCGGTTACACCCCTCCGGCGAAGGTAGCCGGACCCGAGATCGATACTGACGTTACCGGTAAAGAGCTAGATGGTAGCACCCTGCGTCAGTTGCGCGCTCTTGAAGCTCAGAATGCTGAGACTGTAGCCCAGCACTTGGTGATGGCTGGTCGTTACCTTGAGATTGACCCCGCGTTTGCTCTTGAGCATGCTAAGTACGCTACCCGCCGTGCTGGTCGTATCGCTGTGGTGCGAGAGGCAACTGGTATTGCAGCCTACGTTGCTGAGGATTTTGAACTGTCCTTGCGCGAGTTGCGTACCCACCGCCGTATTACCGGTTCTAACGAGCACGTTGCGTTGCTTGTTGATAACGAGCGTGCGTTGGGTAAGACCGAGAAAGCACTGGAGCTAGCTGCTGAGGTCATGAATGAGGACCTCGCCCCAGTAACCCGCGTTGAGGTTGCTCTGGTGGTTTCTGGTATTAAGCACGATGCAGGTGACCTGGGGGGTGCTCTCAAGGCGCTTGAGATTCCCGAGCTGAATAAGAAGCGCGGTTTTGAGTACAGCCCCCGTCTCTTTAGTGCTTACTCTGAGTTGTTGTCTGAGGCAGGTCGCACCAAAGAGGCTAAGGGATGGATGCGCCTGGCAGTAATGACTGAGGCAGCTTTGGGGCAGGGCGCATTCGTTGAACCCGAGATCTTTGATATTTTCTCAGAGCAGGATTTGCTAGAACCTGAAGAGCCTTCCGTTGATTTGACCGCTGAGGCAACAGACGATGCTGAAGAAGAATCAGAGATTACCGAAGAGAACGAAGAAAACTTGACCGAGGCGTCTGCAACAGAATCATCCGAGCAGCTTGCTCCTGAAGAAGTAGCTACCGTCGAAGAAGAGTCTGCAACCTACAATGATGAAAATGCTGCCGAGGATCACCTGAGCGTGGTTGATACTGAGCAGAATGTTGAAGACTCAGAAACTTCTGACGAGAACTAAGAAAGAGAACCCGTATGCTGCTGAACGCCCACGATGCTATTTTGTCTGACCTTGACGGTGTGGTGTACGCCGGCCCTTTCGCTATTGATGGTGCCCCCGAGGCACTGAATAAGGCGCAGAAGCTGGGCGTGCCCGTAGCTTTCGTCACCAATAACGCTTCGCGCAGTGTTGAGCAGGTCGCTGAGCACTTAGTGGAGTTGGGCGTTAACACTGATGCCGAACACGTGGTTAGTTCAGCTCAGGCTGCGGCGGAGCTTCTGGCGCAGCGTTTGGAAGTGGGCTCTCGCGTCCTCATTACCGGTGCGCAGGCATTAGCTGACTGTGTGAGCGCGGCGGGGCTAACCCCCGTGCGCTCGCAGAGTGAGCACCCCGTGGCGGTAGCGCAGGGGTTCAACCCCAAGATTGTGTGGGAGGATTTAGCTGAGGCTGCCTACACTTTAGCTGACGAGTCAGTGCTGTGGGTAGCTTCAAACACTGACTTTACGATTCCCAAGGAGCGGGGCATCGCACCGGGTAATGGGACGCTGGTAAACGCGGTTGCTACCGCTACCCGACGTACCCCGTTAGTGGCTGGTAAACCCGAATCACCTATTTTTTACACGGCGGCTAAGGCTCTGAACAGTAGTGCCCCGGTAGTGGTGGGTGACCGCTTAGATACCGATATTTTGGGTGGTAACCGTGCTCAGATGGCAACAGCACTGGTATTTACCGGCGTCGAAACTTTTGAATCGGTGCTTGCTGCTGTACCCGAGGAGCGCCCCACCTACCTGATTGAAACCCTGAATGGTTTCTTTGAGGAATACCCCAGCGTTGACGTTAGCCAAACTGCTGACGGCGTGCGTGCATCTGCAGGTTCATCTTTTGCCGAAGTCGAGGGTAACACTGTGCGCATGAGCGGATGCGACATCGACGCCCAACGCGCTGCCTGCGCTGCTTGGTGGGCGGCGCATCCGGCAACTGACGCGCCCCTTGCCCCGGAGAACATTGACTATGTCTAAGCCTGCTCACCATCAGCAATCTGACACTGAACTGGCATCGTTCGAACGTCAGCTTGAGGCTGTTTTAGCTCTTGACCCTGTGGAGCGTCTTTCTCGTCTTGAGCAAACCGCCGAAGACCTGCGCGCCTCGATGAACTCCGACACTCCGGTTGCTACCGGTGCTGAAGTAACCGAAAGAGAGTAACGCGTGCGTCTTGATAAGTACTTGGCTGATACTGGTCTTGCGCGCTCACGTACCATCGCGGTTAAGCTGATCGAAGAGGGCAGTGTGCTAGTGAACGGGGTTGCAGCGAACAAGTCCTACAAGATTCAGCCCCAGGATTCTGTGACGGTGCGCGAGAGCGCCCTGACCCACTATGTCTCGCGTGCCGGGCACAAACTAGCCGGTGCCCTCGATACCTTCACTGACATCTCGGTTGCGGGCAAGCGCTGTTTGGATGCTGGTGCCTCAACCGGGGGATTTACCCAGGTTCTGTTGGAGCTCGGTGCCAAGAGCGTGATGGCGGTGGACGTTGGTCATGACCAGTTGGACGAGAGTCTGCGCCACACCGCGAGCGTCTCGGTCTTCGAGGGCATGAATGCTCGCTACATGAAGCCCGATGATATCGGTGGGCAGGTGGAACTGACCGTTTCTGATCTTTCCTTTATCTCTCTCACCCTAGTCATGGAATCTTTGGCGGCAGCAACCGCCCCCGGGGGAGATTTGGTACTCATGGTCAAACCCCAGTTTGAGGTCAAACCTCACTTGATAGGACGAGGTGGGGTAGTAACTGACCCCGCCGCACGCTTAGAGGCTGTAGAGAACGTCAAACGCTGTGCTGAAGAGTGCGGGCTGACCGTGCGTGGTATCAGCGAATCTAAATTGCCAGGTCAAGACGGCAACCTCGAATACTTTCTATGGCTATCTCAACCCGCGTCATAAATGCTTGACGCCGCCCACCGGCGTACAGTGGGGTGCGAGCATCTTTGACGCTCACCCATCGACAGTTTCAAGGGGTAACAGGAGCTACCGTGACCCGAAAAATTCTTGTTTTTGCTCATACCGGCCGTGAGGACGCGCGCGATGCAGCTCGCGCTGCCTGCCGTCAGCTCTTTGAAGCCGGTCTTACCCCTGTGATGGAACGCGAGGACCTCGATATTCTGACCCACGGCTGGCAGGAATCAGTGCCGGTTGAGGTGGTGAGCGAAACTGTGGCTCTCGTTGACATTGAGCTGGGCATGGTGCTGGGCGGCGACGGGTCAATCCTTCGCGCCGCTGAACGTATTCGACACACCACCATTCCGCTAGTGGGAGTGAACCTGGGGCACGTAGGTTTCTTGGCTGAAGCTGAAGAGTACGATCTGCACGAGACCGTTGATAACATCGTGCACAACCGCTACACCGTTGAAGAACGTATGGCTATTGATGTGCATGTGTGGGAGGGTGGTCGAAAAATCCTGACCGATTGGGCGCTGAACGAAGCCAGCGTTGAAAAAGGCAACCGTGAAAAAATGTTGGAGGTTGTGATTGAGGTCGATAAGCGTCCCCTCTCAACCTTCGGCTGTGATGGGGTAGTGTTAGCGACCCCCACCGGTTCAACCGCCTACGCATTCTCTGGCGGTGGTCCCGTCGTGTGGCCCACCGTGGACGCCATGCTCCTGGTGCCGCTGAGCGCCCACGCTCTTTTCTCGCGCCCGCTGGTTACCGCCCCCAGCTCCATGATGGCGGTAGAGATTCTGCCCCAAAACCGCGGCGGAGGAGTACTCTGGTGCGACGGGCGACGAACCCGCGATCTTAACCCCGGCACCCGCATCGAGGTTGTACGCTCGCGTAAACCGGTGCGTCTAGCTCGCATGAAACCAGCACCGTTCTCCGAGCGTCTGGTTAGAAAATTTGAACTGCCCATTGCTGGCTGGCGAGGTCCCAGCACCGCCCCGGCAACCGGAATGATTGAGGTCGTCAACAAGTGATTGAAGAAATTCACCTGCGAGATTTGGGCGTTATCAATGACGCCCGTCTACCCCTAGAACCGGGTTTTTCGGTGCTCACCGGTGAAACCGGTGCGGGTAAAACCATGGTGGTGACCGCACTAGGTATGCTCCTGGGTGCTCGCTCTGATGCCTCAAGCGTGCGCAACGGTGCCAAATCTGCTCTCGCAGAAGCCGTGGTGCGGCTGCCCAAAAACCACCGTGCCGTGCAACTTGCCGAGGACGCAGGCGGATTGGTTGAGGAGTACGACGACGGGGCAGAGCTACTACTAGCTCGTACCGTAAACTCCACCGGACGTTCGCGTGCCCACGTGGGCGGCGCGTCCGCACCTATTGGTACCCTGGCTGAGATAGGGCACACCCTCGTTGCTGTTCACGGTCAGTCTGACCAATTGCGCCTGAAATCATCAGCTGAACAGCGTCACGCACTTGACTCCTACGCAGGTAGTTCTGTTGAGCGTTTGCATAAGAAATACAAAACAGCCTACGACCGCTACCGTGAAGCTGCCGCTGAGCTTAAAGAGGTGAGGGAAAATTCGCGCGCCCGTGCTCTTGAAGCGCAAACCTTGCAGGGGGCTCTGGCTGAGATTGACGGTATCAACCCGCAAGAGGGCGAAGACGAAGCGTTGCGGACAGAAAGCCAAAAACTTGCCAACGTTGAGGCGCTGCGCATAGCTGCAACAACAGCATCGGCGGCTCTCGCCGGTAGTGATTACGGGGACGGTACTGAAGCCAACGCGCTGGGGCTGCTCGATACCGCTCGTGCGGCTGTGCTGAACGAGGCAGATGCCGATGAAGATCTGCGCGCCATCGCCCAGCGGCTCAACGAGGCACTCATCAATATCACCGATATCGTTGATGATATTTCGGGTTACAGCGCGACCCTAGATAGTGAGGGACCAGAGCGCCTTGCTGAGGTGGAAACCCGCCGCGCCCAGCTCAAAACCCTGACCCGCAAATACGGTGCTGATATCGCTGAAGTGTTGGAGTGGGCAGACCAGTCTCGTACCCGTCTATCTCAACTCAGCGACGACCCGGCACGCAACGATGAGCTGGAGAGCGAGTTGCGCGAGTTGCGCGATACCCTCAGCACTCTTGCCCAGAGCCTTTTTGAAGCACGCACTAAGGCAGCTAAGAAACTTGCCGCTGCTGTTTCAGAGGAACTGACGGCTCTTGCTATGCCCAACGCATCCTTGGTAGTCAGCGTTGAACAGACCGAGAAATTCGGTGCTCACGGCAAAGACACCGTGACTTTTATGCTGGCACCCCATAAAAATGCTGTGCCTAGGCCCCTGGGTAAAGGCGCATCAGGCGGTGAGCTTTCGCGCGTGATGCTGGCACTTGAAGTGGTACTCGCTGAGGTTGACCCCGTACCCACCTTTATTTTCGATGAAGTTGATTCAGGGGTGGGCGGTAAGGCAGCTATTGAGATTGGGCGACGCCTCGCGATGCTTGCTCAACACGTGCAGGTACTGGTGGTTACCCACCTGCCCCAGGTAGCAGCCTTTGCAGATCATCACGTTTTGGTGCTCAAAAACGATGACGCCTCCCAGTCTAAGGTTGAGGTGCTTGATACCGAGCAGCGCGTGGTAGAACTTGCCCGCATGCTCTCGGGCCATGACCAATCAGCATCCGCCCAAGAACACGCGCGCGAGCTGCTTAAAGATGCCGGTCAACTCTAAAACGTAGTCAAGAAAGGACGCCTCAGTGAACGCTCATACCGATCACCCTAGCTGGTGGGGCATAAGTCTTGCCGAACTGCGGGATCAGGTAATAAGCGGTGAACGAAGTGCAGCTCAGCTGGTACGAGAATCACTGAAGCGTTTGAACACTTACAATGCCGCTCACCGTATTGTCCTTGAACTTAACCGGCAGGCTGAACACGAAGCGCAGCAGGTTGATGAGGCTATCGCTTTTTGTCACGCTGAAGGGGACATCGCTCAGCGAGCAGAGGGCGCGCTAGCGGGAATCCCCGTGGTGGTGAAAGGCAACATCGCGGTACGGGGCTTGGCACTGAGCGCCGGTAACCCTGTCTTTGGTCAGTTCGTTGCTGAGCAGGACGCTCCGGCGGTTGCCACCTTGAGGAACGCCGGTGCGATTGTGCTAGCGACGGTGAACACCTCTGAATTCGCTTGGCACGGTACCATCACCGCTTCTAGCCTAGGTGGCACTACGACTAACGCCTATGATGAGTCCTTGAGCGCATCCGGTTCTAGCGGGGCTAGCGCTGTTGCGGTAGCGCTGGGAATCACCCCGATAGCTGTGGGCACTGATACCTGCGGGTCTGTGGTGGGTCCGGCAGCTCACGCGGGTTTGGTGGGTTGGCGTCCGACCTTTGGAACGCTACCAACCGAGGGTATCGTTCCGCTGGCACCGGCACAAGATACGCCCGGCATTATTGCCCGCAGCGTTGCTGATATACAACTGGTTGCAGGGACCTTGAACCTGACCCAGGCAGAAGTTTCTTCTGGGGAAACCGCCAGGGGAGTGGCGCGTCATCTTCGCATTAGTTACCTTGAGTGGCCGCTTCAGGCACCGGGGGCACCGAGTCTTACCGGGAGCCAGCGTCAAAAGATTCGCTCTGCAGTAGCTGAGAAGGTGCGATCGAGTGCCTCCCTCTTGATGCAACGTGAGGGAATGCAGGAAGTTGAGTGTACGCTTTCTGCCCAAGAAGCCCACCAGCTATTACCGGGTAGCCAATACACTGAGATTGCCCTTGCTCTTGAGGAGTTCGTTGCCTCAGGCGCGTGCTCAGATGATGTAGACTCTACCCACGAACTGGTAGCGCATGCGCTAAAAACTGCCCTGATCGATTCTGCAACGATCGAACGTTGGCTAAAGTATGCTCGCACCCACCCGGAAGCCTTGGCTGAATCGCTGATGCGCGGGGCAGAGCAACGGCGAGCATGGCTGGAATATATGCGAGCCAACAGCCTTGACGCGATCATCTACGCTACCAGTCCTGAAACTGCCTCACACGATTGGGCTGGCACAGCCGCCGCCGGGTTAAGTTCCCACGGCGGCTCACCGAGTATCACCGTGCCCATCGGGAAAGTCAACGGGTTACCCGTAGGGCTCACCGTCCTCACCCAACCGGACGCGGATGTGTTAGCAATGAACATCGCCGGTCAGCTAGAGCGCCTTATCTCCACCAGCTGAGTCTTTTCCCGTAACAAGCTGCTACCTATATTTGAAATCAAATGCCCACTAAGCGGTAGGGTTAAGCTACTAATCGACTAGCTCCACACAAGGAAAATCTCCCATGCAACAAAAGCTCCACGCCGATACAGGCACCGCCCCGCGCATCGACGCCCGTGCAGAGGTGATAAACCAAACCCAGCTCGCTGATGTTGTGAACCCGCGGTTTGTGCGCTCGCACGAAACAAAGTTTGAAGGATACATCTGGGACGTGGTGCGAGAGGATTTTTCCCTCACCGAAGACGGTGAAGCACTAGGACGCGACTTCATTACTCACCCCGGTGCGGTCTGTATCTCCGTGCTCAATGATAAAAACCAGATTCTGCTCATCAACCAGTACCGTCAGCCGGTGGGCATGAACCTGTGGGAGATTCCTGCTGGAATGCTCGATGTTGAGGGCGAAGACCCTCTCACCGCAGCCAAGCGGGAGCTCGCCGAAGAAACGGATTTACAGGCTGAACAGTGGGATCTTCTCATGGAATATCACAACAGCCCAGGTTGTTCTGCTGAAGCAAACCGAATGTACTTAGCGCGTGGAATCAGCGAAATCTCAGCTACCGAAAAAACCCAGCGTGAAGGCGAAGAAGCTGAAATCATCATGCGCTGGTTCGACCTTGAAGAAGCCGTGGGCGCTGTACTCAACGCTCGTTTGCACAGCCCCAGCGCCAACCAGGCAATCCTCGCTACCTACGCCGCCCTACAAGGCGGGATTGTTGGTGCAAAACCTGTGGACGCGCCCTGGCCCGCTCACCCCTACCTGCGAGATGGCAACTACCGCGGCTCATTGAGCTAACCCCATGAGCCGCCCCACCGCGTCCGCCCTGACCCAAGCAGAGGAAAAACCACTGACCCCACTGGGGCGAAGTGTGCAGAAGTATCTCAGCCACCTAGTGATTGAGCGGGGTCTGGCAACCAATACCGTTGATTCCTACACCCGCGATTTGAACCGTTATGAGCACTACCTGGCTGAGCAGGGTGTCATTGATGCCCACCGTATCACCACCAAACATATTCGCGATTTTGCGGTCTCCCTGGCAACCGGGAACGTTGAGGTTAAACCCCTGAGCACCCGCAGTATCGCCCGTGTTTTGGTGGCGGTTCGCGGTGCTCACAAATTTTGGTTGATCGAGGGCATAACGACAACGGACGCGGCTGCTACCGTTGCACCCCCAACCCCCGCCCAACGTCTGCCCAAAGCGATCTCTCTTGAGCGCGTCCAAAAACTTTTAGAAGCTCCTGATTCCTCGACCGCTACTGGTCTGCGTGATCGAGCGATTTTAGAGTTTCTCTATTCCACAGGCGCACGTATTAGTGAGGTCACTAACGTCGACCTTGACGACCTCTCGCGCACTCGCGCTACCGCCAATAGCTCGCAAGATGCGGAAGCCACCGAACCTCTGGCTACCCAGGTACCCGCTGTAGTTCGTTTGTTCGGTAAAGGAAATAAAGAACGCATTGTGCCTGTTGGCTCTTACGCGCTGAAAGCAATCGATGACTATCTCGTACGTGCCCGCCCAGAACTAGCAGCTAAAGGGAAGGGAACCCCCGCCCTCTTCGTGAACGCTCGTGGGAGCAGGCTCACCCGCCAGGGAGCTTGGCTGATTCTCAAAAAAGCCTGCGATAGGGCACAGCTTGCCGAGGAAATATCACCTCACACCCTGCGCCATTCCTACGCCACCCACTTATTAGAGGGCGGCGCAGATATACGCGTGGTCCAAGAATTATTAGGGCATGCTTCGGTGAACACCACCCAGATTTACACCAAAGTCACCGCCCATACCCTGCGCGAGGTCTTCGCAGCAGCCCACCCTAGAGCGCGGTAGCGCACCAAACTATTAGCAGGGCTACCCGCCTAGAGCTTTTCCCATTAACAGATAGCTCTAAACACTCAGCCCCACTGCACAGTCTCATATGGGTTTTAGCTAGCTGACATGACGTTCGTTATGACCGTTATAAGCAGAGAGCGGGCGAATGAGAGAATTACTCGCGCGCTGCTCCAAAATGTGTGCGGTCCACCCAGCGATACGGGCACACACAAAAATGGGAGTGAAAGTGGGGGTGTCAAATCCCATGAGGTGATAGGTAGGACCAGCCGGATAATCCAGATTAGGCTTAATGCCCTTGGCCTCGTCCATTGACTGTGCAAGACCCTTATACAAACCAATCATGTCGTTTCGATTGTAGTGCTCAACCATGCGGAAGAACGCGTCCTGCATGGTAGGTACTCGGGAATCACCGTTCTTGTAAACGCGATGTCCAAAGCCCATTATCTTCTTCTTTTCAGCTAGGGCTTGATCCATCCACTCCTTAGCGCGAGCTTTAGCATCTTCTTCAGACTCTCCAGAACGAATGCCAATCTCATTGAAAGTGTGCATAACAGCTTCGTTCGCACCACCGTGCAATGAGCCTTTGAGAGCGCCAATAGCGCCTGCTACCGCTGAATGAAGATCAGAAAGGGTAGAAGTAATCGCCCTCGCTGTGAAAGTTGATGCGTTGAAAGAATGCTCGGCGTAGAGCACCATGGAGGTATTGAAAGCGTCTCGTACCTCGTCTGAAGGAACCTTCCCAAACGCCATCCACAGAAAATTCTGGCTATAGTCAAGGTCATCTCGTGGCTCAATGAGCTCAAGACCGTGGCGTCTACGCTGGTCGTAACACACGATAGAAGGCAGTACCGCAAAGAGCTCCCAGGCTTTCTTCAACTCTGTTTCAGCCGAAGAATCCTCGCTTTTAGGGTCGCACGCACCGAGAAAGGAAACTGCTGTACGGCAAACATCCATGGGATGGCAATCCAACGGTAAAGCATCAATGACTGCCTTCAACTCAGCACCTAGACTGCGGTGGGCACGACCGTAAGCTATATGTTCAGCTTTGCGTTCAGCAGTAGGTAGTTCACCGTCCCACAGCAACAAAGCAACTTCTTCAAACTTACAGGTTGAAGCCAATTCTTGAACGGGGTACCCGCGGTAGAGCAGTGAGTTTGTTTCTGCATTTACTTTTGAGACTGCGGTGTAATCTGCAACTACTCCCGCCAGCCCCTTTTTGATATCGGTATCAGCGACCATGATGATTCTCCTTTGAATCGGGTCTAAGAATGATAGTGGTAGCTCCTTAAGAAGAGCGTGGTGCGCTGGAATCGCTTTACAGTGTGGGCGAACCGGCAGATGAGGTGTGTCTGCGCTGCCGTGAAGCAGAAGCAGGCACACCAGATACAGGAGCTAAGCTTTAGTGAATTTACCGGGTACTTCAAAGTTGAAAATGCCGGTATCGAAGCGGTTGTAAGCTTCGTAATCCACCAGGTCGTAGAGTCTTGCCCTGGTGAACATCTCATCAACGGCTGCCTCCTGGGTGCCATCTCGTTCGATGGTTTCAAGAACGCGCTCCATAGCCCCAAAGGATGAACGCAGCAGGGTGACAGGGTAAATAACCAGGCTGACTCCTGCATTTTCGAGTTCTTTAAGGGTATACAGCTTGCTTTTACCGAATTCGGTCATGTTCGCCAAGACCGGCACATCAACGGCGGAGCATACTGTCTCAAATTCGCTGAGGTCTTTGAGAGCCTCGGGGAAAATAGCGTCTGCCCCTGCATCGACAAGCGCCTGAATACGGTCAACGGTTGCTTCTAAGGATTCAACACCGCGTAGGTCGGTACGCGCCATAATTAAGAAGTTAGGATCGCGTCTAGCTTCAGCGGCAGCTTTGATGCGTTTGGTGGCTGTTTCAAGGTCAACCATATTCTTGTTATCGAGGTGACCGCACCGTTTGGGGTTGAATTGATCCTCAATATGGCACCCTGCCAGACCGTACTCTTCGAATTCTTGAATAGTTCTGGCAACGTTCATCGGCTCGCCAAATCCGGTATCAGCATCGACGATTGCAGGAAGGTTCGTGATGCGGGAAATCTGACCTGCGCGTTGGGCTACCTCTGAGAGAGCCGTCAGCCCAACATCAGGGAACCCTAGTTCATTGGCAAGTACCGCACCCGAGATGTAAATGCCTTCAAATCCCTTTTCTTCAATCAGCCTAGACGAAAGAGGTGTGAAGGTGCCGGGGAACCTTTGAATGGTGGAGCTTGATAGCTTTTGACGTAAATCAAGTCGCTTTTCTGCCGGAGTTTTGTGAGCATACAGCATTAGAAGATACCTCCTTGACCGGTTGAAAGTGTGCGTGCTGCGGTGATGTTGAGAGCATCAAGCTCGCCTGCACCAAGGGAAGAGAGGTTCTCTGCAGCATCGATAAAGCGGTTGAGTTCATCTTCTGCCACGATGCCCTCGGCAAGGGTACGGAGCTTATCGATGTATTCGGCGCGTCCGAAGGGACGCGCACCGAGCGGGTGGGCATCGGCAACAGCGATTTCCTCGCTGATAACGGTTCCGTCAGCCAAGGTAATTTCAGCCCTGCCACCGAAAGCTTTTTCGCTGATGTCAGTGGAGTGGTAACGGCGGGTCCACTCGGGATCTTCAGCCGTTGTGACCTTGTTCCACAAAGCTACGGTGTCGGGGCGCTGGGCACGTTCGGGCGCGTAGGGTCCAACGTGATCCCATACACCGTCTTGCAGCATGACGGTGAAGATATAGGGAATGGAGTGATCCAGCGTCTCGCGTGTTGCGGTGGGATCGTATTTCTGGGGGTCGTTGGCGCCTGACCCAATAACGTAGTGGGTGTGGTGGGAGGTGTGTAGAACAATCGACTGGATGTTTTCGGGGTTCGCAAGTTCAGGACGTTCGTGGTTGAGCTTGCGCGCTAGATCGATCCATGCCTGTGCCTGGTACTCCGCGGAATGTTCCTTGGTGTATGTATCAAGGATGCCCCGTTTTGCTTCACCTGCTGCGGGCAAGGGCACTTCGTAGCGGGCGCCGGGACCATCAAGGAGCCAAGCGATAACACCGTCTTCGCCTTCGTAAATGGGAACAGGTGATGTCTGACCGCGCATTGCCCTATCGACAGCTTCGACAGCCATTTTGCCGGCAAAAGCGGGTGCGTGTGCCTTCCAAGTAGAGATTTCTCCCTTACGTGATTGGCGGGTAGCGGTGGTGGTGTGCAAGGCCTGACCGACAGCTTGGAAGATGGTTTCTGTCTCTAGATTCAAAAGCGTACCGATGCCGGCAGCGGCTGAGGGAGCGAGGTGAGCAACGTGGTCAATCTTGTGTTTGTGCAGGCAGATCGCTTTGACCAAATCAACCTGAATCTCGTAGCCGGTTGCTAGACCTCGAATGAGGTCGAGTCCGCTTCTGCCGGTGTGCTGAGCTACCGCGAGAATGGGTGGAATGTTGTCGCCGGGGTGCGAGTATTCAGCGGCGAGGAAAGTGTCGTGATAGTCGAGTTCTCGGACAGCTACTCCGTTTGCCCAAGCTGCCCATTCGGGGGAAACCTTGGTTGCCGCGTCCACACCAAAGAGGGTGGCACCGCGTCCGTTTGAGCTGGGGGAGTGAGTGAGTGCCTGGTCGCGAGCTGAGATGATGGGGTCGCGGTTCAAAGATGCAAGGGCAACCGATGCGTTATCGATAATACGGTTAATCACCATCTCTTCAACCTCGGGCAGAACCTCTACGGGGTCTGTTGCCACCGTGGCAATTTTGTGGGCGAGCTGTTCTTCACGGGGCAGGTTCTCTTCACTGCGGTAAACCCGTACTGAGTGGTTAACTGTCATGGGCGTGCCTCTTTCTTAGTATTTGATTGCTCTGACTCAACGGTGAGGTGCAATCGTTTGTTTAATGTTTTCGAGTGAATTTTTGAGGTGAACTGTTGTGATTGCTTGGGCAAGCTGTGAATCTTTATGGGCAATGCTTCTGGCAATCAAAGCGTGTTCGTGGGCTGCTTGTTCGAGTCTTTCTCTATTTGTTTTGGAAAGTTTGCGGACTCTGATGAGCTGAACCCGTAAGGACGCTTGTGCTTGGGTGAGATAGTCGTTGTTGGCTGCTTCGTCGATGGAGCGATCTAACTCTTCGACAAGTGTGTAGTAGGAGGTGAGGTCTGTTGAATCTGAACCCACTGTCTGCGCGGCCAGCAGGAACCTCTCGTGAAGATCCATGAAGTGGGATGAATCGCCTCGTAGGGCAGCCAGTGATGCCGCTAAGGGGTCTAAAGCTGACCGTAACTCGTAGAGCTGGTCGACTTTTTCCCAAGAGACGGGGGCAACTACGTTTCCTCTGGTTTCACCAGAAACAACGAGTCCTTCTGCTTTGAGACGTTCTAGTGCTGCGCGGAGGGGAGTGCGTGAGACGCCAAGGCGCTCAGATTGTTCAACCTCTCCAATCACAGTGCCTGGTTCGAGAGCTGTGCTGAGTATGTCTTCTTTGAGGGTTGTATACGCTTTTTCGCTGGCGTTCATAGCACCTCCTTGCCAAAACTATAGATGTGAGACTAACTGTGACTACTGTAACCACATCTATCGCTTTTGTATACAAAAAATTGAAAAATTGGTGCGGTTAGGCACTTCTAACTGTAATTTTCGGTATTTTTAGAAAAATTGTATACAAAACTCTTGCGTATGGTGACCTGTAGCACTACTTTTGGTTTCACCCCCTACCTTCGTTCAAAGGAGATTGAAGATGGTCGCTACACGGTACGCTCAGGAGCATGAGCGTAGCATTGCACAACCCGAGGAATTTTGGTTGGAAGCTGCCCAGGGAATTAGCTGGGTGAAAGAACCCAAGCAGGCTCTGGATGAGAGTACTGCACCGCTGTACCGTTGGTTCCCCGACGGAGAACTCAACACGTGTTTCAATGCGGTCGATAGGCACGTGCTGAATGGTCGTGGTGAGCAGACCGCAATTATTTATGACTCCGCAATGCAGAAGCTGCGCCAGGAAATTACCTACGCAGAACTTCTGGATCAGGTTTCACGTTTTGCAGGTGTACTGCGTGCCCAAGGGGTTGAAAAAGGTGATCGGGTACTGATTTACATGCCCATGATTCCTCAGGCGTACACCGCCATGCTGGCAGTGGCGCGATTGGGCGCGGTGCATTCTGTTGTTTTTGGTGGCTTTGCCCCTAATGAGCTGGCGGTGCGCATTGACGACTGCCAACCGAAGGTAGTGGTAACCACATCGGGTGGTCTTGAGCCCAAGCGCTCAATCGAGTATATTCCCGCAGTGCAAAGCGCGATTGAAAGTAGCAGCGTAAAACCCTCTACCGTGGTGGTTTACGAGCGCGCAGGTTTTGAATATACGATTGAGAACGCCCGCGCTCAAACAAACGGAACCGCGTGGCTTTCATGGGAACAGGAAATACAGAACGCATCTGCGGTAGAGCCTGTCACTGTTAAGGCCACTGATCCGCTTTACATTCTGTACACCTCAGGTACTACAGGGACACCCAAAGGCGTTGTTCGTGATAACGGTGGCCACGCCGTTGCCCTGCACTGGTCGATGAAGAACATTTACAACCTCGATGCCGGGGACGTGATGTGGACAGCCTCTGACATTGGCTGGGTAGTGGGTCACTCCTATATTGTGTACGGGCCTCTGTTAGCGGGGGTTACCTCTGTGATGTATGAAGGTAAACCCGTGGGTACTCCGGACGCAGGTGCTTTTTGGAGGGTTGCTCAGGAAGCCGGGGTCAAGGCTCTCTTCACCGCTCCCACCGCTTTGCGCGCTATTCGTAAGGCTGATCCTGAGGCTGAGCTGCTCAAGAAGTACGACCTTGATACTTTAGAAACACTCTTTGTTGCAGGCGAACGTCTGGATCCCGAAACCTATCATTGGGCTCACGAAAAGCTCAACAAGCCCGTGATTGATCACTGGTGGCAGACCGAGACTGGTTGGGCAATTTGCGCTAATCTTCGCGGTCTTGAACCCATGGACGTCAAAGCGGGATCTCCCTCTGTTGCGGTGCCCGGCTATAACCTGCAGGTACTTGATCCTTTGGGTGAACCAGTGGGAAGCAATGAAGAAGGCAATCTCGCCCTGAAGCTACCTCTGCCGCCGGGTACCCTGCCCACTTTATGGAGGAACGATGAACGCTACCGTTCTTCTTACTTGGAGACATTCGACGGTTACTACGCAACGGGAGACTCAGGCTATATTGACGATGACGGTTACGTTTACGTGATGGGTAGAACCGACGACGTAATCAATGTTTCGGGGCACCGTTTATCAACTGGTCAGATGGAGCAAATCCTCGCGTCGCATCCTGCTATCGCTGAATGCGCTGTGATTGGTGTTGCCGATTCCCTCAAGGGGCAACGTCCTAGCGGGTACGTGGTACTGAAAACAGGGGCGAGCATTGATGCAGAGACCCTCACCCGGGAGCTCATTGCCAAGGTGCGCCACGAACTGGGCGCCGTCGCAGATTTCAAGGAAGTCTGCATCGTTGAGGCTCTACCCAAAACACGTTCGGGGAAGATTCTACGCAAAACCATGCGCGAAATGGCAGACGGACTCGATTACAAGATACCCTCGACCATCGAAGATTCTTCTGTGCTGGAGGGACTGCTTGCGACCATGCGCTCGCGATAAGCCTTTTTGGCGCAGTGGTTGTGAGGGCTCTCAACGCAAAACGTTCTGGCGCTTTTTGTGCTGGGAGCCTTCACGTTCTCACTATTAGTCTTTGTGCATATAAACTGGTATTCAGTGATTACTGCCCGATCTGAAAATGAAGGTGAAAATTGTGACTGATAGTGTGAGCGCTGAAGAGCTAGGTCCCACCGGTCGCCCTGTGCGTGTTTACCCTGATCCCGCTCCGTTGCAGTCGCACGGTCCTGCGCGCATCATCTCTATGGTGAACCAAAAAGGCGGCGTCGGTAAGACGACCTCCACCATTAACTTGGGTGCGGCACTGGCAGAGGCAGGACGAAAGGTGCTGCTGGTAGATTTTGACCCGCAGGGCGCTCTTTCAGCTGGTTTTGGTGCCAACCCTCATGAACTTGATTTGACGGTCTACAACGTGATGATGGACCGCAAAGTTGATATTCACGAGGTCATTCAGCCTACTGAAACCCCGAATATTGACCTGTTACCTGCCAATATTGACCTCTCAGCTGCTGAAGTTCAGCTCGTGAATGAAGTGGCTCGCGAGCAGGTACTGGCATCGGCTCTACGCAAGGTAGAGAGCGAATACGATGTTATTCTCATTGACTGCCAGCCTTCTTTGGGTCTGCTGACCGTCAACGCGCTCACCGCTAGCCACGGCGTTATTATCCCCTTGATTTGTGAGTTCTTTGCTCTGCGCGCAGTGGCTCTGTTGGTTGACTCCATTGAAAAGGTACAAGACCGCCTCAACCCCAAGCTGCAGATTGATGGTGTTCTGGCGACGATGTTTGATTCACGCACCCTGCACTCTAAAGAGGTGCTGGCGCGCATTATCGATGCTTTCGGCGATAAGGTGTTTGACACAGTTATCAAGCGAACCGTGAAGTTCCCCGATGCCTCTGTTTCTGCTGAGCCTATTCTTTCTTACGCTTCAAACCATCCCGGCGCTGAGGCTTACCGCCAGTTGGCGCGTGAGCTGATTTCTCGTGGTGGAGCGCCCTAACTTCTAGGTATCAAGCAGTCCACTAAAACCAGCGGGGCAATCTTCACACAGAAGATTGCCCCGCTGGTTTTTGCTCTTTGAGAGCCGAAAAGTGCTTGTTTTAGATGGCGCTACGTGCCGAGAGTGAGTTCTCGAAGCTGAGAGTAAATTCAGCGGGTGAGAACTGCGAGATAGCAGGACGCACGTAGATGTTCTGACGTAACTGAGCGCGTTCGTTTTCGATCAGGGTGATCTTGCCGGTTTCAAGGGCACGCAACACCATGGACGTTTCAACATCGAGCACACGCTGAGCGAAATCGGCATCAGCATCGCATACGTTATCGAGCATGGGCACAGCGGTGCGAATCATGTTTTCAGCGTGGTTAACCAGTTGCCGCAGGTTAGCGGTGTTCGCCTGAACGCTGTGTTCTAAAGTTTCAAAAGTGGTAGTAGTCAAAATAAGTCTCCTCAAATATTTTCCCGAGGCACGCTTCGTCGATGAGGTTCTCGGGGGTATGTATAGATACGCACTACGCAGTGCGTGTATCAAGTGAAGCTCGTACTGTTCACAGTAGCGAGCGCATATGAGCACCAATGAAAACCGCGGTTAATGCGAAAGGAATGTTTGGATACTCGGTTGCCAGAAAAACACGAACTTTTATCGTGTTTTGCAAGAGGCTGGTGACCTGCTGATAAACCGTGCAGGTAGCGGTAGATACAAAGTGGTAAGTGTTTACGGTTCGAATCATGGCGCCGTGCTAAGTGCATGCCTTGAACGAAGTCTCAACTGTACACGTTTGTGTAGAATATAGCAAGGCTTATTTTTTGACGCTGGCATGTGCAAGTGGTGCTGGGAATCGAAACTGCTGGGCTAGGATGCCGTGAAAACGTTCTTTTTCCACGCTGTGTGAGAGCGTACGCGGGGTACGTGGCGCAGCTAATGAACCCCATGCCTTGAAAAAGAAAACTTTGCAGGGCACAATCATATACAGCAAGTCGTGAGATTTTGAAGATAGAAGGACGCGCGTACTACGCATGAGCGCACATTTAGACGCTGCCGTGATGGCACCGCAGGCAACCGGTGAATCGGGTGTGGAATTCACCTTACACTTGGGCAATTTTGAGGGTCCTTTTGATCTTTTGTTGCACCTTATCTCACGTCGTAAACTTGATGTTACTGATGTTGCTCTATCGCAGGTGACTGATGAATTTCTGACTTTTATTCAGCCTCTCTACACCACCGTTAGTACTCAAGCTCTTGATATAGCTAGCCAGTTTACTGTTACTGCTGCTACCTTGCTTGATATCAAGGTAGCGCGTTTGTTGCCTTCTAAAGAACCTGAAACTGCCAGCGAATTTGCTGCTTTAGAAGCTCGAGATTTGCTGTTTGCTCGTCTGCTTCAGTATCGCGCGTATAAAGAAGTTGCCGATATTTTGGATCAGCGTATGGGTGCTGAAGCTGAGCGTTTTGCTCGTGATGTGGTGTTAGAAGAACGTTTTGCTCGCGCTTTGCCTGAGCTTGTTTTCGATATAACACCCCAGGAGTTTGCGTCCGTTGCCCATCGAGCGCTAGCCTCGCATGATCCTTTAGCGGAACTTGCTGAATCTCAGCCCGTAGTTGACACTGAGCATCTGCGGGAGCCTCTGACCACTATTGCTCGTGAAGAAGAAAATATCGTGCGAGCTTTAGAAAACCAACAGAGTCTGCCGTTTGAAGAACTCGCGAAAGAGTCCTCAGAATTAGAGATCGCAGTGGTGCGTTTTCTTGCTCTGCTTGAGCTCTACCGCAATCGTGTGGTTGAGCTGGATCAAGATAAACCGCTGGGTGAGATTCTGGTACGCAGGGCGCCGATGCCCCAAGACGCTGTAGAGGAGGTTCGAGGATGAGTATTTATCCCGGTCAAGAATTTAACCGTGATGATGAGTCTTTGGTGAATCTCGGGTACTGGGCACCTGATGGCGATGATGCTACGGCAGAGGTTGCCTCTCAGCAAGAGGCAGAAGCTGATGAGCATTCGCGGGTTTCAGAGACACCTGATGAACCGGTGGTAGATGAAGCCCCCGAGAATCCTTGGGCAGCTCCTGACCAGGCTGATGCTTACGCATCCGCCCGTCATCAAGAAAGCGTACATGCTGCCTCAGCAGATATGACTGCGAAGGTTGAGATGGTGCCCGGCGGTGTGAAAAGTGCAGTTGAAGCGATTTTGGCGGTTGCATCCACTCCGGTGAGCACGCGGGAATTCGCTGCGGCGCTCTTGGTTAGCGAACGAGCTGTAGAGACAGCCCTCGATGAGCTTTACATCGATTACAACGGGGGAACAGATGTCCGCGGCATCGCCTGTGAACCTCGTGGGTTTGAGCTGCGACGCATCAATGGCGGCTGGCGTTTGTTCGCTCGCGCTGACTTTTCACCCTGGGTTGCCCGGTTTGTGACCGGTTCCCAAGCGAAAAAACTTACCCGCGCCCAGCTTGAAACGTTGGCAGTGATTGCCTATCAGCAGCCGGTAACGCGCGCCTATGTGGCGCAGGTGCGAGGAACCAGCGTCGATGCTGCTTTTCGGATTCTCAAACAGCGCGGCTTCATCGAAGAAACAGTACCCGAAGAGGGTAGCGGTGCAAGCCAGTACATCACCACTGGTGCGTTGCTTGAACGGCTAGGGTTCGAGAGCCTTGAGCAGCTGCCCCCGTTAGCTCCGCTACTGCCAGATTTGACCGATCTTGAAGTGGCAAGCTCCTAAATAATTTTTTATTCACTCTCAATTTTGAAAAATTACTGCGCTGATAATGACAGCACATTCTAGAAGATAAAGGACATTATTTCTCATGGCACAAGGACGTTCAGGTAGCGGTTCAGGTAATCACGGACGCGGTGGCGCTGGTCGTGGTTTTGGCAAGAATAACGAGTTCCGCGGCGGTAAGCCCGGTGCGGGCGGACGCGGTAAAGGCGGCGCGCGCGGTGGCGCTGGCTTCGGCTCAAGCGGCACCGGTTTCGGTGGCGGTAAGCCTGGCAAACCCGGTAAATCCGGTAAGCCCGGTGCGGGCAAAGCTTTTGGCTCTAAGGGTGGTAAGCCCGGTGCTAAGGGTGGCGCCGGTAAGAGCGGGGCTTCACGCGGTTTCCGCTCGGGTCCGGCGTTCGCTTCAGAGCGCGGCGAGTACCGCCCCAATTACAAACACCAGCGCAACGATAACTACGCAGGTCCCCATCGCCCGCGTCGTCCGAAGAATGCGCCGGTTGACCACTACGAGTTTTACGATCACGATGGTGTGCGCTTGCAGAAGCTGATGGCGCAGGCAGGTGTTGCTTCACGCCGCGTGTGTGAGCAGATGATTGAAGAAGGTCGCGTCACCGTCAACGGTGAAACTGTGACTGAGCTGGGCGTCCGCGTCGATGCCGATAAGGTAGAGGTTCACGTTGATGGCATGCGTATTCAGACTAACGACAAACTGATCTACATGGTTCTGAACAAGCCCACCGGCGTTGTCTCTTCCATGGGAGATCCCGATGGCCGCCCCGATATTTCGAATTTCTTGCGCAAATCAATGTCACAGCGCGTCTTCCACGTGGGCCGTCTCGACGTTGAAACCGAAGGTCTGCTGTTGCTAACCAACGACGGCGAACTGGCTAACCGCCTCACTCACCCTTCTTATGAAGTGCCCAAGACCTATCTGGTGCAGGTTCCCGGGCCCATGGAACAGGGCATCGGCGCGGCGATGAAGAAGGGCATCCGCCTTGAGGACGGCGTTTCACGAGTAGACTCCTTCAAGCTTATTGACTCAACCCCCGGTCATATTCTTATTGAGGTGACTATTCACTCGGGCAAAAACCGCATTGTTCGCCGCCTGTTTGAAGCTGTGGGTCACCCCGTCGAGAAGCTCGTCCGTGTGCAGATGGGCCCGGTACGTTTGGGCTCACAGAAGCAGGGCACTATTCGCAACCTTTCCAAGGTCGAAATTGGTGAGCTACTCGCCTCTGTAGGAATGTAATGAACGAAGGCTTTTCAACCATTGAAGGTCCCGTACGCATTATTGGTGCGGGGTTGCTGGGAAGCTCCATTGGCATTGCCCTGCGTGCCCTTGGGGTGGAGGTTTATGTTCAAGATACTTCGCCCACCACTGAAGCGGTTGCCCAAGATATTGGTGCAGGCACTTCAGTACGTGATGCATCCTTGAACAACCTGCCGGTGTCAGAGCCTGCTCTGGTGGTCGTGGCAACTCCGCCTGATATCACCGCTGAAATCGTCATTGACGCGCTCAATGTTTACCCCGGTGCTTTGGTGGTTGATATTGCTTCGGTGAAGGCTCCCATCTTAGAGGCTGTGCTGGCTTCCTCTGCTGATGCCAGCCGCTACGTGGGTACTCACCCGATGGCAGGACGCGAAAAGTCAGGGCCCGTTGCCGCCCGCGGTGAGCTGTTTACCTCGATGCCGTGGGTTATTTGCTCGCATGAGCAGGTGCGTCCTGACGCGGTGAAAAAAGCTGTCAATCTCGCCGTTGGGTTGGGTGCGACGGTCACCCACCTTGATGTCTACGAACACGATCAAACGGTGGCATTGATTAGTCACGTGCCGCAGGTGATGAGCTCTTTACTCGCATCGCGTTTGCAAGATACCCCCCTGTACGCCCTCGGGTTGGCAGGGCAGGGGCTGCGCGATACGGTGCGTATTGCCGGCAGCGACCCGGGTTTGTGGGTACAAATTCTTGCAGCTAACGCCCAGCCAATCGTTGAGACCCTTTACGGGGTACGCAAAGATCTTGAACGTCTCATCAGCACCCTTGAAGCACCAACGGCAGCGGGCGCTCGTTTGAATCTTGCACAGCTGATGAGCGAGGGTAATAACGGTGTCAAACGCATTCCCGGTAAACATGGCAGTGCTCCAGCGGCTTTTGCTCAGATGACGGTGCTGGTGGACGATACCCCCGGTCAGATCGCTCGCCTACTTGCTGAAATCGGCGAACTTGGTGTGAACCTTGAAGATCTCAGGCTCGAACACTCACCCGGTCAGCCGGTGGGTCTAGCGGAGCTTTCGTTCAACCCTAACGAACACGAAAAGCTCGTTGAGGATCTCATCGAGCGCGGCTGGAAAGTTGTGCGCTAATAGGTAACGCGCACCGAGGGTTCGCTTGAATCTACGGCTGATAGCTTGCCTACCGCCGACACTAAAACCCTATAAACTAAGGGTAAAGAACACAACGATACGAGGAATAACACATGAGCGCTTACGGCAATCGCCTGGTCATTGCGATGGACGGCCCCTCGGGCTCTGGTAAATCATCAGTGGCTAAAGCTGTGGCACAGCACTACAACCTTGCCTACCTTGATACCGGTGCTATGTACCGCGCCCTCACCTGGTACTGCCTCGCTCAAAAGGTAGACCTTGAAGATGAGGCAGCAGTTGCCGAAGCGGCACAGAACTTTCCCCTATCGCAGGGCACTACTCCCGATGCTGAGATTATCGAGGTAGACGGTGTAGATGTTGTCGATGCCATTCGCGAGCCTGTTATTTCAGAGAATGTATCGGCGGTGGCATCCAAGCGAGCAGTACGCGATATTTTGATTCGTATGCAGCGCGATGCCATGAAGAACTCCGGCTACCGTATGGTGGCTGAGGGGCGCGACATCACTACCGTAGTGGCACCCGATGCGGATGCGCGTATTCTGCTTACCGCCTCAGAAGAGGTTCGGTTGGCTCGCCGCGGACTGCAGTTGGGCGGCACTCAGAGCACCCAGCAGCTCTCGGCGCAGGTATCAGCCCGCGACGCTAAGGATTCTAAGGTCAATAACTTCACCGAGGCAGCACCCGGAGTGACCCTTATCGACTCCTCAGATTTGAATTTTGAAGAGACCATTGCAGCGGTGATCGCAGCGGTCGAAGAGGCACGCGGCGCCTAAAGAACTGCGTCCGTACCTCACACTCACTTAGATAAAGACCTCCGCGTTTTTACAAAAACACAGTTAGAAAGAAGGCACTTAGAAAAATGAGTACCGATAACTACGAAGATAAGTTTCTTGGTGGCGGCGATGACGATGTTACCGAGCGTCTAGCCGAAATTGATGAAGAAACCGCCAACCAGCGAGCAGAGGCCCTGCGTGCTGGTCTGGAAGATTATGAGCTTGATGAAGAAGACCGCTTGCTGCTCAAGAGCTGGGGCTTTGGCGCTGAAGAAGAGGACGATGACCTCGCTAACCCCGTAGTGGCTATTGTGGGTCGCCCCAACGTCGGTAAATCAACCATCATTAACCGTATTTTGGGTCGCCGTGAAGCTGTGGTTGAAGACAAGCCGGGTGTTACCCGCGACCGCGTCTCCTACAAGGCAGAGCACTCTGGCAAAGACTTCACCCTGGTTGATACCGGTGGCTGGGAGGCTGATGCAAAGGGCATCGACGCTCAGGTCGCAACTCAGGCTGAAATCGCTGTGGCTGGCGCTGACGTGGTACTGCTGGTTGTCGATGCCATGGTCGGTATTACCGCAACTGATGAGGCAATCGTGCGTATGCTGCGCCGCGAAGACAAGCCCATCATCCTGATCGCTAACAAGATCGACGATGGTCACCAAGAGCCCGAAATCGCGAGCCTGTGGTCACTGGGTATGGGTGAGCCTTTCCCCGTATCAGGTTTGCACGGTCGCGGTCTTGCTGACATGTTGGACGCGATGCTCAAAGTTCTGCCGGAGCACTCCCAGTTCGCTGACCCCGAGGTGCGCGGCGGCCCCCGTCGTGTTGCTCTCATCGGTCGCCCCAACGTCGGTAAGTCATCACTACTGAACAAGATTGCCGGCGAAGAACGTGCCGTTGTTAACGATCTGGCGGGTACCACCCGTGACCCCGTGGACGAAATCGTTCACTTGGGTGATCGCCCCTGGCGTTTTGTGGATACCGCGGGTATCCGCCGCCGCGTGCATATGGCAAAGGGCGCTGACTTCTATGCGTCCTTGCGTACCCAGACCGCTATTGAGCGCGCCGAGGTAGCTGTGGTGCTGCTCGATGTTTCTGAGCCGATTTCTGAGCAGGACGTTCGCATCATTCAGATGGCAATTGATTCGGGTCGTGCGATGGTGCTTGCTTATAACAAGTGGGACACCCTCGATGAGGATCGCCGTGAACTACTGGAACGTGAAATCGACCGCGACCTGGCGCACGTAGCGTGGGCACCGCGCGTCAACATCTCTGCGAAGACCGGTTGGCACAAAGATAAGCTGGTACCGGCTCTGGAACACTCCCTGGAGTCATGGGATTCACGTATTCCCACCGGTCGTCTGAATGCCTTCTTGGGTGAGATTGTTGCTGCCCACCCGCACCCCGTCCGCGGTGGTAAGCAGCCCCGTATTCTCTTTGGTACCCAGGTGTCATCGCGTCCGCCCAAGTTTGTTCTGTTCACCACCGGGTTCTTGGATCCGGGGTACCGCCGTTTCATCACCCGCCGTTTGCGCGAGACTTTCGACTTCACCGGTACTCCGATTGAAGTCACCATGCGCGTGCGTGAACGCCGCTCACTGGGGGAGCGCCAGTCCGGTAAATCTGGTGGTAAGCGCTCATCTCGCTAGTGGCTTGCTGCGGTAGCTACCGTGTGAGGTGAAAGCCCGCGTCCGACCGATTGGTACAGGTGCGGACGCGGGCTTTTTACTGTCTCTGCATAGGCAGAGATGCAGGGCTCTGGAGGGGCGTCAACCCTAAACCAGAGTAAATGTGATGCAGAACGCGCCTAAAAACCTCAAAAAAGCGAATTTTGATTTGCGAAGCTGTTTTAAGGTGAGTATAGTGGTATGAGTGCTCAGGGGTTAGCTCACTGGGAGAAACACAATCGGGTTGTGGCGCAGCTTGGTAGCGCACTTGACTGGGGGTCAAGGGGTCGCAGGTTCAAATCCTGTCAACCCGACAAATAAAGCCCATCCCACTAGGATAAACACCTAGTCGGGAGGGGCTTTTTTTAGTACCCAAAAAAGACCGCACCCGCCATTTACCCGCCACTTTCAAAACAAACCTACGGCGCAACCACTCCCAAAACCTGACGAAAATCAACCACAGCTTCACGCTGCACATAGTACCGGCGCGTAATTTCAGGTGACGAGTGTCCCAGCGCCTTACCTACCGCGTCCATACCCTCAGCCCTTTCAATAAACGTCGCCACCGCCTTACAGTAGTCCGAGAATTTCACGCCCTCAAACCTTCTCACAGCGGCTTGCCGCTATATGCGCCGCAGATTCGAATCTGAGATGAAACCGCCGGTGCACGTATGAAAGACCGGGGCACCCGGCATGGACTCCACAAACCGGCGCGTGAGCACCGCCAGCACAAACGGCTGGCACAGCCAGCCCGCGCAGAGGAAGCCTCCACCTAAAGAAGGTAATCTTAACCGAAACTACTTAGTTTTGGTGGGTACAGAGAGAAAAAGACTGCTCCCCGAGCTGAACCAGATGGTTGAGGGATCGGGGAAGCAGTCTTTACTTATCTCTGCATCCTTCAGCAACTTAAACTAAGCCACTGAGAACACATCTCGTTTTAGAACTCGTTGAGTACGTTGTCACTGTAGCGGTAGATAAAAGCTGCCATCGCGGCGCGTTCAATAGGCTGGTAGGGGCGGTAAGTGCCGTCTGCCCAGCCGGTAGTAATGCCCTGCGCACGCAACCATGAAATTTCCTTGTAGAAGGGTGCGCGCTCGGGTAGGTCAACGAACGATGAGTTCACCGGCGCAACGTAGAGGGGGCTGCCCGTGTAGCGGTAGAAGAAAGCCGCCATGGAGTTACGGTTCACGGGAGCGTCCGGGCGGAAGGTACCTTCGCCCCAACCGGTAGTAATGCCCTGAGCGTAGAACCACTCAATCTCTGTGTAGAACTGGTGATCTACAGGCACATCACTGAAGCTGGGGGTTGCTGGTGCATCAAACTTCGGTGAACCCGCCAGACGGTAGAAGAACGCCGCCATCGTAGCGCGGTCTACACCCATAACAGGGCGGAAGGTGCCGTCTGCCCAGCCGGCGGTGATGCCACGCTGAGCCAGCCACATAATCTCGGTGTAGAACTGATCGCCCTCAACAACGTCGGTGAAAACTAGCGGTGCAGGGTTTTCTTTAGAGAGGTTGAAACCAGCAATCAGCGGGTCGTGATCAGAGGAACGGTAAGCATTAGGGGCGTAAAGGTTGGTGACGTTGTTGTTGAAACGTGAGTATTCCAAACCGATAGATTCTACCGAGTTGATGTTCCAGACATCGGCGTCAGTGAAGTTATCAATGAAATCACCGGATGCCAGGACGTGATCGAGTGAGCCGGTACGTCCACCGTAGAGGTAGGTATGCCCCGCATCAAAGGTAGTGTCAAGGCTAACGTAGCCTGCCTTATAAAGTACCTGCATGGGATCTTCTTGCGTATAGGCGTTGAAATCCCCCAGCAGTACCACGTTCTGGGTCTTGTGTTTGGCTTCTTGCGCCTCCGCGAACTTCACGAGATCGGTTGCCTGAGCAACGCGGGAGGCATTAGAAGCACCCTGCCCGTCACCCGAGTCAGCATTGACGCCAGAACCTGATCCCTTTGACTTGAAATGATTGACGATAGCAACGAAAATCTCGTCATTATCATCAGCAGTTGACGCCTTAAAAGCCTGAGCAAGAGGCTTGCGAGCATTGTTAAAGGCTGCGGTGTCTGTGAGAATTTCAGATTCACCCACCGGGGTCGCCTCAGTAGGCTGGTAGATAAAAGCGGTGCGGATGACGTCCTCAGATGAAGGTAGCTTCTCAGGCGAAGCAACTGCTGCCCACTTCTCGCTACCCGCAGCGGCGTTGAGAGCTGCCACCAAAGTATTCAGCGCCTCATCACGGTCCTTGCCAAAAACAGCTGAGTTTTCGATTTCTTCTAGGGAAATTACCGAAGCATCAAGGGTATTGATTGCGGCTACAATTTTTGCCTGCTGACGCTCAAAGTTCTCCTGGTTTGCAGCACCGCGGGCATCGCAACCACCCGAGACAGTAATCGGGTTCTTCTCGCGGTCAGTGTAGTACTTGCAACCGGTCAGCTCATCACCGGTGGTTGAAAAGTAGTTGAGAACGTTGAAGCTAGAAATGCTTAACTCCCCGCCCACAGCATCGGGGGCAGCTTCACGGGTATTAGTCCAGCTCACCGGCAAGTCACTGTCAGCGGTTTTCCCGCTCACCGGGGCAGTGGGCTGCAAGGTCCATGCGCCAAAGCTGAAACTCATAATGACGGGCTTGGCGAAAGTGGCGGACGCACCCACCCGCAAGGGGGTCGCGGTGCCAATGTAGGGAACAGGGGTTGAGGAACCACCTCGGGTGTAATCCGCGGTAGAACCATCATCAAGAACGTAAGCCTTAGCCTTATTTGCTGCCTCGTACTCAATAGCAGCAGCGCCGGGAGCCACCACATCGGTTGCCGTGCGCAAGGGCTTCTCACCGTTTACTAAAGAGAAAGAACCGTAGCGGTTAGCGCCGTAATTATCGGTGACAGTAATAGACCCGGTAGGCTGTACCAGCATGCCCTCAAGGGCTTCGCGGGCGCTCGCGTCCTCGGGGAGTACCCCGGTGATAGCCGGTAGGCTGTGACCACCGCTGAGAATGGTGAGCCCACCGTTTTTCACAGAAATTTGCGTTTGCCCCTTGTATTCCGAGACGGTGCCGGTGACGGTCACTAAATCGCCGTGGGTTACAGATGAGGCAGTATCGGGAGAATAAATGAATACGCCGTCAGACGCGCCGGGAGTGAAATCCAGTGATGCTGAACCTTCAGTCTGAATGAAGTAGCCGTTGAGACCGCCCGTTGCGTAGACCGCGGTAACAATGCCGGTGGTTGTTACTTCTTTGGATGCGACGGGGCTTGTTTCGCCGGTTCCTTGAATCTCTGCGATAGTAAGAGTTTCTGCGGCAAAAGCGGTGGGTACGGTTGCCAGAGTGGAGGTACCCACAAAGGTAGCTGAAACGAGGGCTGTTACCGAGATGAAACGGCGCCAGCGGGGTGTGTAACTCATAGTCTTCTTTCGTGAAGGTAGTGAGGTGCGGTCAAAGCGGTTCCAAAATCTCAGTATAGAAGTGTGGGTGTGAGATAAGCGATAAACAGAGCTGATGTTTTGTGGAAAGTCACCGAAGTTTCACCAACTCCGCTGCTTGAACCGATGAGTGCTTGGGGAATGAATAGTGGCTATGGCGAAAATCTTCAAGGGAGGTTTTTCTCATAGGAGACTCCGGCGGCTACCGTGGCTGAGCAGGGTCTCATGATGTACTTAGTCACTCTGCTTTGTAAGCGGGTTCATAAGATAAAAATCGAATCATGCACAATCTCACGCCATGTGGTTTTATTTTGCTTTTGTGACACCAAAATAGTTCATTTTTACTGGCATCTCACCCTGATACGGGGAAACCTGCGTTGGCTTATATAGATACAATGGCAGGGCTTCACTTCTGAAACCCTGCCATTGCTTTACCCCTGTTTGAGACTTCACGAAAGGCGCACCCCATGTCAATGCACGATATAGACCCCACCATGAATCCGCAAGAGTTCTGGGAGCAACGCTACGGCACTTCTGATCGCATATGGTCGGGCAATGCTAACGCGGTTCTCGAAAAAGTTGCGGCTTCTCTACCTGCAGGACGCGCCCTTGACCTTGGCTCGGGTGAAGGCGGGGACGTGCTGTGGTTAGCTACACAGGGCTGGCACGCCACCGGGCTTGAACTCTCGGCAACAGCGGTGAGCAGAGCGCACGAAGCCGCTCAGCGCAACGGGTTGGCAGATCGAATCGAGTTTCTCATTACTGATTTGAGCATCTGGCAACCCAGTAAACACTACGATTTGGTGAGTGCGTCCTTTCTGCAATCACCGGTAGCACTTGACCGCGCAGAGATTCTTCAGCGCGCCACTCAGGCTGTAGCCGTGGGCGGTCACCTGCTGATTACCGCCCATGCCGCCCCGCCCTCTGGGGTCGAAAAAGACTTCGAGCGGGCGATGTTCCCGCAACCTCAAGACGATCTTGCCGCTCTCGAACTGGCTCCTGATGAATGGCAGGTCATCACCGCCGATATCTGGACGCGGCAAGGCACCCACCACGGCAACCCTGAACCCATGACCTTCGAAGACAGCGTGGTGCTCGTCAAGAGGTTGGCGTAAAGAACGATATACAGTAAAGACCCCGATTCCCTACAATAGGGGAACGAGGTCTTTATCTGTGTGTTGCGATTCTGACAGGTAAATTTACTGGGGAATGAATTCAGTGGCGTTAGCTGAGAGCTGCTGAGAACCGTTGGTGCAGGTCACGTAGGTGGGATCAACGACGCAGGCGCTTCCTATGACTGGAATGCCTTGCTTACTGTGCCCAAAGAACTGTATGACGCCCTTCATCGGATCATCTAGGTTGGGGCGCTCGCAATCTACGCCAAAATCACCAATGTGGCAGCCAATACCTTGAGCCCTGAAATAGACATCGCCATGGCTAGTGTAGTAACTCTCGGCCGCCAAAGGTGTACCGCCCGGGGGGGGGGGGGGGGGGGGACAGTCATTGCTTCTAGGCCTGTTGCCCTTGCCAGTACACGAGACGGTACGACCATTGATTTTGGTGTCTTCGGGGGTATAGGAGCGACAGGTGTAATCGCCAATAGTAACGGGGGCAACGCCGCCTTGAAACTGGGCGTTAAAGTCAGCGAAGGTCTGCTGCACTTCGCTACAGGGTGCGCTGCGTATCATCAGCGATACCAAAGTGAAAGACCTAGTGGTAGTAGTGTTATGTAAAGTTTCGATAAAGATTTTGGGGTTTCTATACCGATTTGGTAACAATTTGGGTTTTTGGGTCTAAACCCTTGATATATGATGCATATTACTGTTTAGGTTGGGGTGTTCCCATCAATCAGCACCGCAAAGGAGCGGTGATACGAAAGGCAAGAACAATGTTCCCGACTAAGCAAATTTTTTCTGTTTCTGCAACTGCTCTGCTCGCTCTTGGCATGACTAGTGGAATGCTGGCTCCAGCATCCGCAGTAGGAGCAGGAGAAACTTCTACTGGTACTTCTGACTCTGGTATTTACACCGAGATTCAGGAAATTAACGGTAAGAAATATACGATTACGTGGGACAGGGCAGATGATTCCATTAAGATCTCTGATGAGAGTGGGAAAGTCATTGGCACAACGACTATGTTTGAAGTTTTAGCTAAATACAAATCAAAATCTGCTGGAGAAATCTCAACGGGCGCTACCACTTATGCTGCAAATTCATGCAGCGCAGCTATAGCTGGGGCGGGAATCGCTAATTCAGTTCTATGGGGCGCCGCAGGACTCACCGCTGTAGCGCCTCCTGCTGGTATGGCAGCAGCAGGGGGGAATATAACTAGCGCTATTCTGACATTGGGTGGTCTGGCCTGCTAATTACCTTTTAAAAGGAGGCGTTATGGACAAGATGCATGTAATAGAGGGATATAACATAATTTCTGCTGCTGCATGTATTTTATTTGGCGGAATATTCTTTGCATTTATTTATATGCGCACAGAATTCATTCCATGGGCAGTCGTTTCTGGAATTATGATTGGTTTCAGTTTAGGTGCTACGTATCTAGGTGCACAGTGGAAAGCTAAGAAGACACACCACATTGTTATATCTTATATGTGCATCGTTAGTATCAGCATTCTGTATAGCTGCAGTGCTGTTAGTCATTTAGTATTTGGTTCTTATAGTGAGTGCTCCCGCCGAATTCGGCGGGAGCACTCACTATATTTCAAAGAATTTCTAAGCTAGTTGCTTATTCTGTTCATGTTCTTGGACGTAGCGGCCAGCAGCACTTTTAGAAATCTCTAACTTGGTGGCAATTTCTCGCACGCTTAAGCCTTCTGTGCGTAACTGCGCTACCTGTTCACGCTTGGTGTTTGCACGGGCTAGGTATTGTTCTCTAGGTTCAGCCATAAGGCGTTGAACTGTGCGAGTAGTTACCCCTAAACGTTCTGCGGCTTCTCTGGCGGTAAATTTCCGGCGAACAGGCTTAAAAGCGCTCACTATTCATCACCTCTAGCACCTCTAAACGTTCATTCATTTTCTTTTTATGACCCTCTGCTAGACTCTTCGCCCAGCGTTTGCGGTTTGCTTGTGTCTGCTCAGGTTCAAAAAAGACGCACTAAAACAGCTCGTGAAATTGCCGAGAAATTTGGTATCAGCGAACGAACCGTACGTACGATGATTGCAGAGTCTAGAGAGCAATATCTAGCCCGTGCAAACACCAAGCGTGAACAGGTAGCGCAGTTACGCACAGAAGGCTTAAGCGTGCGAGCTATCGCAGAGAAATTAGAAATTTCTAAGAGTACTGTAGGACGTTATGTTCAAGAATATGAAAAAATAAATTAGTTATATACATTTCCGGCATCCGCCCCGAAAATACACACGCTTAACTCCCCCTACCCCACTCAAGGAATATGGGGGAGTCAAATAGTACAATTTAGTGTGCTCTAATCTTTTTAGAGAATACAGCCAGAGAGACGCTTGCTATCAGAGATGCTGATAAAATCCACAGATTTCCTTCTCCACGTAACACTGATGGAATCAGGAAAATAGCAACACCCCCCAAAATGCCTGCCGAAAAAATCATTACAGGAAGTAAAATTTCTTTTTTCATAACGACCTACTTGAAACAAGAAGCTACAGCTGTAACTGAGGCTCCACCAACAGTTGCATAAGCTCCAATACAAGCAATACAAATACCAGCTCCAACTCCCGTTGCGGATGCCGCACAGGCGCCTGAACACGCACCTACAATCAGGTATCCAACAGCTCCAGATACACCCAGAACACTAGCTACACACGCTACTGTGCCGCCTGCTCCCTGCGTTTCTGCAGTAGCCCTGGTTCGGTGATTTTCTGATCTCAGCTCTTCATCTGTCATGTAAGGAACAGTAGTTTCTTCGCTGCTTACAAAATTTCCATTTTGGTATTGCACAATTTTGAAGTTGTTATCTTCGCCCAAACCAATTTGGGTTTCTGAGTAGTCTAAAACTTCATCATTGTTTCCCAGGAGAACTGTAAAGTTACTTAGATAGTTGTATTCTCCATCAATTTTAAAAGTAATAGAGTGACCGATTTTTCCATCGGTGTTTACCTCATATACCTTTGCTTCTCCAAGAACTACTGAAGCGTTGCTAATAATCTCTCCGCTATCAATCTTTGATTTTGCAATAGCGGTGTATTTATCTGCCTTTTCTCCACTCAGCAAGACCATTGAGGTCTTATGTTCAGTTGATTGAGTAGAGCATGTTGTTAAGTCATTCGCTCCTTGCGCAGGCTCAGAAGCAAAAGCGGTTGTAGACAATGAACTGCAAGCTAGTAGAGCGATAGTAGCTCCAGTTGAAATTTTCCTGACGAGGGTCATCGTTCGTCCTTTCGTCCCAGAGTATCTTCACCCTGGTGATTGGCGACACTTAAACCCAATCACACACACTTTAAGTAAGTCAACTTACTACATCATAATTCAATAACAAAACCAGCAAAACACCTAGCCAGACCCACCAAGCAGACCTGTGTAATATTTTCCGTCAGGGTGCTAGGCAGCAACACCACCTAACCCACACCCAAACCACCCCGCCGAGCCCTGACGGAGCACCACCCAACACCTCAGCCCGTACCCGCGCCACCTCCTCAACACACCTAGCCCGCGCCTGCACATACTGCTCCTCTAACCGAGCTGCCACAGCATAAGAACGCTCTAGCTGCCCCTGCTGCTGCCGAACCTGGTCTTCTAACCTAGCAACCTTCTTCCGCAATCCTTCGACTTCACCAGCGATCTCCTTACGCGCCTTACGCACCTTACGCACCTGCCGACCCACAGCCACCATCTGCTCACACTCGGTGTACTCCCGGTTCGCCTGCACCCAGGCAGCAATCTGCTCAAAAGAACCCAGAACCTGCGATAGATGCACATAGTCCTTGGGTGATAGTGGTGTTCTTACCTGTACGCTCACAGGGTAAGCGTAGCGGATCGCTTGCGACACCCTCAGGCGCCCCTGAAGGGCCCTTAGAGCGACTAGAACGCCCGCACGACTAGAGGACAGGAGCGAAAAACCTCCCTCTGGGAGGCTCTGAGCGGCTTTTTCTGAATACTGACTCATTTCGCCACGACGACTCTCTTATTATGAATAACTCATAATACAGGTTCCTGAGTCATTCATAATAAAAGAATCGTCATGACGAAATAAAATAACGCCTATGACAACACCATCTACTCCGACTGAGGAAGCCCGTACCTGCCCCTACTGCCAGACTGTTTTCTACTATGAAAAAGGCCCCTGATGCACACCGACTTACTGCACCGATAATTGCCGAAAGTACGCAGCAGCCCACCGCAAATACGCCAGGGTACTAACACCCCGGTGCGTCTGATTTATGCTCAGCCTCTTGAGATTGAACCGGCACCGAAGCCGGTTAACCGTGTTCTCAAGGTGGGTAAGCGGCAGCTGAAAGCTTTTCTTGCTGAAGAACCTGAGGTGGTTACCCCTGACCTAATTCAATAGTTGGGGAATTGTCTTAATGACCGGAAACTACCCCGAGAAAAACGCGCGCTTATGGCGCAAGCACTGGGTAAGGCCTTGATGCAGTTAGCCCGGGCAGAATACGGGGGGCGTTAGCGGTGAGAGCGCGAAGATTCCGGTCACCAGTGGGCTAAGTCCACAGCAGTTTGTGGAGTTCGCTCATGTGGTGGGTGCTTTTGATCAGATGACTGCCTGGGTAGAAGCAAAGCATGGGGATGCCGAGCCTGAGAAGGCTCTGGTTGTGGGGCGGGAGGTTCGTAAGGTCAAGGCGCGTTTGGAGAAGGAGTCTACAGGGTGCATCAGGTAGCTTAAACGGCAGGTTGAGGAGCTAGAGCAACGGTTGAGGCAGGCGCGTATGTGTATGCTGCGCGGGTGCGTGATCAGTATGTGCAGCAGCGTGCTCGTGCTTTGGAGTCTGCTCGTGGTGCTGTGGAGGTGTCGGGTCGTGTTGCTGAGTTGGAGGCCTTGGTGGAGCAGTGGCGTGTGCGGGCTGAGGTGTTGGGTGGTGGTTCGTCGTTTTTTAGGGGCAGGTGAGGGGGTGGTGGTTTTGTTATCAAACCGTTACATAGATTAGTTGACTTAGTTTGTGGGACGTGATGTAGTAAATGTGTTGCCAATCACCGGGTGAAGTTGCCCCGGGACGAAAGGAAGAGCTATGTCATTGTCGAAGAAGTTTTCAACTGGTCTTACTGTAGGTATCCTTGCGCTGGGAATATCTGTCGGTGGCGGGGTAACATCAGCTTATTCCAGCGATATAGAATCTAAAGAATTGTTCGCTTCCAGTCTGCCGGAAAATGGCGATAAGTTTCTCCTGAAAGCCCCAGAAGCACTTGAAGGAAAGCAGTGGTGCAACGGTGAATCACTAGGGGGGAAGAGCTGCGGGGTTAGATGCTGGAGTGGCTCTTAGGCTGAATCCTGTAACTATCGGTTTGTATAATTCGGGTTTTGGAGATAAAAAAGTTAAAGAATTTAATTCTAAACACGATGAAAAGATAGTCCTATATTGCGGAGACTCAAATAGTGGATATATACATATCAGGGAAAGACATGAGGCTGATTGGGAAAATCAAAAAGGGGGGGATTTGAGGGGCATTGGGATGACTATATGGCTTTTGCTACCCAGGCTTCCCTTGAATCCCCCTCAGAATTTTCTGTGTGGTCGGGGCAAAAGCGTTGTTACACTACACCGATTGAAGTGTATAAAGTCGTGAATGGTTCTCCGGTGAAAGAAAAGACTATCTACCCAACAGTGTTGATTTCAATGAATAATAAAAAGGTTATTACTTCATACCCAACCTCTAAACCTAGGTGCTAATCTTTGAAAGGAAAATACTTACCGAAATTCGGATTCTACCACACAGGCTTCCCATTTAAGGAGCCGATTTATCAGGATAAAGGATTCTCTGGATATAAAGAATTTGAAGAATATCTAAATAGGATTCCAAGGGATCTCTATCGTCGGTGCATAAAATGGGCTGAGGACTTTGAAAATGAATTTCGTGAAACAGGTGATGGTAAATTTAAATTTTCTTCACAGGAAAATCGAGAAAAAATTAATCAAGAATATTTTTATCTAGTGAAAAAGCTAACCGAAGAAGGGTTTGAATTCAGCTTTGATATGTGGTGGTGAACGTAAGATCTTTAAAAGTTTTCTATATGCTTTTTCAGTTACTGCGTTTTTCGTATTCCTGAACATATCGTCCAGTAGATGACTTAGAGACTCCTATTTTTTCAGCAATCTTTCGGATTGAAAGCCTCTGGGTACGAAGTTCTGCTGCTTGTTTTCTTTTATATTTTGCACGAGCTAGGTACTGGTCACGAGGCTCAGCAATCATCGTTCGTACGGTGCGCTCACTGATTCCGAAGCGGTTTGCAATTTCGCGGGCAGTTTTAGTGCGTTTTCTTTGTGCTTGGGCAGACACTAAAGCTCTCCTAGAATCTCTTTTATCAATCTTTCACGCTTATCTGAGCGTTCCTGTGAGGCGGCTGGGAGGGCTCCGACGTCTCCCTAGAGCCCTTGCGAGGTCTTTTTGAGCCCGTAAAGAGCTTCGGTGTTGCGCCAGAGGGGCATATGAGCCGTGTTGGTGGGGTTTTGGTAATTCTTCCGCCGTAGCCGATGTCTCCGCCGAGAATGTCTGTGAGTCCTTGTTTAACGCGTGCTATAGGTTCACTGGTGCGCGGTGTCCTGCATCGGTGAGGCATACAGGGCTGTTGAGCGCGTAGACGATGTGTCCGGAGCGTGTGTGTGTGGGTTCATGGCTACCCATGAGGGCTGAGGTAGTCCGGCGAGGTCTGCGATGATGTCTGCGTCTGCTCCGTCGTGGTCGGTGACGATACCTGCGGCGAAACGGCGGGAAGAGATCACGGGAGAATCCTTCAAGGTAAGTGCGAATGTGTATAAAGCAAGGTTACTGGGTGTACGGTGAGCAACGCTATATGTGACGTGCGCATGTCCCTGGATAGCTGTCAGTAAGCTACTTAAGCCCGGTCATCATAGTTGTCACAGAACTTGCTATAGTGAGTACTACAAGATATGCAAGTAACGTCATACCTATTATACTGGGGTTAAGAAGGTTCTGCCTATGTTTCGCAAGCTCGTTCCCTGGTTAGCTGTTCTCGATATTGCGCTGCACCTTTCCATCTTCGTTGTGCCTTACGATATTGTGCGACCCTGGCTGGGCGAAGCTGAAACCTACCCCGGTCTCATGCTGATTTTCGTGGTGCCCCTCATCTCGCTGCTGGGTATTATTACCGCAAGCATCACCCGCCGCTACGGCTACCTTTGGCTCTTTATCCCTCTAGCCTTTGCCTTCCTTTGGACCTGGTGGCTGGGATCAATTATCGAGGGCATTGGGGTAGCGGTCTAGCCCCTCACCTCACTCTGCATAAAGCCTTGAGATACCTCGCCGGTGAGAATCAACCAGGTGGGTGTCGATAACCCCGATAGCCTCCATGAGCGCATAAGCACTGGTGGGGCCAATGAACTTCATGCCCTCTTTCTTCAACGCTTTCGCCAGTGTTGCCGAATGTGCGTCCTGAGTAGGAATATCGGCAAGGACGCGCGGAATCGGCGTGACTTCGGGCTTGAAAGACCACACCAGAGCGGGCAAACCCAGCTCAATCACCAGCGGGTCGCCGCTCACTCGCGGAATCTCAAACCCCTGCACGCTCGCATCAGCGCCAGCGCGCTCGCGTAGGTCAAGGGTTACTTGCGCATTAGAAATAGCTGCCCGAATCTTACCCCGGTGCCTAATAACGCGTGCATCAGCGGCGATACGCTCAACATCGTCCTCGGTAAAGGTTGCAACTACCTCGGGAACAAAGCCGGCAAAGACCTCCCGGAAAGCCTCACGCTTGGCAAGAACCGTGCGCCAGGAAAGCCCCGCCTGAAATCCCTCCAAGCACAGGCGCTCGTAGACGCCGCGCTCATCGGTAACGGGTACACCCCACTCGGTATCGTAATAATGGCGCAGCAGCTCATCAGTGCGCGCCCAGTCAGGCCGCACAAGTTCCTCAGTCATAAGAACGTCCTTCCAGTACATTAGGTGCCACGATTATCTGCTGGCGTTAAGCTCGGGGTTCAAACCGGTTTCTCGCAACGTGAGGTTGAGAGGTTGAATCGCCCCTGCATCAAACCGTGCCCGTTCGAGGGAGTCAGGTAGCGAACCGCTAAGAATCTTGGGAACTCCATGAAACATGAACCTACTGGGACCGCCAAAAAACTAACAAATCCCCAGAAGCTAACAACAAATCTGTCTGTAAAGGGCTGGTTTCTGTTCTCGGTGTTTCCCGCCCTAAAAAATGCTGAGTTGCCAATAGAAAGAGAAACTACCGGAGTGCTAGAGCGTTCCTGCTCTTGGTGCATACCCATAGATACCTGCGGTGAGTAATAGTTCACGAGAGCAACATCGGGAGTGTACTGTTGCGCCCACTGCTTGACCTCACTACCGGGCAGCTGCGGCCCGCTGGGAGCGAAGTCTGGGGAGTAGGCGTCCGTAATTGCCTTTTGCTCCAGCTGCGTTAACCAATCAGGTAGGGGCACCGCTCCGCCTAACTCAGGGGTAGTTTTAGAGTAGCTACAATTACTCCAATGCCACCTGGTAAGGTCATCTCCACCGACATTTTCTTCTCCATAACGCGGGGGCTGTGTGCAGGTAACCCCGTCGCGGGCAAAGACTTGAAACTGGCGCACCCCAAAGACCTGCTGCTTTCGGTGAGCCAGTTGGGTAAATCTACCACGCCTGGCAGAACCTCGTGGGGTTGATGGGCGAGGTCAGAATCGCCCAAGAGGGTATCGTTCACAGCGCTAGAACAGACGCCCTTCTTCTGCGGCGCTGGGTGCTTCTAGATCAAGAAGATACTGCTTGCGTTCTACCCCTCCCGCGTAACCGGTCAGCTTGCCATCTGCTGAGAGAACCCGGTGGCAGGGAATAAAAATAGAAACCTTATTATGACCTACCGCCTGACCCACAGCTTGTGCCGGTGCGCCCGGTCCCACGATTTTAGAAATAGCTCCGTAGGTGGTGGTATAGCCAAAAGGAATATCTTTGAGTGAATCCCAGACCGCCAATTGAAAATCTGTTCCATCGGGAGCTAACGGCACCTCAAAACTCTTGCGTTCTTTCGCAAAATACTCTTCGAGCTCACGCGCTGCCTGCTCCAAAATGGGGTGGCGGCTGGGCTCAACTTTCTCACCCAGGTGGTGTTTTGCCGGAAAATGCGCCTGCCCCGTAAACCATGCCCCAATCAAAGCGTCCTCACGAGCAGCAAGATGCATCTGACCCAGCGGGGTTTCTACCAGTGTATGGTGGACGCGCTCACTCACCTGCCGGTCATTCTCGGCTGAGGTTGCTGAGGGTATTGATGAAGAATCTTGCATACATCTATTCTTTCACGACCTCAGCCAGTGGCGAGTGAAATGGGGCACTGAGGGTTGTTGTTAATTCAACGAGGAAACCCCTGTTCGGTGAGGTAACTATAACTATAGAATGAAAACATAATATTCAATTTTGTAGAAAATGGAGCATGCTATGGCATCAGAACTCATTCTAGGAATTACCCTAGAAAGTACCGGCACCTACCAAGCAGCCCTGCAAGGCGACTACGGTGTTGCCAAACCCCTCTTGGATTTGGTAGATGCCGCTGACTATACCCACGGCGTGCTCGATGAGAGCGAAGCCTCCGCCTACGTCCTTGCCGAGTTCCTCCTCGAACACCAAGAAGCAGGGCTGCTGCCTCCCATCGTAGAAATATCAGACGTTGTAGCCGCCTACGACCAAGCAATAGAGAGATTTGCAGAACTCAAATAATAATTCTGGAGAGTCCACACTGTTGCTAACGGGGGGGGCGAGATACATCGTTTACTTGATTCCACGCCACCTGCTGATAGCGCCCATAAGTTCGGACGCGCGGGGAGCTGCCATATCGCCGCGGGCTGGCGCCAGGATATCCAGATCCTTCACCTCAAGGTCACCGCAGGTTTCATGGACAGCTCGCGCGAGGGACATGTCGTGCGCTAGCTTCTTCTCCACCAGGAGCAACGCCCGTGCTATTGCCTGAGTTTGAGCGGCATCTGTCAGCTGACTGAGCGCCCGCACATCAATCTCTTGTCTATCTACCTGAATAGTCTGAAGCCCCTTAGCACGGGGAGGCTTACGCACATTACCCATGCCCAAACCGCGGGGTGAACGCGGCAGCTCCCTCAGATAATCAACCCAGAAGTCGGTATCTCCACTGCTGCGGGTAATAGGGGACGACCCCGCTATTTCATGAGCCCGCGCCGTCACATCAGACGGAACATACTCCGTGAGAGCAATCACCGTATCAGCCAACCCAAAGAAAGCACCCGAGCCACCGACCACCATAACGGTTGAAACACCCACCCCCTCATACAAGCCCCGCACCCGATCAACGAAGGGCGTAATCGGCTCGTGGCTGGCATTAATAAGCGCTCGCATCGCCTCGTCGCGAATCATGAAGTTAGTAGCTGAGGTATCCTCATCAATCAGCAACAGGTCGCTACCGATCTCCAAAGCCTCAGCGATGCCAGCTGCCTGAGACGTTGACCCTGAAGCATTAGCCGTTGAGAAAACCTCAGTGGACACCCCGCCCGGCAAACCCGCAATAAAGGGGGAAATATCAACACCCGCCACGCTGCGTCCGTCCTCAGCTCGCACACTTACCGCAGCCGATGCCGTAACCACAAACTCGCGTCCATCGCCGGGAACATGGGCATAAACACCGCGTTCAATCGCCTGCAAAAGGGTAGATTTGCCGTGGTAGCCGCCACCCACAATCAGGGTGATGCCCTGTCCAATTCCCAGACCTGTCAGCCTTCTGCCTGAAGGCGTGGTGAGACTGGTAGAGAGTGAATCGGGGCTAGTGAAAGGCACATTACGCTGCGAAGGAGTATCACTAGCACCGCTAGACCGCGCCAGCGCCGAACCATTGGCAACAAAAGCAACTAAACCGCGTTCCTCAAGCTGCCGCTGAATCCACAGAAAATCGGTGTAGGTGGCAACATGCTCCCGTAGCTTTACCACCTCAAGATCAGCACCCAGCGCTGAGTACCGCACCAGATCAGCTAGCTCTTCGGTGAGAAGTTCAGCTGCAAGGCGCCCTTTGACGCGCCTACCTGCAGCGGGGAAAGCGAAAGTTAGACGAACTTCCAATACCTCATCTGTAACAACTACCGAGGAACGATTAAGAATCTCTTGCCCCGGTGCCACAAAGCCAAACTCACGAGGACCGTGGGCAACCGCGTCCGCTATATCACGGGCAATAAAATCCCGCACCGCTACCTGCTGCTGTCGAGTTTCAAGCACTTCGCTGGGCAGCTGAGTGCTGGGTAGAGGCACTATCAGCCGGACGCGCGAGGGCGGAGCGTAAGGATCAGACTGTACCTGATCGATGCGCAGGGTGAAACCATCAAAAGTGTAGCTGCCGGTGAGAGATCTAAGCGCCCCATAGGGCTTGCCGTCGAGGGCTTGCAGACGGTTTTTGAGTGAAGAAGCTGTAGCCATGATATTCAGCCTAACAGCGAGTGGGTACTGCGCGTCCATACTTGTATCACTGATTTCTACAGGAACAAACGTTTCATTCATATTTGAGGTGACCACGAGAAGTAATGCTGACCGTAAAATGTACGGTCACCATCACTTCTCGTGGTCACCTCTTGTGTTGGTTCCCTGCAAGGGGTTACTCGGAATCTACGTCCTCATCAACCCAACCCAGGGTCTTAGAGACTGCCTTCTTCCAGGTACGGTACTGGCGTTCGACGTCGCCCCGATCCATGGAAGGCTCCCAGCGCTTATCCTCTGACCAGTTGGCGGTGACGTCCTGTTCACCCTCCCAGAAACCAACAGCGATGCCGGCTGCGTAGGCAGCACCGAGGGCGGTGGTCTCAATGACCTTGGGGCGAATAACGGGCACACCCAGAATGTCAGCCTGGAACTGCATGAGGAACTCATTAGCGGTCATACCACCGTCCACGCGCAGCTCAGAAAGCTCAACACCGGAATCAGCGTTCATCGCATCGAGCACTTCGCGGGTCTGCCAAGCGGTTGCTTCCAGCGCTGCTCGCACAATGTGGGCGCGATTGACGTAGCGGGTCAGACCAACGATGACGCCGCGTGCATCCGGACGCCAGTGGGGAGCAAAAAGACCAGAGAAGGCAGGAACGATGTAGCAGCCACCCGAATCTTCAACGGAGGTTGCCAGCGCTTCTGACTCTGAGGCGTCATTAATCATCTTGAGATTGTCGCGCAACCACTGAATGAGTGAACCTGAAACCGCCACTGAACCCTCAAGGGCGTAGACGGGCTTATTCTCGCCAATCTTGTAGGCGACGGTGGTGAGCAAACCGTTCTCAGAGATGACGGGTTCTTCGCCGGTGTTCATCAGCATGAAGTTACCGGTGCCGTAGGTGTTCTTTGCCATGCCTTTTTCAAAGCACGCCTGACCGAAGGTCGCTGCCTGCTGGTCACCAAGAATACCGGCGATGGGGGTGCCATTGAGTAGACCCTTGGGGCGACCGTAGCCGTAGATTTCAGAGGAGGACTTAATCTCGGGCAGCATGCTCATGGGGATGCCCATGTCCTTGGCGATGTTTTCGTCCCATTCCAGGGTGCGGATGTTCATCAGCATGGTACGTGAAGCATTGGTAACGTCGGTGACGTGAACGCCGCCGTCCACACCGCCGGTGAGGTTCCAAACAACCCAGGTGTCGGTGTTGCCGAAGAGCAGATCGCCTGCTTCAGCTTTTTCGCGGGCGCCTTCTACGTTATCGAGAATCCACTTGATTTTGGGGCCGGAGAAATAGGTGGCAAGGTTGAGCCCCACAATGTCATGGTATTTGCTGGGGCCTTCTTCGCCACCGAGCTCCTCGCAAATTTTTTGGGTGCGGGTATCTTGCCAAACGATGGCGTTGTAGATGGGTTCGCCGGTGTTCTTATCCCACACCACAGCGGTTTCGCGCTGGTTAGTGATACCGACGGCAGCGATTTCGTGGTGGTTGACCTCAGCCTTGGTGAGTGCTTCACCGACAGATTTGCGGATGTTGGTCCAGATCTCTGCGGGGTCATGTTCTACCCAGCCCGCTTTCGGGAAAATCTGTTCGTGTTCGTGCTGACCGACCGAGACGATTTCTCCCTGCTTATTGAAGAGAATGGCACGGGAGGACGTGGTGCCCTGGTCAATTGAGAGGATGTACTTCTTGCGTTCGGGGAGGGTTTTTTCACTCATGATTTAACTCCTTTGTCGGTTTGTGAGTGGAGGGTTGAGGGGTGGACGCGTCCGCCCCGGTGGGGTGAAAGAAGGTTAGATGCCCAGCATGGTGGGAATAATCAGTGCTGCGGCAGTAGCGCCTATGATAGGGCCAACTACTGGCACCCAGGCGTATGCCCAGTCTGAGGAGCCCTTACCCTTGATAGGCATGAGGGCATGGGCGATGCGAGGTGCTAGGTCACGTGCCGGGTTGATGGCGTAACCGGTGGGGGTGCCCAATGAAAGACCGATTGCCAAAACGATCAGCGCTACGCCGAGTGGACCAAGACCTGAAGGAGTGAGACCTGATGCGACCACGAAGCCGACCAGAACGAAGGTGCCAATAGCTTCGGTGACGAGGTTCCACCCGTAGGAGCGGATTGCCGGTGCGGTTGAGAAGACACCGCGGGTGGTATTGGGTTCTGCTTCATCAAAGTGTTTCTTGAAAGCCAAGTAGGCAAGCCAGGCACCAACGAAAGCACCCAAGAACTCACCGGCAAAGTAAACAAACATGTTAGGCACGGTGGGGGCGATACCGGGGGCGAAGTCATTACCTGCTACAAAAAGGCCAACGGTAACTGCGGGGTTGAGGTGGGCACCCGAAGGAGCTGATACATAGACAGCGGCGAACACTGCCATCGCCCAACCGAAGCCGATGGTTAGCCAATCGGTATTTTTGGCTGCCGATTTGGGCAGGGTGACTGCGGCACAAACACCGGCACCCAAGAGAATGAGAACGGCGGTTCCTAGCACCTCTGAAGAGAAAACTCCCAGGGTGGTTGCTGTGCCCTCTGCTGTTTTGAGGGCGGTTGCGCCTTCGGCAACCAGCGTTGATGCTGACAAGCTCATGTGCGCGTCCTTTCTGTACGACTCTGTACGTTAAAGATTCTTACCGTGAAGAATATTTATGTAGTGAGAAATATATTTTCAAAACCCTAGGCAATAAGTCTGCCTTGTGGTGCTGAATGTGTAGCGGGAAAAGTGTCAGTTTCTGGCACTGGTGTAGCCTGCTACCCGGCTGATAGTGCCGAGCCGCAGGCTGCACCAGGGGTAGTTGTTGTTAGCCAACTACAGTTTCTGCGTTGCTCAGGTGAGCGGTTGCTGCGCGGTCAGTGGTCTCGGTTTCAGCTGCGGCAATAGCCTCCACACGGGCGCGGTAGGTATCTAGCTCGTGCTGTTCGGTGGCGGCGTCCCAACCGAGTTCTTCGCTCATGAGGGCGATAATTTCTTCGGCGCTTGTTAGGCCACGGTCACGCTGCTCAAGATCAAGGCGGACGCGGCGAATCAAGATATCTTCAAGGTGCAGGGCACCTTCGTAGCGCACGCCGAAAACGACGTCAGCGCGCAGGAACTGGGGTGCGTGCTCAAGGGGCTTGCCCAGTTCGGGGTTCTCTTTAATGAGCGCCAGCAGATCGTGGATCTCAGCGCCGTAGCGTTCGAGCAGGTGGGTCATGCGCTCATCGTTCCAGCCCTGTGCCTGGGCGATGGATGAGCGCGCTGCTTCAGCGGCACGATAACCGGTTGCGCCCACCAGCTCGATAGATTCGGTGACGCAGGGGCGGTACTTGGCGGTCTCTCCGAGAGCGAAATCAACGGCGTCCTTAGCCATGACGCGGTAGGTGGTGAGCTTGCCGCCGGCGATGGCGCTCATTCCCGGCGCAATCTCGGTAACGGTATGTTCGCGTGAAACCTTGGTAGAAGATGCCTCTGAACCTTCTTTGAGCTTGGGCTGCAGAAGCGGACGCAAACCGGCGTAGGTGCCGATAATATCGTCGGCAGTTAGTTCGTTATCCAGCAGGCGGTTGGCTTCATCAAGAACGTACTGAATGTCCTTTGACGTAGCTACCGGGTTGTTAATGTCTTCGGTGTAGGGCGTGTCGGTGGTGCCGATAATCCAGTATCGTTGCCAGGGAATAATGAACAGCACGGATTTTTCTGTCATGGTGAAGATGCCGCTGGTTGCTTTGATGCGATCGCGCGGTACCAGAATGTGAATGCCCTTAGACGCGAGCACTTCCAGCCCCGCGTCCTGGTTGGCAATAGACTGGGTTTCTTCTGTCCATACACCGGTGGCGTTGATGATGTGTTTTGCCTTAATAGTGGCGGTGTCACCGGTTTCTCGGTTGAGCACTTCGGCACCAATGACGGTGCCCAGGTTATTTTTGGTGACGTTGGTGAGCTTGACGCGAGAAGCCGCCAGAGCACCGTAGCCCGCTGCGGTGCGCACCAGGTCGATGACTAGGCGGGTGTCATCAACACGGGCATCGTAGAACTGAATGGCGCCGGTAAACACATCGTTTTTGATGTCGGGGAAGATTTTGAGGGCACCCTTTTTACTGAAGTGCTTCTGGGTGGGTACGGTGCGACGCCCGCGGGTACCTGCATAAGCCATAGCGTCGTACATACCGATTCCAACGGCCGAGTAGGCACGTTCAATCACGGGCATTTTCAGGGGCCAGAGGAAAGGCTGAGCTTTGACCAGGTGGGGAGCTGTTTTCTCTAGCAGAAGACCACGTTCTTTGAGGGCCTCTGCTACGAGCTTGAAGTCAAGGTTATAGAGGTAGCGCAGACCGCCGTGAACTAGCTTTGATGACCAGGCGCTGGTTCCGGTTGCCCAATCGCCGGCGTCAATAATGGCGGTGCGTAACCCGCGGGTGGCTGCATCCAGGGCGATGCCAGCGCCGGTAACACCGCCGCCAATGATCAGAATATCCACGCCTTCATCATCAGTCATGGCGTCAAATGCTTGCTGGCGTGAAGCTGCGTTGAGGTGGCTTGCGTGGGCGAAACGTGTGGTGTACACGGTGTGATGCCTTTCCTTTGCTTCTAAAAGTGTCTTGCAACCATCTTGACCTGTGAGTCAGCTCAACCCTAACAATATGAACGAATGTGCGCTATAAGATAAAAACTATGCACAATCGTTCACAATATATCTACGAAGTGGCTGACCTCTACTACATGCAGGGGCTCACTATGGAAACCATCGCCGCCCGCTACCAGGTGTCACGCGCCAGCATCTCCCGGCTTTTGAAGGATGCGCGGGCTGAGGGCATCGTGCGTATTAGTCTTAATGCGGAGTTTCGACCCAAAGATAACCTGGCGCAGAAAATCATGGACCGTTACAAGGTGCGGGCGCAGGTGGTGTCGGTGAATGCGTCCGCCAGCCCCATCACCCGCATGCAGAAGGTGGCGCGAGTAGCTGCGGAAGTTTTTGATTCCTGCATTGTAGAGGGATCGGTTGCTGGCATTGCTTGGGGATCAACCGTGACTGAGGTGGCAAAGTACCTGAAAAAGCGTCCGCTTAAAGATGTCACCGTGGTACAGCTCAACGGGGCGGGCAACGCCCACCATACGGGTATTCCGTACTCGGGTACTATCTTGGGTTCTGTCGCTGAAACCTACGGGGCTCAGATGATTCATTTTCCGGTGCCTGCTTTCTTTGACTTTGCTGCAACTAAACAGGCGATGTGGTGCGAGCGCAGTATCGCCGGGGTGCTGGCTGTGCAAAAAACAGTGGACGTTGCCCTGTTCGGTATTGGTGCTTTTGGCGGGGCTATACCGTCACACGTCTATAACGGTGGGTACTTTGATGCCGATGAACTCAAGAAGATGCGCGCTCAGGGGGTGGTGGGTGATATCTGCACCCTTCTTTTGCGAGAGGACGGTACATACGCCGACCTAGACATCAATGCCCGCGCTACCGGGCCCACCCCCGCAGAGCTTGCTAAGATTCCGCGGCGGGTGTGCGCGGCCTCTGGCGATCACCGAGTCAAAGCTCTGAGGGGTGCTTTGCGTACCGGCGCTATTACCGATTTGGTGGTGGATGCGCAGCTGGCTCATCTTTTGCTAGAAGTATGAGTGCTGTGATAGGCACTGAGGAGTGTTTCTGGAGGGGGGGGATTGACATAGCTCTAAAATGCTACGGTGAAAGTTACTCTTCGCTGATATAGTGTTGCTTGATACTCAATATACGCAACATTTTCGGAAGATTCTTGGGCTCTTGGGCTGTTGAGTCTAGATCTTGGAAAACGCGCAGATGAAATGAAGAATGAAATTCAATTTTTATATACATTTTTCTGTAAACCGCGTTGAATCTTTTACTGTCTTGAACGAGCGGGGGAGGAAGCCCCAATGTTTAGAGATTCTCACATTCGTTGAGCTATAACGGTAAATATCTTTCGGTGATGTTGTGATAAAAATAGCAAGGAAACTTCGTGACTGTTAGCGCTTATAACGCTGAAATTAATAGGGTCATTGGTGCGCCCGGTGTTGCCACCATGCATGGTGATGCCCAAGCATCAGATACCACCCCTCTGCCCGGTCCCGGCGCTGGCCCGTGGAATGTTAAGAAAATCCCTATGGGCGGTGCCTGCCCCACTATTTTGGCAGGACGCGACGGGTTTATTCAGGTGCTTTGTACCCAGGTGGCGGCAGAAGGGCAGTTCCTTGTTCCCAAAATTGCTATCGTTCACCCCAACGGTACTGAACTCGACCACCTGAACCTGCCCAAGGGTGCCTTGCTCGGTGGCGTGTATGCCTACCTCGATGAACAAGACCGTATGGTATTGGTTGATGGCACTAATACTCTCTTGCGTATTGCCCACCGTGCCGATGGGCGCGGTTTACGCGTTGATTCACGCGTGGATCTTAAGCGATACCTGAGCCAGATGGGTGGCGACCAGGTAGTAGGTTTGGTGCCCGACTGGCAGGGACGTGTATGGGTTGCTTCCAAGAACGGTGTAGTTGCCGTTGTTGATATGGAGCGCGGTGTTCTTCGTTCCTTGCGTCTGAACCGCTACTCCATGGACGAGCGCGTGGATAACTCCATTTCTGCCTGCCCTGCGGGCGTGAGCGTGGTGACCTCACACGGCATCTATATGCTCTCGGCAGCCGCTGATTCTAAGCCAGTCATTGACTGGGCACATTCGTATACTCGCGGTAGCGCTCGTAAGCCAGGCAAGCTGGCCTGGGGGTCGGGCGCGTCCCCCACCTTCTTCGGTCCCAACGGCTCAGACTACGTTATGCTGACCGATAACGGCGATGTCCAAGAAAACGTCATCGTTTACCGCACTAAAGACGGTTCTTTGGTGGGCGAAGCTGGGCTCTTTACTCCTGGCGCATCGGGTACTGAAAACTCTATGATTGGCATCGGCAACACCGTGGTGGGTGCCAACACCTTCGGTTACCCCTACCCTAAATACCCTGACGGCGCAGGTCCCTCAATACCCGCCTCAGCCCTTTTCGCACCGGGTATGGAACGCTGGGATGTCACTCCTAACGGTCTGAAGCGGATCTGGAAGCGCGATGATGTCTACTCATCGGCTGTACCGCGCTATTCCACAGCTGACAAGCTGATTTACACCTGCGAACGTCGCCGCGGCCCCGCCGGTCTAGCGGACGGCGCTTACGCGCACGCAACTATTATTGACATTGAAACCGGCCGTACCGTCTACTCCCAGCAACTGCCCGATCACGTCAGCATTCTACTCGGCGGCGGCGACACCCTGCAGATGGTAGGCACCATCGATACTTTCGGTACTTGGTGGCAGGGAACCATCAGCGGCATCTACCGCATCTCAAAGGCATAAGGAATCTAACCCATGACACAGAACTCAACCCGTCGCACCGCCCTCAAAGTGGGTGTGCTCTCAGTAGGCTTCACCGCAAGCACCGTGGCCGCCCACGCAGCGCCGCTGCCTCCCGGCGTGTACTCCCCGTCCAACCGGCGTCCTGCTACCAATCGTTATAACCGTAGAGTGCCTACCCCGATTGTTCTGGAGAACACTGCCGTTGAAGCGAACTTTCGGTCGGTTAAACTTGAGCTGATAGGCACGGGCGACCCCCAGCGTGTACAGTACGAAAACTCATCAGATACCGTCACCATGGTCAACATGCCCAATAAGTTGGTGATTCGCAACAACGGTAACCAGACAATTGCAGCCGGTACGACTATTGAGCTGAGCGCTCGCCGTTTGCGAGCCTCCGGTTTGTTGGAGAAGGACACGCGCGCATTCGTTACCCGCGCTGGTTCGTCCGGTGACCGCTTGGCGATGCGGGGCACACGCGTTGAGGGTGACACTAGCTTCCTCTCGCTGGCTTTTAATTTGCCTAGCGGCAAGGCATCAACTGTTGCCGTTGACTGGAAGGCCCACGCTTCGGTCAATAAGGCCAAGTATGCCCAGGTGCAGTTTGTGGCAAGCTGTGTTCTTGACGCTACTATCGATAACTTTGTGCAGGCGCAAAGCGCTGAGGTTGTAGCGGTTCGTCTCTAGTTTAAGGGGTAAATAACTCTCAAATGTATTAAGGCGGTAGTTGCCGGTAGCGATATGCGTTTCGGCTACTACCGTCTTTTTGTGTGCGTTTATAGCGTGAAAAGGGGTGGGAAATGGCTGAATACTTAGTGGTTGACGGCGTGCTGTAGGGCTTCTCTAACGGCGGTAATAGAGAGCTGATCGCGCGATTCGGTGCGAGTTACCACAAAAATCTTACGGCTTTGCTCTTCGTGGTCGATGAGTCGTACGCCGTCAAGGCTATCGATTGCTTGCACAATGAAGTGGGGAACCATCGCTGCTGCCAGCCCCGCTTTAACCAGGTGGACGTGGGTGATGACGTCATCTATTTCGTAGCGAATAGTCGGGTCGAAACCGAAGGAACGGCAACGATTGATCGCCCACTCTCGGCTGGTGTTGCCGGGGCGTTCCAATACCCAGGGTAGGGCATGCGTATCTGCAACGTGTTCAACTGCCGAGCTTGTAGGCACCATGAGGTGCAAAGGGTCGTGGGTGAGCAGATCGTAGCTAAGTTCGCTCATTTCTGGAATGAAATGGTGGGGGTAGGCTTCTGCGATGGTGATGTCGAATTCGCGGCTTTTGGTCATGGTGAGTCCAATTTCTGGCTCTATTTGCACTGCGTGCAGGGCGACCTGCGGGGCATGCTGAGCGAGGTATTCCAGTGCCTTCGGTAGCACAGCGAGCGCGGCGGATTGAAAGATGGCGATTCGTACGGTGCCGCTGGGTTCACCGGTGAGTCTTTCGATGCGGGTTTTCATGGTGTCGAGTTCGCTGAGGACGCTGCGGGTGCCTTCAATGAGGATGCGTCCAGCTTCGGTGAGCTGGTAGCGGCGGCGGACGTGGGTGAGTAGGGGAGTACCGACCTCTTTTTCGAGTGCTGAGAGTTGCTGTGAGATTGCTGATGGGGTGAGATGCAGGGTTTGTGCGGCGGCGGCTAGAGTGCCACGTTCGTGGACTTCGAGCAGCATATTGAGTCGGCGTACGTCGTACATCTGACGACCTCCAATATTTAGAAAAACTAAAGTATATATCTAAAGATAATTTAATTTTACTAAAGTGGTGAGCTGGGACATAATGTAGAAGAAACAATTACTGACGTCACTGGTTCAGGTGACTACGGAGGTTTGAGATGAACGAGAAGGTATTTGCCTCAGCACACTACCAGCAGATGGCACAAGAGGCTGTTAGCCTGGTTGAAAACTGGGTGAAAGATGCCCAGAATATTCCCGCAGATGCTTCAGCGCAGAAGCTGGCGGGCGTCCTTAAGGATCCCAACGGTCTTGAGTTTACTGTCGGCTTCGTTGACGGTGTAGTTCGCCCTGAAGATAAGACTGTTGCCGGTAAGAATCTGGCACGTATTGCTCCGCTGGTTCCAGGTTTCTTGCCCTGGTACATGAAGTCAGCGGTAAATGTTGGCGGTAAGCTCGCGTCACAGGTGTCAACCCCCACTGTCGATATTGCCCGCAAGGTGCTGCGTCAGATGGTGGGTCACCTGATTGTGGACGCCCGTGATGAGAAGCTCGGTCCTGCCATTGAGCACTTGACCTCCACCGGTAACAAGCTCAATATCAACCTTCTGGGTGAAGCGGTACTGGGCGATAAAGAAGCTGCTCGTCGTCTGAGCGAAACCAAGCGACTGCTGGCGCGCGATGATATCGACTACGTTTCGATTAAAGTGTCATCGGTACTGGGCCCCCACTCTCACTGGGCATTCGACGAGGCAGTGGACCACGCCGTCAAATCTTTGACCCCGCTCTATGAGCTGGCCGCAAACTCTCCCGTCAAGAAGTTCATCAACCTTGATATGGAAGAGTACAAGGATCTCGATATGACCATTGAGGTCTTCACCAAGATTCTTGATCAGCCCCACTTGAAAGACCTTGAAGCGGGCATCGTATTGCAGGCTTACCTGCCCGATACCCTGGACGCGATGATGCGTCTGCAGAAGTGGGCAGCTGCTCGCGTTGCTGATGGTGGCTCACGCATCAAGGTGCGCCTGGTAAAGGGCGCTAACCTTTCTATGGAAGTTGTTGAGGGCGCTCTGCACGGTTGGCCTCTGACCACGTGGGATTCCAAGCAGCTCTCGGATACTAACTACAAGCGCATCCTTGATTATGCGCTGCAACCTGAGCACGCTAAGAACATTCGCCTCGGCGTTGCTGGTCACAACCTCTTTGATGTTGCCTTTGCCCTGCTGCTAGCAGAAGACCGCGGTGTAGCAGATTCTGTTGAGTTCGAAATGCTCATCGGTATGGCAGCTCAGCAGGCAGAAATCATCCGCCGCCGTGTGGGTCACCTCTTGCTTTACACCCCCGTGGTGCGCCCCGAAGAATTCGACGTGGCAATCTCTTACTTGGTGCGTCGCCTTGAAGAGAACGCATCCAGTGAGAACTTCATGAGCGCTGTCTTTGACCTCAACGATTCCAAGGAGCTCTTCGAGCGCGAAAAGAACCGTTTCTTGCGTTCGCTGAACTCGGTGACCGACGAGGTTCCTGGTCCCAAGCGTACCCAGAATCGTCTGGAGGAGAACGCTGGGAACGTCTTTGTGCCCCGCGGCGAGTTCGATAACACCCCCGATACCGACCCCTCCTTGAGCGCTAACCGTATCTGGGGTCGTGAGATTCTGGAACGTTCTAAGACCACCACCTTGGGCATTGACACCCTGGCCGTCAACGAGGTCGATTCTAACGAGCGCGTTGAAGAGCTCATTGATGAAACTGTGGCTGCGTCCAAAGCCTGGGGTGCCCTCAGCGGCAAGGAACGCGGTGATATTCTGCGCAAGGTGGGCATCGAGCTCGCCGTGCGCCGTGATGAGCTGCTTGAAGTTATGGCGTTCGAAGCCGGCAAGACTCTTGAACAGGGCGATACCGAAGTATCAGAAGCTATCGACTTCGCCTACTACTACGCCATGCTGGCTGAAAAACTTGAAGAATTTGACGGAGCTATCGCCCATCCGGTCAACCTAACCCTGGTGATTCCGCCGTGGAACTTCCCAACCGCTATTCCTACCGGCGGTGTGCTGGCAGCGCTGGCAGCTGGTTCGGGTGTTATCTTCAAGCCCGCATCCAACACCGCCCGCACCGGTGCTGTCATCGCAGATATTCTCTGGGACGCAGGCGTGCCACGCGAAGTTTTCAAGCTGGCTAAATTCACCAACAGGGACGCCGGTCAGCACCTGGTAGCTCACAAGGCAGTTGACCGTCTGATTCTCACCGGTGGTTACGAGACCGCTGAAATGTTCCGTTCATGGCGCAAGGACCTTCCCCTCTTCGGTGAGACCTCCGGCAAGAACTCCATCATCGTTACCCCTAATGCTGACCTTGATCTGGCAGTGAAAGACGTTGTCTACTCAGCCTTCGGTCACGCCGGTCAGAAATGTTCAGCAGCATCAACCGTCATTCTGGTGGGTTCAGTAGCTACTTCAAAGCGTTTCAAGAATCAGCTTCTTGACGCGGTACGCTCCTTGCATGTTGCCTACCCGCAAGATATTGAATCGCAGATGGGCCCGATCATCTCAGAACCCGAAGGCAAGCTGCTACGCGGTTTGACCACCCTCGAAGCGGGCGAGTCATGGGCAATTGAACCCAAGAAACTCGATGACACCGGCAAGCTCTGGTCACCCGGCGTCCGCGTTGGCGTCAAGCCCGGCTCTGAGTACCACCTCACCGAATACTTCGGCCCGATTCTTGGCATCATGACCGCCAAGACCCTCGAAGAAGCAATCGAACTGCAGAACGCACCCGACTACGGTCTGACCGCAGGTCTGCACTCCTTGGACTCCAAAGAACTCGATTTGTGGCTCTCCAAGGTTCAGGCAGGCAACCTCTACGTCAACCGCGGTATCACCGGCGCTATCGTACGTCGCCAGCCCTTCGGCGGTTGGAAGAAATCAACCGTAGGTTCTGGCACCAAGGCGGGTGGCCCCTCCTACCTGGTGGCACTCAGTGACTGGGAGTCAGCAGAATCAACTGCTACCCAGACCCCGAGCGTTGCCGGTGTACGCGAGGCGCTCGCGTCCTTGCGTGAACCCACCGCTGGTACCATTGAGGATCTCGAGTACCTGACTCGCGCCACCTCATCAGATGCTGAAGCCTGGGCACTAGAATTCGGCGCCAAGCATGATCCTTCCCAATTGGGCGTGGAGCGCAATATCTTGCGCTACGTACCCCAGCAGGTTCAGGTTCGCTTGGACTCCACCGGTCAGCTCATGCACGGTATTCGTGTAGTGCTAGCGGGGATCGCAGCGGGCGCTCCCGTAGAGCTCTCCACTGCTCAGGAGATTCCCGTTGCTGCTCTGGGCGCTATCGAAAACGCAGGCGTCAAGGTAGTGGTAGAAGATGACGCAACCTACCGGGCAAACCTTGCCGAACTAGCTCACAAGAGTATACGCGAACTTGAAAGCACCGCACTGGGTGGTTCACGCATCCGTTACATTGGCACTGATGCGTACAGCGTTTACGAGGCTCTGGGTGGTCGCCCCGATATCGCGGTCTACACCCAGCCCGTTACCGAGTCAGGACGTGTGGAGATGCTGCCCTTCGTCAAGGAGCAGGCAGTTTCCATCACCGCCCACCGCTTTGGTAACCCTGACCACTTCTCAGAGGGCATCATCTAAATTAGAGCCTCGCAGAGAAGCTAAAAGCACTAGCATGTGCTAGCGAAGCCCCTAGGTACCCGCACAGTCGAAAGATAAACGCGGGTGCCTGGGGCCTTTGAGCGTTGAGAAAGATGGGGATTTCGCAATCTTTTTTACGACTCTAATGGTCCGTGCATCACAGATGGATGTAGCCTGTGACATACTGTGAGATGTTAGAAAACATAAGACTGAACCACAGTCTTAGAACTACCGCTTTCAACCCTTTTCACACACGGGTTAGCTTTCACGAGAAGTGACTGAAAGGACTCATATTATGAGCAACATTCCCGCAGGCCTTAAGTACACCGCTGAACACGAATGGGTTGCTAGCCCCACCGCAGAGGGCACTGTTCGTGTGGGGATTACCGACCACGCGCAGGACGCGCTGGGTGACGTAGTTTATGTTGATCTGCCCGAGGCAGGCGAAACTTTTGATGCTGAAGCAACCTTCGGTGAGATTGAGTCCACCAAGAGCGTTTCAGATCTTTTCTGCCCCGTCACCGGTGAAGTTGTTGCTATCAATGACGCGCTTGAATCAGACCCCGCACTGGTAAACTCTGACCCCTACGGCGAGGGCTGGCTGATTGAGCTGCGTCCTGCAAACGCTGCCGACATTGATTCTCTGCTCTCAGCAAGTGATTACGAAGGTGAAATTGCTGAGTAGTCGCTAAAATTTTTAAACCTCTTCCGGGTACTCGGTGGGGTCTTGAGGACTCAGTGTAAGGAGGGCTCCACCGGTGGTGGAGCTCTTCTCGTCTCTTCAATTTTTAGGGTAGAGCGGCGCACCGAGTAAAAAAGTGCTAGAAGCTAGTCAGTTTGAAACTCACCGGCTAAGATTGAACTACTGATTCACTGTTTACCGAATCGTTACTATTTACAAGGGTCCGTTACCTGAACGTGACCAATTGTAAGGTGAACACTCTCGTTTCTCTATTTTCAAGGAATAACTTCATGGTGCAGAACCCCGATGCACACCCTGCTACATCGACTCTTTCGATGATTCGTTTTACTCCTTCCCCGGCGCAAAACACTTCCTACTCTCTCTCACCCGAAGAGCAGAACACCATTGCAACCCTGCCTGCCGGTTCAGCCCTGCTGATTGGCATTGAGGGGCACACAACCGGCACCCGTTTCTTGCTAACCGTTGAGCAGGATGCAACAGGTGCAGACAAGGCAATCGTTGCCGGACGTAAGCCCACCAGCGAAATCTTCCTCGATGATGTTACTGTTTCGCGTGAACACGCTGTATTCACTCCCAACGTAGGTACCTTCGTCCTGACCGACGCGAACTCACTTAATGGCACCTACGTCAATGGTGACCGCGTTGATAACGCATTTTTGAAGAACGGCGATGAGATTCGCATCGGCAAGTTCCACTTTGTCTTCTTCTTGGGGCTTGGGCAGCAATAATGCCGCACAACTTCGCAGAGTCAGAGGAAGTGGAGGGCTCAGTACGCGATCGCAAGAACAAAACGATTGGTCAGGTGCTGAGCCAGCTTGACGCTGATTTTCCGGGGATCAGTGCCTCAAAGATTCGCTTTCTCGAAGATAAGGGATTGGTTTTTCCGCAGCGTACGAACACGGGGTACCGCAAGTACTCACAGAATGATGTGGAGCGCCTGCGGTACATTCTTGAATTGCAGCGTGATCAGTATCTGCCGCTGAAGGTTATCAAAGACCGGCTAGAGGCAGTAGATGCTGGGCGTTTAGCTTCGCCCTTTGCTGAGGTGAACCTTGAAGCTCACAGCGATGAGGAACCTACCGGGGGAGCTGCCGCAGAACCCAAGGAAGGCGCTGCCGATCCGGCGCGTACCTATTCTTTACGAGAGCTAGCGGCAAAAACCGGGGCTGAGTTGCCCTTACTGCGGGAGTTGCTGAACCACGGTTTGATTCGTGAATCAGAAACCGGGTATGACGAATACGATGTTGTTGTGGTGCAGGTCTGCTTAGATTTGACGCGCCACGGGTTGCAGCCTCGTCACCTGCGTTCTTTTAGATCAGCTGCCGAACGCGAAGTAGGACTGATTGAGACCGCCGTAGCCCCTCTTGCCTTGCGTAAGGACGCCTCTTCAAGGGCTCAAGCTGCAGAGCGTGCCCAAGACATCGCTCAGCTTTGTCTGCGTCTGCACATGACCCTGGTCGCTGCATCCATGCCTACCTATGAGTAGACGGCTGCTGAATAAATTTCTCTAAAGACGGTGCCGATCAGTGCTCTCTTCTCTGCTTTCTCAGCACAAGGGCGGGTGCAAGAGTGTGCCGGTTGCGTTGTAGCCTCTTGCCCTGCGCTGAAGTGTGCCCAACACACACTGCCTGCGGTGGGGCAGTGCAAGTCACTGATAAACATGAATTTTTAGGCGTGTTAAAACGCAGCAAAAGCCCGGTGAGGTTTTAAGCTAACTAAGTCCCTCAATTCTACGGTTTTGGTAGTGAGCGAGTAGGATGGATTGAACGTACGCGCATGTGTGAAAGGATGTTGTCGTGGCTAAAGATTTTTCAGCCCTTGATCCCCAAGAGGGGTCAGACCGTAGCTCCGCACACCTTCGCGCGGCAGAGTTGCCGATGGACCAGCCCCTGCTGGGTTTCGACCAGGTGATGCCTCAGCAGCCCCCTCAGGGCGAACAGGGCGTTCTTTTCAACGATTCTCTTTCTTTGGTTGATGAGAACCTGGGCTACCGCGGACCGACCGCCTGCAAAGCAGCCGGTATCACCTACCGCCAATTGGACTACTGGGCACGCACCCACCTTGTAGAACCGACCGTGCGCTCAGCGTCAGGTTCTGGAACTCAGCGTCTTTATAGCTTTCGCGATGTTCTGGTACTAAAAATCGTTAAGCGTTTGCTCGATACTGGCGTTTCACTTCAGCAGATTCGTTCATCCGTTGACCACCTGCGCACCCGCGGTGTTGAAGACCTTGCTGGTATTACCCTGATGAGTGATGGCGCATCTGTTTACGAATGCACCAGCGCCTCAGAGGTCATTGACTTGGTTCAGGCAGGGCAGGGCGTCTTTGGCATTGCCATTGGTCGCGTATGGCGCGAACTAGAAATTAACCTTTCGCAGCTGCCCGGCGAATCCACTGCACAGCTGACTGAAGAGGAAGTGCATGATGAGCTTTCAGCTCGTCGAGCGCGTAAAGCTCAGGGCATGTAAAAAGTTTTAGAAAAAAGCGGCGGTGCCACCAGTGAAATAATTGGTGGCACCGCCGCTTTTGGGTTTCTCATGGCCCGATGGATGCGTCAGTTGGCATCAGGAGAGCTTTTTGATCCAGGGTGTCGCAACCTGCCCCTGTTCTGGGTCAGTCTCATCGTTAGCCACTTCAATTTCATTGGTCAGGCGGTTGAGCGCCTGCGCGTAGATCAGCGCCTTCATGCGCGCACTCATGACCGAGCCACGAGTAACTTTTAGGTCTGCACCGGGTAGGTTACCGCTAAAGTCGCTCTAGGGAGAGGTTGCCAAAGAATCTTTGAGTGCTACATCGTAGTCTCAAGCAGTACCTGCCCAATCTCGTTACCTTCGTGACTATTTGTTGCCAAGACAGTGGACGCGTCCGTGTGCGGATCAAGATCATGGGCCAGAACGTGCAAGCCCCGAAAGAGGGCGCAAGGCGCACTTCTTCATGCTACAGAAATTTGTGAGTGGTAGAGAAGTTTATTTTGGGTGTTCTTATGGGGAAGAGAGAGACTTTATATGAAGCGCAGATCAGATTCTTAGGTGATGGCGCTCATATAAAAGACAGGTCATTACAAGACCCGTCCCAAAAGTGGACCGAAATGATGAAAATTAGGTTTCCTGTGCCTATATTGGTGCTAGTTCACACATTAGTGGAAGCAAGTCGCACCGCAGCACCGTAGCTGCGGCAAGACAGAAACGGAATAACATGTTTAACAAGGTTCTTGTTGCAAACCGTGGTGAAATCGCAATCAGGGCGTACCGCGCTGCCTACGAGTTAGGCGCCCAGACGGTCGGCGTCTTTCCTTACGAAGATCGTCACTCGATTCACCGTCAGCAAGCCGATGAGGCTTACCCCATCGGTGAGGAAGGGCATCCCGTTCGCGCCTACCTCGATGTAGATGAAATCATTCGCGTTGCCAAAGAAGCCGGCGCGGATGCTATTTACCCCGGTTACGGTTTTCTTTCAGAGAACTCTGATCTGGCACGAGCTGCGGCTGATAACGGCATTACCTTCATCGGGCCGCCCCCTGAGGTTCTTGAACTTGCCGGTAATAAGGTGGCAGCCCTCAAGGCGGCTCGCCGCGCAGGTATTCCCGTGCTCGCGTCCTCAGAGCCTTCTAAGGACGTTGACTACCTGCTGGGTGAAGCCGATAAGATTGGCTTCCCGATTTTCGTGAAAGCTGTTGCAGGTGGTGGCGGTCGCGGTATGCGCCGCGTAGAAACCCGTGAAGCGCTCAAAGACTCTTTGGAAGCTGCGATGCGCGAAGCAGACACAGCATTCGGTGATCCTACCGTCTTCCTTGAGCAGGCTGTGCTGCGTCCTCGCCACATCGAGGTGCAGATTCTTGCCGACTCCCAGGGCAACGTAGTACACCTTTTTGAGCGTGACTGCTCCCTGCAACGTCGCCACCAGAAGGTCGTTGAAATCGCTCCGGCACCCAACCTCGACGATTCTATCCGCCAGGCACTCTTCCGCGATGCGGTCGCTTTCGCTAAAGAACTGGGCTATGTCAATGCCGGCACCGTAGAGTTCTTGGTTGATACTGCCGGTGAGCGCGCCGGTCAGCACGTCTTCATCGAAATGAACCCCCGTATTCAGGTGGAGCACACCGTCACCGAAGAAATCACCGACGTTGACTTGGTGCAGTCTCAGATGCGTATTGCCTCTGGCGAGAGCCTAGAAGATTTGGATATTCGCCAGGACGAGTTGCAGGTGCGCGGTGCTGCCCTTCAATGCCGTATCACCACCGAAGACCCCGCGAATGGCTTCCGCCCTGACGTGGGTAAAGTGTCATACTACCGCTCCGCAGGTGGCTCAGGCATCCGCCTTGACGGCGGTACGGTCTACACCGGTGCTCAGATTTCCCCGCACTTCGACTCCATGCTGGTGAAGCTCACCTGCCGCGGACGCGATTTCCGCTCGGCCGTGCAGCGTGCTCAGCGTGCGCTGGCAGAGTTCCGTATTCGTGGCGTCGCTACCAACATCCCCTTCCTCAAAGCTGTGTTGGAAAACGAGATTTTCCAGTCGGGCGATGTCTCGACCCCCTTTATTGATGAGCACCCTGAGCTGACCAATACCAAGGCATCTGCTGACCGTGGCACCAAAGCGCTCCAGTACCTTGCGAATGTTACTGTCAACCAGCCCAACGGCGAGCGCATCGAGGGCCCTGATCCCCGCAAGAAACTACCGCGCTTTCCGGGGGATAAGCAAGAAGAACCATTCCGCACCCCCTTTGACGCATCAGAGCATGAGCCTCCGGCAGGTTGGCGTCAGAAGCTGCAAGAGTTAGGGCCGGACGGTTTTGCCCGCTACCTGCGCAACTACAAGCCCGTAGCGGTTACCGACACCACCTTCCGCGATGCGCACCAGTCTATTCTTGCCACCCGCGTCCGCACCCGTGACCTGCTGGCAGCTGCGCCCGCAGTTGCTCACACCACCCCCAATATTTTCTCGATTGAGGCATGGGGCGGTGCAACCTACGATGTTGCTCTGCGCTTCCTCTCAGAAGATCCCTGGGAGCGCCTGGCGCACCTGCGTAAGGCAATGCCGAACGTGCCGATTCAGATGCTGCTGCGCGGTCGCAACACCGTGGGCTACACCCCGTACCCCACCGAAGTAACCGACGCTTTTGTTGCTGAAGCAGCTGCTACCGGCGTTGATATCTTCCGTATCTTCGATGCTCTTAACGACATATCGCAGATGACTCCCGCCATCGAGGCTGTGCGTAAGACCGGCACTGCGGTTGCCGAAGTTGCGATGTGCTACACCGGTAACCTGCTGGACGACAACGAGAAGGTGTATACCCTCGACTACTACCTGGATCTTGCCCAGCAGATCGTGGACGCCGGCGCGCACATTCTGGCGATTAAAGACATGGCTGGTCTGCTGCGTCCTGAGGCAGCCCGCCGCCTGGTGACCGCCCTGCGTGATCGTTTTGATTTGCCGGTTCACTTGCATACCCATGACACCGCTGGTGGTCAGATAGCAACCCTGGTTGCTGCGGTTGAGGCTGGTGTGGACGCGGTAGACGTCGCAACCGCTTCAATGGGGGGCACCACCTCACAGCCCTCTTTCTCAGCTTTCTTAGCGTCGCTTGACGGTACTGAGCGTGCTCCCGAGGTTGATATGGACGCAGTGCTGGCGATGGAGCCCTACTGGGAGGCAGTGCGTGCGATTTACAAGCCTTTCGAGATGGGTCTGAACTCACCGACCGGTCGCGTATACAACCACGAGATTCCCGGTGGTCAGCTCTCGAACCTGCGTGCGCAGGCAACCGCTCTGGGGCTGGGTGACCGCTTTGAGGCGATTGAAGATATGTACGCGGCAGCCGATAGGATGCTGGGTCATATCGTGAAGGTAACCCCCTCATCCAAGGTTGTGGGTGACCTTGCCCTGCAGCTGGTGGGTATGGGCGTGACCCCCGAGGACTTCGAGAAGGATCCGCAGACCTTCGACATCCCCGATTCTGTGATTGGGTTCCTCAATGGTGAGCTGGGTACCCCGCCCGCTGGTTGGCCTGAGCCTTTCCGCACCCGTGCTTTGGAGGGGCGCACACTGGCTAAACCCACTATTAAGGACATTTCGGACGAGGACGCGCAAGCGCTGGCAGGAGACCCGGCAACCCGCCGTGCAACCCTCAACCGTTTGCTCTTCCCCGCACCCACTCGCGAGTTTGAGGCAGTGCGCGAAGAATTCGGTGACGTCTCTATCCTGCACACCCGTGATTTCCTTTACGGCATGATGGAAAACCGCGAGCACGTCATCTCATTGGGTAGGGGGGTGCGTCTGATTGCAACCTTGCAGGCAATTTCAGAGCCCGATGAGAAGGGTATCCGTCAGGTCATCTGTACTCTCAACGGTCAGTCACGTACCGTTGAGGTTCGTGATAACTCAGTGGAATCCAACGTGAAGACCGCTGAGAAGGCGGATCCCGCTAATCCCTCACACGTTGCTGCACCCTTTGCCGGTGGCGTTACCATCACCGCTAAGGTCGGTGACACTATTGAGGTGGGCGATCAGATCGCGACCATCGAGGCTATGAAGATGGAAGCCTCCATCACCTCACCGGTCGCCGGTACGGTAGAGCGCGTTGTTTACAACGAGGTCTCCAACGTACAGGGTGGTGACCTGCTGATTGTGGTCAAGACCGACTAGTCTAGGGCACCTCTGGTAAAAGTCAGCCCGGTGGGTGGCGTGCTTCTCCTTGTGGAGAAGGACGCGCACACCGGGCTTTTTATGCGCGCGAAACTGGCTGAACGCCATTGAGATGGGTGCGTTGAAAGATACTTTAGTTTTGTGATTACCTGTGTGGTTCTCAAAAGAAAAGTACTTCAGAAGCCAGTACAAGATGCCAAGTGCCGCAAGCGAGCGATAGGGGAGCGCATGAAGTCTTCATGCCGGCTGAGGATAGACCTCTCTCAATTGATTAAGGGTCTCTAAACCCACAATCTACCGAGCGCTCCTAGACAATTGGAAGATACCGAGAACAAAACGGGGCTTGCCACCGTTGGTAGAGTGGAGAAAAACATAGATGAAAGGCAGCGATGACTATTCAAGAATTTGATCTCATTATTATTGGCTCGGGTTCTGGCAACTCAATTATTAACGAGGAATGGGATAACAAAAAGGTAGCTATTATTGACGGTGGCACCTTCGGCGGTACTTGCCTGAACTTTGGGTGCATTCCCACCAAACAGTATGTTTACCCGGCAACCCTGGGGCACAATATTAGAACCCATGAGCACCTGGGTATCAAGGGCGAGGTTACTGACGTTGATTGGTCTGCTATGCGTGACCGCATTTTCGCTCGTATTGACGCTATCTCAGCCGGTGGACGCGATTACCGCGCGGGGCTGGGCAACGTCACCCTCTTTGAAGAGTACGCTCATTTCATTGATACCCACACCCTTGAAACCGAATCAGGCAAGCAACTTACCTCGCCGCAGATTGTGATTGCTACAGGCTCACGTTCTGTTCTGCCCGATGTGCCCGGTATCGACGGTCCGAACGTCCACACCTCAGACACCGTCATGCGCATTGATGATTTGCCCGCCCGCGTCGTGGTTATTGGTGGCGGCTTTATTGCCGCTGAATTCGCTCACGTGTTCAACGGGTTGGGCTCGCAGGTGATTCAGGCTAACCGCTCCGACGTGCTCCTGCGTAAGGCAGATGCAGAGGTTTCCGAGAAGTTCGCTGAACAGGCGGCGAAACAGTGGGATCTGCGCCTGAACCATGCCCTGACTGAAATCCGTGAACAGGCAGACGGTTCTGCTGTAGTGGTCTTCGACCACGAGGGAGAGAGAGCTGAGGTAGAGACCGACCTGGTGCTGGTGGCTACCGGTCGTAAACCTAACAGCGACACTTTGAGCGCAGAGAAGTTCTTCGACGTGGATGATCAGAGCGGTTTGGTTGCGGTGGATGCCCAGCAGCGCGTCCTGAAAAATGATGAGGTCGTTGAGGGCGTCTTTGCCCTAGGAGATGTGAGCTCACCCTATCAGCTTAAGCACGTAGCCAACGCTGAGGCGCGCACCGTGCAGCACAACTTGACCCATCCCGATGCCCTACGCGCAACTGACAGCCGTTATGTACCTGCGGCGGTCTTCACTCACCCGCAGATTGCGCAGGTTGGCTTGGTAGAGAAGGACGCCTGTGAGCTTGCCGAACGCGAGGGCTTCGAACTTGCCGTGAAGGTACAACACATCGGCGATGTAGCCTACGGCTGGGCAATGGAAGATTCCGTCGGCTTCGTGAAACTGCTGGCGAATAAAGAAACCGGCGAATTACTCGGCGCGCACATCATGGGGGAGGAAGCTTCCAACCTCATTCAGCCCCTTATTCAAGCCATGCAGTTTGGACTGCCTGCCCACCAGATGGCACGCGGCCAATACTGGATTCACCCCGCGCTCGCGGAAGTCGTAGAGAACGCACTCTTGGGTCTGGAAACTGAACACTAAAAACTAGTCAAACAGTCTATAGGCAAAAAGTCGCCGGTTACGTTGTCAACGTAAACGGCGACTTTTTATCAATGCATCAGCATGACTGATTAGAAGACGCGGGGAGTGCTCTGCCGGGTCTTGCTATTCCACCAGATCGTCGAAGGTGTTAAGGTCTGCCCCGTGAACGGTAAACAGCAGCAGCGGTAGTTTCAACAGCAATGTACTGTTCAGCGCGTGCTGCCTGAAGACCAAGGGGTAATGAACTTCCGAAGGCGGGGTGTACTGCCATGCTTTTGGGCGAAAGGAGCAAGCCTAGGAACACCCTGGACGGTTGTCTCACGGATCTTGGTAAAGAGGTGTAGCCTGTAGTCAATCCAGTTCGCGGTGAGGCACTAGAAGACCCCGCAACTTTTGAAAGGAGCCGTTGACGAGCTTGAATAAGTCCTGCGGCAACCACCAGTAATTCTGCCGTCTGCGGTTGCACACAAGTTGCGGTCATAAGTGCTTGACTTGCGGTTAGCGGGACCGTAGGCACCGCCGCCGTATTGCGAGCTTCGATAGTGAAGGTGATTTTAATATCTTCAATCACTGCATCAGACGGGAAGTTATTGAAACCAATACCGCCATAGAAGTTGATGCCATGTTCAGCGGTGGCTGTAGTCGCAGGGGCAGTTGTGGTAGCGCCCCATTTGTAGATGATATCCGAATACAAATTCAGCTTCGGTGCGCACTGGCTTACTGCGTATGCCGGTATGGCGGGTGCTGCCTATACAGCACCTGTCACCACGGTTAGACGTGAAACGTTTTTAGTCATTGTGGTGAAATCCCCATTGTTTCGTTTGTTTTAAGTTTCTTGAGTAGACAACAATCCCTATGTTTCTATTCGGTAATATATCCACAGCAGCAAGGATCGAAAACAGGTAAGAGGTTATGACCGGTAATATTTCGCATACTTATTAACAGCAGAGAATACTCGGAACCAAAGAAAGCTCTGCAGGGTACGCAAAAGCGGGGGTGAACGCCAGATGGCGTTCACCCCCGCTAAGCTAGTCTTACGAAAAACTAGTTCTTAGGAGCCTTCCCGATTTTCGGCTTGCTCTGCTGTGACTCCTACCCCTCAGCTACGGGCTGCTGATCAAAATCGGTGCTCTCATCGAGAGGTTCTTTAATCAAAGAAGCAGTAGCAGGTGAGGTCTGAGTAACCAGCAAAGCATCCTCTTCAGATTCGGGATCCTGCTGCGCTATCTCCACCTTGGGTTCCTTGGCTTCAGTTTTCTGTTCAGCTACCTGAACCTTCAGTTCTGCGCCCTCAGCCTGCTGATCGGCTGCTTCGGCTTCCTTCTCAAGAGTTTTGACAGCTTCTTCAGTTGCCTTAGCGATGGTCTTAGGCGTGATGACCTTCTTAGAGGTATCAACCTTTAGAGGAACGACACCCACGATGCCGGGTACCAGCTCAATCTTTGAGGCGGTCGGTGCGGGTTCAGCCGCCTGATCCACCGCGTCCTCGGGCTCTTCGACCAAGAGACCAGCTGCAGCAGCTTCGTCCTCATCGACCACAACCCACTCGGTGCCAGCTACCTCAATAGCTTCATCCGTGGACTCATCGGCATCTTCTGCTGAGTGCTTGCCATGGATGGGTGAGTACTTCTGTACTTTCTCGCCCAGCTCGTGCAGTTTCTCAGCTGATTCTGCTTTGAACGCCTCGAACTTCTCTGACTGCTCAGCGCGGTAGGCTTCAAACTTCTCTGATTTTTCGGCTCGGTAAGCCTGGAACTTTTCACCCTGCTCTTGTACTGACTCGAGGGTGCGGTTGTAGATATCTTCAACGTATGCGCTGAAATCCTGCATGACTTGGGGGCGACGGATTTTCATGGACGGAGTCAAATGTCCTTCTGCTTCGGTGAAATCTTTATCGGTAATACGGAATTCTCTGATAGATTCAGCCTTCGACACGAAAGCGTTTGCCTCGTCAATAAAACGCTGAATAGATTCGCGGACGCGCGGGTTCGTGGACGCCTCCTTGGGGGTCAGCGTGCGTGGCAAGCCCAGGTGCTCCAACTCATCGGGGAGCACCTCGGGGTCAAGGGTAATCAGAGCCGCAATAAAGGGCTTCTCGTCGCCAACCAGCATTGCCTGGCTAACTAGCGGGGAAGTACGGATGTGTTCCTCTGCTGGGGTGGGCACCACGTTTTTACCACCGGCGGTCACAATAATTTCTTTCTTGCGACCCACAATGGTGAGACGGTTCTTCCCATCGATTTCTACCAGGTCACCGGTCTTAAACCAGCCGTCCTCGGTGAAGGAGAGAGCGTTCTCTTCCTCGTTGTCGAGGTAGCCATCGAAGAGACCAACACCTTGCATTTCGAGTTCGCCGTCTTCAGCTAGGCGCACTCGTGTGCCGGGAATGAGCGTGCCCACGTTGCCCACGGAGAAATCTCGGATGCGTCCCACTGCCAGAGGGGCGGTGGTTTCGGTAAGACCGTAACCCTCTACTACCTCGATGCCTACGGCGTGGTAGAAATGACCTAAACGCGGAGCAAGGCGCCCGCCGCCTGAGACGGCGTACTGAACCGCGCCGCCCATTGCGTTGTGCAACTTGGAATAGACCAGCTTCTGGTAGAAGCGGTACTGCATCTCAAGAAGCGGGGGAACGTTGCCCGCAATTTTCGCTTTAGACCAGCGAATAGCGACATCAATACTGCGGTTGAAGAGCTTGGCGTTGAGTTTGCCACCCTTTTCTGCCTTCTTGGTAGCGCCCTCAAAGATTTTCTCAAAGACGCGGGGAACCACCAGCAGCACAGTGGGCTTGAAGCTATCGAGGTCACTTGCCAAAGACTTGATATTGGGGCTGTGCCCAACCGTTAGGCCGGCATCAAAAGCGAGCACCTGAATGAGACGCGCCAAGACGTGAGCCAGCGGCAAGAAGATAATCAGTGAGTGGCTTTCATTAGCAATCTCAGGAATAGTTGCCTTGGAGTTAGCGCTCAGACGCACAAAATTACCGTGCGAAATTGGGCATCCTTTAGGGCGACCGGTGGTGCCTGAGGTGTAGACAATTGTTGCAACGTCATCAAGGGAGGCTGCCGAGCGGCGTTCCTCGACAGTTTCGTCGGTGATATCGCGTCCTGCTTCAATCAGAGCTTCGAGCGCATCATCATCGAGCACAAGTACAGATTCCAGAGCTGCTAAATCAGTTTCTTTGATCTCGCGTGCCTGATCAATAACGGCGGCGTTTTCAGCGTTCTCAACGATAATTACCTTGGTGCCAGAATGAGAAAGCGCCCACGCCGCCTGGGCAGGTGAGGACGTCTCATAGACAGGCACAGAGACAGCACCTGCGTACCAGATTGCGAAGTCACACAGGGTCCATTCATAACGGGTGCGGCTCATAATACCTACACGGTCGCCTGCCTCAACGCCCAAGGCAATCAGACCCTTGGCAACGTCCATCACCTGGCGGCGGAAAACCGTTGCGCGAACGTCCTGCCAATTACCCGGAGACTTCTGCACACGGTAAACCACAGGATTAGAAGAATCTTGAGCCCTGCGCTCAACCATATCGGTGATGTTATTGTTCGGGTCAACTGTAACAACTTCCGGAGAATTAATTGTTTTCATCTGATACAGCCTCGTTGTTATGATGGGTGGTGAGTTCAACTATGAACTCGTAGGACTCTGAAAAAACTTGTGGTGCATCATAGTCTAACGTTGCGACATGAAAACTATTAAATAGTCGTACCGTTTTACTATTGTGGGCGTAATTTTTGAGGTAACTCACCGAACGGCTATCGATGACGTGGTCATCTTCGGAGCGAAAGATGAGTATCGGTGCGGTGATTGAAGCAATGTTCCTGCGTACTTCTTGACCGAGTTTGTGTAGCTCGTAGATGCTTTTGACCGGGGTGCTGTCGTAGGCGTGCTCATTAACCCCGGGTTTTTTGATGTCAGAGCCGATAGAGTTGACGGACGCGCGAAAGGGAGCTACCCAGCGCGCCCAGCGCATGAGAAGCTGAGTGTCTTGCACGAAGGGATTCACCACTACGATGCCCGCTACGGCGCGACGCGAAGCAAGATGTAGCGCTAAGGTGCCTCCCATCGATAAACCAAAAACAAAAACGTGGGAGCATCTGCGCGCCAAACGCCAATAGGCACGGTCTACTTCTTCAACCCAGTTGTGATAGGTCGTTTCAGCCATGTTCTGCCACGAAGACCCGTGACCGGGCAAGAGCGGCATCTCAACGTGAAGGTTTTTACCGGCGAAGTATTCGGCTGCCGGTCTCACTGAGAAAGGGGAGCCGGTAAAGCCGTGCAGTACGAGCACGCCCACAGGGGAATCACCCGCGTGAGAAAGAGTGCTGTGAATGTGCATGGGCTAATCCCTTGAGCGTGCCAACAAAAACTATCTGCAGTAGATAATACTGCACTGTTTTGATACACGTCACTGTGTATCGCTACCCGAGAAAATACTCCGCTCTATCTACGATAAAATAACACCAAGACTACGGCATCTACCGGAACAAAGACGTAACGAGGGAAAACCGATGCTTTACATGGCACTCAAAAAAGTACTGCTGGGCCCACTCATGCGCAGGCTCTACCGTCACGAGGTTACCGGCCTCGAGAACGTGCCTCAGCATTCTGCTGCAATCCTTGCCAGCAACCACCTCACCTTTTTAGACTCAATTTTTGTGCCTCTTGCCGTTCCCCGGCAGATGTTCTATTTAGCTAAAGCCGACTATTTCACCACCGGCGGTCTTAAAGGCAAAGCGATGAAAGCTTTCTTCTCGGGCGTGGGGCAAATTCCTATCAACCGCTCCGGCGGTACACGAAGCTCAGCCGCCGTTGAACAGGGAGTCCAGGTGCTGCGCGAAGGCAAACTCCTCGGTATTTACCCCGAAGGCACCCGTAGTCCCGACGGCAGAATCTACCGCGCCAAGACGGGGGTTGCCCGTATTGCACTTGCCGCCCGCGTCCCCGTTATACCCGTGGGGCAAATGGGTAATGACGACGTTCAGCCCCTAGGTAGCAACAAAATTCAGTGGCGTAAAAACGGCAAGAAAATCACCGTCAAAACCGTCATTGGTGCCCCTATCGATCTGAGCCCCTACTACGACACCGCTGATTCTTATGAGACCCTGCGCGAAGTATCAGACCTGATCCTGCACGAAATCCAGAAAATCACCGACCAAGAATACGTACCGGTCTACGCCAGCGATGTCAAAGCCCTGATGAAAGAAAGGAACATCACCGCCGAAGAAGCGGTGGAAACCTTGCAACAGCACTAAAACACCACATTCAGTGTCATTATCTGAAACAGAAGAACGAACCTACCCTCATGCTCCCTACAATGGGCGGTAGGTAAGAGAAAACAATCCCCTCACGTGTAGAAAGCGAACCTCTCATGACCAACGCTGATACAGCCACAACGACCTCTAACCTCGATGAGTGGCGCTCGCTTAAAATTGACCAGCACCCCCAGTGGGCTGAACACCCTGATTTTGTACCCACGCTCAATGAGCTAGAGACTCTGCCTCCGCTGGTTTTTGCCGGTGAAGTAGACCGTATGCGTCGCAGTCTTGCAGATGTTGCCGAGGGTAAAGCCTTTTTGTTGCAGGGCGGTGACTGCGCCGAGACATTCGACGGTGCCACTGCCGATAAGATTTCAGCCCGCGTGAAGACCCTGCTGCAGATGGCAGTAGTACTAACCTACGGTGCTTCCATGCCAGTTGTTAAGATGGGGCGCATGGCGGGGCAGTTCTCGAAGCCGCGCTCATCAAATGATGAAACTCGCGATGGCGTTACCCTGCCGTCTTTCCGAGGCGAAATGGTCAATGGTTTTGATTTCACCGCTGAGTCACGCGTCCACGACCCCAAGCGCATGCTGCAGGGCTACCACACCAGTGCCTCAACCCTGAACCTAATTCGCGCATTCACCACTGGTGGCTTCGCTGATCTTCGTTCGGTACACAACTGGAACAAGGGCTTTACCTCTAATCCCGCCCACTCCCGTTACGAGTCGCTGGCTGCTGAGATTGACCGTGCCATCAAATTCATGGACGCATGCGGTGCTGACTTCAACGCGCTGAAAGCAACCGAGCTTTACACCGGTCACGAGGCTCTGCTACTCGATTACGAACGTGCCCTGACCCGTACTGATTCGCGCACCAATTTGCCCTACGGCACATCCAGTCACTTCTTGTGGATTGGTGAGCGTACCCGCGGTCTTGAAGACGCACACGTTAATTTCTTGTCGAAGGTGCAGAACCCCATCGGCGTCAAGTTGGGACCCACCACTACTGCTGACGACGCGATGGCGCTGATTGACAAGCTCGATCCCAACCGCGAGCCGGGCCGATTGACTTTCATCACCCGTATGGGTGCCTCCAAGATTCGCGAGAACCTGCCCGCAATCGTAGAGGGCGTGCAGAAAGAAGGAGCGAAGGTGGTGTGGGTCACCGACCCCATGCACGGCAACACCATCTCGGTGCCCTCCGGCTACAAGACCCGTCGCTTCAACGATGTGGTGGATGAAGTCAAGGGCTTCTTCGAGGTTCACGAAGCACTGGGATCATTCCCCGGCGGTATTCACGTTGAGATGACCGGTGACGATGTTGCCGAGTGTTTGGGCGGCTCTGACCCCGTAGACGAGGCCGCTTTCGCTGATCATTACGAAACCCTCTGCGACCCCCGTCTGAACCACCGTCAGTCGTTAGAGATTGCCTTCTTAGTAGCCGAATACCTTTCGCGCCGTTAAGCCGCTATTCAACGATGATGTGCCAAAGGGCTGGTGTCTGTTCTCGAAGTAAGAACGGACGCCAGCCCCTTGACCTACCGTGCGGTTACAGAAACCCTTGCCAGAGGGCTGAGGAGAGCAGAGCGGTGGCGAGCCACCAGCCTAAGAAGCTGGCGCAGAAGAGAAGAAGAAAGATAACAATACCCACGGTTGCTATTTTTATACTGCTGGGTGCAGGTAGGTAAGGCTCTGGTACTTGGTGGGGGTCGATACTCGGAGCGGACGCCTGCTGCCAGTTGCTTTCAGCACTCAGGTGTGGATCATTGGCAGTGGCTTCGTTCGCTCGGTAGGCACCGTGAAGCGGACTCTGCGCTGAAATAGGTTGGTGCTTTGCCGGGGCATCATCAGGTTCAGTATCTGGCGCATCCACCATATCCAGCGCTACGGGAGACCCCTCGGTTTCTTCTGCTAGGGTCTGCTCCCACAGCCCATCATCTTCTAAATCATCGGCAGCCGAAAAGGCGGTGATGGGTCTGCGCGCTGCTACCTCGTTAGCCCCGGAAAGCTCCGCAATGTGCTCAACAGCCTCCCACAGTGGCAGGTCATGGGGGGAACGAGATGCACAGTACTCTAATTCGCTCTCGCTCAGGCTCTGAGCGATATCGCTGAGCGTGGTGAAAAGTTCGGTAGCATTTTCCGGTCGTGCCTGCGGATCTTTGCGGGTACACCATTTGATGATGCCCACAATATCGCGGGGTAAGTCGGGGGCGTAGCGGGTGATCTCGGGTAACTCGGTGTGGACGTTGTTGTAAAGAACCTGCTGGTCATCCATACCACCAAAAGGTAGGCGTCCTGAGAGCATACGGTAGAGCATAATGCCGAGGGCAAAAATATCACTGCGCGCGCTGACCGTACCCTGACTGCTCACAATTTCAGGGGCAACGTAGGGCGGAGTGCCCATAAGCGAGCCCGTCCACGACTGGTCGGTGCGGCGGGTTAGACCAAAATCAGCGATTTTGACGCTTTCCGTTTCAGAAGACATAAGGACGTTTCCCGGCTTGATATCGCGGTGTATCAGCGAGAGCGCATGCACCTCAGAAAGCCCCTCAACAATTGGCAGCATCACCTCAAGAGCCTCAGCCACTGACAGCACAGGACGCACCCTGAGTAACTGGTGAAGAGTGCAACCATGCACGTACTCCAGTACTAAGAACATCAGTTCAGAACCAGCCCATCGATCGGTACCGGAATCAATCACGCTTACTACCGCCCCATGGCGCACCTGCCGTAAAGACCTCTCTTCACGAAAGAACTTTTGCTGCACAGAAACATCATTGGTGAACTGCGGCAAAAGCACCTTCACCGCCACGGGGTTATTCGACCATAAATCAACCCCGTGATAAACCTCAGCCATACCACCGCGGGCAATGAGCGAACCCAGCTCATAGTGACCAGAAAAAATGGCGCCGGTCAGCCACGCCTCAGAAGCCTTATCGTGTGTCATCGTACCCACCAGCCTAAATCATCAGGGCACACAAGTTCTAGCTACCTCCGCCTAAGATACAAGCAATATCACCGCACCATATAGCGTGAAAAGACTGCGTTCGCCCCAAATATCTGCGAGACTAGTGATGTGAATGAAAATACTGTTGAACTGTTTGAACTCGTGGGCGAATGGACTACCCTGCCCGATATTGCCGAAGCACTCGATATTAAAGTAACCCGCGTACACGCTCTTATTAATGAGGGGCAACTGATTGCCCTGCGTGACCCCGAAACGAAGGTCCGCAAAGTTCCCGCGCTTTTTGTAGGCGAGGATCGCGTCCTGGAGCCTCTGCCCGGCACTTTGCAGGTGCTTAAAGATTCCGGTTTTACCGAAGAAGAATCTATCAAGTGGCTCTACACCGAAGATGAATCACTGCCCGGTCGTCCTATCGACGCTCTCGTTGACGGTCGCAAGACCGAAATTCGCCGTCGCGCCCAGGCACTTGCCTGGTAAAAGACTACCTGAAGATTAAAAGCTGTTGGCTGCCTTTCACGTATGAAGGCAGCCAACAGTTTTTATAGAGCTTTGAAAGGCATAGTGCCTAAGAAGAGCTAGGAGAGCCTGTGCAAGGCTTTCGCGGCAATGGTACTGAGAGCCGTTTTGACCTGCTCGTTTACCGGTAGCTGCGCCAGCGCGTCCTGAACATGGGCGCGCTTACCCTCAATCATCTCTTCAACACGTGCTAGGGCACCTGAATCTGCAATGAGTGCCTGCATCCGGGTAATATCGGCGTCACTGAGATTCTGGTGACCTAAGGACGCATTAAGGAAAGCGCGTGCCTGGTCATCAACTGCTTGTTCGGTAAGGGCAGTGAGAACAGTGCGCTTGCCCTCACGCAAATCGTCCCCGGCAGGTTTGCCGGTTACTTCGGGTTCCCCGAAAACACCCAACACATCATCGCGCATCTGAAAGCCCTCGCCCAGCGGCAGGGCAAAAGCGCGGTAGGCAGAAATTCGTTCAGACACAGCGTTACCGCGCAAAGACTCTGCAAGAGCCCCACCGATTGCCAATGGGTGCTCACACGAATATTTTGCTGACTTATAACGAATAACGCGCTGGGCTCGTTCGAGCGCCTGCTCGTGGTTTTCAGAGGTGACAACCTCGTTCAAAACATCGAGGTACTGACCAGCCATGACTTCGGCGCGCATCACATCAAAAATCCGTCGCGCCTGGGTACCCCATGCGGCACGCTCGCCGATAGAAGAAAACGCTGTTTCAGACATTGCTAGGCACAAATCCCCGGTCAAAATGGCGCTGGCTATACCGTACTGCCTGCCATCGTGCTGCCAACTTTCACGCGCGTGCATGGATTCAAAACGCTTGTGTACCGCAGGGGCACCGCGGCGGGTATCTGAATTATCAATGATGTCATCGTGAATCAAAGCCGCTGATTGAAACAGCTCAATGGCAACGCCTGCCCGCACAATGTCGGGTGCATTGGCTGCGCCGCCGGCACCACGCCAACCCCAGTAAGCCAAAAGGGCACGTAGGCGCTTGCCACCGGTAGAAAGCTCACGAATAGAATCGAGCAAGGGCAGCGACTCCTCCGAAACCTCTGCGAGTACCGCTTTTTGTTCCTCGAAAAAAGAGATCATATCGTCTTCAAGAGCCGTCAGAAAGGTCTTCTGTTCGGCGGTGATAGCGGCGTGCGCTGACTGCCCGTCGTGCGATGAAACACCCATGATACTCCTTGGAAAAGTGTGAAGGTAAAGCCGGTGAGCTTGTCCATAGCCTATGGTACACACCGCGGTATGCCCAACATTCCATCAAAGACTAATCAGGCACCTCGCTTACTCTTTCCTTTTGCTCGCACACCCATTATTATCGAATATATATTCGATAAATGGTGGAAATGAGGTTGGAGGGGGAGGGGGCTATGAGTGAAAAAATCCGCGGGAATGCCCGCCCCGCGCGTGTCATTATGCACCTTGATATGGACGCCTTCTTTGTCAACGTAGAATTACTCGATAAACCCCACCTACGCGGCGAAAAAATTATTGTTGCGCGCAACTCTACGCGCTCGGTGGTGCTCTCAGCCTCATACGAGGCACGAGCGGACGGCGTGGGTTCTGCAATGCCGCTGGCACACGCAAAAAATCTCAGCCCGCAAGCAATCATTGTTGAACCCTCCCGCATCTACCGTGACTACTCGGCGCGTATTATGGCGATTCTGCACGATATCACCGACAGCGTCGAACAGGTTAGCGTGGATGAAGCCTTCGTAGACCTCACCTCAACCATCAACAGACTGGGTGACCCCGTCACTACCGCCCAAAACGTTCGCCAGAGAATAGCTACCGAGTTGAATCTGCCAGCCTCAGCAGGCATCGCCTCCACAAAATTCGTCGCCAAAATGGCATCCACCGGTTCAAAACCCAACGGGCTGTGGGTGGTGCCGCCCGCGCGCGTCCAAGAATTTCTTGACCCGCTGCCTGTGAGTAAACTCTGGGGAGTCGGGGCTAAAACCCAGCAAGCACTCGCAGGCATCGGAGTGTACACCGTAGCTAACCTGCGAGCCCAATCTCGCAACTACTTACAAACTAAGTTTGGTACAGCGGCAGGGGCGCACCTTTATAACATCTCCCGTGGCATAGACCCGCGCCCGGTCATCGCGTATCGTGACGAAAAATCAATGGGCGCAGAACACACCTTCGCCATCGACTGCACTGATGCTCACGAACTTAAACAAGAAATCCTAGCCCTGTCGCTCAAAGTGGCGGCGCGACTGCGCGCCGCCCATCGGCAAACACGCTCGCTCTCCCTAAAAATTCGTCATCAAGACTTTCATACCGTCAGCCGCAGTGTTCCCCTGCCTCAACCCACTGCCGCCGGTCACATTATTTTTGAAGCAATCGTGACTGAGCTTTACCGCCGTGACATTCTGATAGAAGACAGCCCGACGCTAGGAATGAAGGTACGTTTAGTGGGCGTGAGGGCTGAGAAAATCGATAACCGCGACCACGGGATTCAGGGGGCCCTGTTTGATTCGCCGGACGCGCCCGAGCGTGAGCCGGTGGATTGGGCTGCCGCTGAGCATACCATGGACGCCATCCACCAGAAATTTGGGGTTGCGGGGCTTAGCCCTGCGTCCTTACTTAAAAAGAACACATAAAGAACATACTTGCCAGTTATTACGCCGTGAACGGTATGATTATCTACAGTGCGACTGCGCCATACACTAAGGAGGGCTACATGCCGTTATCAGAGCACGAGCAACGGTTGCTTGACCAACTCGAGAAGCAGCTGGGGGCTGACGATCCCACCTTCGCGCAGTCCATGAACAGTGGCTCAGCCGCAACGGGAGTTGCGACCACCCCTTCTTACTCTCCGCGTAACTTAGCCATTGGTGCCTTGGTGGTGCTGGTGGGCTTGGGCGTTGTTATCGCAGGTGTCTCCACCAAGCTAATTATTGTGGGGGTTCTCGGGTTTATCATCGCAGCCGCCGGTCTTTATGGTGCAACCACGCACACTGATGCGCCCACAACTAAAGCTACCCCCGCAAAAACTGCCGGTGCTGCCAAGCAGTCTCGTTTTATGCAGAACCTTGAAGGACGCTGGGACGAACGCCGTAGGGGGCAGTAACCTTTATCTAAAACTTCCAAAAACTTTGACAGGGCACTTCACCGCAGATGGTGGGGTGCTCTTTGCTATGTGATGAGGGGGTGTGAAAAACCTTAAAAAACCCTCAAATGACGAACTCTGGGTGCGGTGGGGGAGCAATGTGGAGTAAAGTGGGTGAGGTTAGATGATGTGAGTAGTGCATCTTCGGTAAGTACATCTATGCTGGTGCTTCTTTTTCAACGCTAGGGGTGAGGCGTATGTTCTTAGGAACCTACCACCCCCGTTTGGATGCTAAAGGACGCCTGGTGTTGCCTGCGAAGTTTCGCGAGAAGTTTGAACAGGGGCTAGTGCTGACGCGCGGTCAAGAGCGCTGTTTGTATGTTTTTACTCTTGAAGAGTTTGAGCGGATTCACAGCCAGCTGCGCCAGTCGTCGGTAGCGTCGAAAAGCAGTCGGGATTATATTCGCGTGTTCCTCTCGGGTGCCTCTGATGAGGTTCCTGATAAGCAGGGGCGCATCACTATTCCGCCTCTTTTGCGTTCTTACGCTTCGCTTACCGGTGAGCTTGCCTTTATTGGGGCGGGCAATAGAGCTGAGATTTGGGATTCTCAGGCATGGGATGACTATCTCGCTGAACAAGAAATAGCGTTTGCTGAAACTGATGCCGAGATTATTCCCGGCATGTAACCTAACAAACCGGCCCCTGTGCGGTCGAAAACATAATTTTGAAAGGGCACCGTGATGATGGAACAGATTCCCGATAGCGGACGCGCCGCCGAAGAGCGCCACGTGCCGGTCATGCTCACGCGCTGCCTAGATTTGTTGGCACCTGCTATCTCGCATCCTGGGGCTGTTGTTGTTGATGGCACGTTGGGTATGGGCGGTCATTCTGAGGCTATGCTGGAGCGCTTTCCGGAACTGACCTTGATTGGCATCGACCGCGATTTGATGGCGCACAAACTTGCTGGCGGTCGTCTTGAGCGTTTTGGTGAGCGTTTCAAACCTGTACACGCTATATATGATCAGATTCCTGATGCTATTGCCGATTTGGGTTTCTCTGGGATTGACGGTGTGCTCCTTGATTTGGGTGTTTCTTCTATGCAGCTGGACGAGCGCGCGCGAGGTTTTGCTTACTCGTATGACGCGCCGCTTGATATGCGTATGGATTCTACTGAGGAACTCACCGCTGAAATTGTGGTAAACGAGTATGACGAGGCAGATTTGCGCCGCGTCATTCGAACCTACGGCGAAGAAAAGTTTGCTGCTCGTATTGCCCGCACCATTATGCAAACCCGTGAAGCGCAGCCCCTGCGTACTACCGGTGAGCTGGTCAAAGCCATTCAAAAAGCTGTGCCCGTGGCGGCTCAGCGTAAAGGCGGGCACCCCGCTAAACGTACTTTTCAGGCGTTGCGTATTGAAGTCAATCATGAGTTGGACGCCCTTGAACGGGCGATTCCTCGCGCAATTGATTCGCTAAACCTGGGTGGTCGTATTGTAGCAATGAGTTACCACAGCCTTGAAGACAAAATAGTGAAACGAGCTTACACCGAAAAAGCCACGTCAAGCGCACCTAAGGGGTTCCCCGTAGAGCTTGAGGAGCACAAGCCTGTTCTCAAAATTATTACTCGGGGAGCGGAGCCTCCTACAGAAGAAGAAATTGAAGAGAACTCTCGTGCCGCCAGCGCTAAGCTGCGTGCTGCCGAGAAAATCAAACTCTAAAGGCTTGAAAGAAAAGAGAGAGACCCTAAACATCATGAGTGCGGAACCCCGTCACACCAATCAACCGAAGCCTACTTCACGGCCGCGGTTGAAAGCTGTGCCTGGGGAACGTCCTGTATCCGCCCGATCGAGGCATAGGGGTTCTTCTGCTCAGAAGATTCCAGCAGGACGCACCGGTGCCAAGAACCGGGTTCGGCGTCCGCTCTCGACCGGCTCGGCGGCTCGCCCCGCCAGCAAGCGTCGCTACGTAATTTTCGTGCTGGTTAGTATTTTGATTGCTCTGAGCGGTATTTTGCTCCTGAACGTTCAAATTACTGAGCGCCAGTATCAACTCGTGCAACTGCGTAGCCAAGAAACCGCCCTGCTTCAAGAAAACGAGCGCTTGGCACAGGAAATCGAGTTCAACCAGGCTCCACAGAACTTGGCGGTGCGCGCAGTGCAGCTGGGAATGGTAGCTGCTACCCAGCAGGCAACCCTGAACGTACAAACCGGTGAGGTAAGTGGGGTGCCCTACGCCGTCACACCGGTAGAAACTGACAGTGACGTTCCCACCTACACCAAGAATATGATTGACCCGCCCGCGCTCTACGACACCGATGCCTACCAAAAGGCATCAGAGCGAGCTAAAGAACAGCAGCGTCGCGAAGCTGAGGCGAAGAAAGAACGCGAGAAAAAGGCGGCGGCTAAAGAGTCGGCGCGCGCTACACCCACTCCTACCGCAAGTGCAGGTGAATAACTATTAATCCGAAGAAGGAACCTCGTATAGGCAGTTCCCATCGCTTGCCTAAGATCGACCCTGTAGCCTCCCACCAGCTGGGGCGGCGGGGATTTTTGGTGAGCGCAGCAACCGTGGGCAGTATGGCTCTTTTGGGCACCAGATTGGTCTATTTGCAGGGTCTTGACCCCACCGGGCGCGCAGCATCGTCCTTAGCTGAGCGACAGCGTACGGTAACTATTCCCGCTTTGCGCGGTGAGATTTTGGATGTGAACGGGCATGTGCTGGCGCGCACTGTTCAGCGGTATAATATTACGGTTGATCAGACTGCCGTGCAGGATTTCGAACGGTCAGTGACATTAGCTGATGGATCACCGGGTAAAGAGACCGTGACCGCGGTGCAAGCCCTCTACGATTTAGCGGACATCCTTGAGATGAGCGATTCTGATGTTAAAGACGCCCTCGACGGAAACAGCCACTATTACATCGTCAAAGATAACGTAACGCCAGATGTGTACAACCGCATTAGTCGCTTGAATATTCCTTTTATCTACGGTGAGGTTATTTCTGACCGTCTATACCCGGATGGTTCGGTGGGCGGTTCTGTAGTGGGTCGTTACAGCATGATTGAAGAACCCGTCGAGGGCAGCGATGAGACCCAGATGGTTAACTATTCTGTGGGCATTGAGCGAGTCTTTGAAGAGCAGCTGCGTGGCAGTGATGGTTCGCGTACCTACGAGATTGGTGCTGATGGCATCCGTATTCCGGTGGGTGAGGAACGCGTTCAGCAATCTGTCAACGGTCAGAGTGTACGGTTGACTATCAACCAGGATATTCAGTATTTCGCGCAGCAGGTGATCAAGGCACGTGTTGAGGCTTTGGATGCCGAGTGGGGCAGTGCTGTAGTCATGAATGTGCGCGACGGTTCTCTGATTGCTCTGGCTGATTCGTCGATGATGGATCCGGGCGCTGAGATTCATGATCAGGCTGATATGATTCCGCGTGCTATCTCGCAGGCGGTGGAACCGGGTTCTACAGAGAAACTTTTGACATCGGCTGCTGTGATTGAGCAGGGGATCGCTGATCCACTGACTATCTTCAACGTGCCAGCGGAACTTGAGATCGACGGTCAGATCATTACGGACGCGTTTGTACACGGACCCGAAAAACGAACCTTTAACGGTATCATCGCTGATTCAATGAACACGGGAACGGTGCTGGCTGGTCGCCAGCTCACCCCTGAACAGCGTCATGACTGGCTGAAGAAATTTGGCATGGGGGAGTACACCGGCGTTGAGCTGACCGGTGAAAGCCAGGGCCTGGTTGCTGACTGGCAGGAATGGGACATCCGTCAGCAGTACACGGTGCTCTTCGGTCAGGGTGTAGCGCAGACTCCTTTGCAGACCTGCATGATTTTTCAGGCACTGGGTAATCAGGGCGTTCGCCTCAAGCCCCGTATTGTGGACGCGATTATTAACCCCGATGGCACTGAGACTGTCCCTGAGGTGGAGGAGGGCTTGCGGGTTGTTTCGCCCGAAACTGCCGCTGAGTGTCTGACGCTGATGGAGAATGTTGTTGAACATTCGGTAACCGGTGATGCTAAGGTCGCTGGGTATCGTGTGGGTGGCAAAACCGGTACAGCGGAGGCGCCCGCCAAAGATAAACCCGGGTATGACGGCTACACCACCTCCTTCATTGGTCTAGCACCGATTGAAGATCCGCAGTACCTGGTGGGCATCACCCTGCAAAGACCACAGGGAGCGGTGACCTCCATCGGCGCCTCTGCCCAGTTCTCACAGTTGATGGAGAAAGTATTGCATACCTACAATGTGCCGCACTCCACTACAGAACCGAACCTTCTTCCCAAGTTCGAAGAAGATCAAGAAAAAGATGCGTAGGCACTAGAATGTAGACGTTGTCTCCACCGTCAGTACAGGTGGAAACCGTAAGGTCAAAAGAAGCAGGAGCACATCGTGAACGCAACAGGTTTTGAGGGTTCAGCGCAGACGCTGCGCCCTTCAACAAGTACCGGCAGTTCGCTTGAAGGCGTTCAGCAGTGGATCCAAGAGGCGGGCTACACAGCTTCCATCTTGCGTCCGACTAACGTCCCAGTCACCGGTATCACCATGGATTCACGCGAAGTACAACCGGGAGACCTCTATGTGGCACTACCTGGTGCCCGTGCCCACGGCGCCCAGTTTCTGGACGCGGTGGTGGCAGCTGGAGCCTCCGCTATCTTGACCGATACCGCAGGTGTTGATATTGCCGGTGCAGCAACTGAGTTACCCGGTCTCGTGCAGTGTGAAGATTTACGCGCAGTTGTTGGTCCGCTAGCTGCTGAGATTTACCGTTCCCAACCCTCAGATGGCTCTGCGCCCACCCTTTTTGCGGTGACTGGCACCAACGGCAAAACTACCAGTACCTACATGATCAACGCGATCATGCAGTCTCTGGGCAACGCTACCGGTCTCATCGGTACCATCGAAATCCTCGCCGGTGGCGTTTCCATCCCGTCAAAACTCACCACCCCTGAATCACCGCATGTACACTCTTTACTCTCTTTGATGCGCGAGAACGGTATTGGGTCAGCGGCAATGGAAGTCTCATCTCACGCGCTGGACTACCGCCGTGTTGACGGGGTTCGTTACGATGTTGCAGGGTTCACCAACCTGACCCAAGACCATCTTGATTTGCACGGCACCATGGATAACTACTTTGAGTCCAAGGCTGCTCTCTTTACCCCCGAGCGTGCCCGTCGTGCTGTTATTCTCGTGGATGATGAGTGGGGCGAAGCTATGGCTGCCCACGCTGATCAGGCAATGGGCGTATCCAACGTAGTGCGCCTTCGCAGTGGTTTCGGCGCGGGCGTTACCCCGCGACCCGACCTCAAGCCCCAAGACTGGGCTGTGACCGGCATCCAGCGCTCCGGAATTGGTCACGAATTTACCCTGGTACGCGGCGATGGATTTGAATTGCGCACCTCCACCCAGCTACCGGCAGATTTCAACGTGTCAAATGCTGCCTTAGCTGCCGTCATGGTCGCCGAAGGCACAGAGGATGCCGACGCGCTCGCTCAGGTGCTTGCCCAGCCAGAGACCCTCACCCCCGTGGTTCCCGGACGTATGCAGCTCATCGCCCACCAGCCCACAGCTCTGGTGGATTTTGCCCACAATCCTGACGCCCTCAAACGAGCTCTTGAGGCGGTTGAACCGGCAGAGAATGCCGGACGTATCATTGTCGTCTTCGGCGCTACCGGCGAGCGCGATCAGACCAAACGTCCTATCATGGGTGCCATCGCTGCTCAGTACGCCGATATTGTAATCGTGACTGATGACGACCCCCACGGGGAGGACCCCGAACCCATTCGCGTCGCCGTCGAAACCGGTGCGCGCGAAGCTGTCGAGAGTGGTGCTCGCGCAGCGGATGTTCTCAACATCGCCCCGCGTACTGCCGCTATTGAATACGCTGCGAAAATTGCCGGTGAGAACGACTCTATTGTGGTTGCCGGACGAGGCCATGAAACAGCTCAGGATGTGGCGGGCGTTGATCTTGACCTTGATGATCGGGTAGAAGTCGCCCGCGCCTTGACTGCTTACGGCTACGATGTTTTGCCCGCTTACCGCTTGGCTGAAGGAGCCTAACCCATGATTGAACTTTCATCCCGGCAGGTAGCTGAAGCCGTCAACGGAACCCTTGTGGGGTGCAGCGATGATGAAGCGCAGAAGATTACCGTCACTAGCGCCACCACTGATTCCCGTGAGGTTGTTGCCGGTACCCTTTTTCTTGCTAAACCAGGTGAGATAATGGACGGCCATCGCTTTGTTCCGCAGGCTTTTGTGGCGGGTGCCTCGTTGGCGCTGGTTGAACGCGTGGTGACCCAAGGATCGGGGGAACCTTACCCCGCTGTAGTGGTTGATGATGTTGTGCTGGCGATGGGGCGTCTTGCCTCTTACTGCATCGAGAAGATGCGTGCCGCCGGTGAACTCACGGTCATTGGTATTACGGGTTCTGCTGGTAAAACCACTACTAAAGATTTACTTGCCGGTATTTTTGCTACTGCCGGTGAAACTGTTGCACCCGTGGGCTCTTTCAACGGTGAGGTAGGTGTTCCTCTGACGGTGTTCCGTGCAGATGAAAGTACCCGCTACCTGGTTATTGAAATGGGCGCCGACGGAGTGGGGCATATTGAGTACTTGGCGTCGATGGTGAAGCCTGATTACGGAGTCATTCTAAAAGTGGGTACTGCTCACGCCGGTGAATTCGGCGGAATCGACAACATCGAAAAAACTAAGGGCGAACTTGCCGAAGGTATCTTGCAGGGTCTAGCTCTCAACGATGATGACGAGCGCGTCCGTCGTATGCTGCCGCGGGCGGTAGCACCCACCTTCTTCTTTGGTGTGGGTGAAAAGAACGCTGATGCTCCCAACGCACCGCGTGTGTACGCGACTCAGCTGGTGACCGCAGCCAGTGGCTGCCCCGAATTCATGCTGCATTTTCCCAGTGGTGAGAAGTTCGAGATTGCGTCCAAACTTATTGGTGAGCACCACGTTCATAACCTCTTGGCAGCGGCTACCGTTGCCTACCAAATTGGTATTCAACCGCAGGTGATTGTCAAGCAGCTCAACACCCAGGGCGCAGTCTCTCGCTGGCGAATGGAACGCACCGACCGCGCTGACGGTGTGAGCGTCATCAATGACGCTTACAACGCCAACCCCGAGTCAATGGCAGCTGCCCTCCGCGCCTTGGCACAGCTTGGACGGGGTGAGCAGCCCCGACGCACCTGGGCTGTACTTGGTGCCATGCTGGAGCTGGGCGAAGTCTCGGTTGAAGAACATGACCGCCTCGGCAGGCTCGTGGTGCGCATGAATATTTCTAAGCTCATTGCTATTGGCGATGAAGCTAAGCCCATCTACAATGCCGCCCACCTAGAAGGCTCGTGGGGCAATGAAGCAACCTGGGTTGCCACCGCTGACGAAGCCCACGAAATTTTGCGCGCAGAGCTAGAACCGGGCGATATCGTCCTGTTCAAATCCTCTAACGGTGCGGGGCTGAGAATTTTGGGGGACGCTGTCGCCCAAGATACCCACGTAGCGGGTAGTAATGAGACACGTACCGCATATTGGTTGAGCGCTGGCGACTTTGTTGACGCTGTAGACTCAGACACTGACGAATAAACACACCCCACACATTCACACAGGAATTTTGCGGGAAGGCACAGAAAATTCAAATGATTCCCATCTTATTTGCAGCCGCCTTTGGTTTGCTGATTACGATTTTTGGTACCCCGGTATTCACCAAATACCTCGTGGGTAAGCAGTTCGGTCAGTTCATCCGTGAAGACGGCCCTACCTCGCACCAGACGAAGCGTGGCACACCCACCATGGGTGGTGCCGTCATCATGGCGGGTGCGACCGGAGGTTTCTTTCTGTCGCTGATAGCCACCGCCCTGATTTTTGGGGTGAGCGTTATGCCTTCTGCCTCGGTGCTACTGCTGCTCTTTTTGATGTTGGGTATGGCGGGGGTCGGCTTCATTGATGACTACCGCAAGATCGCTAAAAAGCAGTCTGAGGGTCTCAAACCGTGGGAAAAGATTGTGTTGCAGGGCGCTGTGGGTACCATTTTCGGTGCTTTGGCTCTTCAGTTTCCCAATGAAAGAGGCTGGACGCCGGCATCTACCGCTATTTCTTTCACCCGCGATACTGCCCTCGATTTGGCAGCTGCCGGTCCGGTGGTGGGTGTGGTTCTCTTTGTGCTGTTGGCTAACCTGATTTCTACGGCGACCACTAACGCTGTGAACCTTACCGATGGGTTGGACGGGCTAGCAAGCGGTATCGCCATCATGGTCTTTAGTGGTTACATGCTTATTTCCATGTGGCAGAACAACCACCTGTGTGACCTTAACGCCATGGTGGATGTTTGCTATGAGGTGCGCGACCCCTTGCAACTTGGCATGATGGCGGCATCTCTGGTGGGTTCACTGATTGGTTTCTTGTGGTGGAACACCTCACCGGCATCCATCTTCATGGGTGATACCGGTTCACTCGGTATTGGCGGTGCTCTTGCTGCTTTCGCGATGCTCTCACGCACCGAACTGCTGCTGGTTATTCTTGCCGGTCTTTTTGTCTCCATTACCGTTTCCGTGATTATTCAGGTGGGGTACTTCAAACTGAGCGGCGGTAAGCGCGTATTTTTGATGGCACCGTTGCAGCACCACTTTGAGCTCAAGGGCTGGCCTGAAGTCAAGGTTGTTGTACGTTTTTGGATTGTTGCCGGCTTGCTGGTGCTGATTGCCCTCGGCATTTTCTACGGTGACTGGCTGATGAGCAACGGAGGAGTACTCAACGCATGAAAGCTACCAACGAAAACCCCATTCTTGAGTCAGAGCGTTTAGCATCGCTGGCATCGTGGGACGCCAACTGGGCAGGTCTCAAAGTTGTTGTTGCCGGCTTGGGTGTCTCGGGCTTCTCAGCTGCTGATACCCTCATTGAGCTGGGCGCGCGCGTCCTGGTGGTAGATGGCAAAGACGATGCTGGAAACCGCGACAAAGAGCAAACTCTGCGCATCATTGGCGCTGCGGACGTTCTGCTAGGCGAGGGCGCAATGGACGCCCTACCCACTGTGGACGGCGAAAAAGCTGACCTCGTGATTACCTCACCCGGGCTTCGTCCTACCCTCGGTGTTCTGGCGGATGCAGCAGCTCAGGGCGTTCAGATCTGGGGAGATGTTGAACTTGCCTGGCGTCTGCGTGAACGCGCCGGACGCACCACCGCACCCTGGCTGTGTATTACCGGCACCAATGGTAAAACCACCACCGTGGGCATGCTTGAGTCAATTCTGCAGACTGCAGGTCACAAAGCCATCGCCGTAGGTAATGTTGGCACCCCCATTCTTGATGCCCTGCGTGATCCTGTTGACTACGACTTCTTCGCGGTGGAACTCTCAAGTTTTCAGTTGCACTGGACCCACTCCATGTCACCGCTAGCATCTGTGGTACTCAACGTTGCCGAAGACCACGTGGACTGGCACGAAGGCTACGATAACTACTTAGCTGATAAAGCCCGTATTTACGAAAACACCCAGGTTGCTTGCGTCTTTAACGCAGATGCACCCGAAACCATCACCATGGTCGAAGAAGCAGACGTTATCGAGGGCGCTCGCGCTATTGGTTTTTGGGCAAACACCCCCAGCGTCTCTATGCTCGGCGTTATTGACGGTTTACTGGTGGATCGTGCTTTCCTCGATGACCGTAAAACCCAGGCACTTGAAATCGGTGCGGTAGAAGATACCGGGCAGCTGCCCACCCGCCACACCGTTGAAAATGCCCTGGCTGCATCTGCCCTCGCACGAGCAGCCGGTGTTAGCCCCGATCAGATCCGCGAAGGCCTGCGCGCTTTTGAACCCGGCGACCACCGCATCCAACTGGTGGCAAATACTCACGGTGTTCTGTGGGTTAACGACTCCAAAGCAACTAACCCGCATGCCGCGAACGCTTCTCTGGCTTCCTTCAAACCGGTGATTTGGATTGCTGGTGGTCTTTCAAAGGGGGTCGAATACGACCAGCTGGTCAAAGACCACGCACAACGTTTGAAAGCTGTTATTGCGATTGGAACAGACCACGATGGTCTGTTAGCTGCCTTGAAAACGCACGCTCCCGAGGTGCCGGTTTACAACATAACCCAGTCAGCTCGTGAGACGGGAATCGACATCACCGATGGTAGCTGGGCTATGCAACAAGCCATTGCCAAAGCCCACGAGCTTTCGGAACAAGATGACACGGTACTGATGGCACCGGCAGCGGCATCTATGGATCAGTTTGTATCCTACGCTGATCGCGGCAATGCTTTTATTGACGCAGTAGCTAACCTGGTCGAAGAAATCAACGGCCAGTAACGGTATGCCGGGAGTCTTTATCTGAAGGCTCCCGGCTATCTTATTTTTGACAGTACGCCTGAAACCGAGAGATTTTAGGCGGGTAGCTGAAGGTAGAAGAGAGCACATATGAGCGCACCTGTGACAGAACGCGAGCAGCGATCCTTAGCATCGTTGCCTCGATCCGGCATGCCCAAAATATTTGAGGGCGCGTTGAACGTATATAACGGTGCCTACCGTCGCCTCTCAACTATGAGCGTTCGAGATGTGCCTCTCGTTATCACCCTGGTTGCCCTGATTCTTACCGGATTCGGGTGCATGATGGTTCTTTCTGCGTCCTTCGTAGGCAGTATTTCACGCAATGCGGATGCTTATAGTCAGGCAATTAGTCAGGCACGTTCAGCAGCGGTGGGATTGGTGGTCTTTGGTATTGCCGCTTTCACGCCTATTCGTGCTTATCGAAACCGTTTTGTGCCCCACCTACTGCTGTTGATTGCGCTTGCCATGCAGGTCGCCGTGGTTGTTTTTGGCGTTGATATCAACGGCAACCGTAACTGGATTCAAATAGGCGGTCAGAGTCTTCAGCCATCAGAAACCAGTAAGATTCTCATTATTTTGTGGCTGGCGTATATTTTGAATATGCGCGGTAACATATCCCGCAGTATCCACAAGGCTCTCGTTCCCTCTGTACTGGGGTGGGGTGCCTTGGTGGGGCTGATTCTGATGGGTCGCGATATGGGTACCGTGGTGGTGTATGCCGCCATCTATTTTGGAATGCTGTGGTTCGCAGGAGCACCGGGCAAACTCATGCTCGGCACCATTGGTGCGGGCTTGCTAGCAGCTATAGTGCTGGTCATCCAAAGCCCCAACCGCCTGGATCGTTTCTTCGCAGTCTTCGGGAACTGCACTGGTGCGGTATGCGATCAAACCAATGCCGGTCTAGCTGCTCTTGCCACCGGCGGAATCTGGGGTGTAGGGCTTGGCCAATCGCGTCAAAAATACAACTACCTCCCTGAGCCACATAACGACTATATTTTCGCCATCATCGGTGAAGAACTGGGTCTCGTAGGTACCCTCTCAACCCTGATTCTTTACCTCGTGCTCTTTTACGGTGCAATACGTATTCTGCTGCGTTCTTATGACCGTTTCATTCGCCTTGCTACCGGCGGCATTATCCTGTGGTTCGCTTCGCAGATGCTCATCAACATTGCGATGGTTACGGGTGTTGGTCCAGTGGTGGGCATCCCCCTTCCCTTCGTTTCCTTCGGTGGTACCTCTCTCATGGCGTCCTTTGCCGCTGCTGGCTGCCTGGTGGCTTTTGCCCGGCAGACCCCTCTTGCCCCGTTGGCAGGGGAGCGCCGGTTCGCGGACGCCAACAGCTTACGGGATCCTCGCGAACGCAAGGACGCGCTGCGCAGACAGAAGCTGCTACCTGTCATCGTGGCAGAGCAAGAACACATTGCAACTGCTAAACCTTTCGACTGGAACAAAACCATGTCAGCGCTAGGGCTTGCCCCTGCACCGGTTGCCAGCGGCCGCTCACGCTCTCACACGCGTCCTTCTTCAACGCAACGCCCCCGTAACAGCGAACCCCTGCCCAAAAAGCGCTCTGGTGCTCGCCCCTCAGGCAGTATTCAGCGTCAAGCTGCAGCACGTACCCAGCATGCCGAGAATGAGACTCCTAAACCCAGCGCTAAACGTCAGACAACCTCAGCTACCCGTCACCCGTCAGCAGCTGCTAATGCCTCACGTCAGCAGGCACCGGGCGCGGAACATTCAAAGACTTCACAGAAAGCTAGAAAAGTCTCAGCCGCCCCTAGGCAGAAACAGCCTCAGCGCTCATCGGCTCAGGAACAGCGCATTCCCGCAGGGCTTACTCCCATTCGACGAGCCAAGAAACTCCCACCCAAAAACTAAGCACGGTGATGAGTGAGGGGTTAGAGAAAGTCACCAAAACCCCGTAAACTTGACTCTCGACTGAGACTCAATGATTTGGAGCGTAAAAACATGAGCAAAGCACCCTCAGTAGTTCTAGCTGGCGGTGGAACAGCAGGGCACATTAGTCCCATGCTTGCCATCGCAGCGGCACTTACCGCAGAGGTACCCGAGGCTAAACTGCACATGGTGGGTACGCCTGAGAGCATGGAAGCTCGCTTGGTTCCTGAAGCGGGCTACGAGATCTCTTTCATCCCCAAAGTGCCCTTCCCTCGCCGTCCAAATCTTGATGCTCTGAAATTTCCCCTTCTTTTTCGTACTGCCATCAAAGAAGCAGCTCGCATACTGGATAACGCCGCTGCAGATGTTGTAGTGGGCGTGGGCGGCTATGTCTGCACCCCCCTATACCTGGCAGCCCAGAAAAAAGGCATTCCCGTCGTCATTCACGAGGGCAATGCTAAGCCCGGTCTTGCCAATAAGGTGGGCGCTAAAAAAGCTGCGATGGTTGGCACCGCTTTTGACAATACTCCGATCGCTGGGGCTCGCTATGTTGGCATGCCCATGCGCGAAGAAATCGCTACCCTTGACCGGGCAGCTACGCGCGCATCTGCCCGCCAGGAGCTGGGGCTTGACGCTGATTTGCCAACCCTCATTGTTACCGGAGGTTCGCTGGGGGCACTGAGCTTAAACAAGACCCTGAAGATAGTTGTGCCCAACCTTGAAGAGTGGGGTTTCCAGGTACTACACATTACCGGACGCGGCAAGACTGTACTCGGTGAAGACGGTCAGCCCCTAACTGTTCCCCATTACCATCAGGTGGAGTTCATCAACGGTATGCAGAAGGTCTATGCAGCTGCAGATCTGTTGGTAGTGCGTGCAGGCGCAGCAACAGTGTGCGAGGTTGCCGCCGTCGGTATTCCCGCTATTTTCGTCCCCCTGCCCATCGGCAACGGTGAACAAGAACTTAACGCACGAGCCCTCGTTGATTCAGGAGCTGCCGTTCTTGTGAAAGACTCTGAATTTACTCCTGAGTGGTTCTCAGCAACCGTACCCACCCTTATCAAGAGCTCTGATGCTCTCGCCGAGATGGGTAGCAAATCGTACACTCACGGTATCCGCAACGCAGCGCAGATGATGGCGCACGAAATTTTGAAAGCAGCACAAGCATGAGCACCTCTATCATGAACCTTGACCTCGATATGCCCGAGGTTCTTAATCCGCCCTTTGCACAGCGCCCCCGCCTTCAAGAGCTTGGACGCGTCCATTTTGCCGGTATTGGTGGCGCTGGTATGTCAGCAATCGCCCGACTCATGCTTGAAGCTGGAGTCACGGTCTCAGGCTCAGATCAGCGCGAGAGCGCTGCGTTGGATGCCCTCCGCGATATGGGTGCTACCGTCAACGTGCCCCAGCAGGCGCAAAACGTTGCCGACATTGACACCCTGGTGGTCTCCACCGCTATCAAGACAGATAACCCCGAACTCATTGCAGCCCGTGAAGCGGGTGTGCGCGTCTTGCACCGTTCGGAAGCCCTGGCAGCAACCATGGGGCACATGCGAGCTATTGCGGTAGCAGGCACCCACGGCAAAACCACCACCTCCTCGATGGTTTCGATCATGATGGACGCGCTGGGAGCTCAGCCCTCCTTTGCCGTAGGTTCTGAGATCGCAGGCTACAACACGAATGCTCGACTGGGAAGTGGTAACCCCGATTCCTGGTTCGTTGCTGAAGCTGATGAATCTGATGGTTCATTTGTGCGCTACCGCCCCCATGTGGCGGTTGTGACTAACGTTGAACCTGATCACCTTGACTTCTACGGTAGCGCCGAGAAGGTTTTTGAGGCTTTCAACCGTTTTCTTGCCTCGATGGCTGACGACGGTGTGTTGGTAACCTGCGTGGATGACGCTGGTGCCGCTGACTTAGCTAATCGGGCACGAGAAGCCGGAATCGATGTTGTAACTTACGGTGAATCAGAAACCGCAGATGTTCAGCTTCTTTCCACCACTAGCGAGGGCATTGTCTGCGCCTCGAACATCCGTTGGGATTTCAAGTTGGGCAAGCAGCACTATTCTGGCGCAACCACCCTTACCCTGAACATCCCGGGTGTGCACAACCAGCTGAACGCTACAGCATCCTTCATTTGCGGGCTGATTGCCGGCTACCAGCCTCAGGCTATTGTCGAAGCATTGAGCACTTTTACCGGTACTGACCGCCGCTTTACCCTCCGCGGTGTGGCTGCTGGCGTGAGTGTTTTTGACGACTACGCTCATCACCCCACTGAGGTGCAGCGTGCGCTTGAAACCGGTCGCACCGTGGCAACCGGACACAACCTTTACGTGATGTTCCAGCCCCACCTTTTCTCTCGCACCCAAAAGTTCGCGGGAGAGTTCGCGCAGGCTCTAGCTCTTGCCGATCGCGCCTACGTTCTTGACATCTATCCCGCTCGCGAGCTACCCATTGAGGGCGTGAGCTCTCATTTGATTACTGATGCAGGCTACTCAGAGGTTAAATATGCCGCCAGCGTTGACGAGGCAGTTGAGCTTATTGTCTCTCAGGCGAATCCTGGCGATATTGTGATGACTGTTGGTGCCGGTGATATTACCGCCTATGGTGCAGAGCTTGTTAAAGCTCTTACCGAGCGTGAAGGTTAATCGGTCGTCGTGACGCCATCTCGAAAACCTCAGATACGAGCCAACTCCACTAAGGTGCGAATGCTCGAACCCACCGATCAGCTGGTGGGGCTCGAAGAGAAGAACGTTGGCATCTTTACCCAGTGGCGTAGCTCCCGTAAGGGTAGTGCCTCTGAGCAGGAAAAATCAGAAAAGCAGCCTGCTGTGCAGTCGGTGCGTAAAAGCGAAAAAACTAAGAAACCTTCTTCCTCAGCTCTGCGACGTTGGCTGACTGGTTTGGGCGCACTGGTTGTTGCTGCTGCCGTGTTCATCGGTGTTGTCTTTTATTCACCGTGGTTAGCCGTTCGCACCGTTACCGTTGAGGGCGCCCACCTACTCTCTGAAGACTATGTGCAGAGCCAATTAGAGCAGTTGCACGGGGTTCCCTTAAGCAGAGTGGATGATCAGCGTGTCATGGAACTGCTGGGTGAGAGCTCGGTGCTGAACGGTGTAGTGACCGAAAGCAGACCTCCCCATGAACTGGTGGTTCGGTTGCAGGAGAGAGTTCCTGTGGCAGTGGTAGAAGATCGCCAAAATTTCTACTTAGTGGATGCTCAGGGCGTGCAGCTAGGCACTGTTGAGTCGGTGGAGGATGCCGGGGTTCCTCTGATCGGTGGGGGACTGAAAGCTACTGAAGAGGATTCTTTCAGGGTTTTGACCAAGGTGCTTTCATCTCTTCCGCAGAGTTTGATGAGTGAGATCTCTAAGACCACGGCAGATTCAGCATCGACCATTACCCTTCATATGAAAGACGGTACTGAAGTGGTGTGGGGAACAGCTAGTGATAGTGAAGTTAAAGCTAAGGTTTTATCTTCGCTGATTGATTCGATGGGAGCGGACGGTGCCGTTCAGGTATACGATGTATCGAGCCCTTTGCACCCCACGGTTAAATAGTTAAACCTATACTTGAGGTTCTGTGCAATTTGAAGTTTTGAGTCAAAAAGTACAGGTTTATGAGAAACATGAGCGACAGGGTTGTTTGGTATTGGTAACCTTGTGGTGAGTATGTAAGTAATTCAGCTGTTTTTACCCCTTCAACCTCAAGGTTAAGGTTTGGGTTTGAGCGGCTCTTAAGAAGATTTATTGAGGCACAAATGGACGCAGCAACTCCCCAGAACTACCTGGCAGTTATCAAGGTCGTCGGTATCGGTGGCGGCGGTGTAAACGCTGTCAATCGCATGATCGAGGTCGGTCTTCGTGGCGTAGAATTCATCGCCATCAACACCGATGCGCAGGCCCTGCTGATGTCAGATGCTGACGTGAAGCTTGACGTTGGTCGCGAGCTTACTCGCGGTCTTGGTGCAGGCGCTAACCCTGAGGTTGGTCGCCAGGCAGCTGAGGATCACGAGCAGGAGATCGAAGAAGTGCTCAAGGGTGCTGACATGGTCTTCGTTACCGCTGGTGAGGGTGGTGGCACCGGCACCGGTGGTGCGCCCGTTGTCGCTCGCATCGCACGTTCGCTGGGTGCGCTGACTATCGGTGTTGTGACCCGCCCCTTCACCTTTGAGGGTCGCCGTCGTTCAAACCAGGCAGAAACCGGTATTGCGGCGTTGCGCGATGAGGTCGATACCCTGATCGTTATTCCTAACGACCGTTTGCTCTCCATCTCAGACCGCAACGTTTCGATGCTGGATGCTTTCAAGTCAGCTGACCAGGTACTTCTCTCAGGTGTTCAGGGTATTACCGACTTGATTACCACCCCCGGTTTGATCAACCTTGACTTCGCTGACGTGAAGTCAGTAATGCAGGGTGCTGGCTCAGCGCTCATGGGCATCGGCTCCGCATCGGGTGAAGACCGCGCCGTCAAGGCAGCAGAACTGGCTATTGCCTCCCCGCTGCTTGAAGCGTCCATCGACGGCGCTCACGGCGTTCTGCTTTCCATCCAGGGTGGCTCTGATTTGGGTCTGTTTGAAATTAACGAAGCAGCTCGCCTGGTTCAGGAAGTCGCTCACCCCGATGCAAACATCATCTTCGGCGCTGTCATTGATGACGCTTTGGGTGATGAAGCACGTGTGACCGTTATTGCGGCAGGCTTTGATTCAGTAAACCCCGAGACCAACTCAAATAACGCTAACGCCGCGGCAACCCAGGCGCAGCGTACCCAGCAGACTTTCGGCGGCAACTCAGCCCAGCAGCCAGGTGTAGCATCAGCACCCCAGCGCGGTGGCTTCTCAGCTCCCGCCGCTAACAGTTGGTCAAACCAACACTCTGACGTACCGGCATCCGCTAGTTTCGATGTTGATTTGCCTCCGGTAGTTGAGGACGCTCCTGCACCCCGCAAGGACTCACTGGACGTTCCCGACTTCCTTAAGTAAGTCTCACTCTGTAGCCATCGGCTAGGAACTTTCTAAGAGCAAGAGCACTGCCCCTGTCAGGGATCAGTCTCTTGCTCTTGGGCTATCTGTACCTTATAGTTTTCGCTGATTATTCGGTCAGCGTTGATACTGAGTCGGGGGAGTCCGTTGGATCTTTTCGTGTCGCACGAAGCCATTGAGACAGTGCAGGGCACCGTGCATGTTGCTTTCACGTCAAAAGTAGCCGGTAACTTAGGTTTGCATGTGGGAGATTCAATTCAAGCTCTTACTCACCGGTATGAGCTAGAGAAAGCTCTCGGTCTTGAGCAGGGTGCTATTGCCTATCTGAATCAAGTGCATGGCACCGATGTAGCCAGTGAGTTTCCCGATCCGGTAGCTGTTGATGCCTCTGTCGAGAATGCTGCCTGGGTCTTGGCATCGGCACCTGTTGCCGACGCGGCGGTCAGCAATGGCGCCAGGCGCCCCCTAGGTGTTTTGGTCGCCGACTGTATACCGTTGGTTTTCTGGGGTGTAACTGATCAAGGAAAAAATGTTACAGCTGTTGCCCATGCCGGGCGCAGGGGGCTACTCGATGGAGTTATTCAGGCAACACTTGAGCGTATGCAAGAACAAGGTGTTACGCAGGTGCGTGCCTGGATAGGACCCTCTATCTGTGGACGCTGTTATGAGGTTCCCGAGCAGCTGCAGCAAGAATCGGAGTTGCTGATGCCGGGCATCTCTAGCACAACGAGCTGGGGCACCCCTGCCTTGGATTTGCCTGCTGCGGCTATCGCTTTGCTGGGGAGCGATCCGACAGTGATTGAGGTGAACGCTGAAACTAACGTGTGTACTTTTGAGGATCATCGGGTGTCTTCGCATCGCAGGGCTGATGCGTCCAGAATTGCAGGTTTGATTTGGAAGGAAGAAAAAGAATGACGACCGATCGCCGCCAAGATCTTGAGCGTAACCTCTATCAGGTGCGGGCTCGTATAGCTGAGGCTGAGAGGGATTATTCGGGGGTGCGTCATGACTCATCGCCTGCGGTTCATTTGATGGCTGTCACCAAGTTTTTTCCGGCTAGTGATGTTGAGTTACTCTACGGTTTGGGTGTCAATCATGTCGGTGAAAATCGTGATCAGGAGGCATCTGCTAAAGCGCGTGATCTTGAGTCTCTCACCCGTAACGCTCAGAACCCTCTGCGGTGGTCTTTTATTGGTCAGCTGCAAACCAATAAGGCGAAGTCTGTGGTGCAGTATGCCACCGATATACACTCGATTGATCGTCTGTCGTTGGTCAAAGCGTTGGGCAAGGCATATAACCAGCAGGTAGCCCGCTACGAAAACGAGGAGGCGTCAGCTCCCCTTGCCTACCATCTGGGCGGTTTGAGCTGCCTGGTGCAGGTTAGTTTGGCTCAGGGGGAAGACACTGCCGGACGCGCGTCCGAAGGGCTGCGAGGTGGGGGTCATCAAGAGCTAGTTCTTGAGATTGCTTCAGCATTGGAGGCAACTGAAGGGCTGACCTGCGCCGGGGTTATGGCGGTTCCTCCGTTGGGTGCAGATACAGATCAGGCTTTTGAGCGATTGCACGAAATTTCTCAGAACTTGCGTCAGGAGTTTCCCCACGCAGCGCACATTTCAGCCGGCATGAGCACTGATTTAGAGTCAGCGATCCGGTGGGGATCCACTATTGTCCGGGTCGGTTCTCAAATCTTGGGGCCTCGCACACTGGTACAGTAGATATACAACCAAAACACCGTTCGACGGTGAAACATACTCAATTATTAGGCAGATTCATCGAGGAGAAAAATGTCGCGCACGCTTCAACAAGCCATGGCTTACTTAGGTCTTGCTGAACCCGGTGAGCCTGCCCCAGCACAACGTTCAACGAATCGTCGTGAAGAGTATTACCGGGATGAAGATTTAGATTTCCCTCGCGAAGAATTTTTTGAGGACTACAACACCACCACTGTAGAACCCGTGAGTCCTGAAACGGAATATGAAGATACCTCCGATTTCAATGAGGTTTTTGAATCAACTCCTATTGCTGAGGTTTCTTCTGGTTCTGGAAGCAAAGCTGCTCGCAGTCAGGTGGCGTCACCGGCTGCTACTACAAACGAAAGTGAAGAGGAATTGCGACGTATTACAACTATTCACCCCCGTTCATACAATGATGCCAAAATCATTGGTGAATCATTCCGTGAAAACATCCCTGTGATTATGAACGTTACCGATATGGCTGAGGGAGAAGCGAAGCGTCTGGTTGATTTTTCTGCGGGTCTTGCCTTCGCGCTACACGGCTCAATTGAGCGTGTGACCGACAAAGTTTTCTTGCTGACCCCCGCTAACCTCGAAGTGCTGGGTGCCGAAGGCACCGAAATTCCGGTGCCTGTGGATGAGGATTCGCACGGCTTCTTTAACCAGGACTAGAGTCGTGGGTTATCTCTTAGCGGTTCTTGCTTTTGCGGTTTATGTCTTTCAGCTGGTGCTCATGCTTCGTCTGGTGCTCGACTGGGTGCAGATGTTCGCGGGCTCGTGGCGTCCACGGGGTGTCATGTTAGTGGCTGCTTCAGCCATTTATGCTGTTACTGACCCGCCGATGAATGCCCTGCGTAGGCTGGTTCCTCCCATTCGAATGGGAGCAATCTCGTTTGATGTGGGCTTCTTGATTCTGTTCTTTGCGGTGTCTTTTGTATCTATTTTCTTGCAGAGACTGCTGGTGAGTTTTTCGTGATTTGCTGGGTCAGCAGTCAGAGTACGTTTGCTGGGGCGTGAAAAGCTAGCGGGTAACTTGTGCTTTGAAGCCTTTGAAATGGAACCTGCTGTTTATTGGCTGTGTGTCAAACATCAACTAACTTGTGGGCTGTTTTGTGGATAAGATATTAATAGTTTTTGTCTAAAATACTAGAAGTTAGAATTTGTCATCGTTGAGGGCGCATCCCGGTTCAACCCGAAAGGGTGTGAAGCTACCTGAAGCTCACAGCACTTGCCATATGTAAAGCGGTAACTTTTTATATAGAAAACAAGAGCTGGGGGCTTGCTGGCAAATTGGCGCGGTGAGTCGCTCAAAAGATTGTAAGATTCTGTTTAGTTAAAGATGTTTGGGGTAACATCTGATCACCATCTCCTATGGTGATACGGTTCGATTTATGAGGTGATTCATTCGTGGCTCTTACGCCAGAAAACGTAATCAACAAGGGGTTTAAGTTTACGAAATACACCAAGGGCTACTCCATGGAAGAAGTCGATGACTTCTTGGACGAGGTAGTTGTTGAGTTTCGTCGCTTGAACGCTGAGAACGCTTCACTGAAGCGCCAGCTTGAAGAAACTGAGGCTAAGCTGGCAGCTGCCGAAGAGGCACAGTCACAGGTCCTTGATTCTGAGATTGTGGGTGATGCTACACCTGCTGCAAGCCCCGCCACGGCTGCGCCCGTTGCTGAACCTGTACCCGTTGCAGCGCCTGCGGCTTCGCAGACTCCTGCGCCCGATAACGCCGCGTCCTTGCTGGCCATGGCACAAAAGGTTCACGATGACTACGTTGCTGCCGGTAAGGCAGAGAAGGAACGTATGGTTGGTGAGGCGCGTAGCGAAGCAACGTCACTGGTTGCTGATGCTCGTACCGAACGCAACCGTGTTCTGGGTGAACTGGATCAGACCAAGAAGCAGCTTGAAATCTCGGTAGATAACCTGCGTAACTTCGAAAAGCAGTACCGTGAGGGTCTGCGTCACTTGATGGAATCTAACCTCAAGGAGCTGGAATCAACCCCTAGCATCGAACCGCAGCAGAGCACTTTCTCACGCCAGGAATTCTAATCCTTTCAAGGGAAAAATCAGCGTTAGGCTAGTTTCTCTCAATGGCTGAATACAAGAGGTGGCGGTAAAACCAGTGAGTGGTTTTGCCGCCACCTCTTTCTGCGTACTTCCGGCGTTGGGGAGGCACTTTGGGGTACTGTTGGGTAGCTCATTTTCACTGGAGTTAGCTGCGCGATAAGCTAGAGACTTCACGAGTAAAAAGGGGACTGTGAGTGAACGATAAGAAGCCGGTGAAGCTGGTCGATGACAGGTGCAAGAAGGGGCTGATGGCTCTTGTTGTTGTGCTGGTGTACGCTGCGGATCAGCTGAGCAAAGCTGTCGTTGAACGCACGATGGAGCTGGGACAGCGTATTGAAGTTATCGACGGGTTCTTTCGGTGGTTTTATATACTCAATCCAGGTGCTGCCTTCTCTTTTGGCGAGGGGCACACATGGGTTTTTACCCTTATTCAGTCGGTGGCGGTTTTGATTGTTATTGTCGCTCTGGTACGTTCGCGTGCTCTCTGGTGGATCCTGAGTTTGGCAACTCTGTTAGGGGGGATTCTGGGTAATCTGACGGATAGGTTGTTCAGGCCTCCGGGGTTCGGCACAGGTCATGTTGTAGATTTTATTTCGGTAGGTAACTTCGCTATTTTCAACATCGCTGATGCTGCGATTTGCTGCGCGATGGTCGGTGTTATCCTGCTGACCCTGGTGGGTTTAAAACTTGATGGTAGCTACGAGACGAAGGCTGAGAAAGCATGAGTAACCGTATTCAGCGAGAACTAGTAGTGCCTGAGGCGGAGGCGGGTGCGCGCCTAGATGCTGTACTTGCAGCTGCCTGCGATGTTCCGCGTGCGCTGGCTGCTGAGTGGGCGAGTACCGGGGACGTGCAGATTATTCGTGATGGTAAAGCTGTAAAGACCACGAAGTCAGCAAAAGTTACAGAGAATGACCGTCTGGTGATTGATGCCCCTGCCCCCCGTGATTTGGCGGATATCAACCCCGAGTATGTTGATGGCTTTTCGGTAGTGTATCAGGATGACGACATCGCGGTGGTCGATAAGCCCGCAGGCGTTGCTGCTCATCCCTCCCCTGGGTGGCACGGTCCCACGGTTGTAGGTGTGCTTTTGGGTGCAGGGGTATCGGTATCAACATCTGGCGCATCCGAGCGTCAGGGGATTGTGCATCGACTGGACGTCGGCACCTCAGGTCTCATGGTTGTTGCTAAGAACGAGCACTCTTATGCAGAGCTCAAACGAGCTTTCAAAGAGCGTACCGTTGAGAAGGTCTATCACACGCTAGTGCAGGGGATTCCCGACCCTCTTAAGGGCACCATCGACGCTCCTATCGGTCGCCACCCCGGTCACGAGTGGCGGTTCGCGGTGATTGAGGGTGGTCGCGATTCAGTGACCCACTACGAGGTGCTTGAGGCATACGGTCCGGCATCCCTGGTTGAGGTTCATCTTGAGACAGGACGCACTCATCAGATCCGCGTACATTTTTCTGCCTTGAAACACCCCTGCTTGGGCGATCTGACCTACGGTGCTGACCCTGCTGTCAGCGCGAATCTGGGTCTAACCCGCCAGTGGTTGCACGCCCATAAGCTGGGCTTTACCCACCCTAGCACGGGTCAGTACGTTGAATTTGAATCGAGTTACCCTGAAGATTTGAACTTTGCGGTTGAGCAGCTGCGCGACGGCAACTTCTAAACCCAGCACCCCTAATATTTTCTAAGCATCGAGAGAAACGAGCGATCTGTGAGCGGCAAAGGCTTCACCCATCTTCACGTACACACCGAGTACTCCATGCTTGATGGGGCTGCTCGACTCACCGATTTGTTCGATCATGCTAAAGAGCTGGGCATGAGCTCTTTGGCAACCACTGACCACGGTTTTCTTTTCGGCGCGTTCGACTTTTGGAATAAAGCGCGTCAAGCTGATGTGAAGCCGATTATCGGTGTGGAAGCCTACGTGACACCCGGTACTGCGCGTCAAGACCGTACTCGCGTGAAGTTTGCTGATGGTGGTCGTGATGACGTTTCCGGTGGTGGTGCTTACACCCATATGACTCTGTGGGCTGAAAATACTGCTGGCATGCACAACTTATTCCGCGCGTCCTCCCTCGCCTCCTTGGAGGGGCATTTCTACAAGCCGCGTATGGATAAAGAACTCTTGCAGACCTACGGTAAGGGCCTGATTGCAACTACCGGTTGTCCCTCGGGAGAAGTCCAAACTCGTCTGCGTCTGGGACAGTACCGGGAGGCGGTGCAGGCAGCAAGCGATTTCCGCGATATCTTCGGGAAAGAAAATTATTACTGCGAGATTATGGATCACGGTCTTGATATTGAAAAGAACGTGATGAATGATCTCCTCAAGCTGTCTAAAGAGCTCAACCTTCCTCTGGTTGCTACTAATGATTTGCACTACACCCATGCGGAGGATTCTAAAGCCCATGAGGCACTGCTGTGTGTGCAGTCAGGTTCAACCTTGCAAGACCCCAAGCGTTTCAAGTTTGATGCGGATAATTTTTACCTGAAGTCGCCGGAGGAAATGCGTCATCTCTTCCGCGACTTTCCCGAGGCTTGCGATAACACCCTGGAAATCGCTGAGCGCTGCAATGTTGAGTTCAATACCAAGGCAAACTATATGCCGCGCTTTCCCGTGCCTGAAGGGGAGAACGAGGAATCGTGGTTCGTCAAAGAAGTCGAAAACGGTCTGCGCTACCGTTTTCCCAACGGCGTTCCTGACAATGTACGCAAGCAGGCAGAGTACGAGGTGAGTATCATCTCTCAGATGGGCTTTCCCGGCTACTTCTTGGTGGTTGCTGACTTTATTAACTGGGCGAAGTCTCAGGGGATTCGTGTAGGTCCGGGTCGTGGATCGGGTGCGGGCTCAATGGTGGCGTACGCCATGCGTATTACCGATTTGAACCCTCTAGAACATGACCTGATTTTCGAGCGCTTTCTCAACCCTGACCGAGTGTCAATGCCCGACTTCGATGTGGACTTCGATGATCGTCGCCGCTCAGAAGTGATTCACTACGTCACTGAGAAGTATGGCGAAGACAAGGTAGCGATGATCGTTACCTACGGTACTATCAAGGCAAAACAGGCTCTTAAAGACTCCTCGCGCGTGCTGGGCTACCCCTTCTCTACCGGTGAGCGCCTGACTAAGGCGATGCCCGATGATGTGATGGGTAAGAACATTGCCCTGGCGAATGTCTATAACCCTGAGGACAAACGTTACAAGGACGCGGGCGATCTGCGCGAGCTGATTGAAACCGACCCTGATTCAGCGAAGGTTTTTGAAACCGCTAAGGGTATTGAGGGGCTGAAACGTCAGTGGGGCGTACACGCTGCGGGCGTCATCATGTCGAGCCATAATCTCATTGACGTGATTCCGATTATGCGCCGTGAGCAAGATGGTCAGGTCATTACCCAGTTTGATTACCCCACCTGTGAGGGTCTGGGTCTGATCAAGATGGATTTCTTGGGTCTGCGTAACCTCACTATCATCTCGGATGCGCTCGAAAACATTAAGATGAACCGCGATGAAGAGCTTGATCTTGAAACCCTCGAAATTGATGATGTTGAGTCGTACAAGCTGCTAGCTCGTGGCGATACCCTCGGTGTGTTCCAGCTCGATGGCGGGCCCATGCGTCAGTTGCTGAAACTTATGCAGCCCGATCACTTTGAACATATTTCCGCGGTGCTTGCCCTCTACCGCCCCGGTCCTATGGGCGCTAACTCGCACACCAACTACGCCTTGCGTAAGAACGGTCTGCAGGAAGTTACCCCGATTCACCCCGAGCTTGAAGAGCCGCTGGCGGAGATTCTTAACACCACCTACGGCCTGATTGTATATCAGGAACAGGTTATGGCGATTGCTCAGAAAGTCGCGGGCTACTCTCTGGGTGAGGCTGATATTCTGCGTCGAGCCATGGGCAAGAAGAAGAAAGCGGAGCTGGATAAACAGTACGCGACCTTCCATCAGGGCATGCTCGATAACGGCTTCTCAGAAGAGGCTGTTAAGGCGCTCTGGGATATTCTGTTGCCTTTCTCTGACTATGCTTTTAACAAGGCGCACACCGCAGCCTACGGTTTGGTTTCCTACTGGACGGCATACCTCAAGGCCCATTACCCGCAGGAATACATGGCTGCGCTGCTGACATCAGTGGGCGATGATAAAGACAAGCTGGCTCTGTATCTTAACGAGTGCCGTCACATGAACATCACGGTGTTGCCGCCCGATGTTAACGAGTCAGCGCTGAACTTCACCCCTGTAGGCAAAGATATTCGCTTTGGTATGGGCGCTATTCGTAACGTCGGTGCCAACGTGGTGACCGCTATGGTCGAAACCCGTGAAGAGAAGGGGCGCTTTGAATCCTTCCACGACTTCCTGAAGAAAGTACCCGCTGTGGTGTGTAATAAGCGCACTGTAGACTCGCTCATTAAAGCTGGTGCTTTCGATGATTTGGGGCACCTACGTAGACCCTTGTCGGTGATTCACGAAGAGGCAATTGACGCGAACATCTCGGTCAAACGTCAAGAAGCTGCCGGTCAGTTCGATCTCTTTGGTGATTTGGGTGGTGGGGGAGACGACCCTGCTGATGAGCTTATGATTTCTATTCCCGATCTGCCAGAGTGGGAAAAGAAAGACAAGCTCAACTTTGAACGTGAGATGCTGGGGCTCTACGTGTCTGACCACCCCCTGCGCGGTCTTGAGGAGCAGCTTGATGCCCTTTCGGACGCGTCCATTCAGTCTCTGCTGGATGAAGATTCAAGCCGCGGAGACGGCTCTATCGTGACAGTAGCGGGTATGATTACCTCGGTCTCACGGCGTATCGCTAAAGCCAGTGGTAACCCTTACGCGCGCATCGAGTTAGAAGACCGTACCGGCTCCATCGAGATTATGTTCTTCGGTAAGGTCTACGGTCCTTACTCAAATGCTCTTATTGAAGACCAAATCTGCACTATTAAGGGACGTCTGCAACGCCGTGACGATGGCTCGGTGACTATTTCTGCCCAGGAGATGCAGCAGCCAGAAATTACCGCTGACGGTAAAGCTGGTCCGGTGACCCTTTGTATTTCCGAGTACAAAGCAACCCAAGATTCCATTACCGCCCTGCGTGATGTCTTGGAAAACCACCGCGGCGAGTCTGAGGTTCGGATTGTGCTTCAAACCCGTACGAAGAAAGTTCTGATGCGCATACCACCGCAGTTGAGGGTTACTCCCAACCCCGCCCTCTACAGTGATCTTAAGGTGATATTTGGTCCAACCTGTCTGGATGCCTCGTAAGAGGATCCAGCAGTAGTCACTTTCTTCACATGCCGCCCCTGATGACGATAGGTGCTTGGTACAAGACCTTGTTCATGGGGCGGCATCGCTGTGACCGGTTGAGTGCGAGACCATCCTTGCGTTCTAAAAGATGATTTGACCTTAACCATAAGATCGGTCTTACGAGAAACTTAACAATAAAGTAACTTGGGGAGGGCAACCCGCAGTCTGCTTCTACTTCATCCCCGCTCTGGTTCTTGTTGTCACCGGTGCGGGTCGCCTTTCACTGGACTACCTACTCTTCCGCAGCAAGTAGCTCCATTTCGGAACCTTAGGTTTGAGCCACAGCCAGCTATCGATCTTCGGTGGCTGGCTTTTCATGCCCCCCATATCACTTACAACCCTGTGTAAAACGGTCATAATCTTTTGAGAAGAGACGCCTGCTTGTAGACTAAAACCATGACACAAGACCAGCTCTCACCTGTTAACCTACGTACCATCGACCTCCGCGGAACAAACCATACCTACGCGCAGTTGCGTACCATCGTCCCGCGCCAATCCTCTGAATACGTGGGCAATGCAGCTAAGACCGTCGAAAGGATTATCGCCGGTGTGCGTGAGCGCGGTGCGCAGTACCTGCGAGAGCTGTCAGCCCAGTTCGATCAGGTGGAACAAGGAGCGCTGCGGGTGCCTCAGTCAGCTATTGACGAGGCAGTTGCCAGTTTGACCCCTGAAGTCCGTGCCGGTCTTGAAGTAGCGATTGAGCGCACTCGCACTTTTGCGCGTGTCCAGCGTCCTGCAGACGCGCGTGTTGAGGTTGCTCCCGGTGCTACCCTTGTGAACCGCTGGACTCCCGTGCGCCGTGCTGGTGTCTATGTTCCCGGTGGCTTGGCGGTGTACCCCTCATCGGTGGTGATGAATACGGTGCCCGCCCAGGCCGCGGGCGTTGAGTCAATTGTTCTGTGTACCCCGCCCCAAAAAGAATTTGGCGGTATGCCCCACCCCACCATTCTGGCGGCAGCCGGTTTGTTGGGTATTAGCGAGGTTTGGGCGATCGGAGGGGCGCAGGCATTAGCCGCAATGGCGTATGGCGTAGCAGATGGGGATGACTACTTAGAGTCGGTTGATACCATTACCGGTCCCGGTAATATTTTTGTAGCCCTAGCTAAGCGAGCTTTGCAGGGCGTGGTGGGTGTAGACGGTGAGGCGGGAACCACCGAAATTGCCGTTATCGCTGATGATACAGCGACCCCCGCATTTGTAGCGGCGGATCTTATCTCTCAGGCGGAACACGACCCCAACGCAGGCTCTGTGCTTATCACTCACTCTCAGCAGCTGGCTGAGTCGGTGCGCGCCGAAATCACCGCGCAAACTGCGGCGACCAAACACAGCGAGCGCGTCCGCACTGCCCTTGAGGGCGTTCAATCAGGCGTTATTCTCACCGATTCATTAGAAGCATCAGTGCTGGTTGCTGATGCTTACGCCGCTGAACACCTTGAAATTCATACTGAAAATGCTGCCGACGTGGCGTCACAGGTTCGCAATGCGGGGGCGATTTTTATTGGCTCGTACTCACCTGTTCCTCTGGGAGATTACGCAGCAGGATCCAACCACGTACTGCCCACTTCTGGCACCGCAGCTTTTGCCTCGGGGCTCAACACTACCGTCTTTATGAAAGCGGTTCAGCTTATTGAATACAGCAAGGACGCCTTGGCTGAAATCGGTGACAGCATTGTGGCTCTGGCTGAAGAAGAGGATTTGCCCGCTCACGGGCAAGCCATTACGGCAAGAACTCGCTAGACTAAAGACAGACTGAAAACTGAATTTTTCACCATCAGAAGAGAGCTGCAGCTAAAAGTGTTTTGCCCTTACTGCCGTCACAGCGAATCCCGCGTTGTTGATTCCCGTACCACAGATGACGGTGCGGCAATTCGCCGTCGCCGTCAGTGTACCCAGTGTGGACGCCGGTTCAGCACCGTAGAGACTACGGCGGTGACCGTTATCAAGCGTTCGGGTGTTACTGAGCCCTTTAACCGTGAGAAGATTGTTAGCGGTGTGCGTAAGGCCTGTCAGGGTCGCCCCGTTACAGAGGATCAGCTCGCGAAGCTGGCGCAGGAGGTCGAAGAGACTATTCGTGCGCAGGGGCTGGCAGAGATTGATGCTCATGCGGTGGGTCTGACGATTTTGGAACCACTGTCGCGTCTTGATGCGGTAGCTTACCTTAGGTTTGCAAGTGTGTATCAGGGTTTTGAGAGCCTGTCAGATTTTGAAGCAGCCATTGGTAAATTGCGTCATGCTGAAGATGCGCAGCCTGAACAGACGACTCTGCTGTAGCTGATTCAAGAAACATATATTGAATAACGCCGCCGGCGCACTATCTCAAACCCGTGGGGGATGAGGGTGCGTCGGCGGCGTTTTGCAGTGTAGCTCAGGAAAAGGATCGTAGAGCCTGTTAGCTGCTAGGAGTAGAGTCTCACTGAATGCGGTAGGTAAAGATCTGTTGCGAACTCTTCCTTCCAGTCGCGTCCGTGCGGATGCGGCGGTAGAGTCAGCTCGTGCCCCTCACCGGTGTTGAAGACCAATAGGAGGTCATCCAATTGCAACTGTACGCAGCGGAAAGCTGGGTCGTTCCACTGGAACTCTTCTACCGGCTGCCCGTCAGCCCGCCACCATTGGGCGTGCTCACCGTGAATGAAACTCTTTTGGCGTAGCGGGGCAAAGCGACGACGAACCTTTGTCAGCTCTGCCACGAAAGCCGTCAAATCAGCATCCGCTGACGCCCAGTCAAGCCAAGTCTTTTCGTTGTCTTGGCAGTAGGCGTTGTTATTGCCGTGCTGGGTGTTGCCCATCTCATCGCCCACCAATAGCATAGGAACGCCTTGGGAGAACATGAGCGTTGCGAGCATCGCCCTTACCCTGCGCGAGCGTGCCGCCGTGATCTCAGGAACATCGGTGGGACCTTCCACACCAAAGTTATTGCTGTGGTTGCCGTTGTGCCCATCCTGGTTATTTTCACCGTTAGCCTCATTGTGTTTTTGAGAGTAGCTCACTAAATCATGAGCGGTGAAACCATCGTGGGCGGTGATGAAGTTGATGGAGGTTGTTGCTGGTCTGCCGTCGTGATCAAAGATGTTCGCGCTGCCCAGAAGAACTGAGGCAAGCTGACCCATCGTGCCATCATTACCCAACCAGATTCTGCGCACCGTATCGCGGTACTGATCGTTCCACTCGCGCCAAGGGTACGGGAAACTACCGACCTGGTAGCCCCCCAACCCAATGTCCCAAGGCTCAGCAATCATTTTAAGATCTCTGAGAACGGGATCTTGTGCCACTGCCTGGAAGAAAGCTGCCTGCGACGAAAAACCGGTACTCGTACGTCCTAGCGTGGTGGCAAGGTCGAAACGGAAACCATCTACCCCGTAACGCAGGGCAAAATGGCGCAACGAATCAAGCACTAGACGCATCACATCGGGAGTGCGCACCGAAAGGGTATTGCCCGTACCGGTGTCATTAGCGTAGGAACAGTCCTCGTTGCGCACGTAGTAACCCACATCGTTGAGCCCTCGCATTGAGAGAATCGGCCCGTGATTATCGCCCTCACCGCTGTGATTGAAGACCACATCAAGAAGTACCTCAATGCCGTTTTCATGCAGGGTATGAACAGCCTGGCGAAACTCAGCATCAGCCCGTTCACCCGTATGGTCAGTGGCGTAGCGAGGCTCTAGAGCAGAGAACCCGATAGGCTGATAACCCCAATAGTTCACCAGCCCCCGAGCCACCACGTGCTGATCATCAATGAAGGTTTGCACCGGCAAAAGCTCTAGAGCTGTTGCACCGATGGTCTTCAGGTGCTCAATTACAGCGGGCTGAGCAAGAGCCGCGTAGCTACCCCGAAGCTCGGGGGCGACATCCGGATGATTCTGCGTCAGACCCTTAACATGCGCCTCCACAATCACAGTGTCTTCCCACGCGTGCTGGGGACGGTTAGAAACAGGATCCAACCCATCATCGGCCGGTGCCATGATAATACCCTTGGGCACTACTTTTGCGCTGTCCTCAGCGTTATCACCTGCCATCAGCGGGTTCCAGGTGAGGGTGGACTCTATCAGTTGCGCCCACGGATCAATGAGCAGCTTCTGAGGGTTAAAGACCGATCCCTCACCCGAAGCGCGCAGTCCGTAACGACGACCGGGGATAGCCTCAGCAATATTGCCCACCCAGTACTCACCTTCACAACGATCAAGCTCGTGACGTGTTTCTTCACCGCTCTCATCAAAAAGACAAAACCATACCTGCTCTGCCTGCGGCGCCCAGACCTCTACCCTCATGAAACCAAATCGCTCAAAAGTGCGTGATACTGCTGCGCGGAACCATCCCAACTTACTGGAGCGGTCATAGCGGTTGTACGGAGCTTTTCCCACGCCGGAGTATCAGCGTAAAGATCAGCGGCACGACCCAGAGCAAAACTCAGACCACCGGCATCAATGGTGCCGCCCAAGTAAGCGTCCCCAAAGGTGAAACCGGTAGCTACTTCACGTTCAAGATTCTCAGGCGTTGCATCGCAAACGGTATCACGCAGACCACCGGTAGCGGCAACCACCGGTATCGCACCATAGCGCATACCGTACAGCTGGGTCAGACCGCTGGGTTCAAAACGAGAGGGCACCAACACCACATCACCGGCAGCATACAAACGGTGGCTTAGCGCTTCGTCGTAGCCCAGACACAGACCCACCTTACCGGGGTAACGTGCCGCTAAATCGCTGAGCGCAGCCTCATATTCAGCGTCACCTGAACCTAGAATTGCGACCGCTCCACCGCGTTCCAAGAAACCGGGTAACGCTTGAACCATCAGGTCAATACCTTTTTGATAGGTCAGACGGGTTACCACCACAGCCAAAGGTCCGGTGGGCTGCTCAAGATTAAACTCATCAAGCACCCGCTGGCGGTTAACAGCCTTACCTACAGGATCAGCTACTGAGTAGGGAACAACATGCTCATCGGCAGCTGGATCCCATACCTTGGTATCAATACCGTTAATGATGCCCCAAAGCTCACCGCGCTCGCGACGGACTGAGACAACACCCTCCAAACCAAACCCGAACTCGGGGGTTGTGAGTTCCTGGGCGTAGCTTGGACTCACCGTCGTCAAACGTGAAGCGTGAATCATACCGGCTTTGAGCGTAGAAAGATTACCGTGATACTCCAGTGCCTCTGGGGTAAAGTCCCAGCGAGGAAGACGTATACTATCTAACTCATCCGACCCAACGATACCCTGAAACGCAATGTTATGAACGGTCATAACGGTGGGTACCGAAGAGCCAGCGTACTTGAGATACGAAGGCACTAAGCCCGCCTGCCAGTCATGTACATGCACCACATCAGGCTTCCATCGATCGCTGGTACCGTGCATCGCGATCTGTGCACCAACCCAGCTCAGCGCAGCAAACCTGATGTGATTATCGTGGTGATCGTGACCGTTCGCTGAGTAAGGACCACCATCGCGGGCAAAGAGGTGGGGAGCATCCAGTAACAAAACTTTCAACCCATCGACCGTACCGCGCACAACAGCTGCAGGACCGCCAAACAAATCCTCATCGCACCACACCCGAACACCGCGCTCTACGCGATCGAGCAAGCCCGGATAAGCCGGAAGCAGCACCTTGGATGACCACCCCAAAGGCTCAAGAGCTGCAGGCAGCGCCCCCACCACATCGGCGAGACCGCCAGTTTTCATCAGAGGTACGCATTCGGAGGCAACCGAAAGAATACGTCGTGTGCGTCGAGCCATAAGAATTATCCTTCTAGAACAGAAGCGCGATGATCTAACATGCGCTGAGTAATAAGTGTTACCCCACCGGAGGTGACTCGGAACCAGCGTGCATCTTCTTCGGGATCTTGCCCTACAACAAGATTCTCGGGAATACGCACACGGCTATCAATAATACAGCGGGTCAGCTCAGCTGAACGCGCGATATTTACCTGGGGCAGAATAACGGTCTGCTCTACTTGTGCATAGGAGTGGACACGAGTACCCGTAAACAGCAAAGAGTTCTCTACCGATGCCCCCGAGATAACACAACCACCTGAAATAAGGGAGTCAGTTGCAACACCGCGGCGTTCGCCCTTGTTGTGAACAAACTTTGCAGGAGGGGTGATCTCTCCGTAGGTCCAAATTGGCCAGGTACGATCGTAGAGATCTAGCGGGGGAATGGGACTGGTCAAATCGAGATTCGCCTGCCAGAAAGAATCAAGAGTACCGACATCGCGCCAGTAAGCTTCAACTTCGAGACCGCTGGTGATACAAGAATCCGCGAATCGGTGGGCGTATGCTCGACCGTCTGCCACAATCTTAGGAATGATGTCGTGACCGAAATCGTGGGAAGAAGAAATATCAGCTGCATCTTCTAACAGAATTTCGCGCAAGAATGCCCAATCGAAGATGTAGATGCCCATGGACGCGAGGGACTGATCAGGATTTTCGGGGGTACCGGGAGGATCAGCAGGCTTTTCGAGGAAATCAACGATGCGGCTATTGTTATCAACTGCCATCACACCGAAACCGCTTGCCTCTTCACGGGGAACAGTCAAGCAGCCGACGGTAACACCCGCGCCTTTTTCGACGTGATCCTGCAACATGATCTCGTAGTCCATTTTGTAGACGTGATCGCCTGCAAGAACAATGACGTAAGAGACATTGTAATCATCCACAATGTCAATGTTCTGGTAGATGGCATCGGCGGTGCCCAGGTACCACTGGTTTTCCGATACACGCTGGCTCGCGGGGAGGATATCGAGGAACTCACCGCGTTCTGCGCGGAAGAAGCTCCAGCCGCGCTGCAGGTGACGGATCAAAGAGTGCGCCTTGTACTGGGTTGCAACCGCCATCTTGCGAATACCTGAGTTGTAGGCATTTGACAGGGGGAAGTCGATGATACGCGCGTTGCCGCCGAACTGAACAGCAGGCTTAGCGCGCCTGTCGGTTAGTTCCTCTAGTCGGCTACCGCGTCCGCCCGCGAGGACGAAAGCCATGGCTTGGCTGGAGAGACGGTGCTTGGAGTCCCGAACACTGGTGGGCACAGAAAGGTTCATGATTGATCCTCAACAAAATAGATAACTGAAAGGGGCGGGAGCGTGAGCAGAGCGGATTGAGCTTCGTTGCCCATAGGCACGGGCTCAGTTTCGATGGCACCATCGTGACCGCGGTTGCCACCGTGGTAGTGAGAAGAATCGGTATTGAGTGCTTCAACCCAGCGACCTGCGAGGGGGAAAGGCACACGGAACCCCTCGCGCTCTACGGGGGTTAGATTCATTACCACAACAATATGAGGGTCGCCTAGGGCACCACGACGCAGCCAGGCGTATACCTGCTCGTCGATGGAATCCACCAGTAACCACTGGAAACCTTCGGGAGTCATCTCCCGCCGATGAAGAGCAGGCTGATTGCGGTACAGCGCATTGAGGTCGCGTACCAGTTCAAGAACACCTGCGTGACCGGGGTCGGTCAGGATATCCCACTGAAGTTCGCCCCGGTAATCCCACTCGCGGGGCTGACCAAATTCCTGACCCATAAACAGCAACTTCTTGCCGGGGTAAGCCCACATATAAGCCAAAAATGCTTTGAGATTGCCGAGTTTCGCGGCATGATCTCCGGGCATGCGTCCGTACAGTGACCCCTTGCCGTGTACCACTTCATCGTGGCTAATGGGCAACATGAAGCGTTCGCTGAAAAGATAAGTGAACCCGAATGTCAGCAGGTTAGAGTGATGCTTGCGGTAAATCGGGTCAAGACCAAAGTACTTGAGTGAATCATTCATCCAGCCCATGTTCCACTTGTAGTCAAAGCCCAGACCACCGTGCTGGGTCTCTCGGGTCACGCCGGGGAATGTCGTTGATTCTTCAGCGACCATCATCGCCCCTTCAACGGTGCGTGCAATGGCGTCATTAGTGCTCTGAATAAAGTCGATAGCCTCGTAGTTCTCGTTGCCGCCGTCTTTATTGGGCACCCACTGACCGGGCTCTCGGGAATAGTCACGGTGAATAATGGACGCTACGGCATCGACGCGCAGACCATCGAGGTGATACTCCTGTAGCCAATAGAGCGCATTAGAACGCAAATGACCGGCAACTTCTGGTCTACCGTAGTTATAAATCAGGGTGTTCCAATCGGGATGGAAACCCTCCTGCGGGTTCTGGTGCTCGTAGAGAGCCGTGCCGTCGAACTCACCCAGGCCGTGAGCGTCCGTGGGGAAATGACCGGGAACCCAGTCGGCAAGAACCCCGAGTCCGCGCTGATGGGCGCAATCAACAAACGCCTGGAAATCCTCAGGAGTACCCAACCGTGAGGTGGGGGCGTACATACCCACCGGCTGATAGCCCCAAGAACCACCGAAGGGATGCTCTGTAATGGGCAGAACCTCGATGTGGGTAAAGCCCAAATCAGCTACATAATCAATCAGATTCTGCCAGCCCTCTTTACGCCAGGATTCTAAATGAACCTCGTAGATACTCACCGGAGCATCCAGTGCTTGGGCTTGCGAGCGCGTCGCTAGCCATTGCTCGTCTGACCACTTGTAACGCCCTAAAGACCGCACCACTGAGGCGGTTTCAGGGGGTAGCTGGGCACCTATCGCTACGGGGTCTGCTTTGAGAGGCAGCACCTGATCATGAGCGCCCAAGATTTCATACTTGTAGATTTCGCCTTCGCCCAGACCGGGAATAAAGAGCTCCCAGATTCCGCTAGAACCGCGCGGACGCATGGGGTGGGCAATACCGTTCCAGTGGTTAAAAGCGCCCACTACAGATACCCGCCGGGCATTAGGTGCCCACACGGCAAAGTGGACTCCCTGTACCCCCTCGTGAGTCATCGGGTGAGAACCGAGTGTCGTCCACAGGCTCTCGTGCCGACCCTCACCCACCAAGTACTCATCAACAGCACCCAAAACGGGGGAGAACCGGTATGGATCTTCTCTCTCATCTACCCATCCACTGACCCACTGGATGCGTAGCTTGTAATAGGGAAGCAACTGCCCGCTAAAGACCGGTAGGTCACCCCATAACTGAGTCAGCTCGCTTTGATCAGTGCTGTTAACAGCCCATACCTTTTGAGCGCCTGGTATAAGAACTACCAGACCATCCTCGCTCGGTCCCAGAACCCGAAATGGGTCTGGGTGTTTTCCTGCTGCGAGTGCTCGTGCTTCTGACTCAGTTATCATGGGTGATCTTGCTCCTTAGTGTGCAGCGACTAAGCCTTACAGGGCTGAGTCAATGCCCCATACTTCTCTCATGTAGTCACGCACTGAACGGTCTGAACTGAAGTACCCCATGCGGGCAATGTTCAGAACTGCCATGCGCTGCCAGCGAGTCTCGTCGCGGTATGCTTCTTCGACTTCTTGTTGAGCACGGTCATAATCATCGAAGTCTGAGGCAACCAAGAACCAGTCGCTGTTCCACATGTTGTCGACCAGCTGACCGAAACGGTAGGGCTCTTCTTTGCTGAAGGTGCCCTCTGCGACTGCCTGAAGAATATCGCGCAGTGCCTGGCTCTTCTCAATGGCTGCCCTGGAGTGACCGGGCTGGCTGCGACGTTCAGCGACCTGCTCAGTGGTCAAACCAAAGAGGAAGAAGTTCTCCGCACCCACATGCTCACGGATTTCAACGTTAGCGCCATCGAGAGTGCCGATGGTTAGCGCGCCGTTGAGAGCGAACTTCATGTTGCCGGTACCCGATGCCTCCATGCCTGCAGTTGAAATCTGTTCACTGAGATCGGACGCGGGAATCAGCTTCTCTGCCATCGACACGTTGTAGTTAGGCGGGAAAGCGATGCGCAGCAAGTGGTTGGTCTCGGGATCATTGTTCACAACCTCGGCAACGTCATTAATCAACTTAATGATGTCTTTAGCGGTGTGGTAACTGGGTGCTGCCTTACCAGCAAAAATCTTCACACGGGGAACCCACCCTGCGTTGGGATTACGCTTAATGCGCTGGTAATGCGCGATGGTCCACATGATGTTCAGCAGCTGACGCTTGTACTCGTGCATGCGCTTGACCTGCGAGTCAAAGAGCGCATCGGTGGGCAACACAATGCCGTGTTCATCCTTCAACCACTGCGTAAAGCGCAGCTTGGCTTCCTTCTTTGTCTGCCCAAAAGCGTCCAAGAACTGGGGATCATCAGCATAGGGCTCAAGTTCACGCAGACGATCAAGGTCAGTTTCCCAACCCTCACCGATGGTCTCGGTAATCAAGGTCGCCAAAGCGGGGTTAGCAATCTTCAGCCAGCGGCGGGGAGTAATACCGTTGGTAACGTTCACAATGCGATCGGGGTTGAGTGCGTTCTGCACCGGGAACAGCTCGGTCTTCACCAGCTCGGTGTGCAGCGCCGAAACACCGTTTACCTTGTGGCTGGTGCTAAAAGCCAAGCTACCCATATTGACCTGGTCGCCCGAAATCAGGCGGTCAGGGTGCGCCGAGCCTGCCTGCAGCTCAACCAACTTCTGGTCCAAACGCTCGATAATCTGCAGGTGACGCGGCAGAACATTGCGCATCAAGCCAACAGTCCAACGCTCCAGCGCCTCGGGCAGCAGAGTATGGTTGGTGTAACCCAAAACGCGGGTTGAGAGATTAACAGCGCGGTCAAAATCGAAACCGTGTTCATCAACCAGAATACGAATAAGTTCAGGACCAGCAATTGCCGGGTGCGTATCGTTCATCTGAATAGCAGCGTGCTGATCAAGGTTCTCCAAAGAATCATGACCCACCAGGTGACGACGCACGATATCTTGAACGGACGCCGAGGTCAGAAAGTACTCCTGCGACAGGCGCAACTGCTTTCCACCGTCCGTCGTGTCATTGGGGTAGAGTACACGGCTGAGGCTACGCGCCATAGTTTCAGCTTCGGAGGCTGCCGCGAACTCACCGGAGTTAAATCGACCCAAATCGAAGAGATCAGCATTGGGGGTTGCCGCCCACAGACGCAGGGTGTTAGCCCACTGAGCGCCGTAACCAACAATCGGGGTATCAAATGCCTGCGCCTGGACGTGAGTGCCGGGATTCCAGCGCAAGACACCGTTCTCTTCATAGACATCACCGCCAAAGCCCACGCCGTAGACCGATTCGGGGCGACTGAAATCCCAGGGAGTACCGTGAGCCAGCCAGTTCTCAGGGTTTTCCTGCTGGCGTCCGTCTTCAAAGCTCTGCTCGAACAAACCGTGCTCGTAGCGCAGGCCGTAACCGTAGGCGGGGCAACCAACAGTTGCCATAGATTCCATGTAGCAAGCTGCCAAACGCCCCAGACCACCGTTACCGAGAGCAGCATCAGGTTCTTCGCGGACGACGGTCTCAAAATCCACACCCAAATCAGCCAGCGCCTCAGCTGCGGTATCGCGAATACCGAGGTTGGTCGCCAAATCTTCCATCAGTCGGCCAATGAGGAACTCCATGGAGAGGTAATAAACGCGCTTGCGATCCTCATCCCAGGTACGACGGGTTGATGCAAACCAAGGCTCCACCGCCTGGTCGCGCAAAGCATATGACAGGGCAATCAGCCAGTCAAAATTCGTGGAATGCTGCGGGTCTTTACCCGCAGTGTACTGAAGGTGCTTAAGAAGTGATTCTTTAAAAACAGGGGTTGATAGCTCAGGGCGTTCTTTATCTGACATACCCCTATCATAGCGCTATTGTATAGCGCAGATTACAATCCAAACGACATGCCGATAAATATCAAGATAATCCCTTATCGTGAGACAGATCATGGCATTTTATGGGTAAAAAACTGCGGGTTTCTTACCCCATCATTCGGTAAGAAACCCGCAGTCTATTGTCTGTTCACAACTTTACCTACGCAGAACGCTTGACAACTTCTTTCGGCTGACCGTGAGCCCAAATAGCAGCACCCACAATGCCCGCATTATTACGTAGCTGAGCCATCACAATCGGAGTCTTAACATCCTCTTCAAAATAAGGTAAGAACTTCTCGGGGTTCTTAGAAACGCCCCCACCGACCACGAACAAATCAGGGGAGAAGAGCATCTCAACGTGGGTGAAATAGCGGCGCAGACGCTTGCCATACTTCTTCCATGAAAGATCCTCGCGCTCGCGGGCACGGGCGGACGCCTTGCTCTCAGCATCGTGCCCATCAATCTCAAGGTGACCTAGCTCGGTATTGGGAATCAGCTGACCATTCATAATCAGAGCAGAACCAATACCGGTGCCCAAGGTAATCATAGCAATCAGACCTTCCTGATCGCGTCCCTGACCATAGACTGCCTCGGCAAGACCCGCTGCATCTGCATCGTTGAGGGCATACACGGTACGACCGCCCAAAGCCTCAGACATAATGCTCTGCAAATCAGCACCAATCCACGACTCGTCAACGTTAGCCGCTGAGAGGGTCACACCATTCTTGACGATGGCAGGAAAATCAATACCAATTGCTGAATCTTCAGCGGGTGAAAGCTCGCGGGACTGCAACTCGCTAACAATCTCGCGTACCACCTCAGCGCAATTTTCGGGGGTCGCCGGCGAGGGGGTGGGAATGCGAAAACGATCTGATACCAGTTGACCGGTGCGGGTATCAACAATGCCGCCTTTCATACCGGTGCCGCCAATATCGATGCCAATAGCGAGATCAGCCCTAGTGGGTGCCGGAAGTTCCACGGTGATGGTTTCGGGTGCAGATGCCATCATGATTACCTTTCATTGCTCTTAATAAAATGTCAGTGAGAAGATGCGAAAGAATTAGGGCAGAGTCAGAATGTCAACGCCGTCGGCAGTGACAACCATAGTGTGCTCAAACTGGGCTGAGCGTTTGCGGTCGCGGGTGACAACCGTCCAGTCGTCCTCCCACATATCCCACTCAATATCGCCCAAGGTCAGCATCGGCTCAATCGTGAAAATCATGCCTTCTTCAATAACGGTGTCGTATGCCGGGGAAGCATCATAGTGGGGGATAATCAGACCGGAGTGGAACTCCCTACCAACGCCGTGACCGGTAAAGTCGCGCACAACCCCGTAGCCAAAGCGTGCCGCGTACTTTTCGATAACGCGCCCAATAACATTGATTTCGCGACCGGGCTTGACCGCTTTCATCGCGCGGTTGAGGGACTCTTCAGTGCGTTCTACCAGCAGGCGTGATTCTTCATCAACATCGCCTACTAACAAGGTGCGGTTGGTGTCGCCGTGCATACCGTCAAGGTAGGCGGTGACGTCCAAATTCAAAATGTCGCCGTCTTCAAGCACCGTGGTATCTGGAATGCCGTGGCAGATCACCTCGTTCAGTGAAGTACACACGCTCTTGGTGAAGCCGCGGTAGTCAACCGTAGAGGGGTAGGCGCCGTGATCGCAAATGTACTCGTGTACTAGCACATCAATCTGATTGGTGGTGGTACCGGGGACGGCGATTTTTTCTGCTTCAACAATGGCACCTGCAGCGATTTTTCCGGCTGCACGGACGCGTTCAATTTCTTCTGCCTTGTAGAAGTTTGAGAGAACGCCTTCGATGGGGTTCTTCTTGCCTATGTATTCAGGACGCACGATGTGGGCAGGAACTTTGCGCTGAGGGGCTACGGTGCCGGGTTTGAGGGCGCCGACGGGTGCCTTGCCGGGCTCTGCGGGCAGATTGTGAGAAGTCTTAGACATACTCCTTATGGTAGACGGTTCTCTCAGCTGACGCTGAGCCCTCTAGTCCCTTATGCGTGCCAAGCCTAGAAATTTTTTCCCCTCTACCCGCCATTCACCTTTTAATGTACGTTTTACCTCCCCGCGTGAGGTAAAACGTACATTAAAAGGTGAATGAGACATTGAACTGCTGAAACCACCACATTAGACTATAGCGTGAGTCACGCTAGTAAATTTTTAGAGAGAGGATGCTTATGAGCCAGTTGAGCGACGATTTGCCCGGTTCCACCAAGACCGAGTACTGGTACAACACATCAACCGGTGAGGTAGAGGAGGGGCAGCAGTCAGCAGTAACCAAGCTTTGGGGTCCTTACGCTACCTACGAAGAAGCCGCCAATGCGATGAAAACAGCCCAGGCTCGCAATGAGCAGTGGGAAGAAGAGAATAAGCGCTGGGCTGAGGGGTAGAGCAGGTTTATCCCACACACCTGTACAATCTCCCGCGCCCTTTTAGTGAGTGTGCGGGAGATTTTTCTGAAGAAATATTTAGGGTCTGACAGCAGAAGGGGAAGCAACATAAGGTGAACTGGCTGGGCCTGGCATGAATCTCCCGCGCCAGTGCTAGCGAACACGGGAGAGAGAGCTAGTTCGCCCTTGCCGAGCCCGGAGCTATCTGTCGAATGAACCCCCATACCTGAGAATCTATTTAGGGGGCGTTAGACCTCAAAGCTGTGTTCGGGGGCGGGGTAAGCGCCTGAGCGAATATCGTCCTGGTAGGCGCGGGCTGCGTCCGAAAAAATCTTGTGCAGGTTCGCGTACTGTTTGACGAAACGCGCCATCTTGCCTTCGCGTAAGCCCATCATGTCTTGCCAGACCAGCACAAAACCTGTGGCATCGCTACCGGCACCGATGCTGACCATAGGTACAGGGCCGATGGCTTGGTTGACAGCGGTGGCAGTATCGTTAGTGGTCATTTCGAGCAGAACGCAGAAAGCGCCGGCTTCTACGAGGGCTTTAGCGTCTTCTACCACGTGGGCGGAGGCGTCCCCGCGTCCTTGAATTCTAAAGCCACCGAGGGCGTGTTCGGCTTGAGGGGTAAATCCGATGTGAGCCACCACGGGAATGCCGGCGTTCACTACAGCGCGCACGTGCTCGGCGTAGTAGGCAGAGGCTTCCATCTTAACGGCGTGGGCACCGCCTTCTTTCATGAAACGCACGGCTGTTTCAACTGCCTGGGCAGGGGAGACCTGGTAAGAACCGAAAGGCATATCTGCAATGACAAAGGCGCGTTTAGTCGCTGAAGATACGGCAGCTACTAGGGGAATCATCTGGTCAACGGTAATAGTGAGGGTTGATTCGTGCCCCAGTACGTTGTTACCTGCTGAATCACCGACCAACAGGGTTTCAATACCGGCCGCGTCAAAGACAGCGGCGGTGAGCGCGTCGTAACAGGTGAGCATCGCGAATTTTTCGCCGTCTGCTTTGGCTTGTGCCAGGTGGACGGTACGGATTTTTTTGACTTTATCGAGGGCGTAGTCGCTGTGACGGTCAGGTGCAGATGCGGACGCGCCGCTGCCGTAGGGGGCGGTGGTCTCAGCAGTGGGGTGGGTTGAACTCATAACCTTCATTTTACGGGTAGACGGTAACAAATCTAAGCGAGCGTAGATTTTACACGCGCGTAACCTACGGATACTTCACACACCGCCACCGGTACATTGACCGGTTGGTGGTGCGTTATAGAGTTGAATCATAGAAAAGACAGTTGCGGGCTGTTGCCTGAAAACCGATGAGGAGTTGTGCTGTGGACCGTCAGCAAGAATTTGTTTTGCGCACCATTGAGGAACGCGATGTGCGTTTCGTTCGTCTGTGGTTTACCGATGTGGTGGGAACCCTCAAATCGGTTGCTCTAGCGCCCGCTGAGGTCGAAGCCGCTTTTGCTGAGGGGTTAGGGTTTGACGGCTCGGCGATTGAGGGGTTAACCCGTATTTCGGAGTCTGACATGCTGCTGCAGCCTGACCCCTCCTCTTTTCAGATTCTGCCGTGGCGCGGTTCTGATGAGCCGACATCGCGCATGTTCTGCGATATTCTCACCCCCATTGGCGAGCCGAGCGCCTCAGATACCCGTGGCGTCCTCAAACGCATTCTGCAGAAGGCATCGGGTATGGGCTTCACTTGCTACACCTCACCCGAAATCGAGTTCTACCTGCTCAAATCTAAAGAGCTCAACCACGAGGGCAAGCCCGAGCCCGTAGATCACGAGAGCTATTTTGACCATACTCCCGGCGGAGTGGTGCAGGATTTCCGCCGCCGCGCGGTATCAACCCTTGAAGAAGTGGGCATTTCTGTAGAATTTTCGCACCATGAAATCGGCCCGGGACAGAACGAAATCGACCTGCGCCACGCGGACGCTTTGCAGACTGCCGATAACATTCAGACTTTCCGCACCGTTATCAAAGAAGTCGCCTACGCGCAGAACCTGTACGCGACCTTCATGCCTAAACCTTTTACCGAGCACGCGGGTTCGGGCATGCACACCCACTTCTCTCTCTTTGAGGGCGATACCAACGCTTTCTTCGAGGCAGGATCGGAGTATCAACTATCAAAGACTGCACGTCACTTCATTGCCGGCGTCCTCAAATACGCCCCTGAATTTACCTCGGTGACTAACCAGTACATCAACTCTTATAAGCGTCTGTGGGGCGGTGGTGAAGCACCCTCTTACCAGTCATGGGGGCATAACAACCGTTCGGCACTGGTGCGCGTTCCTCTCTACAAGCCCAACAAAATGCAGTCAGCCCGCATTGAATACAGGGGTATCGACTCAGCTGCCAACCCCTACCTAGCGTATGCCGTAGTGCTGGCGGCGGGGCTCAAAGGCATCGAAGAGGAGTACCCCCTCTCGCCTGCAGAAAGCGATGATATCGCCGCTATGACCTCATCGGAGCGTCGCGCCTTAGGCTACAACGCCCTGCCCTCATCTCTTGATGAGGCACTTCGCCTAACCGAAGACTCAGAATTTATGGCTGAAACCCTGGGCGAGCAGGTCTTTGAACAGTTTCTGCGCAACAAGCGCAACGACTGGATTGACTACCGCTCCCAGGTCACCGCCTACGAGCTGAAAAATAACCTCGGGATTCTCTAACTTCCCGGTTATTACCGCCAGAACGTAACTTCTCGGGGCACAGTGCAGGTTTCACCTCTGTGCCTCGAACCGGTTACCTTGCCCACCGCCTAGAAAGTTTTTACTGTGGCTGCACCCGAAACTGATGCTAAGGCAGAAAAGAAGCTGCTTTCGACCATGTTGAGCGCTGGGTTCGCCGAGCCCCAGAAAATGCGTCGGTGGCTGGATGCACCTGAGCTAAAAACAGCTGACCAACAGGCAATCTTAGCGGGGTTGCGTACAGCGGCGTCCCCCGATACTGCCTTGCCGTCCCTCGTCCGCCTGCTTGATAAAGCCCCCGAGCTGTTGAGTGAAGCCAACAAGGGTGCAGACGCGCTAGGGCTCTACCGGCTGCTGGGAGCTTCATCCGCTATTGGTGATTTCTTAGTGCGCAGACCCCAGCACAGCGAGATTTTTACTGGTGGTCTTTCCTTCAATCAGCTTCAGGAGTTCCCCTCATCGCTACTGCCTGATACTGACGGGGAGGCGCAGATTGCTATCGCCCCGCTCGATACCCTCTATCGCACCGAAATTTTAACAGCGTTAGGCGCGGATGCCCAGGCTCACGCCCCGGTAGCAACAATCACGGGTAAAAAAGCATACGTTGAGTTGCGTTCAATCTACCGACGCCACCTCGCCGAACTTGCTCTGATGGATGTAACGCACGAAGACCCGGTAGACTTCATGCCCACCATCGGCCGTTATTTAGCTGATCTTGCCGCCGCCGCTTTAGAAGGTGCCCTAGCAATCGCTCGTGCTGAGGTGGGTCAAAGCTGCACCCCGGAGGAAGTCGCTGCCACCCGTCTGGCAATCATTGGTATGGGCAAATGCGGCGCTCGCGAACTCAACTATATTTCTGATGTTGATGTGGTCTACGCGGTGGGGCACACTCCCTTAAGCGAACTCCCAGAAGGAGCTAGCGCGCTAACCGACAACGAGTTGAGCCAGGTAGGCACTGAGCTTGTTCAAGCCCTCTCTAAAGCCATCATGGCACCTGCTCCCGAACCCGCCCTGTGGGAAGTGGATGCGAATCTGCGCCCCGAAGGCAGAGACGGTGCCCTCGTTCGCACCGTGGACTCCTACACCAGCTACTACAAGCGCTGGGCAGAAAACTGGGAGTTTCAAGCGCTGCTCAAAGCCCGCCCCATAGCAGGTGACCCTGAACTCGGGGCACGGTGGTCGCGTGCCATGCGTCCTTTCATTTGGGAATCAGCCTCACGCGAAGGTTTCGTCCAGTCCGTTCAGACGATGCGCGCCCGCGTGACCGACAATATTCCCGCCGCAGAGGTAGACCGTCAGATTAAACTGGGTCCCGGCGGTCTGCGCGATGTTGAGTTCACGGTGCAGCTGCTGCAGCTGGTACACGGTAGAACCGATGAGAGCGTGCGTACCCAAACCACCACCGACTCCCTACTTGCCCTGTCAAAGGCAAGTTTTATCGGTAGAAACGACGCACAGCAGTTTCTGCACGACTACAAGTTCTTGCGCACCATGGAACACCGTATTCAGTTGCTCCATCTGCGACGCACCCACTTGATGCCCGCCAAAGAACATGAGCAGCGCATTCTGGCGCGTTCGTTGAGCTCTCCACAAGACATCGGTGCGCTCAATGCCGAGTCCTTGCTCAAAGAGTGTCAGAAGATCAAACGTTCGGTGCGCTCTTTGCACGAACGTCTCTTCTTCAGACCGCTACTGGCTGCCGTTGCTCACCTTTCCAAAGCCGATGTTGCCCTGTCTGAGGAGTCAGCGCGCGACCGTCTGGCAGCGCTGGGCTACAAAGACCCCAAGGGAGCGATGCGCCATATTCAGGCACTCACCAAGGGCTTGCAACGTAGCGCCGAAATTCAGCGCACTCTCATGCCTGCCCTGCTGGGCTGGTTCGCGCGCGGGGTTGATCCGGATGCCGGTCTGCTGGGTTTCCGTCGTGTATCAGAGGCGCTGGGCTCTACCCCCTGGTACCTGCGGATGCTCCGCGACTCAACAGCTGCTGCTGAGCGTCTGTGTACTATTCTTGCCTCTTCGCGTTTCGTTGCCGACCTGATTGAGGTAGAACCCGAGGCCATCGCCTGGCTCGATCGCAACGCTGATTTACAGCCGAGGGAGATTGATACCCTCCGTCAAGAAATGCAGTCCCAGCTCGCACGCCACACCGATTCGGCATCAGCCATCCGCACCGTGCGTCTGCGCCGCCGCCGCGAACTGCTACGCATCGCCATGGGCGAGACCACCGGCGTCCTCGACCTCGAAGCCGTCATGCGCGGGCTCTCCAGCATCGATCGTGCCACCATCGAAGCCGCCCTCACCATCGTAACCAGGGAGATGTTTGGGCAACTCACTGCCCAAGCCACCGACGCTCCAGACCCCGAAAAGACTACCGTTCAGATCACTGACGTTGCCGTGATTGCTATGGGCAGACAGGGCGGTGCTGAAATTGGTTACGGCTCTGATGCTGACCTCATGTACGTTCACGTACCGCACGAGGGCGTTGATGAGAGCCAGGCGCAAAGCCAAGCAACCGCTGTGATTGCCCGCATGACAGCTCTGCTCAAACAGCCCTGCAAACCGGCGATCCGTGCCGAACGCGTCCTTGAAATAGATGCCGACTTGCGCCCCGAAGGTAAGTCGGGGCCCATGGTACGTTCGCTAGAGTCATTCCGCGAATACTACGAGCGCTGGGCTGATACCTGGGAGTTCCAAGCGCTGCTGCGCGCTGAGCCTATCGCCGGTGATCAGCAAGTGCAGGACGCTTTTGTGAAGCTCATTAACCCCTACCGCTACCCGTCTCAATTTACCGCGCAGCAGGTCATTGAAATCCGCCGTATGAAGGCGAGGGTGGAGAACGAGCGCCTGCCCCGTGGTGCCGATAGAACCCGTCAGCTCAAGCTGGGGCGCGGGGGACTGTCTGACGTCGAATGGATTACTCAGCTCATTCAGCTGTGCTGTGCCTATGCCACCCCTTCCCTGCAAACTACCGGAACGCTCACTGCCCTTCACGTTGCACATGAGGCGGGCATTATCGATGTGTCGGATGCTCAGGTTCTTGAATCGGCGTGGAAACTGGCAACCAAGATACGCTCGGGTAATGTGCTGCGCACCGGACGCGCCTCGGACACCCTCGGCGCACCAGGACCCGATGTCGAGTCGATCGCTCGCTGGTGCGGCTACCCACCCGGTAGCGCCCGCGTCCTTGAAGAAGACTATCTGCGCCTGACCCGCAGGGCACGCGCTGTCTACGAGAGGCTATTCTTTGATACAGATTTTCTCAACCGTTAAAATCTTTGGTTGCTGTCTTAGGTAGCTTGTTTGAGGCGGCGGGAATTAGCTCGCGCCTCTTGCCGTGAAGTGAAGGTGATGCCTAGGCTAGCGACCATGAGCATCACCATAGCTGCCCACCGTAAGACCCCGCTGTGCTGGGCAAGTAGCATCCATCCTGCGAGGGCAGCAATCGCCGGTTCTAAGCTCAGCAAAATGGAGAATACATGGCGGGGCAGGCGTCGCAATGCCGCAAGCTCAGCGAGGTAGGGAACGACGGATGCCATGAGCCCTGTACCGATCGCGAAGAGCAATAATTTGGCATCCCCAAAGACAGAGAGGGCACCGGTACCACCGGCAGGAATAGTCATCAGCGCCCCGACCACCATCGCACCGGCTAGCCCGCCGTTACCCGGTACCACGCGTCCGACCTTCTCACTACCCGTAATGTAAAGTGCCCAGAAAAAACCGGCAATGAGTGCGTAGCCCATGCCTAAGAGTGAAAGCTCAGCGTTGTGGGCAGCCTCCCAGCCCAAGAGCACTAAACCGATGAGGGCACTCAGAATCTACAGCGCGTCAATTTTCTTGCGGGAGAGCGCCACTGCCAAAGCGAGTGGACCGGTGAACTCCAAGGCGACAGCCAATCCCAAGGGGAAGAGTTCAATGGCGTGGTAGAAAGCGATGTTCATAGCGCCCATCGCCACACCAAAAAGAATGACCGACGATACCTGCGTCTTGTTCCAGCCGGTGACGCGCGGACGCGCCATAGCGCACACGAACAGGGCAGCAACGCACGGACACAGACAGGTCACTGACCAGGCACCAATGAGCGGAAACAGCTGCACCGCGAATGCCGCACCCACCTGCAAAGAAAGGCACGACAGCAAAACCAGCGGAACGCCAGTGCCCTGAGTGCCCATGTTCATCTTGGGATAAAGAATAGAAGCCAAAAATCTTCCTCACTGACGTGGTCTACTGGCTAGCAATTAGGCATGCTTTTCAGCTCTACTAATTTGTTCTGCAAGATCTTCGGGGGAGAGATCTGCCTCTGAGAAAGCCTCCGTTAGCGGTAGATGCAAGTTCAAATTGGTGCCGATGCAGATTTCAACGTAGGCGTTATCGAGTTTGAAGTCGATGACGTGCCCGCCTTTTTCGTGCTTGTCATCAATAAAATGAGCGTGACAGCCCGGCACACCAATGCCCTGTTCATAAATGGGCGTTCTAAAACCAATAATAGTGCCGCGCACCTTATCAAACTGTACGACCTCATCGTTCTCGGTCGCTTCAACCATCTTGGGGTAGGGTTTTTCTTGTTTTTGCACAGTACGGGTACGGACCCACTCAAAATCGCCCACAATTTTTACCGCGTACATATAGTTTTTCGACACCGTGAAATCATCAAGTACCTGCGCCGCCGACTTGCGAATGATGTTATTGGGCAACCCCCGACGAATAGTAGGCACAAAGTTCATCACCACAGCAAAAGGGGTCTGTTGATCTAAACTCGCCGGCTCAATAGAGCCATCATGGCGCATCTGATAGCAATTACCGTCCAGCACAATCATCTCACCGTCAAGTCCGTTGAAGGTGCCCACCCCGAAATTGCCGTGCCCCAGCAGCTCACCCACGGTCATCTCACCGTCGTAAATACCATCGAGTAGCTGCGACATGAGACCGGTCTGAAAAACCTCGTTGCGGTAGATGGTTTCGCCGCCAAGGCGTTTGGGTTCGTATGCCATGAGAGGACTCCTTGGACTGTTCGCGTGTTTTGGCAGAGGTGGAACACCTGGGGTTGGTTTCTTCTTTTACGTTACTCTCTGGAAAGGGCGCGTGGGTATGAAGTTTCTGATGTATGTGGGTTGATGGTGGGTGAATTTTACCATACCTTGTGTACGATAAATCAATAACTTTGAAAACTCAGCCAAGTATTTTCAAAAAAGTATTGAATTATGCTTTGTATCTCATCTAAACTTTATCTCGATGTACAGAGTTCTGCATCCTTGCTGGTCGCACTGTTGAGAGTGATACCAGAGGTATATTAAACGCGCTCACTGGTGTCGATGCTCTGCAACCCTGTTTTTCGTCATAAAGATTGAGGAACTGAAAATAGCATGGGAAAACAGATCACAGCGTAAATGGAAGAACGTGCAAGGTCTGTTGCTTTCTGGTCTTTTCGTTGCTACTGGTATCTATATCTGTTTTGCTGACTTACAAAGATTTAGCATGACAGTACACCAGAACCCTATAATAGGTTCGATAGTCGCAGCCATTTCATTTATTTTCATGGCTATTTTTGCAAACAACCTCTATCAAGATAAGAAGCAATGGGAAGAACGTCAGCGCAGCTTCGAAAAATAGATTTCTTTAATCTATAGACGCTTACTTCCAACAATGTGTGCCCGTTTGGACGTTCCAAACGGACACGCATCGCTCTAACTTCTCATGCTCAAGTAAATGCATAAGTATCCCTTGTGCGCGTTAGCGAACTCGGATGAGAAAGTGGTTTACCGCTGCTGTATTCTCAAGCTGGTTTTACCCTTTCTGAACAAACCTCCTTGAACACAGACGCATCCGGTGAAGTAATTAGCGTTACCTCACCGGACGCGTCCGCTCTGATAATGCCTCATCAACGCCTACGGATTAGACACCGTAGTACATCTGGTATTCCAGGGGGTGGGGCACCAGTGAAAGAGGCTCCAGCTCGTAGGTGCGCTTGTAGTCAATCCACGCCTGAATCAGGTCTTCGGTGAAGACATCGCCTTCGAACAAGAAGTCGTAGTCAGCTTCCAGCGCAGCCAGTGCCTCTTCGAGGCTGGCAGGAGCCTTCTTGATGTCCTTAGCTTCTTCAGCGGGTAGCTCGTAAAGATCCTTATCGATGGGGGCAGGGGGCTCAATGCGGTTGCGGATGCCGTCAAGACCCGCCATCAACTGAGCCGCAAATGCGAAGTAGGGGTTCGATGAGGGGTCAGGTGCGCGGAACTCCAGGCGCTTAGCCTTGGGGTTGGTACCGGTAATCGGAATGCGGATACCTGCTGAACGGTTACCCTGCGAGTAGACCATGTTCACGGGTGCCTCGTAACCGGGTACCAGACGCTTATAAGAGTTCACAGTGGGGTTGGTGAACGCCAAAACCGCTGAGGAGTGCTCAATCAGACCGCCGATGTACCAGCGGGCAATATCTGAGAGGTTAGCGTAGCCACGTTCATCATAGAAGAGGGGCTCGCCGTCCTGCCACAGTGACTGGTGGCAGTGCATACCCGAACCATTGTCACCGAAAACGGGCTTGGGCATGAAGGTTACGGTCTTGCCGTAGGCATCTGCGGTGTTCTTGATAACGTACTTGAATTTGAGCAGGTCATCTGCTGCCTTAGTGAGGGTATCAAACTTGTAGTTGATTTCAGCCTGACCAGCTGCGCCTACCTCGTGGTGTGAGCGCTCAACTTCGAGACCGACCTCGTCCATTGCTACGCACATGGCGTCACGCAAATCTGCCTGCTTATCAACGGGTGAGACGGGGAAGTAACCGCCCTTGAGAGGGGTCTTGTTACCCAGATTGCCGCCCTCTTCTTTACGACCGGAGTTCCAGTAAGCCTCGTCGGAGTCAATGCTGAAGAAGGTCTTCTGGGGTGAAACTTCGTAGCGTACGTCCTCAAAGACGAAGAACTCAGCTTCTGATGCGAAGAAAGCGGTATCAGCAATGCCGGTTGACTTCAAGTATTCTTCGGCGCGCTCGGCAACGCCACGGGGGTCGCGGCGGTAGGGTTCACCGGTGCGGGGATTCACTATGGAGCAAATAACAACGAGGGTCTTCTCAACACGGAAGGGATCAACGTAAGCTGAAGCGATATCGGGGATCAGCTGCATATCTGATTCAGCGATGCCCTGGAAACCGCGGATAGAAGAACCATCAAAAAGCTGGCCATTGATAAAGAAATCCTCATCGATTGCCTTCGCCGGGAGGTTAAAGTGCTGCTGGACGCCGGGCATATCGGTGAAACGGATATCGACGAAGACGATTTCTTCTTCTTTAATGAAGTCAAGGACTTCCTGTGCGCTTTCGAACATGGTGACTGTTCTCCTTAGTTGTCAGCTCTTTGACGTAAAACCCGGTGCCTGAGACAAGCCCACCGGTTGATTTATCTACAACTCTAGAAACATAATTTTGCCTCAAGGTGTCTGCTATGTTTCTGAGATGTAACAAGACCAAATGCTATCAGCGGGTTGCCCCCGACTACACTAAGAAAGGTAAAAGATCTCGTAATGGTCTTTTGATGACGCATAATCCCACTGACGATGAAGGCAACGATGGCTGAAAAGACACCCGAAGCGGCGCAGTACTATCCCGGGCAGGACGCTGGACGCCCCATTGACGGCCCTGGGGCGATTGCGAGAATCCCGCGGCGTCTCTTTGCTTTTTTGATTGACTGGTACCTATGTTACGGACTGATGATGCTGACCTCGTGGGCGAACGACCAGCTGCTCATCATTGTTTTCTTCACTCTTTACCAGATAGTGACTGTGGGGTTTAGTGGGCATACCCTGGGGCATCTGCTCTTGGGAATGCAAGTGCAGACTCTTGACGGTCAGCCCGTTGGCTACGGTCGGGCGGCAGTGCGAGCGATACTGATTGCTCTGGTGATCCCGGTTTTTGTGATGGACAAAGACCAGCGGGGCATGCATGATCAAGCCCGCGGTAGCGTCTTGGTACGCATCCGTTAGTCAGCGCAATAGGCTACTAGCTCCTGGACACGCAAGACGCGTCCTTCGGCTGTTTACACAGTCAAAGGACGCGCCTTGTACGTTGAATAATATGAGCTACTCAGTGAGATACCGAGCCAAGCCTTAGCGACCGCGCATTGCCTTACGGTCGGGGCGTGCACGCATGGGATCTACACCCTTGGGCATGGGTAGGTTCATACCACCGAGTGAGGTGAGGCGGTTATTGATGGCATGCACCTCTTGCTGGGTGAGCTTTTTCTCCAGCTTCTTCATAGCTGAGGCAACTTTCTTCACCGGGGTCTGCCCCTCAGCGTTACCGGTGTTGATGACGTGAACAGGCACGTTGGGAGCGACCTTGCGCAACTGAGCCTTTTCTTTATTCACTAGCTGAGCCACACGGTCGGTGGGACCTTCCGTTACCAAGACAACGCCGGGGCGACCAATGGCGCGAAAGACGACGTCCTGGGTGCGGGGGTTAACCGAGCTGGGCTGCTGGCTGACAATCCAACCGCGACGCAGGGTGCTCAGTGCGGCACCGGATGCACCGGGCTGACCGTCAATCTGTGAGAAAGCTGCTTTCTCAGCGCGACGCGAAAGAATGATAACTGCAACCAGAACAGCAAGAGGAAGACCGACCAATAAGAAAGTGATCCAGTTGTTCAACAAGAAACCAATAATCAAGAAGAACAGCAGCACGCCGAGCGCCGAAAGAAGCATAATCAACCCGATGTTCGGGTCAGCTTCTTTGGTCATCTTGTAGACCTGCTTCATCTGGGCGAACATGCCCGGACGCTTGTCCTTCTTTTCTTTTTTCTCAGCTCGCTTGGATGAAGCGCGCTTACTTGAGGCTGGTTGAGTCACAGTGAATCCTCACTAATACAGCGAATGGTGTTGAGGCAGTGTCAAACTGCAAAACACCATTCTAACCTAGTAACGGTGGTGGTTCTAACCTTGAACCTGGTTAGAACCACCACCGTTACGATGAAAGGTTTTAGGCACCGAGACCGGCAGCCACCAAGGAGGAGGCTTCCTGGGCAGCGAAGCCCGAGTCATCGATGTGCGAAAGGTGAGCCGGAATCTCGCGTCCGTTCTTCTTCATAGCGCGTGCCCAGAGCTTGCCTGCACGGTAAGAGGAACGAACCATGGGACCTGCCATAACACCGGCAAAACCGATTTCTTCAGCAAGTCTGGAGAACTCCACAAATTCCTGCGGCTTCACCCAGCGGTCGATGGGGTGAAAGAGCGGACCGGGGCGCAGGTACTGGGTGAGAGTAATAATGTCACAGCCAGCATCGTGCAAGTCGCACAAAGCTTCGTAGACCTCTTCGTTCGTTTCACCCATGCCCAGAATCAGGTTCGACTTGGTCACCAAACCGGCTTCTTTACCCTGGGTAATGACGTCCAAGGAACGCTCGTAGCGGAAAGCAGGGCGAATCTGACGGAAAATACGGGGCACCGTCTCAAGGTTATGAGCGAAAACCTCAGGCTGGGCATCAATGACCTGCTGAACGTCTTCTTCTTTACCGCGGAAATCAGGAATTAGAATTTCCACACCGGTATTGGGGGCAATACGGTGAATCTGACGAATAGTTTCAGCGTAAATCCAGGCACCGCCATCCTCAAGATCATCGCGCGCCACACCAGTAACAGTGGTATAGCGCAAACCCATCTTCTTCACGTTGAGGGCAACCTTAATCGGCTCGGTTTTATCGAGGGCAACCGGCTTACCGGTGTCAATCATGCAAAAATCACAACGACGCGTACACTCAGAACCACCGATCAGATAAGTAGCCTCGCGGTCTTCCCAGCACTCGTAAATGTTGGGGCAGCCTGCTTCTTCACAGACCGTGTGCAAACCGCTACCGGTGGAAAGCTCAACCATATCGCCGTAGTTCGGGCCAACTTTAGCCTTGGTCTTAATCCAGTGAGGCTTCTTTTCAATGGGCACCTCAGCGTTACGCGCCTCAACGCGCAGTAGCTTGCGACCAGCCTCAACAGCGTTAGACATCAGCAATCTCCTTGTAATACATCAACTTTTTTCTTAGAAAACTTATCGGGTGAAACCGTGATCACCTGGTGAGTCACCGGGCTCAAAATCGAGGGCTAACTGATGGGCATACTTTTCAAATTCAGCCTCTACCAGTGGCAGCACCTCTTCGGGGGTTACCGTACGCCCCACCTGCTCGCTAATTGTTGTGACCCCAGCGTCCGTAATACCGCAAGGTATAAACATGCCAAAGGGGTTGGTTTCGTTAGAACAGTTCAGCGCAAAGCCGTGCATGGTGGTGCGTTGTGAAACACGGATGCCAATGGCTGCAATCTTCTTATCGGCTGAAATACCGTCGCCTAACACCCAGACTCCCGAACGACCCTCTACACGCTCACCCTTAATACCGAAATGCGCCACGACATTGATAATAATTTCCTCAAGAATACGAACGTACTTGACCACATCAAAAGGCAGAGGAAGACGCAGAATGGGGTAGCCGGTGAGCTGACCGGGGCCGTGCCAAGTGAGCTTTCCACCGCGGTCAGTCTTTACCACCGGAATAGAACTATCGGTGGGATACTCGTGATCTTCGGTGAGCTTACCGGCAGTGAACACCGCCTGATGCTCCAGCAAAAGCACTGTGTTCTGACGTTTGAGAGCAGCAACCTCCTGCAGAAGCTCCACCTGCCGAGCTAATGCCACCTCATAATCAACATACGAGGGCGCTAAACCCATCCGTTCAAATATCACAGCCATGTATCTACCCTAACGCCTAAAACAGCTTTCAAAAACTGGTAACGCTGTGTGATTCACCAAAGGCGCAACCGGGAATAAAGTCAAAATGTTACGCCACCAACTACCGCTTAAAAACCGCGCTATTTCGCGGTGAAAACCTCTACCTGTGGATAACTTTTAATACTCGTGCAGAAAATAGTGTACACCTGTACCCATGAACACCAACGAACCACTATCACCATCAAACACTCACGGCATTGACCACTGGATTCCGCTAGAACCTCCAGCCTACTCTCAGCACGAAAATTCGGCGGCTCAGTCACCGCTTACCCCGCAACCAGAATTGGGGGAGTACCGGTTAATATTCACCTACCCACCGCGTGCCGAAGGAACGCTATTCCACGTTGATTGCACCGCCGCCCAAGCCCAAGAACTTTCCCTCGAAGCAGGCGAATACACCCTATTACGCAGTGATCTTCGTGAACAGCTCACCACCCGCAGCCTCGAAAGATTCGCCTCCCTTGAGGTACCTGAGAGCATTGCCCCGCTCGCAACCTACCGCCCCGGCAGTGCCACCACCGAACACTGGTACTCAACTACCGGCGCTTGCACTCTAAAGAGCCTGCTTGGCCAACGCACCCAACTCACCCCCGGTGACGTCACAGCCCTGGCTGAAGACCTTGCAAACGCCCTCACCTGGGCACACCAACACCAGTTCGCCTACCACGGCATGACCACCGACCACATTCTCATCACCCTCAACTCCCACGCTCAACTACTGGCACCCCTGCACGACTACCGCGGTGCACTCCCGCACCTCACCACCCAACACATCGCCGCAGACACCCGCACCCTCGCCACCCTCATCTGGCTCATGCTCACCGGCGAAAAACCCAAAGACGGGGTAATACGCAAACCGCTTTCACTCAGCGTGCCCGAGGCTCCCGCGGCGCTAGCCCGCGTCCTTGAACTGGCTCTGGACGCACCTGCTGAGACAATCCCTCAGCTCAACGAAATCACCACTGCCCTCGCAGCCTTTGCTAAACCCACCCGCATGCAACTGCACGATGTAGTGCCTCCTGAAATGAGCGGACGCCTGCCCGCGGTCTTCCAAACGCCGGTCGCTCCACCGCGCGCCAACAAAAAACGCCCCGTGATACCAGCAGCTACCCGAACCCTTCAACCCAAGAAAACCATGCTCGGCAGTGAGCTGAGGAAGAAGAAACTGCTGCTACCGCTTGCCGCCGGGGTAGCGATCCTTGGCATTAGCTCAGGAATCATGACCTTCATGGATAGCGAGCCTGACACCGTATTGCACACCGAACCCGTTGTGGATGCACCCGTTGTGGATCAAGAAGCAGATAACCATCAACCACCGGGCGACCTGACACCGGCGGGTAACGCCCCGCCAGCAGAACCCACCCGCACACCAGAAAACACCGAGAGCATAGCAATTAGTGAAGACATTGCTGCCGTAATTGATAAACGCAATCGAGTCTTGGGCAGTGGCAATGCCGACGCCGTCACTTCATACGCTGTGGCAGATTCTCCGGTGGCAAAGGCAGATACTGACCTTATCGCAGCTGACACTCAACGGGTTCTAGATCAACAGCCCCTAACCGTCAGCGCTGTTCAAGACGTGGTCGCCCAAGAGCAACAAACAGTAGCTACCGTTACCCTCCAGCGTGAAACGTCAGGAACGGATACAGGCAACCAGAGCCTGCAACAGCAGCAAGTGCGTATGACTCTTCAGCGCGAGGGCGAACAATGGAAACTTTTGACTGCCGAGCCCCTGCACGAGCCCACCCCACTGCCCACGTCCTCGTAAGAGGCACACCTATAAAACAAACGATGCCCGGTACGCGAAAGTACCGGGCATCGTTACACACGAACGAGGTGAGAACCTCAAACCTTTACATAAAGACAGCAATGCCAATATTAATCAGGGCAAGACCACCTACGGTGTGAGCGAGCGCGATGTTGCGACCAGCCTCAGGACGTGCTGCAAGATGCGCGTCCTTGTACTTCTTCTGACCAACAAAAGCTGCAACGCAGACGATCAGCGCAAGAACCATCTTGATACCGATTAGCATGTGATTGAGCTGTAGACCCTGGCTCATGTTGATGAAGTACAGGGCAAAACCGGTAATCACTGCCAAGAGGGCTGCGTGGAACTGACCGGGCACAACAACCGCGCGCTTAAAGTTAGCCACCCAGATACCGAAGACCATCGCGATGCTCACGATGTGCATAAAAAGAAGAACGTTCAAAGCAATATTCATAGTTACTACTCTAGGAGACAAGCTGGGGAATGTGGTGACAGTATGTCAGCATATGACAAACTGTGACTAAACGCCTATACGCTAAGGCAACTTGTATAAAAACGATAAGGGGCTTAACCGAAAATACTCTCGGTTAAGCCCCTTATGGGATGAGCAGAACTAGAATCTAGCCCGACTCTCAAACATCATAGTTGATGTTACAGTCCCAGCTCAGCGTCGAACGCTGCTTCTTCCAGGCGCTGCTTGAGGAAGTTCAAGAAGCGACCTGCATCTGCACCGTCTACGACGCGGTGATCGTAGGTCAGTGAGAAGTAAGCCAAGCTGCGAACAGCAATGACATCGTTACCTTCAGCGTCCTGAATAATAGCGGGGCGCTTGTTGGTTGAACCGATACCCAAGATTGCAACGTTGGGTTGGTTGATGATCGGGGTGAAGAAGACACCGCCGGTCTGACCGGTTGAAGAAATGGTGAAGGTTGAGCCTGAGAGCTCCTCAGGACCTACCTGACCGTCGCGCGCACGCTTGGCGATGTCGCCAATCTTCTTTGCCAAGCCAGCAATATTCAAATCGCCTGCGTCCTTGACAACGGGAACCAGCAGACCCTTGGGGGTGTCTACTGCCAAACCAATGTTCTCTGAACCGTGGTAGGTGATTTCCTTGAAGTCATCTGACATGGAGGAGTTGAACTGCGGGAACTGCTGCAGAGCTTCGGTGACTGCCTTGGTGAAGAAGGGCAGGAAAGTGAGCTTTGCGCCCTCGCGAGCTGCGAAGCCGTCCTTCGCCTTGTTGCGCAGAGCAACCAGACGGGTCAAATCGATTTCCTGAACGGTGGTCAGCTGAGCTGAGGTAGCCAGTGACTCAACCATACGCTTTGCAACGGTCTGGCGGATTCGGGGTGCCTTCTCGGTGGTGCCGCGCTTTGAGGACGCTGCTGGAGCGGCAGGCGCTGTATTCTTCTCAGCAGCGGGTGCATCAGTTTCAGCCTTGGGGGCTTCATCAGCAGGTGCTGATGACTTCTTAGCCTCTACCGCAGCCTGAACATCCTGCTTACGGATGCGACCTCCAACGCCGGTGCCCTTGACGGTTGAAAGGTCAATGCCTTCCTGCTTTGCAAGCTTGCGCACTAGGGGAGTCACGTAGACATCGCCGGTTGATTCTGAGGAAGTTTCAGCAGCGGGTGCTTCTTCCTTCTTCTCCCTAGCGGGCTTCTCTTCAGCCTTGGGTGCCTCTGCCTGTTCTTCAGCAGCGGGTGCTTCTTCCTTCTTCTCTTCAGCAGGTGTTGAAGCGGCTGATGCGTCACCGATGATAGCCAGAACCTGACCAACCTCAGCGTCTTCGTCTTCCTGAATACGGATTTCGAGCAGGGTACCTGCTACGGGTGAGGGGACCTCGGTATCAACCTTGTCGGTTGAGATTTCAACGAGGGGCTCATCAACTGCAACCTCTTCGCCAACTTCTTTCAGCCAGCGAGTGATGGTGCCTTCGGTGACTGATTCGCCCAGAGCAGGAAGGGTAACTTCCTGACCCTCAGCTGACCCTGATGAAGCCTTGGGTGCTTCTTCCCTCTTCTCCTCAGCAGCAGGTGCCTCTTCCTCAGCAGGCTCTTCTGTGGCAGGAGCTTCTTCTTGAGCAGAACCTGAGCCGTCACCAATGATAACCAGAGCGGCACCAACCTCGATGTCCTCGTCTTCCTCGACAAGAATCTTCTCGATGGTACCTGCTACGGGTGAGGGGACCTCGGTATCAACCTTGTCGGTTGAGATTTCAACGATGGGATCGTCTACTGAAACGGTGTCGCCAACTTCAACCAACCAGCGGGTAACGGTACCCTCGGTGACTGATTCGCCCAGTGCGGGCAGTTCAACAGTAGTGGACATGATGTCTCTTTTCCGTCCTTTGATAGTGATGCTACAAACTTATTGGGGCAAGACGCGCGCCCTGAAAGCCCCGGTGGGGTGCAGGACGCGCGTCCTTGCGTGAAAAATTTAGCCGTGGAGGGGTGCGCCTGCCAGTGCCATTGCTGCCTCGCCCAGTGCTTCATTCTGGGTGGGGTGTGCGTGCAGGAACTGTGCGACGTCTTCGGGGAATGCTTCCCAGACAACCCACATCTGAGCCTCGCCAATCTGCTCGCCCATGCGCTTGCCGACTGCGTGAACGCCGATGATGGGGCCGTCCTTCTCGCGAACAACCTTGACCAGACCACCGGTGCCCAAGATGGAGGACTTACCGTTGCCAGCCAGGTTGTATTCAGCAACCTGAATGTTCTCTTTACCGAACTTCTCTTCAGCCTTGGGCTGTGAGTAACCGACAGAAGCGATTTCAGGGTCGCAGTAGGTGACCTTGGGGATGTTGATGTCTTCAACAACCATTGGGTTCAGACCAGCGATTTCTTCAGCAACGAAGCGACCCTGCTGGTAGCCGCGGTGAGCCAGCTGAACGCCGGGCACGATGTCGCCAATAGCGTAGATGTTGCCGATACCGGTGTGCAGACGCTCGTTGGGGATCACGAAACCGCGATCCATGGTGATGCCCTGTTCCTCGTAGCCGAAGCCTTCGGTGTTGGGACCACGACCCACAGCAACGAGAACAATCTCAGCCTCGAATTCTTTACCGTCAGCTAGGGTTACCTTTGCACCGTTTGAATCCTGCTCAACCTTCTCGAAGAAAGTGCCCAAGTTCGACTTGATGCCACGCTTCTTGAACTCGCGCTCAACAACCTTGATAATTGCAGGGTCTTCGTTGGGTACCAATGACTTCGCACCCTCAACGATGGTGACCTCAACGCCCATGGAGTTCCACATTGAAGCGAACTCTGAACCGATAACACCGCCGCCGAGTACGATTGCGCTCTTGGGCAGGTAGTCCATTTGTAGAGCTTCAGTTGAGGTCAGTACGCGGTCACGGATTTCAATACCCATGGTGCGTGAAACTGAACCGGTTGCAAGAATGATGTGCTTGCCCTTGTACTCGGTGCCATCTACGGTGATGGTATCGGTACCGGTGAGCTTGCCTTCACCCTCAATAACGGTTACTTTCTTCATCTTCAAAAGACCTGAAAGTCCCTTGAATTTACCGGCAACGATGCCGTCCTTGTACTCACGTACCTTAGCCATGTCTACGGACTCGAAAGTAACGTTGACGCCAAACTTCTCTGAGTGCTGAGATTCCTCAGCAACCTCTGCTGCGTGCAGGTAAGCCTTGGTGGGGATGCAGCCAGTGTGCAAGCAGGTACCGCCGAGCTTTGATTTTTCAATCATGCCCACGGTGAAACCTAGCTGAACTGCGCGAAGTGCTGCGGAGTAACCTGCGCTACCGCCGCCGAGAATGAGAATGTCAAATTCCTGAGCTGCTGCCGAAACGGCCACGTTAATGCTCCCTCATGTTGAATGTTCGGGGCACATGCCCCGTTATTTATTGTTGTAGTTCGTTCACTAGCTTATCGCTTGTTGAACGCAGGCTCTACTTTGTGGTGACTCTACTCTAAGTCGTGTTGGTGAAGATTGCCACACCTCGGGGTGAATAGAGACGTCTCCTAAGCATCTCTTCACGTTTAGGGCACCTGCTTGCCTTTCGCTAGCAGGAAACCTTGGGGAGGCGCCCAAAAGTAAATGAGAGCAAGATATAGAGCCACAGATACACACAAGGCGGTGAGTGAATACCCCAACTTTCGAGTACCTGCTTCACCACCTCGTCCGCTCATGTGAGTGCAACTTTCAGCCGATAAGTGCTCGGCGTTTTAGCCTTGAGCTCGTGCCTCAACGAAAGCTAGCAGGGTTGCAACGGAATGACCGGTACCCTCCTTAGGAGTAAAACCAAAAGGTGACTCTTCATTGAAAGCGGGCGATGCAATATCAAGATGCGCCCAAGGAATGCTCTGCTCATCACGGCTGCCCACAAACTCCTTGAGGAACAAACCAGCTGAGAGCATGCCACCGAAACGGCTGCCGATGTTCTTCAAATCAGCTACCTGTGAGTTCAGTCCCGAACGCAGATGCGCAGGCATGGGCATGGGCCAGAAGTCTTCACCGGCAGCGCGAGCTGCCTCAACGACTTCCTGACGCACTGACTCATCACCCATGACAGCTGAGGTGCGGGTACCTAAAGCAATCATCTGCGCACCGGTCAATGTCGCGACATCCAAAATGACGTCGGGGTTCTGTTCTGAAGCGTAGGCAAGACCGTCCGCCATAACCAGGCGTCCCTCAGCGTCAGTATTCAGCACCTCAACGGTGGTGCCGCCGCGCATCGTCAGCACATCTTCGGGGCGAGTAGCAGTACCGGATGGCATGTTCTCAGCCAAGCACAGATAGGCGGTCACGGCAACGGGTAACTTGAGCTCAGCAACTGCTGCAACAGCATTGAGCACAGAGGCAGCACCTGCCATATCGCACTTCATCGTCATCATCGCAGCGCCGGGCTTAATAGAAAGACCACCGGAATCAAAAGTGATGCCCTTACCCACCAACGCAACGGTAGATTTCGCATCGCTAGGTGCATACTTGACCTCAACAAAACGCGGACCGCGCTCTGAACCCCTACCGACGCCCATAATGCCGCCAAAGCCCTCAGCCTCAAGCTCGGAAGGTTCGAAGACACGTACCGAAACGTTGCTCAAACCCTCAACACGATCTTGAGCTGCCTGCGCAAAAGTTTCGGGGTAGAGGTGAGACGGGGGAGTATTCACCAGGACGCGAGTGTGGTGTACGGCTTCGCCCAGAACCAGCGCACGCTCAAGAGCTGCCTCAGCATCATCGACTGAAATATCAGTCAGGATAACCGCCGAGCTTACCGGCTGCTTAACTGAATCAGCGCTAGTTACCTTCAACTGCGCGTCCGTGAAAGCGCCTAGCGCGATGCCCTCAGCAACAGCTGCGAGATCCTCGGTTGAAGAAACGGGCACATCAACAATGATGCTTTCAATACCGGCAAGCTGACGAACCGCTGAGCCGACCCCGTAGCGTAGAGCATTTGATGCCGCGAGCGCGTCCTCATGCTGAGTGCCCAAGCCGGTTAGCACTACACAGCGGGTTTCTACATCCTCAATACCGGGAAGGCGGTACACTTGGTCAGCTGAACCAGTAATACCCAAATCGTCGAGAACAGATTCAATGCTTTCGCGTGTTTCATCACTCAGCGATGAATCCGCCAAATATGCGCCTTCTTTATGGGAGTAGACACCCAGAACCAGCGCATCCGCTTCAAGGGATTCGAGGTCTTTTGATGAAACTGACAGTGTAAGTTCAGACATACCTGCTACTTTCTTTTTAGATTATGCGTTCGTTGCGACCTTGCCTAGCATGTGTACTTCCAAGAGTACTGAATCGGTGTTGTCAACCACAAGAAATATACGTAGCCAGCGCCATTTTCGTTGGAGGTAGCCTTGCCAGGTGGATTGACGGGAATAAAATAAATTGCCGAATGCTTGCACCTGAACGCAATCGCCCTCACCAATGGGTGCCTGCACCGGGCAGAACAGTATAAAATGCCTTGATACGAAAAATTATTTCGTACCTGATCTTTTCGCGCAGAACCAAGGAGGGGGATCCCATGCTGAATCCCGAAACTTTGTACCTTGCTAAAGCCGGTATCTTTGAGAACCCGGCTCTCAAAGGGCTTCCGCTGGTTATTGCCCTTTCACACCCACAGGACGCCGGTGGCACAGCCGGTCATTTGGGTAAGGTTCTGCTCAAAGAACTCGAAAACGCAGCTCTCATTGAATTCGATGTTGATCAGCTGCACGACTACAGAACCCGCAGACCCCGTGTGCGTTTTAAAGAGGATCATTTTGAGCGCGCTATTTTGCCTGAGCTGAAACTTTATCTGGTGGAAGACCGCCTCGATACTCCTTTTCTGCTGCTTTCTGGGGCAGAGCCTGATTTGCAGTGGCAGCGGTTCTCAGCTGCGGTTACCTCTATCGTCCAAAAGCTTGAGGTCTCTCTTGCTCTCTTCGTCTCGGGATTTCCTATGCCGGTGCCGCACACGCGTCCGTTGCCGGTGACCGCCCACGGCTCGCGTAAAGACCTTACCCGCGGTATCTCGGCGTGGAAACCTGTTGCCGAAATGCCCGGTTCGATGTCGTCCTTGCTCGAAATCGCTTTGGGCGAGAACAAAGTCGACACCGTTGGGTTTGGCATCAACGTTCCCCAGTACCTCTCTGAGGCAGACCTACCGCAGTCTACCCTGCTGGCGATGGAGCATCTTTCCATGGCTGCCAAGCTCTCTTTGCCCTCAGACCCTCTGCGGGACGCCTCCGCTGACGTCAAACTTCAGATTGACGAGCAGGTCAAAGCTAACCCCGAAATTGGCGCCATGATTGAGCGTTTGGAAGAGAACTACGATTTTCACGCCAAAACCGCAAACCTGCAATTACTGCCGCTCGCCGAACGCGAAGCAGGGCTCATTCCCGACCGTGATGAAATCGGCGCGCAAATCGAAGAATACCTCGCGCACCTTGAGCACAAAGAAGACACTGAGGAATAGCGTACACACCGTGCCAGATGCCTGAGATACACACTGAAAATCCCGTTACCGGTAAGAGCCGGTAGTGGGATTTTTAGGTTGGGCAACAGTGCGCAGACCGGGGATGATCCGCAGAAAGAAGGACGAGTCGAAAGTTGTGGACACAGGGCAACTGTGGACACATCCACGCTGTCACCGTAACCAAAAACGGTTACCTCACGTAAAGTTATCCACATTTTCGAAAAGAACTTTACGCTCCCACTCTTGCTAGCCCACTGTTAGGAGCATGAATCACCTACCACACTCCACAGTTAAAACCATGAGCCCCATTCGAACCAGCGCCGACCTCACCGCTTACGTAGTGCATTCTCTAGGGTACTGGCCAGAACACTCCATTGTTTTTCTTGCCACCACTCCTGGCGGTATTGGTCCGTGCCTACGAGCTGATTGGGTTCAAGACATCACAGCTGATGAAAAACATGATTTTCTGACCGAAATTTTGCAGATGATACCCACCCAAGACCGTGACGGTGAAACATTAAACAGTATCTTCTGCCTTATCTTCGGCGAAACGGGCACTACCGATGCTCATAACATTCACTCGGGTCAGAGCTGGCAACCTGAACTTGAACTCATTCAGCAAGATGCACTGGCGACGGGCCGTGCCCAAGAATGGGTTTCATCTACCTACACAGCTATTGAAAAAAGCCCCTTTGACCTTACCTGCATGCTTTTTATTAACACCTACACCCGGTGGCACACCAACGACCCCGCTGCGGAATTTAGCTTCGACGGTTTTGTAGAAGATATTGTTCTCAGTGACCACTACTCAGAGCAAGTATTTTCAGGATCAACTCCCTCAAAAACCCTTCAAGAACACGCCGAACGCCAGTACTGGAACGTTGATGCTTCGCGAGATGCCCCTACCGCGAACAGCTGGCACGATGATGCTGTCTTTTGGGCGCAGTCTTACCGGGCGATGACAAGTAATTCTGAAAGCTACTGCCTGAATTACACTGCTCAAAAGACAGCAGAATTTACGCTCTGGGATGATGCCATCACCACCATTGAAAATATCTGCCATCCTGATAACCGCTCTGCACTTGATACGCATTGGGCTGACAAGATACGCTCGGCTTTACCTGCCGAGGTGGCGGGATATCTGGCATCAACCCTGACGACTATGGGAAGCTCCCAGCTCGTTATGGGTGTGGCTTGCGTAGGTCTTTCAACGGTCACAAGGTCACTGGCAGAACTCGATCACCTGGCAACCCCCGTCGGCGCTGTCAGCACCGCGCCAGTACCCTTGTTACTGCCTAAATCCACCATGAGGGCGGTACAACCGAATCAAGAACCTTCAACGAACTCGGTAGATTCCGGCACGCAGGTCGGTGCGACGTTAGAAAATGCACTGGATACTATCGCCAGCTACCTCATGGGAACCACGCCGCAAGCGCCACCCTGGCTAAGACTCGAAGCCCTTGAAATACTGCTACACCTCGTGCGCGGCATATGCACGCCCGATGTGATGGGGCGCGTCCTTGCTCTATTAGGTTGGATTCACTGGCTACGCGGCAGCTCAAGTCAAGCGCATACCCTGCTCATGAGCAGTAGAGACCACCAAGAGACCCCCGAATTTATTGCTTTTGAAGAGGCAATTAACCATAACTTCTTGCCTCTTTGGTGTACCTCGGGCGAACAAGCCTGGCGTGGACGCGAGTTCGATTTACCTAATTAACGTGTGCAACACAAGAGGTAGAGATATATTTTTCAAAATATTTCTGGAATAATAAAGCCTTGACCCCGTCAATCTGACGAGTAGCTGAATCCCCTCGCGGGAATAAAAGCGCTCGACCGCCTGTCACGTACTAGCGGTTAGCCCTGAAACACCGGCCCACTCACGAACCAAAAACGTTCGCAGAATTTGACAGGGTCATAGGTGTTTTGGCTGGGCTCAACGTTGCCCTAATGTTACTCAGCCTCCAATAGAAAGGTTTTGTGTGTCACCTGCTGCTAGCAAGAAGACCGCGGAAAACGGCGCTACTACCAAGCGTAAGACCGCTACCAAAAAAGTGAGCACTCGCTCCAAGGCAACCAAAGTTGAAAGCGAGAACGAAGAAGTAGAGTCTACAGAGACTACTTCACCCCAAAAGACACCCCGCAAGACCAAAGCCGGCGCAACAACTCGCAAAGCGAAGAAAAAAGCTGACGAGTTTGAGGACGAAGAAGAAGTCGACGGCGAAGACATCGAAATCGGTGGCGTAGATGCCGATGACGCTGAGGGAAATCCCGTTGATGAGGACGAAGAAGAGTCAGAAAAAGACTCCGAGAAAAAAGAGTCTGAGGCAGTAGCTGCCAAGGGCAACGGCTTCGTGCTCACCACTAACGACGACGACGACGCACCTGCCATTCGCGTGGTCACCCCCGGAGCAACCGCTGACCCCGTCAAGGACTACCTCAAGCAAATTGGTAAGGTCTCCCTGCTGAACGCTGAGCAGGAGGTCGACCTCGCCATGCGTATTGAGGCTGGTCTCTACGCAGAGCACAAGCTCAAAGAAAACCCTGACATGGATCCCGCACTCAAAAAAGAGCTGCGCTGGGTTATCCACGACGGCAAGCGCGCTAAAAATCACCTGCTTGAAGCTAATCTCCGACTGGTGGTATCGCTCGCGAAGCGCTACACCGGTCGCGGTATGCTTTTTTTGGACTTGATTCAGGAAGGTAACCTCGGTCTCATTCGCGCTGTTGAGAAGTTCGACTACTCTAAGGGCTTCAAGTTCTCAACCTACGCAACCTGGTGGATCCGTCAGGCAATCACCCGAGCGATGGCAGACCAGGCCCGTACCATCCGTATTCCCGTACACATGGTAGAAGTCATCAACAAGCTCGCCCGTGTTCAGCGTCAGATGCTTCAGGACCTCGGTCGCGAACCTAACCCGGAAGAGCTCGCTAAAGAACTCGACATGAGCCCCGAGAAGGTTATCGAAGTTCAAAAGTACGGTCGCGAACCCATCTCACTGCACACCCCGCTGGGCGAAGACGGTGACTCAGAATTCGGTGACCTCATTGAAGACTCAGAAGCAGTCGTACCTGCCGACGCTGTCTCCTTCACCCTATTGCAGGAACAGCTCCACTCCGTCCTTGACACCCTGTCAGAACGCGAAGCCGGCGTTGTCGCCATGCGCTTCGGTATGACCGACGGTCAGGCAAAAACCCTGGACGAAATCGGTAAGGTCTACGGGGTTACACGCGAGCGTATCCGTCAGATTGAGTCGAAGACCATGTCGAAACTACGCCACCCCTCACGTAGCCAGGTGCTGCGTGACTACCTCGACTAAGCAGTAGACAGGTACAAGCTGAGAAAAGAAAACCCACCCGCTCCCTTGACACCTAGGGGATCGGGTGGGTTTTCCATTTCTGCGACCAGAAACAAAAAGCACACATCAAAAACGCGCCCTTCCACCGGTGAATGGGAGGGCGCGTCCTTGATAAAAACTAACAGAGAACCGCGTGAGCGTTTACTTGATGCGGTCGGTCTGATCGTCCCACTCAAAAGCAATGGAACGCACGGCTTCTTCATTAGCGCGGGCATGGTGACCGCAGAACAGCAGGTCACCGCTGCTGAGAGTCGCACGTACGTAAGCCTGAGCGCCGCATGCATCGCAGCGGTCGGTTACGAGCAGTTCTCGGGTTTCAGCTACTGTTGCAGTCATAGCGTGCCCCTTCTAAAGTAGCTCGGCATCTTCACATGCCGAATCATTTTTTGCGTACACTTCATACAACCACCTGCGAACGGGTACAGGTAGCGGTGTTCGCTGGTAGCTAGTGCCTGTTCACCCACCACGAACACCGGTGATTGAGCGCGGCTACTGCAAAAAGCGACTAGACTAAAGAAGTTCACTTTTATCTTGTGCAGCAGGAGTAATACACGACGTGGCAGCATCCAACTACACAGCCAGTAACCTCTCGGTACTTGAAGGGCTCGAAGCCGTCCGCAAGCGTCCGGGGATGTACATTGGTTCAACCGATTCGCGCGGTCTTATGCACTGTTTGTGGGAGATCATCGACAACTCGGTGGATGAAGCCCTTGCTGGGTACGGTCAGTCGATCAACATTATTTTGCACAAAGATGGTTCAGTTGAGGTGCAGGACGACGGCCGTGGTATTCCCACCGATATTGAGCCACGCACCGGTCTAACCGGCCTTGAAGTGGTGTTTACCAAGTTGCACGCTGGCGGTAAGTTCGGCGGCGGTTCATACAATGCCTCCGGTGGTCTGCACGGTGTAGGTGCGTCTGTAGTGAATGCGCTGTCTGCTCGCCTGGACGTTCAGGTAGATCGCGGCGGTAAAACCTACCAGATGAGTTTCCGCCACGGTATTCCCGGCGTGTTTGAAACTGCTCGTACCCCCAAACCTGACGCCGAATTTACGCCTACTGCTGATGCTAATGATTCTTTGCAGGTGGTCGGTAAGGCGAAGCGCGGGGTGACCGGCACCCGTGTACGTTACTGGGCTGACCCTCAGATTTTCACCCCGGATGCGAAGTTCAGCTACGAGAACCTTGCGGCTCGCGCCCGGCAGACTTCCTTCCTGATTCCCGGTTTACGCATTACTATTCGCGATGAGCGTCGTGTTGCCGGAACCCCAGGGGAGTTTGAAACCCACGAAGAGGTTTTTCAGCACGATGGCGGCATCTCTGAGTTCGTTGAGTACCTAGCACCTGATACCTCGGTGACCGATATTTGGCGTTTTACAGGGCGGGACACGTTCACTGAGACCGTGCCGGTGCTCGATGTTAACGGTCACTCAAAACTTACTGACGTTGAGCGCGAATGCGAAGTTGATATTGCTCTGCGCTGGGGCGTGGGGTACGAGACTAAAATCAATACCTTCGTTAATATCATCGCCACCCCCAAGGGTGGTACGCACCTTGCCGGGTTTGAGCAGGGGTTGCTGAAGACCTTCCGCAAGCACCTTGTCGGTAACGCCCGCAAGTACAAGGTGGGTAACGATAAGATCGAAAAAGACGACGCAATGGCAGGTTTGACCGCCGTGCTGACGGTTCGTCTGGCTGAGCCTCAGTTTGAGGGTCAGACCAAGGAGATCCTGGGTACCCCGGCTGTGCGTGCCATCGTGTCTAAGGTGGTTGCACGTGCACTGGCTGAAAAACTCAAGTCAACGGCTCGCGCCGAAAAGGCGCAGGCTCATGCTCTGAGTGAGAAGGTTGTTGCCGAGATGAAGGCGCGTGTGTCTGCGCGCGTCCACAAAGAAACTCAGCGTCGTAAGACTGCCTTGGAATCATCGTCTATGCCCGCTAAGTTAGTTGATTGCCGCAACGGGGACGCTGAAAAGACCGAACTCTTTATCGTGGAGGGCGACTCAGCGCTGGGCACTGCCCGGTTGGCGCGTTCTTCCTCCTACCAGGCGCTGCTGCCCATTCGCGGTAAGATCCTCAACGTTCAAAAAGCCTCACTGACCGATATGCTGGCAAACACCGAGTGTGCCGCGATTATTCAGGTGATTGGTGCTGGCTCCGGGCGTACCTTTGATGTAGATGCTGCCCGCTACGGCAAGATTATTATGATGACGGACGCGGACGTGGACGGCGCCCACATCCGCACTCTGCTACTGACCCTCTTCTTCCGCTACATGAAGCCGCTGATTACCGCTGGTAAAGTGTACGCGGCTGTTCCGCCTCTGCACCGGGTTGAGATCATTAACCGCGGCAAGGCGAACGAGATGGTCTACACCTATTCCGAACGCGAGCTGAATAACCTGCTCAAGGAGCTGGAGGCTACGGGCAGAAACTACAAAGAGCCTATTCAGCGCTATAAGGGTTTGGGCGAGATGGATGCAGATCAGCTGGCTGAAACCACCATGGACCCGCGTCACCGCATGTTGCGTCGCGTGCGTGTTGAGGACGCTGAAGCTGCAGAACGTGCTTTCTCGCTGTTGATGGGCTCTGAGGTTGCCCCGCGCAAGGAGTTTATTATCAACGGTGCGCACCAGCTGGATCAGTCGCAAATCGATATGTAGCCACGCTGGCAGCTAACCCCATTTTGGTGATGTGATTCACTAAGATGGGGTTATGTTTACTTCTGACTCACAATCACAGAAAAAGCCAGTTACTATTACCCTCACCGGCGCGGGTGGTCAGATTGGTTATGCCACCATGTTCCGCATTGCAGCCGGTGAGATGCTGGGCGCTGACACTCCGGTGCGCCTGCGCCTGCTAGAGATTCCTCCTCGGGGTGTCAAAGCTGCCGAAGGCGCGGCGATGGAACTCGAAGATTGCGCTTTTGAGCTTCTCGAATCGGTAGATATTTTTGATGACCCTCAGCAGGCTTTTGAGGGCGCCAATATTGGTATGCTGATTGGTGCGCATCCTCGCACTGCTGGTATGGAACGTGCTGACTTGCTCGAAGCTAACGGTGCTATTTTCTCGCAGCAGGGCGCTGCTATTAGCAAGTCTGCAGCTGATGACATCAAGGTGGTTGTGGTGGGTAACCCTGCGAACACTAATGCGCTGATTGCCGCTTCGCACGCTCCTGACGTTCCCTCGGAGCGTTTCACTGCGCTGACCCGTCTGGACCATCACCGGGCACTGGCTCAGCTGGCGGCAGCAACTAATACGCGCGTGAGCGATATCAAGAAGTTGGCGATTTGGGGTAACCATTCGGCAAGCCAGTACCCCGATGTTTTCAACGCAAGGATTGCAGGACGCGCGGCTCGGGGTGTTCTGCGTGAACACGGCAAAGATGAGCAGTGGATTTCTGGCGTCTTTATTCCCAAAGTAGCAAAGCGTGGTGCTGAAATTATTGAGGTGCGCGGTGGCTCATCGGTGGCTTCTGCTGCCCACGGCGCAATTTCTCATATGCGCTCCTGGATACTCGGTAGCGGGGGAGAACCCGTTTCGATGGGCGTGCTGAGCGCCGGCCAATACGGGGTTACTGAGGGAATTATTTCTTCATTCCCGGTTATCTGTGATAATGGTTGCTATGAAATAGATAACAGCTATGAAATTGATGAATTTTCACAAAAATACATCGATAAGACCGTTCAAGAACTGCTTGACGAAAAAGAAGCTGTGAAAACACTAGGGCTATTGGGTGAATCCCTCTAAAAACAATAAAGATGGGTGCTAACCTTTATTTGCCGGCAGGCGAAGAGGGGCGTTACCTGGCAGGTGTCGCCCCTTGTTATCGCCGTTCACTTGTTTTTATCTCTACAATAAATAGCGTTAGAGTGACCTTAAGGGGAACGTCAAGTAATATTTTTACCCTGCGGTCAGGCCTTACCTTTATTTTTAAATTCTTGAGTATCCTAAAAGGGTTTTAGGGCGCGTCCGCTCGAAAGACGCATGATTAGAACGGACACCTCACCACCAGCACTTAGGAATAAACCTGTGGACCCTCTCGAACTCGCGCGGTGGCAATCTGGTATCACCACCGTTTACCACTTCATGATGGTGCCCTTGACCTTTGGGTTGCCTACTCCGCCGATGTTGCCGCGGTTGAAGGGTGGAAAGACGGTGCCTTTGCCTCTGGGCGGGTGGTCATGGCGATCTCGTCTTGGGCGATGGCGAAGTGGGCGAGTGTGCCGCTGTGTTCGCGGGCGGTGAGGTATTGGTGCAGGGTGTGGTTGAGGGTTTGGGTGTATTCGCTTTTGAGTTCGATAGTGGCTACGGGTATGCCGTTGGTGAAGAGCACGGGGTCGAGGCGTAGGGTGCTGTCTTTGGGGTTGAAGTGGACTTCTTCAACGACGCGCAGAATGTTGGTCTTGGGGTGGGTAGGCCAGGAGTTTGAAGGGACGACGTGCGCTGGGGATTGAGAAGCCTTTGCGGAGCAGGTTGATAGTGCCGCCGCCTTGGTTTTCGGGGGTTTCGAGTTTGCTAGTGATGCGAGCCAGCAGGCGTTCTTTGGTAGCTTCTTGGGCGGACGCGGGTGCGTCGGGATTCACGAAGGAGCGGTAGCTGGGGGGGGAGAGAGAGAGAGGCTTCTAGTCAAGTGAGAATATCAGCGGGGTAGAGTACCTCGTTAAATCGTAAGTGACGTCATTGGGGCATGTCATAATGGCTTTATCACCAGCCGAACTGTGGGTGCGTATTTCACTCGCCTAGTACAAGGAGCCTTATGAGCGCTTTTACCTCCACCGCCCGATTGAGCAAGCCTTTTCTCTTTCTTCTAGCTGGTATTGCTGCGATACAGATAATAATTCTTGCCCTGTTTGCGTTTATGCCCAGTGAGGGTGGGGGCTTACTGCCTATCAGCATCGGCGTTCCGGTCTTTGTGCTTCTATTGTCGGTGCCCATGCTGTTTGCTACTACTCGGCTCACTATCGATGCAGAACAAGTACACGCCAAAACCTTCGGCTTCTTCTCCACCACCATCAAGCGCAGCGACATCGTGGACGCGCAGGTGGGAGCTCCCACAGGACTGGGCGCTGGTGCGGGGCTGCGCATCATGGGTAACTGCACTACTGGCTACCTCACCGGCGGCCCCAATCTTGCGCTAGAACTCGCTGACGGCACCCGCACAGCCGTTTCGACGCCTCGCCCTGAAGAAGCTAAAAAAGCCCTGGGATACTAGCCCGCCCACCTCTACCGCAAAGACCCAGCACCTGTGAGTATTACCTACGTTCAAAACCGCGACCTTGACCATAAGGCGCTAGTGCATTTGTATGACTCGGTTGGGTGGAGTGCCTACACCCAGACGCCAGAAAACCTCGTCCCTATGGTGTGCAACAGCTGGTACGTATGTGCAGCCTTCGACGCCGATCAGTTAGTGGGCCTTGTGAGAGTGGTCAGCGACGGGCTCACTATCGCCTACATCCAAGATCTGCTAGTGCTACCCACCCACCAGAGGCAAGGAATTGCTACCCACCTGATGCGCCGCGTCCTTGATACCATCCACGCCGCGAAAATTCGCCAAACTTACCTCACCACGGACGCCACCACCGACAACCAGCACACTATCGACTTCTACACCACGCTGGGCTTCAAAAACATCGGCGACTACAAATGCGTCACCCTCGCTAGGCTTGCTTAAGACAGGTTAATTATATCTGGACGTATGCTCAACATAGGGTGTCTGATACTGTTCGAGTCCATGCGAGCTTTTACTCACCCTTATGCACAATAATCGACGGTTCTGAGATAGTGATTCCCTCACGCCTAAATGCCGAGACCACCGCCTGAATCACCTCATGACGTGCGCCGGAAGCGTCCATCTGTGTGGCAGCAGACCAAAAACGCAGGGACAAAATGACAGAACCATCGGTCACTTCAGTCAAAAACGCCTGCGGATCGCGCTCAGAACTCACCTGCGGCAAACCCACCATCGTACGCTCAGCAACCTCACGCGCCCGCGCCAAATCGGTATCCAAACTCAATTCGATTTTTACCGAAGAACGAATCCGCTTGAACCCCGTCTGCACCGTCACCACTTCATCGTGCATAGTGCTGTTCGGAATAATCAGCAGATGCCCGTCAAAAGAGCGAATCTGCGTTGACGTAAAACCAATCGAAATGATGTTGCCGCTAATATCTCCCAACAGAATCTGATCGTTCTGCCTAAACTGGTCGCGCGCCAAAATCACCAGACCAGAGAACATATTGCCCAGCACCGTCTGAAAAGCAATACCGGCAGCAATCGAAATCACCGTAACGCCACCGAGCACGTCCACCGGCTTCACCGACGGGAACACGACGGTCAGCGATGCGAGGAAGAAAACCACGCCCACTACCCAGCTCGCCAATCGTGAAAAGACGTGCGCCGAACTCGGCCCGCGCCCCACCCGCAATAAGATCTTCTTAACGGTCCAGGCGATAATCCAGGCAAGCACCAAACCCACCATGAACACCTGAAGCGCCTGAAAAGCACCGCTCCATGACAGTGAATCTGGCATCATGACTCCTTAGATAAAAACGTACCGCACAGTACACAAAAGTTCAGCTCAACTCTATAACAGAAACTAAGCCCCGCACCTTATCGCAAGAACAGGGGGGGGCTTACCTGCACTAACAGGGCACGGTTAGAAGAGAGCGTTCTCGCTAGGCTCATCATCAGTGACAGGTTTCTGCGGGCTGGGTTGCGTCGGTTCTTCAGGACGCGCATCCTCAAGGTTTGGCGCAAGGGCGGCGGATGCAGCCGGGGCAGTACGCGGCTGAGTTACCTCGTAAGAAGGACCAACAGCGACAATCGCTTGAACCAATGGAACACCGGAGCCATCGCGAGCGCCGAACTCCGTGGGCAGGGTGCGGGCAACACCAGCAGCCGAAACAGCCTTAGCCGGGCCTACACCAACCCACGCGAAGTCGAGTTGGGTTTCGCCGGTGAGCAGACGGTGGGCGCGCATACCTGCGGTGGCGCGTCCCTTAGCGGGGAACTCGCTCAGCTCAGTCACCTTCACGGAGGGCTCCATACTGCTGGCGGCGTTCGTAACGGTCACTACCTGCGCGTTAGTGCCGGGGGCAGTTGCACCGAAAGCAATCACGGCATCATCATCAGCGACCTTCATGCCTGCCATGCCGCCACCTGCTCGACCCTGCGGGCGCACTTTGGAGGCGTCAAAGGTCAGCAGTTTGCCCTGGCGGGTGATAAAGGTGAAGTTCTCATCGCCAGCATCGGCAACAGCAACACTGATTACCCGGTCTTTAGCTTTGAGTTTGATAGCTTCCCATTCATCGCGGTTCAGCGGGTAGTCAGGGTTGACGCGCTTAATAACGCCGCGTTCGGTCGCCACCGCAATAACGGTGTTCAGCGGAACGATGCCCACCAGCGTTTCACCCTTAGCTAGGGTGACCACTTCGCTAGCCTTCACACCGCTAGAGAGCAGGGGAGTTCCCGAAGAGTCCTCCAGTACCGCCAAATCCATGACGCCCAGACGCACCATGCGTCCGCTCGATGTTACGGCACCCACCTCACCGCGGGCGGTGGTAGCCACCCACGAGGTCAGTGCATCACTTTTCAGGCGCTTACCCGGCTCAACCAGGGGAGCATGCTTGCCCTTGGTGGGCACCGTGCGCCCAATCAACCCCGAGGTTGAGAGTAGAACCCAACAAGGATCGTCAGCGATTTCAAGGGCAAGACCGAGGCCCTTCTTCTTGGAAGTCTCAGCGCCGGTAGCCAGCGCTACTGCCTCCAAATCGTCCTTATCTGTCAGCTTGGTGCGGCGGTCGGTGCCGTAAAGATCAGCAACCTCCTGCAATTCATCAGAAACCAAGGTGCGCAGTTTGATATCAGAGGCAAGAATCGACTCAAGCTCAGCAATATCGGCGGCAAGCTCATCGCGTTCAGCTTCCAACTCAATGCGCGAATACTTGGTCAGCTGGCGCAGGCGCAGCTCCAGAATGTGGTTAGCCTGCACCTCCGTCAAATCGAAAATCTGCATCAGGCGGGTACGTGCCTGGGCCGTTTCATCAGAGTCACGAATAATCTGAATGACCTCGTCAATATCGACGATAGCCACCAGCAAACCCTCCACCAGATGTATACGGTCGCGGCGCTTACCTAGACGATGCTCGGTGCGGCGGCGCACCACGTTAATACGGTGCTGCACGTAGACCCGCAACAGATCCAACAGACCTAGGGTCTGCGGTTGACCATCGACCAGGGCAACGTTATTGATGCCGAATGAATCTTCCAGCGGGGTGTACTTGTACAGCGATGCCAGCACCGCGTGCGGGTCAAACCCGTTCTTGACCTCAATCACCAAACGTAGACCGTTCTTACGGTCGGTCAGGTCTTGAACATCAGAGATGCCCACGAGCTTCTTATTATTAACCCCGTCTTTAATCTTGTCGATAACTTTTTCAGGACCCACCATGTAGGGCAGCTCAGTCACCACAATGCCACGCTTGCGGGCAGTCACCTGCTCAATGCTGACTTTAGCGCGGGTCTTGAAAATACCGCGTCCGGTGGCGTAGCCGTCCTTAATGCCCTTGGTGCCCACGATGATACCGCCGGTGGGAAAATCAGGGCCGGGAATGAATTTCTGAATCTCAGGCAGGGTCGCCTCAGGGTTCTCTAACAGGTGGTGGGCACCGGCAATGACCTCGCGCAGGTTATGCGGTGCCATATTGGTCGCCATACCCACAGCAATACCCGTAGCGCCATTAACCAAGAGGTTCGGGAAAGCCGCCGGCAAGACGGAGGGCTGCATGAACTGATTATCGTAGTTGGGCACAAAATCTACGACGTTCTCGTCCAAGTTATTGGTCAGCGCCAAAGCAGCCGGACCCATACGAGCCTCAGTATAACGAGAAGCCGCCGGGCCATCATCCAACGAACCAAAGTTACCGTGACCATCAACCAGCGGCAGACGCATCGCGAAAGGCTGCGCCAAACGCACCATCGCATCGTAAATCGCAGCATCACCGTGCGGGTGCAACTTACCCATGACCTCGCCCACCACACGGGCAGACTTCACATGACCCTTCTCAGGGCGCAACCCCATCTGCTGCATCATATACAAAATACGACGCTGAACAGGCTTGAGACCATCGCGCGCATCAGGCAGGGCACGCGAGTAAATCACCGAGTAGGAATACTCCAAAAAGCTAGATTCCATCTCGGATGAAACATCAATATCAACAATGTTCTCTTGAATACCCTCAGGGTAGTCATCAACAATATTCTTGGTTGACCGCCGTGCCATAAAGGTTCTCACCCTGCCATAGATAACGTGCTGAAAAATCTAGGCGCCGTCAAGCGCCAAACACCCCATTTTACCGCACTGAGCTCTATCTGCACGGCGTCTTGCCTGAGGGTACAGCCACCAGCCTCACGGGCGGATGCACCCACCGGCTGACTGGTGCGAGGCAGGCGCCGTACCGCGCGCGTCCTTGGGTGCTACCGCAAGAATAATTGCCCCGCAAAAAGCTGCCATTCCGGTCAGCGAGCTCAGAGCACTGGCGGGGCTGGCGATTCCACCATCGGTGCCGAAAGTGTCAGCTACACCCCTATCAAAGTGGAACCCCAGAGGAAACTGCACGAGTACAAAGATGCCCACATGTACAAGGCAGGCGCAGCAGAGCAACCCGCGAACCGTGAGCACGGTTTTTGCCATAAGGGATGCACCAAAGACCAGTACCGCCAGGCAGAGGAAGCATGTAACGGCAATCAATATTCCCCAGCTTTCGGTGATCTGGTGTTCGCGAAGCATACTTTGGTAGATGCTCGTTATGTCGTGACCGGGCACCTTCGTTAGCGGAGAGAAAATTGTTGCATCGAGAGCGCCCGCAACAGCCACGCTCAAGGCTGAGAGAACGGTGAGAGCTATGATGAGCGTCCGCGTCTGGTGTGAAGCTGCGCGGTAGTGGGTGCGTTCTGATGACTTAGCTATCGCGAGAATCAGCAATAGAACAGTAAGAACGAACAGTACACCCATGAACACGCGGCTGACGTTTAGCCACGAGATGCCGGGCGAAAGGCTATTGAAGGTGATGGCTTCAAACGTTGCCAATGCGCTGATCAGTGTTGTAACCACTATGAGCGCGGGAACCAACCTGTCCAAAACGGGAAAGAAGAGGGCGACAGCCCTGGCACACCAGGCGGTTGATACAACCACAGTCAGTGCGCTTGCGCCCAGAGCGAGTTGATGCCGGAGGGGTAAATCAATGGGGTAGGGCGGATACGAGCGGGGGTCACTGCCGAACACGTACCCCTTGAGCAAAAATGCTCCTAGCCAGTAGGCTAAAGCCCACCGCGCCGACCGAACCGCCAACCAGGCTCGCGGGTGTGGCGAGAGCTCAGCCGCCCGATCAGCCCGTACCGTAGCCCAGAGCGCACCTGCGATAATAGCACCGCGCGAAAGTCCCAGCTGGGGCGCGTAAACCCAGTCAGAGAACCATTCTTCTGCTTTGCGCTCGCGCAGGTGCAGGGGGAGTACCAGTGTGAGCGTGGTAAAAAAGAGCCGGGCGAGTCTCATGAGGCAAACCTTGTGACAGGACGTACGCCCTTGATCTCTTGGCGTGCCCGGTTGCGGGCAAGGGCAGCCGGGGCAGCCGCTGCGCCCTCAGCAGTGAGCGAGTAGAGGCGACGGCGCGGGCCCCGATCTGTCTCAGCATCCCACTGTGATACCGCCCAACCGGCGTTTTCGAGGCGCTCAAGAATGGGGTAAATGCTACCTGCCGGTCTGCCGGTTTCTTTGATGATGAGCAGACCCCAGACAGGTGCGGACGCTCCCAGCAGGTATTCAAGAACGTCGGCGGTTGCCGGGGTGATGCGAGAAAGCTGTTTCATGGGTTAAATCTATCTATATAGAGATAGAGGAGTCAAGGGGTAAACCCTGATGATAGGAGACTCTCATCCACCCCTCCACAATGCTGTAACTTGAAACACATTTCGTGTAGATTGGGTTCAAAGCCAGCCCTGCACGAAAGAGCACCCCATGAACGATTTTGTTCCCGTCGATCCCGCGCACCCCACCACCGACGAAATCCCCTTCATCTACCCCGCCCACTGGGAAGCAGACGTCGTGCTGCGCGACGGTGCAACCGCCCACCTGCGTCCGGTGCTCCCCACCGACAGAGTGGCGCTGGAAACTATGTACGCTGGGCAGTCTGAAAAAACCATCTACCTGCGCTTTTTTGGCTTCAAACCCAAGCTCAGCGATAAGGAACTCACCCGCTTCACCACGGTTAACCACAACGACCGTGTAGCTTTTGTGCTGTTTTTGGGCGAGGAAATGATCGGCATTGGTCGCTACGACCGCTCCCATATTGCCCATGAAGCCGAAGTTGCCTTCATGATTTCTGACGCTCACCAGGGGCGCGGTATCGGCTCTATTCTGCTGGAACACCTTGCCGCCGCCGCCCACGAGCGCGGTATCAACCGCTTTACTGCCGAGGTCTTGCCCGAAAACCGCAAGATGCTCAACGTTTTCAAAGACGCAGGCTACGAGGTGCAACGCGAATTTGATGACGGTTTCGTTTACGTGCAGTTTGATATTGACCCGACCGAGAAATCTCGTCAGGTGATGGAAGCCCGCGAACACCGTGCTGAGGCGCTATCAATCTCTGAGCTTCTTGCCCCAGAACATGTGGTGGTCATGGGCGATTCAGCCCGCTGGGAACGTACGGGTGAAGCCCTGCTTACGAATATCACTGAAGTGGGCTTTACCGGTCGTGTTTCAGCCTATGCTACCCACCCGGTGATTTCGCAGTATGAGGTGACCGCCGATTTTTCATCGCTCACTCCCGCCCCTGATCTCGCTATCATCAACACCGCTATCGAAGAGGTACCCGCAGCCGTTGAACTATGCGGACGCGCCGGGGTGCGCGGTGCGCTCATTCAGACCAAGGGGTACGCTGATGACGGTGCGCGGGGGAGTGCCCGCCAAAAATCTATTGTGCGCCTAGCACGTAGCTACGGCATGCGCATCATCGGTCCGGCATCCTTCGGCCTGATTAACACCCACCCCGATGTTCGCCTTGACACTACCCCCACCGAGAAAGACCCGGTACACGGCAGCTTAGGGCTTTTCAGCCAGTCAGCGGGGCTGGGGCTCATGCTTTCCAACTCAGCAGTACGACGGGGCATCGGTGTTTCCTCACTGGTCTCAGCCGGTAACCGCGCCGACGTTTCGGGTAACGACCTCATGCAGTACTGGGAAGACGACCCTGCCACCCGCGCCTGCGGTCTCTTCCTGGAATCCATCGGTAACCCCCGCAAATTCAGCCGTATTGCCCGCAGGCTCGCGCGCATCAAACCCGTGATTGTCGCCAAAAATGTTGCCACCGGTAGCCACCTGCCGCCGGGGCACTCCGGACGTACCTCCATCGCCCCGGCGCAGGCACTGGATGCAATGTTCCGCCAATCCGGTGTAATCAGCGCTGAATCAAGCGAACAGCTACTCGATGTAGCCCAAATTATCGTCAGCCAGCCACTACCCGCAGGGAGGCGCGTCGCGGTTCTCTCCAACGCCTTTGCCCTAGGTCAAATTCTCGTTGATCGAGCCCAAAGCCTTGAGCTTGAGGTCAAAACCACGGAATCAACCCTCCACCTCGAAAGTGACGGACTGGATATTCTGCGCGAAGTGCTCATCTCAACACTCGAAAGCAGTGACGTCGACGCGGCCTTTACCGCTTTCCTACCGGTAGACGGTGTCGATGTGAAAGACATTGCCCGCGTACTCTACGAATGCTCACAGGTGGCTGGTAAGCCGGTCGTCGCGTCCTTCACCGGCGCTGATGCAAGCGACAAGGTGCTACGCGGTATCTGGCGTCCCGACCCTCAGCCTGCTACCGACAGCAAAGACGAAACAACCGAACACACCGAGGACGCGGCAAACGGACTGCCCTGCTTCGAATCCCCAGCGCAAAGCGTCACCTCAATGGCGGCAATCATGGATTACGCCCGCTGGCGCTCCAGCGAATCGGGCATCGAAGAAATACCCGAGGGCATTTTAGTAAAAGATGCCCGCGCCACCCTCGCCGAGCTGACCCCGCAAGGCGAAGAACTCGTTGAGCTCAGCCAAGAACAAACCCACGACATCTTGGGGTTCTACGGGGTAGAACTCATGGCAACCACTCCCTTTAGCACAGAGGCAGACGCGCTCGCGGCGGTCGAAACCGTTGGCGGGTATCCGGTAGTCCTCAAAACCACCGATAAAGTCATGGCACAACGCATTGACCTAGGAGGTGTACGCCTAGGCATCGAAAACGATGAACAACTCATTGATGCCATCGACCAAATGCATCGCGCCCTCGCTCCCTTTGGCACTTTCGAACTGGCAGTGCAAAAACAGGCACCGGGTGGGCAGACCGCAATCATCCGCGCCATCGAAGACCCCCTGCTGGGACCGGTAATTTCCTACGGCATGACAGGGGACGCAACTACCCTCTTAGATGACTGGGCGCATAGGATCCCACCGCTCACAGCCCGCGATGTACACGAGATGGTGCGCGCCCCCAAAGCTGCCCAAAAACTGCTGGGTACCCGAGGCATTCCCGCAGTAAATATCGAACTGCTGGAAGATGTCATCGTGCGCATCGCTACTCTTAAAAACAACCACCCCGAGGTCGCAGAAATTGAGCTAAGCCCCGTGATGGTCACCAGCACCCACCTCTCAGTAGTCGCGGGTTTCATTAAGGTCGGCAACCCCCAGCAGCGCACCGACTCAGCACGTCGCACCATGAGCAGCTAACCTCCACCGCGCCCCGTAACGAACTGCGATGCACGGTGCTCTCGCGTACACTTATACAGTGCCCTGACCGTTGAGTGAGGGCACTGATGCGGTGCTACGCAAGCACCCGCGAATGCACAATACACCGTGGGAAGGTAAAGGCTAGGGAATGTCTCAGACACCGCAGATTCGAGAACTCGTCAGTGATGTGATGCGGGCGGGGTTCTACCCTGAACTGGTGATGGATACCGTGGCGACGGTCTTTGAACCCGATGAAATTATCGGTCATCTGGTGCAGCTTGAAACCCACTTTGATCATGAAGAAGTGCACCGCCACATTACGGTGCTGGTTTTGACCGAGTCTCACCTTTTAGCCGCCCACCTTGATGACCAGCAGCTTGATGAAGAAGGCTCAGTGGTAGCTGCTCACATTAACTCCGAGGTCGTGCCCCTGCGTAAACTTGGCACCGTCACCACCAACCTGACCTACCTGCAACCGCAAACCTTTATTCCCGGTACCCGCGCATCAGAAATTCAGATTTCCATCGCTTGGACGGGCTCCCAACGCCTCGACATGGCACCTGCCGACTGCCCCGACCCCCAGTGTACCGCTGATCACGGCTTTACCGGCACCGGCGTCCGTGAAGACATCATGGTGCGAGTATCAGCCAGCGCAGACGGTGCTACCGCCATTATCAATGCCCAAAAATTTGCATCCGCCCTGCGCAAAGCGCAGATTAAGGCAACTCGATAAAATGAGCTTCTCTGATTTTCGCGGTACACCCGTGCCCACCCATCCCGGTTACGGGGCGCACAATATCGCAGACCTTTTTGAATCTGCCGGTACCCTTGTCGCACAGGGCTCAATTGCCCCGGACGAGCACCCTGTTCTGGGCACCGGTAGACATGATCTGCTGAACCTGCGCCAGCGACTGGCGGACGCGGGCCTCAACCCCGATGCCTACCGTAGCGTGTGCGTGGTTATGGTGGACGGTCTGGGGGAGCAGCTGCTACGCCGATACGGCTCCTATGCCCCCTATCTGAAAAAAGCTATTTCGTTAGGTCCGCTGAACTCCGCTGTACCCTCCACTACAGCTGCCTCCCTCACCTCTTTCGGTACCGCGCTTGCCCCCGGCACCCACGGAATCGCGGGCTACGACGTCCGCAATCCCGAAAAAAATGAAATTATGAACCAGCTCTCTGGCTGGGATAAAAGCGTTGACCCCCACCAGTGGCAACCCTACCCCACGGTGTTTGAACGCTTTGAAAATCACTGTGAGGTGGCAACGGTGACGCTCTCAAAGTACCAGGGCACAGGGTTGAGCGAAGCAGGGTTACGCGGCGGTCGATTTATCCACGCTCAGGGGGCAGCTGCCCGCGTCACCCTGGGGCACAGTATTCTCTCAGCTCGTAAGCCAGCCTTGGTCTACCTCTACTGGGCTGAGATCGACCAGGTGGGGCACCGTTACGGCGCAGATTCACCCCAGTGGAGCGAACAGCTCGAAGAATTGAACCTGCACATGCGCCGTCTCGCTGAGCGACTGCCTGCCCACACCCTGCTCTTGCTCACCGCTGATCACGGCATGGTGGATATTCCTGAAGAGCACCGTCTTGACTACTCTGAGCGAACCAACTTGCTAGAAAATGTTGAGCTAACCGGTGGGGAGCCGCGCATGGTACAGCTCTACCTCAAGGACGCCAGTGCTACCGCTAAACGTGCGACCCTCGAAGCCTGGGACGCTGCATACGGGGATATCGCCTGGATTATTGATACCGAAACAGCGTTCGAAGCTGGCTATTTTGGTGATCACCTGAGTGATGAAGCCCGAGCACGTATTGGCGATATTCTCATTGCCTGCCGCGAGGATTATGCCCTCTATGATATGCGCCACTATAAGCCGCACGCACTCAAAATGGTGGGTCAGCATGGCTCCCTCACCGAAGCCGAAACGCAGGTACCTTTGCTGGTGCTTCCCACCCACTAAAACCCCTATAAACACACGAACCGGGCAAGAGAATATCTTGCCCGATTCGTCAGTATAAAAGTGGCGTCACGCCTGGAGAGGTTTATGCTAGGGCGCTATTGCGGTGTTGGGTGCCGCTGGCCCATCACTACCCTGCCTGGAACCGGTTCCTGCACCGGGCGCTGGGGGAGCCGAAAGGGTAGGTGCTATCTCTGGAGCTGTTGGCTGTGGAACCACCGGGGCAGTAGGTGCCGGTTCTGTAGATATCACAGGAGACTCAGCGTCGGGTGGAGTGCTTTCCTCAGAAGGCATCGGCTCTACCTCAGCAGTGGGTACATCTGTTGGTTCGATCGTAGCCGGAGTGGTTTCTGCCGGTGCGCTGGGTTGGGTCGGTTCAGGTGCCATGGGCGGTGCTACTGTCGGTTCAGGCGCAACGGGTACCTCTCTGGCATCAGAGGGAAGCTCCGTTTCAGTAATAGTGGGTGCCAGCGTCGGAAGCACGGGCACAGGGGTTTGTCCTGCCGGTGTATCGCTCACAACCACCACGGGCGCTTCTTGAACAGGGCTGTCAGCGGGAACAGGCTGTGATTCCTCGGGCTGTTCACTGTTCGAACCCAGCATCATGCCTGTTGCTGTGGCAAGACCCAGCACCAAAAGTGCCAGTGCGCCCACACCAACCAGTTTGCCCGGTGATAACTGAACAACCTCAGAGGTCTTCGCAGAAGCGGGAGGGACGGAAGCCGCTTTAGCCCTCTTTTCAGCAGCTTCGCGAGCCTCCGCGCGCGCAATGGCAGCCTCACGTTCAATCTTCTCTGCTTTAGCTTTCTCAGCCGCCACAGCACGTGCCTCTGCGCGTTCTTGGGCGCGCTCGCGCAGTGACTTCTTCTCGACTACCTCACCGCGAGAAAGCAGAGACAAACCCAGTGACGGATCTCCATCAATCTCATGGCCCTCAGCCACTATATGATTGCCGTCTACATACTGGTATCCGGCGTCGAGGGGACTCAACGGCTGCGTTGCGTCCTCGTCTACAGTGGGCGCTGTTTCTGGGGCAAGGGGCACCGTCTTCTCATCATCAAAGGGATGATCAGAAGAAGATGGGTTCTTCGAAGATGCCATAAAGGGTTTATCTTTTGCTGTTCTTGAGGTCTGCGTGGTGGTTTTCAGCGACTAGTGGCGACGCTGGTTGCCGAAAATAATGTCGTCCCAACTGGGCACCGAAGTGCGCTTTGAGCGTCGCGCAGGCGCCGGTTCTTCATCGGCTGAATCCTGAGTGCTCGACTCTGTTGATTCTGACTTTGCATCTGAGCTTTCGCGAACGGATACAACCGGCTGGCTCTGAGACGCCTGAGGTTCACCGGCGGTATCAGTTTCTACAGGATCAGTGTCGGCGGAGACTTCTTCGGTGGAGACAGATACCTCGGGGCGTGCATTCTCAGAGGTAACAGCTGAAAGCTGGGGTGCAGTCCCCTTTTGCTCGATAGGCTCTGCTGAGGCGTTAGAGGACTGCTCAGAATCAGCAAGAGCGTCATCGTGCTGAACTGCCTGCTGGTTCTCTACATCCTGCTGATCTTCCGCCGCATGCTCCTGTGCAGGTTCTTCTACAGTGATAACTTCGGTGACTGCCGGAGCGTCCTGGTCAATGATGACCTGCTCGGCGCGATCGACATTGTTGCTGTGTGCAGAGTCGTCATTCGCAGCGGTGGGTTCTGCCTGTTCAGGCTGCTGGTCCTGCGCCGGAGTTTCTGCGTGCGCGGCGGACGGTGCGCTCTCGGCGCGGGCAGCCGATGAACGACGCGCGCGCTCCAAGAGCTCTGCGAGCTTTCGTTCTTCGGGGGTACCTCGACGGTTAGCCGCTGGCTCAGTAGAGGTATAGAAGGCAGAAGAACGCGCTGCTGACTGCTCTGCCTGCTGAGGGGTAGCAGGGGTGCCGCGACGCTGGGCCAGCTGGTCAAGGAGCTCATTGTGAGAGGGGTTATGAGGCACCCTCACCTCAGTAATTTTGGGTTCTGCAACCTGAACGGGGGCGTTCTCATGGGTATCGTGGCTGCCAATGCCCGGCAGGGGAGCATCGCTCGAATGATCGCGCCCCATCAAAAAGTAGGCAGCTTCATTGGACGCGTAGATGCTCTGGTTAGCGGGGTTGTAGTTCCAACGTGCCGGGAATACAGCTGTTCGCGGCAACCCATCACGAACCTCAGCACCAAACGCGAAATCAACGCTCACGGTCCACTGACCAGACTCCTGCTGCCAGGTAGTCCACTCAGCATCCTCAGGGGTGAAACCGTAGCGCTGGGCGGTAGCTGCAATATGCTCACGCAACGACAGGGCAGCGGCGTCGCGGCGTCCTAGGCTCTGAGAAGAAATCACCACGTTCTGAGCTGACTGAATAATGTTGGCGCGCTCAGCAACAATGGGCCACTCGTAACGACGAACGCGGTTAGCATCCCACCCAGACTCCGCGACAATCTCTTCAACGGTAGCGCCCTGACGGAACCGGGTCTGAATATCACGCGGACCAAAGGTACCGTTACCACCGAGCGAGCGTACCTGCGGAATACGGCGCGCCTTAGCAATACTTGTGCGCAAGTTCTGGTCGATGGGCAGGCGATAGGTAGTGCCATCGGCAGACTCGAGAACAAGGTTCTCACCATCGTCGTGAATACCAACAAGACGCAAGTCAAGCATAAAAACTCCAGAAGTAGTAGCGGTGGTTAACGCTAGAGACAATCATCTAACAGATTACCCCGTCTCGCAGCGTAAAAACGGGTCAGAAGCGTCTGGAACGAAACATTAATCTTAAATCACGCCTTGAAGTCTCACTTTGCTTCAACTCTCTCTTGAACTTGAAGGTTCAGTGACGGTTCGCCCTTGAAGTCAAAGAGCGATAAATGACACAAATAAGAGGTCAGCTAGACAAAATCATTTTAATAGTGAAAAATGCTACGCGTTGGTTCAACAATTTCGCCCCCATATCAGGGCGCAAACAGCGTTGAGCAGCGCACAGAAATTGGCGACTTACATCTCAGGCACCACAGCCTGCGACTATAACTGAGTACATCACTCCAGAAAGCGTGAAACCTACGTGGCAACCGATTACGATGCACCCCGCAAGCAAGACGAAAACAACGAAGAATCATCGATTGAAGAGCTGAACGCTCACCGCTCCGAAATGCAGTCGGGTGCTGTTGACGAAGACGAAAACGCGGCAGCCGAAAGTTTTGAGCTCCCCGGCGCAGACCTTTCCAACGAAGAACTCAACGTCGTAGTTCTTCCCGCGCAGGACGATGAGTTCACCTGTGCCTCCTGCTTCCTCGTTCGCCACCGTTCACAGGTTGCGCGTGAAGAAGGCGATCTGAAGTACTGCGTAGAGTGTGAAGGCTAAATAGTCGCCACTCAAAAACTACTGAGGTAAACGCATCAACAAAGAGGGACTGACCTGCAAGGTCAGCCCCTCTTTTTGTCTTTGTCGGTAGAAATTACTGCTCATCTACTTGAATCTGCGCTCGCGCGTCGTGGTTGAGAAGCATACGCTCTTCGTGCATCTGGTGCATCTGCACCCGGTATTCTTCAAGCTGTTCTGCTGAAATCTCGCTGTTGAGGATCTCTACGATGCGCTCGGGGTTGCGAGTTGAGGCAAGCCAGTAGGGGGTGGGGTCTGCCGGGTCAGTAATCTGAATACGAACTTTGGGCTCAATCCACCCTCGAAAGCACATGAACGCGCGTCCATCAAGATCAGGACCCGCAGCTTGCTGTGCCAGCGCACCCCTGAACGCCTCTGCAACGCCCACGTGCTCGCGCTCAATAGCGGCACGCCCCACCCGCAGTAAGTTCGGGGTAATGGTGATAACAGGGGCTGATGAGTACAAAATGAAAGCCAGTAAAAGCGCCACCACAATACCGGCGATAACACCGGCGGTGATGCTAATAGGCGCACCCACAAAGAAGCAGGCAATACCGGCACCTACCACGCCAATCCACAAACCAACGCTCGGCGTCAGACGCTCCTGATAGAGCACCTGCGAAGAAGAAGCAGCCATTAACCTCACCAATCACCACAAAAACTTTATTTTCTTCACCCCATTCTACCGCTAGAGCACCTGCAAGAGATTCCTGCCGGTGCTGTGCGGGAGAAGTACCTGCGGCAACTTAGGCTGAAAAATTTAGATGATAGGGGCATTTGCCTAGTAAAGTTGCTAACTGTGAATGAACAGTTGACAGTTGAAATTAAAATGCTCGACCCTGATTTACCGGTGCCCGCTTACGCGCAGCAGGGGGACGCGGGCGCTGATCTGAGGGCGCGCGTTGATGTTGATCTCGCTCCCGGTCAGCGGGCGTTGATTCCGTGCGGTATTGTCATTGCCTTGCCCGCTGGTTTTGTGGGGCTGGTGCATCCGCGTTCTGGGCTGGCTGCTAAGCACGGCATCACCATCGTCAATGCTCCGGGTACCGTTGATAGCGGTTATCGAGGAGAGCTGATGGTGTGCTTGCTCAATACTGATACCGAGCATAGTTTTCATATCAGCCGTGGGGACCGTATCGCCCAGCTGGTAATTCAGAAGTACGAGAGCGCTCGCTTTGTGCCGGTAGAAACCCTCGATGAGACAGAGCGCGGAGCCTCCGGCTTTGGCTCAACGGGCACAGCGTAGGCACACCCGCCGCTGATTGATCTAAGAATTGGTAGAAGAAGGTAGAGAAAATGTTTGGTTTCAAGCGTAAGAAAAAGCAAGAAGATGCTGAGAACACTTCGGTGACTGAAGCGGCTGAGAACGTAGAGCCTGACGAGGCTGAAGACCGGGGTTCAGATCGGGCTCCCGAGGTTTTCGAGATTGATCGTAGCCAAGGTCCCTTTGACAGTGAAGAGAAGAATACTGATGAGGGGTACCTTGACTTTGGTTCGTTGCTGATCAAATCTGATCCGACGGTTGCTCTGCGTCTAGAGGTCGATGAAAAATCAAAGAACGTCATCGCTATTACCTTGCAAAAGGATCAGGCTGTCGTGCAGTTGCAGGCGTTCGCTGCGCCCAAGAGCCGCGGTTTGTGGGATGACATTCGCTCTGAAATCTCATCTTCGGTACATGCTCAGGGCGGACGCGTGGAGTACACCGATACTGCGCTGGGGCGTGAGCTGCATTCTCGTATTCCGGCAACGACCCCTGACGGTCGTCAAGGGTTTCGCGTAGCAACCTTCGTGGGCATAGACGGTCCTCGCTGGTTCTTGCGTGCTGTGTTTACCGGTGAGGCGAGCACTCAGCCCGAAGCTCGTGCTGAAATGGAAAAAATTCTGCGTGCGGTGGTTGTTCACCGTGGTGAGGCTCCTATGGCACCCCGTGACTTGCTGCCCTTGAAAGTTCCTGCGCAGATTCTAGAGGCTCAAGCGGCCCCGGCTGCCCGCGCGCAGCAGGAACCTTCCTTGCAGGTTCCCCAGCGCGGTCCTGAGATTACCCAGATTGGTTAGAGCCTTTCTCGTGGCTTCAACCCAAGCAACAGATGCCCTTGCCTACCCTGAACGTCTGCGCGCCCGTATTGCCGGACGTGTGGGGCAGGTGCGCTTTTCAGCTGCGAGGGAGCCTCCGCGCTATGAGGCGGAGCTGATTGTTGAGAAGTCTCGCCCCGCCACTTATAACCGTACGAGAGCTTTAATGACGGGCTTACCTGCCATTGAGAGTTCTGGGGATTTCAGCGAAGATGGTTCTGATGAAAAAGGCTCGACTCCCGATGAAGAGTTCGCGCCTAATGAGAATGACATCGACCGTAGAGCTCACCCTGCCCGGCGGTTTCCTGACGAACCGCCGGTGAAGCCGGGTACGCGCGTCCTGCTGGTGTGGCATGGGCAGCACAGCGTACCGGGCATTGTCGCCGGTGCTCAGTTGCGCTGTAACGGTATGCTCTCCACCAGAACCCAGCCCGCCCGCATGTACAACCCGCGTTATGAGATTGTGCCCGTCCGCTCGGGTCACTAGCAGACTAGCTCCATCGGGGCTTAGAAAATAGAGAAAGAGATTTTTATGCAGCCAGAGTCGCAGAATCAACCCGCAGCAGCTCCCAGCGTTGAGAAAGGCAGTGGGCTGAATTTTGCGCCGCCCAAAAACATTCGACGCACCGCTAACGGCGATGTTGATGTGCTGTATGCGGTGGGTGGAGTGCGCGGGATCATTGAGGCGATAGCACCGGGTTTTCTCTTTCTTACCGCTTTTCTCATCACGAGTAATCTGCTCTTAGCTGCCTCAATCGCGGCGGCGGTTACCCTGGTCTTTGGCGCGGTAAGACTGGTGCAAAGGGGCTCTTTGATGCAGTCCCTCTCGGGTCTGATCGGTGTGGCACTGTGCGCCGCCGTTGCCTTGCGTTCGGGCGAGGCAGCTGATTTTTATGTGCCCGGTTTGTGGATTAACGCTGCCTATGCGGTGGGTATTGCTGGGCTGCTGTTATTCTTCAAACTACCGGTGGTCGGTTTCATCTACAGTTTCTTTCGCGGGGAACAAGAAACCTGGCGTTCAGACCCCCGGCGCGTTCGTGCGTACACCTTGGCAACCTTGGTACTCATTGGCATGTTTGTGCTGCGCCTAGCGGTTCAGGTTCCCCTCTACCTCGCCGATCAGGTGGGTGCTCTGGGCACCGCCCGGTTAGTCATGGGCACTCCACTGTATGCAGCCGTTATCTGGCTGACCTGGCTGATGACCGCCCCGCGCACTGCAGATAAGACCCCAACCAGCTAAGCCGACTTTTTACGAGAAGAGCAGACGAATATCCTCTTCGCCCTCGGTGGTGGTGATAAAGAAAAGCTCATCGTCGCCTTCGATAATGTCATCGGCAGTGGGGGCAAGGGGAGTACCATCACGCAAGATAGCGGTAAGAGTTGTCTGAGCGGGCCACTGGATACCGGCTACTGTGTGCCCAATGATGGGATGGTCTGCGGGTACTGTGTACTCCACCAGCATCGCCCCACCTGCCTGCAAAGACAGCAGACGCACCACATCGCCCACCTCTACAGCCTCTTCCACCAGGGCAGTCATCAGACGCGGGGTCGATACGGCAACATCAACGCCCCATGAATCATCGAACAACCACTCATTTTTGGGGTTATTAACGCGCGCTACCGTACGCGGCACACCAAACTCGCTGCGCGCCATAAGCGAAACGACGAGGTTGGTTTTGTCATCGCCGGTGGTGGCAACAATAACGTCGCATTCATCGGGGCTTGACTGTTTAAGGGTCGAGAACTCACAGGCGTCTCCGATAATCCAGTGGACGTTTTTGAGCGAGCCGCTGCGTCCAATAACCTCGGGCTTTTCGTCGATGATGGTGATACTGTGCCCGTGGGCTATCAGTTCTTTTGCAATGGATGAGCCAACTGAACCGGCACCAATAATAATGACCTGCATGAGCAATAAACCTTTGGACGTTAGTTAGATTCTTCTGCCGGGGCAGTGGCTAGTATTCGGGAGATTTCGTTGATCTCTTCGGTGCGCAGCATAGCGTGTACAATATCGCCCTGCTGGTAGCTGGTGTCAGGCTGCGGCAAGATACCTTCACCAAAACGGGTGATGTAAGCAATGCGCACCCCGGACGCCGCTTCGATATCGGGCAGTGCGTGCCCCGTCCAGCCGGGGTCAAGTTGCAGTTCTGCCAGCATGAGCCTGCCCGATGCCTCTCGAAAGTCACCGATCATTGCTTGTTCTGGAAGTAGGCGGCGTAGCACTTGATCGGTGCTCCAGCGCACAGCGGCAACCGTGGGAATGCCGAGCCGCTGGAAGAATTCTGCTCGGTTGGGATCATAAATACGTGCCACAATATGGGCAACCTTGAAGGTTTCGCGGGCAACACGAGCCGCCAAGATGTTGGAGTTATCGCCGGACGACACTGCGGCAAAAGCGTAAGCCTCTTCAATACCGGCACGTTTGAGGGTGTCACGGTCAAAACCAACACCGGTTACTTTCTTACCCGTAAAATCTTTGCGTAAACGGCGGAAAGCCCGGTCATCTTGGTCAATGATCGCCACGGTGTGACCGGAGTCCTCCAGCGTGTGCGCCAGCATAACGCCCACGCGTCCTGCCCCCATAATGACGAAGTGCGGCATAGCTGCACACCCTTTCTCTAACCGGTGCCGTTATCAATGCGCCTTTAAGTGTATCCCCGCTCAATGCTACTTTGGTCACCGCCGCCAGCGTTTTGGGCGCGCGCACTTTCGCAAAAGCAGAAAATGGCACTAGGTTATTAGCTGTGGCAGGTACTGTGGAGCGCTTACAGCGCTTATTCTTGGGTTCACTTGTTGATCGTCGGCAAGTGCGTTCTTTGGCGCTTTCTAAACGACGAGCGCTAGGGCTTTTCGGTTCAGACGGCGTCTCATCGGTGGCTTACGCCCCTGATGAGATTGTGATGATGCTGGCACTTGCTGGCAGCGGTGCGCTCATCATTTCTCCCTGGGTGGGCGCAGCCATTGCCCTGGTACTGCTGGTTGTGATTGGCACGTACCGTTATAACCTCTCATCCATTGCAGAGGGCGGAGACTACGAGTTAGTGAACAAACGACTGGGTGCCCGCACCGGCGTGGCAGTGGGTGCCTCACTCATGGTGGATTTCATGCTAACAGTGACGGTGTCACTGGCAGTTGCCAGTAGTTACATTCTCTCGGCCTTTCCTGCCCTTCGTGATAAGTCATTGTGGGTGACAGCAGCACTGATTGTGTTGGTCATGCTGCTGTGCTTGCGCGGTCTTACCTTTCTGAAAAAAATTTCTTACCTACCCTTGCTCCTGTTCCTCATTGCCATCGGTTTTACGATAACGGTGGGTTACGGTAAATCGCTGGCAGGCACTCTCGGTCAGTCAGTATCAAGCAACTGGCAGATCGTGCCCGAGCAAGGTACTGACCCACACCTGGCAGGAGCCGGTTTATTCCTTCTGCTGGCGCGCACCTTCTCATCGGGTGCTGTTGCCCTTACCGGCGTATCAACGATGTCGAACTCAGTGCGGTTCTTCGAGCGTCCCACCGTCAAAAATGCCTCATCAACCCTGATGAGCATGGGAATCATCTCAGCGATCCTACTCACCGGAGTGCTCTACCTCGTCAAGGAAACCGGCGTGCGCACGGTCATGGATGTTTCACAGCTGCGCATCGACGGCAAACCTGTGCCCGAGGGGTTCTATCAGCAACCAGTACTCATGCAAATGGCAGAGACAATCTACGATGATGCGCTCATGCCCACCGTACTGATGCTCACCACAGTCGCTATTTTGATTATGGCGGCAACCACGGCTTTTACCGGCTTTCCCTTGCTCACTGCCGCCATCGCAGAAAAGGGCTACCTACCGGTACAACTGCGCGCCCAATCGTCCCCTACCCTCTTCGCCAAAAGTGTAATACTGCTGGGCGTCTGCACCCTGATGTTCATTACCCTCATAGGGGCAGATCTCAACACCCTCATTCAGATGTACATTGTGGGCGTGTTCTTCTCGATGACCATGACGCAGGCAGCAATCATTAAAGTACGCGCTCGCGAACTAAAGTTCACCCTTAACGCCACTAAACGCGTCCGCCTGATACGTCCTTTTATCGTTACCCTCATCGGTTTCACTGCCACCGCTTTAGCGCTGGGTGTGGTGATTCTGACCAAGTTTACCCAGGGCGCGTGGGTAACTCTCATTCTTATCCTTGTGCTCTCGAAAGCGATGCTTAGCGTGCGAAACCACTACGATTCCATCAACCAGAACCTTGAACTACCGAGTGATTCAGCTGAGCTTGCCCAGCAAAAAACTCTGCCCGCTCGTGTACACGCTGTGGTCTTTGTGCAGCGCGTTCGTAAACCGCTTATGCGCGCTATCTCCTACGCCCGTGCCACCCGCCCGGCAACGATCGAAGCGGTGATGGTTAATCAAGATTCGTCTCGCGTTAAACAGGCTCAGCGCAGTTGGGAATCTTTAGAGCTACCTGTGCCGCTCACCATCTTGGACGCGCCCTACCGCGACTCCGTACCGCCTTTTATGGAGTATATTGAGCGTAAGGGCACCGAAAGCCCGCGCGACGTCATCATTGTCTACTTACCCGAATACGTGGTGCCGCACTGGTGGGAGAGAATCTTGCACCGCCGCACCGTCCACCGGCTCAAGGCGCGGCTGCGTAGACAACCCGGTATTGTGGTCGCCTCTGTTCCCTGGCAGATTTCTTCATCAACCCGCCCCTAAACTTTTTCACCAACCTCGAAGGTAGATACCTGTGACTTCACCCCAAGAAAACCCCCTGACCCCCGATACCACTGTGGAGGTTGGCTCCATCGTTGAACTCACTCCGCACGCTGTAGCGCACGGTGGTTCCTTCGTTGCTCGCTACAACGAGCGCGTGATTTTTGTACGCCACGGCGCTATCGGTGAGACAGTGCGAGCACGCATTACCGGTGCGGGTCCCAAAAACCGTTTCTTCTTTGCCGATGTTGTAGAGGTCCTTGACCCCAGCGAACACCGCCGTACCCACCCTTGGGTACCTGCGGATGCACTACGCAGCGAATCGCCCATCGGCGGCATGGAGTTTGCTCACCTTGACCCCGTCTACCAGCGCGAACTCAAAACGATGGTGGTCATCGAGCAGCTCACCCGTTTGGGCAAAGTACCCGCTTCGAACGCCCTGCTGAAACTTTTGCGCGTGGAAGAGCTGCCCGGTGGCGATACCGGCTGGCGTACCCGCGTCCATTTCGATGTGGCTGCTACCGGTTCGGGTAACCGCATCGGCATGTACCCCCATTCTTCTTCTGGGGCAGTTGCTGTAGAGGATTTCCCTCTGGCGCACCCGGCGGTCAACCGTCTGCAGCTGCACCGCTTAGAACTTGAGAACATCAGCCGAGTGGACGCCACAGTTTCTTCTACCGGGGAAATCCTGCTGAGCTTTACCGTGCGCGCCGGAACCTCTCAAAAGGCAGTAGCTGATGCAGTGACCGTCCAAGCCGAAGAACTGTGGGGTAGCCTCAAAGAAGAAAAAATTACCCTCGTCTTTACCTCCGAGCGTCAGGGCGGACGCCGCCGCGGTGAGCGTCCTGCCGATGTAGTGCGCGGTGCCCAGCGTCAAAACCCGCAGGTGACTGAGAAACTTGACATCGATGACATCTCCCTCTCCTGGCGCGTGGGCAACGGTGGTTTCTGGCAGATTCACCCGGCAGCGCCCGAAGCGCTGGGGCTGACCGTATCAGAGCTGCTTGAGCTCACCGACGGCGAGAGTGTCTATGATCTCTATTCCGGTGCCGGTCTTTTCGCTGCTATCGCCGCTCTCGAAGTTGGTCCCACCGGTTACGTACTGGCGGTTGAAGGTTCACCGGTGACCGCAGCGAACGCCCGCGATAACTTTGAGTCGGGTCGCGCTCGTATTGAAGAATCAGCAGACACCCGCATCGAAACCGTGAAAGCGGACGTGGGCGCCCACCTGGCGCGTTTGTTGCCTCAGGTTGCTGCGGGCAAGGCTAAAAAGCCTGATGCAGTGATTGTTGATCCTTCGCGCGAAGGTGTAGGCAAAAAGGTTGTAGAGCAGATTGATCAGCTCGACCCCCAGCGCTTGGTCTATGTGGCGTGTGACCCCGCCGCTTTGGGGCGTGACACCGGCTACCTGCGTGAGTTGGGCTGGGAGCTACTCGATCTGCGCGCCTTCGACATGTACCCCAACACCCACCATGTTGAAACGGTAGCCCTGTTCGCGAGGGCTTCCTAACCACGATTCTCTAGGCGGCTTGAAAACCGACACTCGTTACTGTCTCGCACGAGGCAAACGGGGGTTGGTTTTTAGTTTTTAAGACACAATGTGTCGGATTTTTTACCCTGAAATGTGTTTTTGGGTGACTCAGAGTACACTGGTATTGAAAGCTTGGTGTCAGACTGTCTCTAAGATGGGCATCACACCTGCGCGCAGTACTGCGCAGAGCACTTTTAGAGGCAACGATGCCAAGGCCTGACTAGTAACAGTGTCGAGAAGGAGTCCCACGCAATATGAGCACTGTGGATAGCTTCGGTTCAAAAGGCGTACTAGACGTCAAAGGTACCGAATACGAAATTTACCGACTCAAGTCAGTCGAAGGCTACGAAAAGCTGCCCTACGCTTTGAAGGTTCTGCTGGAGAACCTGCTTCGCACCGAAGATGGCGCGAACATCACCGCTGAGCACATTAAGGCTCTTGCAAACTGGGACGCTAAGGCTGAGCCCAGCACCGAAATCCAGTTCACTCCCGCCCGCGTCATCATGCAGGACTTCACCGGTGTTCCCTGTGTTGTTGACCTTGCAACCATGCGCGAAGCTGTGAAGGAACTGGGTGGCGATCCCTCAAAGATTAACCCCCTGGCACCTGCAGAGCTGGTGATTGACCACTCTGTTCAGATTGATGCTTTTGGTACCGCAGACGCGATTACCCGCAACATGGACATCGAATACCAGCGCAACGGCGAACGCTACAAGTTCCTGCGCTGGGGTCAGACCGCATTTGATGACTTCAAGGTAGTACCCCCGGGCATGGGTATCGTACACCAGGTCAACATTGAGTACCTGGCACGTACCATCATGGCTCGCGAGGTAGACGGCGTTCTGCGCGCTTACCCCGATACTGTTGTGGGCACCGACTCACACACCACCATGGTTAACGGTCTGGGTGTTCTGGGCTGGGGCGTTGGCGGTATCGAAGCTGAGGCAGCGATGCTGGGTCAGCCCGTCTCCATGCTGATTCCTAAGGTTGTAGGCTTCAAGCTCACCGGCTCAATCCCCTCAGGTGCAACCGCAACTGACGTGGTTTTGACCATCACCGAAATGCTGCGTAAACAGGGCGTTGTGGGCAAGTTCGTTGAATTCTACGGCGAAGGTGTTTCACAGGTTCCTCTGGCTAACCGCGCAACCATCGGTAACATGAGCCCCGAGTTTGGTTCAACCGCAGCGATGTTCCCCATCGACGAGGTCACCCTTGACTACCTGCGTCTGACCGGTCGCAGCGAGGAACAGGTAGCTCTCGTTGAGGCATACACCAAGGAACAGGGTCTGTGGCACGATCCTTCCATCGAAGTTGAGTACTCCGAGTACCTTGAGCTTGACCTCTCCACCGTCGTACCCTCTATCGCTGGTCCCAAGCGTCCTCAGGACCGCATTGAGCTGACCGAGGCGAAGAAGCAGTACGCATCAGATATTGAAAACTACGCCGCAAAGGGTGAGGCTGAGAAGTCAGCTCACGTTTCAATGAGCGACGGACGCGAGTTCGAGCTTAAAAACGGTGCAGTCTCTATCGCATCGATTACCTCCTGCACCAACACCTCAAACCCCTCAGTCATGCTTGCTGCGGGCGTCCTCGCACGCAACGCAGCAGCTAAGGGTCTGACCGCTAAGCCCTGGGTTAAGACCTCTATCGCACCGGGCTCAAAGGTTGTTACCGACTACTACGAGAAGGCTGGTTTGCTGCCTGAACTCGAGAAGCTCGGCTTCTACGTTGTAGGTTACGGTTGCGCGACCTGCATAGGTAACTCAGGTCCGCTGGAAACCGAAATTTCAGAGGCTATTCAGGACAACGACCTCTCCGTCACCGCGGTGCTCTCAGGTAACCGTAACTTCGAGGGGCGCATCTCACCCGACGTGAAGATGAACTACCTGGCATCCCCTCCCTTGGTTATTGCCTACTCACTGGCTGGCACCATGGACTTCGACTTCGAGAAGGACGCCCTGGGGCAGGACGCCGACGGCAAGGATGTCTACCTCAAGGACATCTGGCCCGACCCGGCTGAAGTTCAGCGCATCATCGATTCTTCTGTTGATACCGAAATGTACAACAAGGAATACGGCACCATCTTTGATGGTGACGAGCGTTGGCAGTCACTGGAGACTCCCACCGGCGAAACCTTTGAGTGGGACGCTAACTCCACCTATGTGCGCAAGCCCCCGTACTTCGAGGGTATGACCATGGAGACCACCCCGGTTGAGGACATCACCGGAGCACGTGTTCTGCTGAAGCTGGGCGATTCGGTCACCACTGACCATATCTCACCCGCTGGTTCTTTCAAGTCAGATACCCCTGCTGGTAAGTACCTGATCGAAAACGGCGTAGAGCGTAAGGACTTCAACTCCTACGGTTCACGTCGCGGTAACCACGAGGTTATGATTCGCGGTACCTTCGCGAACATCCGCATCAAGAACCAGCTGCTGGACGGTGTTGAGGGCGGTTTCACCCGCGACTTCACCAACGGCGGCGAGCAGACTACTGTCTACGATGCAGCTCAGAATTACAAGGCAACTGGCACCCCGCTGGTTGTTCTTGGTGGTAAGGAATACGGCACCGGTTCATCACGTGACTGGGCAGCGAAGGGCACCACTTTGCTGGGCGTCAAGGCTGTTATCGCTGAATCCTTCGAGCGTATTCACCGTTCAAACCTGATTGGTATGGGTGTTCTGCCCCTGCAGTTCCCCAACGGCGAATCACACGAGTCATTGGGTCTAACCGGTACCGAAACCTTCGATATCGCGGGTGTTACCGAGCTGAACAAGGGCACCACCCCCAAGACCTTGAAGGTTACTGCAACCGCAGAAGACGGCAAGGTTACCGAGTTTGATGCTGTTCTGCGTATCGATACCCCAGGTGAAGCTGACTACTACCGCAACGGTGGTATCTTGCAGTACGTTCTGCGTAACCTGGTTCGCGGTTCCTGATCCGAACGTCCACCAGCACTTGAGCCGGTAGCTGGTAACAGCAGATGACAGGGGGCTCCCACCATCATCGGTGGGAGCCCCCTTCGTTGTGTTTTAAGGTTTTTGGGGTGATAGCGAGTCTACGGGCTTGTACTGAGCCAGACCTGCTGCCATTTATCAGCCAGAGAATCAATGTTTTCGTGGGCGTTGAGTCCGCTGGGCTGGGGTACTACCCACAGCGAGGTCGCGGGGTTCCAGCCCTCAATGAAGGACGCGTCCTGCTCACCGAGCGTCGCTTTCCTCCGGTTGAAAGCGGTACGGTAGGCAGTGATACCGGCTATGGCTAGTGCCTGCGGCTGATAGATGTGGGTCAGTTCTATTAGTCGCGGGACGCTCGCTTGCAGCTCCTCTTTGGTGAGCTCATCCGCACGAGCAGTAGCGCGAGCCACCATATTGGTAATGCCAATCCCTAAGCGTTCCATCTGGGTTTCCACTTCATCGCTGAGCCCGCGTGAAGCGTCCACTCTGGGGCTGATGATTCCCGCGCGGTCAAGTGAGGGCCAAAACCTGTTACCGGGGTAGGCGAAGGGCGCATTGACTGCGGCCGTCCACAGACCGGGATTGATACCGACGATTAGCAGTCGCAGGGGAGTACCGGGCGGTGGCAGACGGTCATCAATGGTTGCGTTAGCAAAATTTTGCAGCTCTTCACGGCTGGGGCGTCTATCGCCGAGAGAGGAGGGGTAACGGATGCTCATGTCACACCACCCTACACAGCTGCTGCTAGTTTGCGGGGCAAGCATCGATAGAAGGGTGCTGTCTACCGTAAAAATCGTCAAATACTAAGGTCAACCGGTAAAGTTAGTTAGACTGCAATACGTGTTGAATCAAAAGATGTGAAAGACCCGCAAGAGCTTCGTGAATTCAGCACAAGAGTCCGTTGAAAGGGAATGTGCCGTGGGGCTTCTAGACAGCATTAAACAGCCAAGCGATCTGAACTCTCTCAGCACTGATCAGCTGAAGCAGCTTGCCCACGAAATTCGCGATTTTTTAGTCAATAATGTTGCTAAAACCGGCGGTCATCTCGGCCCGAATCTGGGTGTTGTTGAGCTGACTGTTGGCATGCACCGGGTTTTTAGCTCCCCTCACGACTCTTTTATTTTTGATACCGGTCACCAGTCCTATGTGCATAAGCTCCTGACCGGTCGTCAAGACTTTGAGACGTTGCGCCAAAAAGGTGGTCTGTCGGGGTATCCCGAGCGTGCTGAATCTGAACACGACATCGTGGAGTCCTCGCACGCGTCCTCTTCTCTTTCATGGGCTGACGGTATTTCTCGCGCCCATGCTATGAACGGTGAATCTGAGCGCTACACTGTGGTACTGGTAGGCGATGGTGCCCTCACCGGTGGTATGACCTGGGAGGCAATTAACAACATTGCCGCTGATAAGAACCGCCGTGTAGTCATCATTGTTAATGACAACGGGCGCTCCTACGCACCCACTATTGGCGGTTTCGCCAACCACCTGACTGCCCTCAAAGCTGAGGTGCAGAGCAAGGTCGACCAGGTGCGTCTTGACCGTCGCTATGACAAGGCACTGGATGCAATCCGCCGCGGTCTGCAGTCGGGTGGACGCCCCGGCCAGGCACTGTACCGCGGTTTGCACGGTATGAAAGCTGGCATCAAAGACGTGATGGTGCCCGGTGGACTCTTCGAAGATTTGGGCATGAAATATGTTGGCCCCATCGACGGTCACGATCAAGAAGCTGTGATTGATGCTTTGCAAGCTGCCAAGAACTTTGCTGGTCCCGTTATTGTGCATGCTATGACCGAAAAGGGGCACGGTTACGCCCCGGCAGTTGCTCACGCAGATGATATGTTCCATGCGGTAGGCGTTATCGACCCGGCGACTGGTAAGGGTATCAAGAGTTCCAGCGCTGCGTCCTGGACCAGCGTTTTTGCCGAAGAAATTAAGACCATTGCGGACGAGCGCGCTGACATTGTGGGCATTACCGGAGCAATGTTGATTCCGGTGGGCTTGCACAAGATGGCTGCTGCTCACCCCGAACGGGTAATTGATGTGGGCATTGCTGAGCAGCACGCTATCGCCATGAGTGCAGGTCTTGCCTACGGTGGTCAGCACCCGGTGGTTGCCCTGTACGCGACCTTCCTCAACCGTGGTTTTGACCAGCTACTGATGGACGTTGCCCTGCATAAGGCGGGAGTGACGATTGTTCTTGACCGGTCAGGTGTTACGGGGCCCGATGGTGCCTCCCATCACGGTATGTGGGATCTTTCCCTGTTGCAGTTCATTCCGGGGCTTCACTTGGCTGCCCCTCGTGATGCTGCCACCCTGCGTGAAGAATTGCGAGAGGCTGTTGCCATTGATAACGCGCCCACCGTGGTGCGTTACCCCAAAGGCTCAGTGGGCGATGAGATTCCCTCAATCAAGCGTTATTCTGATGGTGTGGATGTTCTCTACAGCGGCGGAACGGCGCACACCGAAACTGATCAGAAAGATGTTCTGCTCGTTGCAGTAGGAGCCTTCGCTCGTTTGGCGCTGGATGTCGCTTCCCGTTTGGAAGAGCACGAGGTGAGCGTAACCGTCATTGACCCCCGCTGGGTCATGCCCGTGCCCGCCAGCGTTATTGAAGAAGCCGCTAAACACCGCATTGTGGTTTCCCTCGAAGACGGTGTGCGCGCCGGTGGTGTGGGTTCACGTATCCGCCAGGAAATGCGCGCCGCAGGTGTTGATACTGCCCTCAACGAGCTGGGGTTGCCCGCTGACTTTATTAAGCACGCATCGCGTGAGGAAATCCTTGATGAGGTGGGGCTCAACCCCGAGCAGATTACCTCGGATCTTCTGGCGCAGCTCTCAGGTCAGAAAGTTCCTTTCGCCCGCGGCAAGGACGAAAAACCCAAGCACACTAACACCAGCGCTATTGATATTATCGAGTAAAAACTTAGGCGGTGGGGCACCGCTACCGAGAAAATAAGCGGTGCCCGAGACTATATATTAATGTCGCTGCTGTACCCGAAACCCGTCAAAAGCACCGGGTACGAACTGAAGAATGAGCTTAAATATCTAACCCCTCAGAAGATGGGTGTCATACGCTCAACCCTGCGGCGGCTAATGATGCTGTTCACCCTTCTCAACGTGGTTTTCTTTGTGGTGAAAGTCCCAGCGTCTCTTGCAAGCACCGTTTTATAGCCCCCCTTATTTTCTGGTCAGCTGTAGTTATGCTTACACTTTTTGCGCCCCATCGCCATGTGCTATAGGTGAGCGTCAATGAGGAGAGCCTTGGTATTTTATCGAGTTTTCTTTTAGGCGGTCTTTCTTGAATGACGATCGTGCGTACGCTGTAGAGGAACTTTTCGCACTTCAACAGTGAATTTCAGCCCGTTAGTTAAGAATAAGGCTGGTTACCCTTCACGGTTGAAGAGGCAACCAGCCTTGATCTGTGGTTGGCATATTAGCCGACGATGACGCGTCCGCCCTCCACCTTAGTGGGGTAAGAAGGCAGAGTATCGAGGGCGGGGCCACCGGTGACCGAACCGTCTGCAAGGGCGAATTGGGAAGCGTGGCAGGGGCACGCCAGCAGGTTGTTCTGCACGTTCAGGACGCAGCCCTGGTGGGTGCAGTTTGACGAGTAGGCAATGAACTGACCCTCGGTGGGCTGGGCAATCATTAGCACCACCCCCTCAGCGACAGCTTTGACAGCGCTACCTACTGGCACCTCATCAGCTGCAATCATATCGATGGGTGCGGTCACCTCAGGGTGTTTGATGGACGAGGTGCCACCGGCTGAATCATCTGAACCACCGCAGGCAGCTAGTGGTAGGGTGGTTGCGGCAGCGGTGGCGCCGAGAGCAGTTCTACGCGAGATACAGCAGTTTGAGTCCATGATGGTTGCTTTCTTCCTGTGAGGTTATAGGTCATTCGCTGCGAGATTTACGGTTGGTAAAGTCGCAGGTGGTCTTTAGCGGTGTTCTCCCAGAATTGCATTGAAGATGGGGGAGAGCACGGGGGTGACGAGTTCAACCTGCCAGGGGCGCGCGTCCAACTGTCTCAGAGCATCAGCGATACTGTGAGCATTAACGGGCGGATCCCAACAAACTCGGCGCAAAATTTCGGGGGTCAACAAGTTCTCCGTTGGAATGGAGTGTTTTTCAGAGAGCGCCGCCATTGCCTCTTTCGCCGGTGCGATCAACTGGGCAGAGAGCGGACGCTTAACCTCCCAGGCTTTCAGCGGCGGGGGTCCCTCAGCCGGGGTAGTGTAAGGTACCGGCTCTTTGTCATTACGCGCAGAAACAATAGCACGTACCCAGCGCGGTGCCTCGCGCTTGAGAGCACGGGTTTGGAACCCAGGAATACTCAGCACTGCCGGTACATTTGAGGGCATAGAATAAGCCGCTTCGATGATCGAAGCATCGGGCAGAAGTTTTTTGGGCGCAACATCTTTTTTCTGCGCTAAATGTTCGCGTTCCAGCCAGAGATTGCGCAGTGCTGTAAGCTGACGGCGGTTTTTAAGCCGCTGAATACCTTTGGTTTTGCGCCAGGGATCTTTACGTTTTTCTTTGACCGGGTGCAACCGCAAGTACTCAAATTCCTGCAGAGCGTATTCCCATTTACCCTGTTCACGCAAGACATCCTCGAAAGCATCCCGCAAATCGGTAAGAATCTCAACGTCAAGAGCCGCGTAGTTCAGCCAAGACTTGGGTAGGGGGCGACGCGACCAGTCAGCGGCGGAGTGTTCTTTAGCTAGCTTATAGCCCAGAAGTTTTTCAACAACGGTGCCCAAACCAACCCGTTCAAACCCCGCTAGGCGTCCTGCTAGCTCAGTATCGAAGAGCTGATCGGGCTGCATCCCCAACTTAGCTAACGCCACCAGGTCTTGACCTGCTGCGTGCAGTACCCATTCGGTATGCGAAAGAGCAACATTGATAATGCCTAAATCAGAAAAGCATTCGGGGTCAATTAGAATAACACCGGATTCTCCGCGTTTGATTTGTACCAAAAAAGCCCGCTGACCGTAGCGCACACCTGAGGCACGCTCGGTATCAACCGCTACCGGGCCGCTTGCCTGAACTAAACGTTCTGCGGCTCTAGCCAGCCCTCGCTCATTCGTAATGAGGGCAGGCACCCCATCAAAAGGTTCATCGAGCGGAACTAGCTCGGGGATCGTCACGCCAGCAGGTAGCCCAAAATCAGTGTTGCTACCTACAACAGACAAGTTTTCCGCTGGCATTAAGGCGTAACTTCCTCTCGCATACTTTCTAGTGGGCACCAAAGAATCAGTGCCGTGTGCAAAACCCCCATTTTACGCACCTTACAGTGCACGCACGGGGGTTTGGCGATAAAAGAAACAAAATGAATGGTGTCTCACGCTAGAAAATGATGGGAAACGAGTTTTGTGTGGTTAATCCTGGGCTGGGATAAGCGTCAGACTAATAGAGTTGATGCAGTAGCGAAGATCGGTAGGGGTCTGATACCCCTCACCCTCAAAAACGTGCCCCAAATGTGAATCGCACGCTGCGCAACGCACTTCGGTGCGCACCATTCCTAAGCTGTGGTCTTGGATGTAGCGCACAGAATCTTGTGCCAGGGGAGCAAAAAAGGACGGCCAGCCGCAGTGAGAATCAAACTTCTCAGTGGAGCGAAAGAGTTCGGTGCCACAGGCGCGACAGGAATAAACACCCTCGGTTGTGGTGTTGGTATATTCACCGGTATGCGGACGCTCGGTGCCGCCTTCACGCAGTACGTGGTACTCCTGGGGGGTCAAAACGTCCTCCCACTTTTTAACGATGGATCCAACACCGGGTACATTGTGCGCCATGACAAGCTCCTTATGTTCTTTGCTGTGTTTGGTTTTGTTCATCATAACGCTGAGGCAAACTGAAGATATTCCGCAGTCTTCTGTGGGGCGTATTCTGAGGTAATAATAAATAGCCTGTGGGCGCGATTACGGTTGGTGAATTCAGCAGGTGGTATTTTTGTTACTGGTCAGTAACTTATTGATATTTCAAGGAGCGTTTATGAACAAAATCTCTGAACACCTTCACCCCCAACCCGAAATCCGCACTTGGCTCAAAGGCGCCAGCACCGGTGCTGTCATCGGCGCAGGCATAGCAACTACCGCAGCGCTAGGCTCCACAGCGCTCGCCACCTACTTCGCCCGACAAATCGTTGTACCACCCAAACGCCCCGTCGAAAACCTCAAAATCCTCGGGGTAGGCTACTCTCACGCTACCCCCAGTGAAGGCGAACAACCCAACTCTGTGCGCCTACCTGCCACCTGCCAAACCCAGATACCGGGCACCTACGGGCTGTACTTCAACGCCGGAACGTCCTTCGCTGTCATCGGCGAAATCATCGCCCATTCACCCCTTGAATCCTCGGTACTGCGCGAAGTCATGAGCGTACACAACGGAGACCTCGCACAAGCAACGCGCGGACGCTGGAGCGGAGTCGTCGCACCGACCCCCGAACTTGCCGGTTACAAGAGTGAAGAAATCTTCCTGGAACTGCCCGTGGGCAGCGCCCCCGCCTGGTTGGTGCGCCCTAATGCCTCAACCGAAGCGTCTGCCCCTTCTGCTCCTGCATCGAAGACCTGGGCAATCATGGTGCACGGTATGGGTGCCAAGCGCACCGAAACCCTCAGGGCGTTACGCACCACCCAAGCGCTGGGCATGATCTCCCTACACATGAGCTACCGCAACGACCGAGAGGCACCTCCCTCAGACGACGGACGTTACGGTCTGGGCTTCACCGAATGGGAGGACGTCGAAACCGCCATCGACTACGCTCTAGAGCACGGCGCTCATGACGTGGTGCTTTTTGGGTGGTCAATGGGCGGGGCAATTAGCTTGCAGACTGCCGACCGCGCCCGCAACAAACAGCATATTCGAGCGCTGATACTGAACGGCCCGGCAGCAGACTGGCTCTCGCTCATCGAATACCACAGCAACCTCAACAAACTGCCCCTGCGCATCGGCGAGCTGGGTGTGCAGATGATTTCCAAACCGCGTTGGAGCTCATTCACCGGTCTCAAAGCACCCATCGAACTTGAGCGACTGTCATGGACACGTCGGGCTAAAGACCTGCGCGTACCCACTCTTATCATGCACAGCGTGAAAGATGACTTCGTGCCGGTGGCACCGGCGATTGAACTTGCCCGCCGCAGTCCACACGTAGATCTGGTGACCTTCCCCGAGGGGTCGCACACCAAAGAATGGAACGTGAACCCCGAACGCTGGCACCGTGCTGTGATGCAGTGGCTAGAGCCACGCATGAAATAGCCCCGGCAAGTATAAAGCCGGGGCGTACACATTCGACTGCGGCTGGTACTAGCCAGCGAGCGCTATATCAGCGTACTGTCCGCTGGTCAGTGTCAGTAGGTCAGCAGGTGCAAGTTCCACGTCGTATCCGCGTTTACCGCCTGACACCAGCACCGTATCGAATAATTGAGCGCCCTCATCTAAAGGGGGGGTGGGCGACCTTTTGACCCAGTGGAGAAATGCCGCCCACCACATAGCCGGTGCGCTTTTGTGCTACTGCTGGGTCGGCGAGTTTCGCGGATTTCCAGCCCAGAGCAGCCGCAGCGTTCTTAAGATTTAGCTTGCCGTCAACGGGCACAATCGCCACTGCATAGTCTTTGTCGTGATTAATCATCAGGGTCTTGTAGACCTGCTCGGGGTCTCGCCCCAGTTTCTGTGCTGCTTCTACACCGAAGTTGGTGTTGCCGTCCTCGTGCTCGTACTCCAGCACCTGAAAATCAATGCCCTGTTTGGTGAGCAGAGAGATTGCAGCTGTTGCTGCTCCTGCCTTTTTCTTCTTCGCCATAGCCGTGTCTCTTCGTTCCTCTCTTAGACTGCCGTGGCTTCTAGGCTAGGCACAATCCCCGCAACACACAGGGTCACCGGGATGTGAACTTTGTAAAAGCCTAAAGGTGATGTGAACTCTAATGACGCTTCTGTTACTCCCCGTTTGCTAAGTTACCGGGGTAACAGAGCTAGAATCATTACTAGAGACTATGGCAGCCATCAACACGGTGGCGCCTTCTAACCCTTCCGAAAGATATGAGAACTGTGGTTGCCTACGAACACCTAACCGACCGTCGCCCCAACGTTTCAGCAGATGATCTTCTGGCAGGTTTTCGCCCCTCTGAACGTTTCGGTGAGGTTTCCTTCGATACTTACCGCCCAGATCCCAACCAGCCCTCTCAGCAGCAGGCAGTGGATGCGCTCAAAGCCTTCGGAGCAAGCATCAACAGTGCTGGCGGTTCCGGTGGCGGAGGGTTTTTCTCACGACTCTTCGGTGGCGGTTCGCAAGCACCGGCAACCAAAAATGGCATCTACCTCGACGGCGGATTCGGAGTGGGCAAAACCCACTTGCTGGCCTCCCTCTGGCACATGGCTGAGGGCCCCAAAGCCTTCGGCACCTTCGTGGAGTACACCAACCTAGTAGGCGCCATGAGCTTCCGCAAAACCGTGGACGCACTCAGCGGCTACAAACTGGTCTGCATCGACGAGTTTGAACTTGACGATCCGGGCGACACCGTTCTGATATCACGCCTTATGCGCGAACTTTCTGATGCAGGAGTCAAAATCGCGGCAACTTCTAACACCCTGCCGGGGTCGCTGGGGGAGGGGCGCTTTGCAGCCAGCGACTTCAAACGCGAAATTCAGGTGCTTGCCGACCAATTCGATGTACTGCGAGTCGACGGCGAGGATTTCCGCCACCGTGGACTTCCCTCAGCCCCCGCACCAGTGACCGAGATAGAGTTCGACGCAACCGTGCAAGAACGCTTCGGTGGCTTAGGTGCTGTGTCAGTCGATAACTTCAGTGATCTGATCGAGCACCTCTCCCACGTCCACCCCTCGCGTTACCGGCAATTCATTGAAGGGCTTGAAGGCATTGCTTGGCGCAACGTTGAAACCATCACCGAACAGGCAGTCGCTCTGCGCTTTGTGGTGCTTGCCGACCGCCTCTACGACAAGGACCTGCCCATCATTTCCTCCGGCGTGCCCTTTGACGAGGTATTCACCGCCGAAATGATGGAAGGCGGCTACCAAAAGAAATACTTCCGCGCAGTCTCACGCCTTACTGCCCTCGCCCGTCAGGGGCTCACAGGCGAAGATGCCTAAACACTTTCTGCCACATACCCTGTCAATGTGAGGTAGAGCAAGAAAATAATTTTTGCTCTACCTCGCGAGGCCAGGACAAAAAACCGGTAAAAACCCCGGAAACAAGCGAAAAACAACCCCTGGGTCGAAGATTTGGCACAACCCCGAAATCTGTGTATAGTATTTACCTGTTAGCCCGCAAGGACAAAACCTGCGAGCCTGACATGCGGTTGTAGCTCAGTTGGTAGAGCACCACCTTGCCAAGGTGGATGTCGCGAGTTCAAGTCTCGTCAACCGCTCGCAACACTCTTGATACAAGAGTGTATGCGCGATTGGCGCAGCGGTAGCGCACTTCCTTGACATGGAAGGGGTCACTGGTTCGATCCCAGTATCGCGCACGCATGATACGAGATGTTGTGGTTTATGGTTGTAAAACCAGTGACCGCTCCAGGAAATTTTTATTTCCTCGCTAGCTTGGAAAATTTCCTTCCGTCTAGTTCGATTCCAGTATCGCGCAGGCAAGATAATTGCATATGCGGTTGTAGCTCAGTTGGTAGAGCACCACCTTGCCAAGGTGGATGTCGCGAGTTCAAGTCTCGTCAACCGCTCCAAAAACAAACCCCCGCACATTTCGTGTGCGAGGGTTTTGTTGTATGCGGTTATAGCTCAGTTGATGGAACGCCACCTTGCTACGGTGCATCTTAGGGCTGTTGAGCGAAAACCTGAGCGAGCGAGGAAGCAATTTTCGCCCAACAGATGGTGATGGGTGTAGACAAACACCCCAAACCTCCGTACTTACTATGCGGGGTTTTCTATAGCTGAAAGTCTTTACTCCGCCTGAAAGCGTCATTCCAGGATGCTTTTGTGCCCCTCGTGGCACTTTCAGGCGAAGTAAACCCCGGCGAGTTGGAACGGACGCGTCCGCCGACCCCTCGCACATCATCAGCACCCGCGTCCGTACAGCTATACACGCCAGCTCAAGCTGACCACAGTTTGCGCGCCAAACCCCCGGCGTGTATAGTAGTGCGAGTTGCGGTTGTAGCTCAGTTGGTAGAGCACCACCTTGCCAAGGTGGATGTCGCGAGTTCAAGTCTCGTCAACCGCTCTCACGAAAACACCAGTTTTCGCCACCCAGCAATGGGTAATGGTGGGGTGGTCGAGTGGTTAGGCAACGGTCTGCAAAACCGTGTACGCGGGTTCGAATCCCGTCCTCACCTCCACGCGCGATTGGCGCAGCGGTAGCGCACTTCCTTGACATGGAAGGGGTCACTGGTTCGATCCCAGTATCGCGCACGTAAGATACGGAGATTGTGGTTTATGGTTGTAAAACCAGTGACCGCTCCAGGAAATTTTTATTTCCTCGCTAGCTCGGAAAATTTCCTTCCGTCTAGTTCGATTCCAGTATCGCGCACACATAAAGGCTCAACCTTTCAAAAGGTTGGGTCTTTTGTTTACCCAAACCTCCGCCGAGATCCTGATTTAAATCAGGATCTCGGCGTATCAGGTTAGGATGGAAACACACTAGGTTTCACACAAAAGGGGTATCAGCATGTTCCATCACAACCGCTGGGTGGGTTTCGCTGCCCTTTCTCTCTTGCTTACGGGCTGCTCCGCTGGCTCCGCACCAGAAACAGATACACAGGGCGCGTCCACTGAAACGGCAGTCCAAAAGCAAGTAAACACTGTCGCCGCATCTGCCTCCCAGGACGAGTGTCTCAGCGATTCCTGCACCTCACTGGTATTTACCGGTGACTTCTTAGTACACAATTTGCTATGGTCTCAGGCAGCGGCGGACGCACGGGCTACCGGAGCATCCGACCTCGACTTTGTGCCCCTCATTAAAGCTCAGCGTCCATTCGTCGAGCGTGCCGATATGGCGGTGTGCCAGATGGAAACTGTTGTGGCTGAACCACAAGGACCTTTTAGCGGTTACCCGTCTTTCAACGTGCCGCCACAGATTCTCGATGCTGCCGCTGATATTGGCTGGGACGTCTGTATGACTGCCAGTAACCATTCTTTTGACCAGAAGACTGATGGGCTTGAGCGTACCTACCGGGCGGTTGAGGCTGCTGGTATGGGTGTTACGGGCACTAACCTCAGTGCAGAGGAATCAGAAACTCCCGATATCTTTACTACCGCCAACGGTGTGAAGGTCGCTGTTGTGACGGGCACTTACGGTTTGAACGAGCAAGTACCCGATTATAGGTGGCAAGTTGATATGCTCGATGCCCGCGCTATGAAGCAGAAGGGGCAAAAAGCTCGTGAGATGGGTGCCGATATTGTTGTAGCGAACATGCACGCGGGTACCGAGTATCAGACCCAACCCAACAAGCAACAGGTGCAGATTGCCCACGAGCTTGCTGATTCGGGGTATTTTGATGTGATCGTGGGTCAGCACGCACACACTGTTCAACCTATCGAAAAGCACGGTGAGACTTGGATCGTGTACGGTACGGGCAATAACGTCACAGAAATTTCTCCGGTTTTCCCGGGTAATAATGAGGGGTTGATGGTTAACGCTGTTCTGGGACGCGACGCCAACCAGCAGTGGCAGGTCGAACGTTTGCAGTGGGCTTCGAGCCTAATTGTTGATGACCCCGCTTACCGTTATTGCATCACCTCTGATGCCCCGGCAGAGTCTCGGTGTGCTTCAGAGATCGCGGCACAGGCATCCTATGATCGGGTGAAATCAGCCGTTGAGTCGATGGACGCCGCATCGCACGGCTTGCAGGAGTGGAAACTCTAGCACCAGTGAGCGACAAGAAGTAGCTGAGCTAACCCTTGCCACCCACCGCGCAGGTCTAAGGCACCGCGTATAATTGACGGGGCGTATTACCCTCTCATTTCTTCGACGTCAGGATTCTCTGAAGTGACTTCACCTATGCTTGCTTCTGCTACCGACCACGGGCGTATGTACGCGCGTCGGGTGGGCGGCGAGCTGCTGGTCCCTTCAATCACCACGGTTATTGGCCAGCAGGCGACTGACTTGGCGGGCTGGCACGGGTACATGGCTGCTAAGGCGGTATTAGAGGATTCTCGGGCGTCGCGTCCGGCTCATTCTGCGGGGATGAAGTTCGCCATTATTCGTGATGCCGCCAACGCTTCAGAACGTTTTCGTGATGAGGCGGCTGCGAGAGGCGATCGCGTTCATAATTATGCTGAAAGTGTTGCTTTGCGAGCGATGGGTAAAAACCACGAGGTTGAGGCGACCCGTGAGCTACTCATGCAACACGGCGAGCAGGGCTACGCTGACCGTTTCGATGAGTGGTGGGATGCGTGGCGTCCGCGTCCGCTGGCTGCTGAGGTAACTGTCTGGAACGAAACGGTGGGGTATGCGGGTACCCTTGATTTGGTGGCTGAGATTGCTGGCAGAGTGTGCGTGATTGACTACAAAACTAAGGGTACCGATAAGCGCGGACGTGTGAAGCCCCTTGATAATAAGGTGGTCATGCAGCTGGTGGCAGGTATTAAAGCTGAAGAGTCTTTGGTCGATGCTGATGAGGGCGTGTGGGAGCCGTGGGCTTACAGCACTGCGCCTATTCTGATGGGTGTTGCGCTGGGGCAGACGCAGGTGGTTCCGCAGCAGGCTAATCCGGTGGTGCTTAAAAGTAACTGGCACAAGTTTTGTGCGCTGAAGCGGGTGTGGGATCTCAACCGTGAGCTGGATGTTGAGTTGGGGGATCACTTAATGCCGGTGGTTCCGCCACCAGCGCATTTGCTGGGCGAGCTGAAAGGCAATGAGCCCTCGGTGGTTCACTCTCCGGTTGAAACGGCTTCTGTGCAGAACTCCCCGGTGGAGGATGTTGAGCCTGATTCGGTTGAAAAACCGCAGGCCTCATGATGCCCTTGCTAGTGTTGAAGTAGATGTAAAAGATTGTGTGGGAGAAATAAAAAGATGACGATTTTGACGATTCGCACGGTGGGTGACCCGGTGTTGCGCACTGAGTGTGAAGACATCACGGTTTTTGACGAGCAGCTACGCACTCTGGTAGCTGACATGCTGGAGACCATGTACGAGGTCAACGGTGTGGGTTTGGCGGGGCCTCAGGTGGGTATTTCTAAGCGAATTTTTACCTACGGCAATATCGCTGGGCGTGAGGGGCACGTCATCAATCCGGTGCTGACTGTGGGCGAAGAAGACCAAGAGGGCAGCGAAGGCTGCCTGTCAGTGCCCGGTTTGAGCAGTGAAACTCCGCGCAAAAACTGGGCTAAGGTTATCGGCGTTGATATGTATAACCAGCCTGTTGAGATCGAGGGTGAGGGTTTGTTCGCCCGTATGTTGCAGCACGAGACCGACCATCTCTACGGCAAGATGTTCATTGACCGCGTGGTGGGTGAAGACAAGAAGCGAATTATGCGCGCGATTCGTGCCGCTCAGTACAACGATGTTTCTGCGGCAGTTATTGGCGAGCGTGCACCGCAGGTTTCTTCGTCTTTCGGTGCTGGCGTAACGTCTAAGCCTGCCGGTTCTGCTTTCGGTTTCTTGGGAGGTGCCAAGTAATGACGTATAAGGTCTTGTATGTGGGAACCCCAGAGGTTGCGGTTGCTCCGCTAGAGGGTTTGCATGAAGCTGGTTTTGAGATCGTGGGTGTTCTGACCCGTGAGGATGCACCGGTGGGACGCAAGCGTGTGCTGACTCCTTCACCGGTGGCGGCTCGGGCTGAGGAACTGGGACTGCCTGTCATCAAAGCGAACAAGTGGTCTGGTGAGGTTGCTGAGGACGTAAAGCAGCTGGGCGCTGATATTGCTGCGGTGGTTGCTTACGGCGCGATTTTGCCGCAGTCAGCGCTGGATCTTTTGCCTCAGGGTTGGATTAACTTGCACTTTTCTTCTCTGCCAGCGTGGCGCGGTGCTGCGCCGGTGCAGCGCGCGCTGATGGCGGGGGAGACCGAAATCTTCTCTAATACCTTCCGTATTGAGGCTGGTCTCGACACCGGTCCGGTTTTCGTAGAAGAATCTACCCGCGTAGAGGGAACCGACACTGCCGGAGATATTCTGGCGCGTCTGGCGGCAACCGGTGGGGCTTTGCTTGCTCGCACTTTTGAGGCAATCGAAGCAGGAGCCACCGGCACCGAACAGACCGGGGAACCCACCCACGCCGCCAAACTAACTATCGCCGACGGCAAACTGGACTTCACGCGTCCTACCGCTGAACTTCTCGCGCAAACTCGCGGAGTGACCCCCGAACCCGGTGCCTGGTGTACCTACAAGGACGCGCGGTTCAAGCTGGGAATGGTCGTCCCCTCTGACGCTGATATCTCGGGCACAGCCCCCGGAACCGTCCAGATCATCAACAAAAAGTGTGTTGTGACCTGCGGTGATGGCGCTTTGGAACTGACTCAGGTTCAGCCTGCCGGTAAGAAAATGATGAACGCAACTGACTGGGCTCGTGGAACCGGTTCAGCACTCAACGAACAGAAAATGGTGCTTGTATGAGCGGCTTTAACTCATCCCGCGGTGGCGGTAACTCAAACCGTGGGCAGAACGGCCAGAACCGCGGTGGGCAACGTTCGGGTATGAATCGGGCGGGGCAGGGGCGAACCGGCGCGAATCGTGGTGATGACCGCCGTCAGGGGTACCGCGCTGACGATTCTTCGCGTCGTGATGCTAAGGGGCGCGAGCGCAACCGCAAGAAGTCCCATGAGCGTGATTTTTCAACTTCGGCACCGAGAACTCGCGCGCGTGAGGCGGACGCGGCTCGTTTGGTTGCTTTTGAGGTGATGCAGGCGGTTGCTACCGAAGATTCGTATGCGAACCTGGTGATGCCCAAGTCAATGCGCAACCATCGCCTGGATCAGCGTGATGCTGGCTTTGCCACTGAGCTGACCTACGGCACCCTGCGTAACCAGGGGTACTATGATGCGGTGCTGACTCATTGCGTTGACCGCCCGTTGAAGAAGATCGATCAGAAGATTCTGACCGCTTTGCGTTTGGGTGCCCACCAGTTGCTGGCGATGCGTGTGCCTTCGCATGCTGCCCTGAACCAGACAGTTGGTTTGGCGCGTGCGGTGATTGGTGCGGGGCCGGCAACCTTTATCAACGCTGTTTTGCGCAGGGTTTCTGAGAAGACCGCCGAAGAGTGGCGAGAGCTTATTGAGTCTGAGGCAACTGACGATATTCAGAAGATGGCGCTGACCGCTTCACACCCGGTCTGGGTGGTACGTGCCTTTAGGCAGGCTCTGGCAGCCCACGGTCGTTCGCCGCAGGAAATTGAGGCTCTGCTTGATGCTGATAACGCCGCCCCTATCGTGAACTTGGTGGAGCTGCCCGGTATCGGCTCTTTGGACGAGGCTCGTGATGCTGGTGCGGTTGATGGTGAGCTGGTGGAAGGCTCGGCGCTGTACTCCTCTGGCGATTTGCGCCATCTAGAGTCGGTGCGTGAGGGCACTGTGCGTGCGCAGGACGTAGGCTCGCAGCTGGTTGCGCGCGCCCTAGCTTTTGCCCCTCTTGAGGGTGAAGACTCCCTGTGGCTTGATCTGTGTGCAGGCCCCGGTGGCAAAGCGGCCTTGCTGGCTACTATCGGCGCGCAGCGTCAGGCTCAGCTGGTCGCCAACGAGTCAGCTGCTCACCGCGCCAAGCTGGTGAGCGCGTCCTTGCGTCCTTTGCGCGGTAGCGTCTACAAGGTGGTGACGGGCGATGGGCGCGACATCGCGGCAACCGTGAGCGATAAGAAGAACCTGCCGGCGGCTACTGAACCCAACCCGCAGTTTGACCGTGTGATGGTAGATGTTCCCTGTTCAGGTTTGGGTGCCCTGCGTCGCCGTCCTGAGGCGAGGTGGCGTAAGTCGCCACGCGATATTGCTGGTTTGTTGCCCTTGCAGAAGGAGCTGTTTGACGCGGCGGTGACCGTGACTCGCGCCGGTGGTCTGATTGCTTATGTTACCTGCTCACCTCACATGGCTGAGACGCAAAACATTGTGAATGACATTGTGGCTGATGGTGCGGTAGAGCTACTAGATTCAGCCAGCGCTTTACGCGCAGTTGCCCTGAGCAATGAGCAGGGGGAGTCGGTACTGGGCGGTGAGCTTGACCCCGGTTACGCACCGAATAATAAGCAGCCGCAGGCTACCACTGCGCAGTTGTGGCCGCACGTACACGGTACGGATGCGATGTTCTTCGCGCTGTTTCGCAAGAAGTAGCGCCACTCCAAACAACCGCGAGAGGTCACGTGTGCGGCAGTAGCCAGCTGGTAGAGCTGGGTGTAAGAGATTTTGTTCCAACCTTTCAGGAGCGCCCATGAGTTGCCATATTAATCCCTCGATTCTTTCGGCTGATTTCGCGTACCTTGCCTCTGAACTTGAGGCGATTTCTTCGGCAGATGCCGCGCATATTGATGTGATGGATAATCATTTTGTGCCGAATCTGACCTGGGGTTTGCCGGTGGTGAAGCGACTCAAAGAGGTATCACCTATTCCCTTTGATGTGCACCTGATGATTGAGGACGCAGACAGACACGCGCCTGCCTACGCTGAGGTTGGGTGCGAGTCGGTGACTTTCCATGCCGAGGCTGCTATTGCACCTATCAAACTGGCGCGTACCTTGCGCGAAAACGGCGCGAAGGCGGGTATGGCTCTGCGCCCGGCAACAGCGGTTGAGTCCTATCTCGATATGCTTTCTGAGCTGGATATGCTGTTGATTATGACCGTTGAGCCGGGTTTCGGTGGGCAGAAGTTCTTAGATGTTACCCTGCCGAAGATTCGCCGTGCAGCAAAGGCTATTGAGGGTTCGGGGCTGGACTTGATGCTGCAGGTCGATGGCGGCATCACTGAAGAGACCATTGCTCGTGCCGCTGAGGCTGGTGCCACCTGCTTTGTGGCAGGCTCATCGGTCTACAACATCGATGATCCCGCCGCGGCTATCGCCGGTTTGCGCGCGTCCGCCCAAAAGCACTTTCATGCCTAGAAGGAAATAGAATGAGCGCTTCATCAGATGTCAGTGTCAAAGATTTGATTCGTGCCAATCTTCTTGTTGTGGGGCAGGAACTTTCACCGAAATACTCACAAAAGGTAGCGGCTGTGCACGCCGACGGAACTCTTGCTTTTGAGGGTCATCACTATGAAACCCCAACGGCAGCCGCTAAAGTCGCCGGTAATCTTCAATCGGTGAACGGGTGGATTTTCTGGCGTCTAGAAAATAGCCGTGAGACCCTCGCCGACCTTCGCGAAAAATACAGAAAGAACTTTGGTTCGCAGACCCTAGCGGTCGATTCCTCTGAAGACGGCGATACTAGTTCAGCAGAGAGCGAAGATGTCGAAAGCTCTGGTGTTATCTCTGCTTTCGGCATGTTCTGGCGACGAGCCGACGTTAACTGGGAACTAAAACAGAACGTGAAGCTTTTGGGCGTGCATCCTACCGATAAAACACAACAGCACATCGATATGGCGGGGCAAACCGGAGTCTATTTACTGCACGATGGTTCTAGAACTATTTATGTAGGCAGGGTAAGCGCGGAACGTCTAGGCTTTCGACTGTACGAACATACAATTGACCGTGTGGCTGGGCGGTGGGATCGTTTCAGCTGGTTTGGGCTAAGACCTGTAACGCTTGATGGATCGTTGGGTGTTGCGCAGCAAGATTTTCCAGCGGAACTCGTGATCTCAACGATGGAAGCCGTACTGATCGAAGGATTAGAGCCTCCCCAAAACCGTAGACAGGGGGACGGACTTAAGGGGCAGGAATATCTTCAGGCGCTAGACCAAGAGGTACAAAGGAAAAGGTTTTTCCAAGGGGCTATTGTTACTGGGCTGATGAGCAATACGTCTTCAACCTCCTAGAAAGGACGCTTTTCGATGCTCACCCCTTATTCTTCTCCCGACGACGCCCTAGAAGCTGCGCAGCAGCTGATCGCTGAGGGCAAACTTGAGGACGCCCTGCCCGCTCTTGACGCCGCGCTTGACGGGTTCACCGTGCAACATGAGAAGTTCGGTGTGGTGCTGGCACTGAAAATAGCTTCTGAAACTAACCGTGACCTCAACCGTCTCGATACCGCTGTTGAGCAGATGGAACGTGCCTACTACTTGCTCAAAGAACTCAAACCCACAGCTGAGCAGGTGGGGGATTTCGCCACCGAAACCGGTTCAATCTACGCCCAGATGGGTCTGCTCGATGAATCAGAGCAGTGGTATTCTGTGGGCGCTCGTGAGTACGCCGCCCACGCGCGTGCTGACGGCTACGCCCACAATATGATTTGCCTTGCGGGTATTTACCGCCAGCGCGGAGACGAAGTTACCGCTCGCGCACAGCTTGCCACCGGCATCACTGTGCTGAAGGGCAAAGAGCCCGTTAACACCGAGAAAGTCGCTGAGATTCATCTTGATATTGCTCACTCTTTCATGGCGGAAGGCAAACTGAGTGATGCCGAAAGCAGCCTCGCGTTAGTGCTGGAATATGCAACGAAAACTGATGCTCATCTCTTGGTAGGTGAGGCTTATCAGGGTCTAGCAATCGTCAAAGCGCAGCAGGAGGGCTTACGCCGTCAAGCGCACGCGCACGCTCAACAGGCTATTGACGCCTTCGAGCTGGCGGGCGATTCAGAGCGTGCAGATTTTGCTCGTCATATTCACGAACGTACCAGCTAACCTCAGCTACTACAGGATCACGAAAGTCCCTGCCGATTTTAGATGTGGACGGTTAGACAGAAAGGCTATCAGCCAGCTTTTCAAGGGCGCTTTTCTGGGAATTGGTGGGTACGTCCTGAGCTTGTAGGTGTTCCTGCGCCTGGGTGAGTGCTCGCTGCGCCGGTGCTATGCTACCCATGTGCTGGTGGATGCTTGCCAGGGCTAAATAGTAGTCGGTGGCATCAGCAGGGGCAGCTTTTTCTACCAGATCTTTAGCGAGCGTTAGGACGTTCAGCGCCTGCTTCGCCTGGTCATCGGCTACTAGTTTCTGTGCGCCTTTAACAGCGCGGGCGACTGCCTGGTGAGGGCGGCGTTTGACGGCGTTTACTACGGACGCGCGTTCTTGGGTGAAAAGGGTGTCTCGCTTTTGAACGTTTTGGAGGCTGCGCGGGGCGGTGCCGGTCACCGGTAGGTTCTGCTGTTCAGTCACTGAGTTTCTTTCAAAATATGGGGTGGGCGGGGGCAAAGAGTGTGTCTTTAGAATACCTGTAGTCGGTGGTGCTAGCCCAACTTTCCCTTGGGCGCACCCGGCACTGCTCACTCCGGGTGCATGCCCCCAGCGTCCGTCCATACCGGGTATTTGAACTGCGTTGCACGGGGGGCTTTCGCCGGTAGCGGTGGTCGTAATAATAATTCTTGGTGCAGACGGCGGGTGTGCCATAATGTGAGCATATAACTAATAATCGTGCTCCGGGACGGGGTGAGATTCCCAACCGGCGGTGATAGTCCGCTAACTACTCGGTATCAACTTCATCTTTTAGGGGTTTGGTAGCAGGTGGCCTGATCGGTGAAATTCCGATACCGACAGTACAGTCTGGATGGAAGGTAGCACGAGCAAAACAGTTATTCTTTGGTGTACCTGCTTGCTTTTTATGCGGGGCGGTTGAGATGCTGCTTTGTTCTTTCCCGGAGCCACTAGCAAAGGTGAAAGACATGGACTTTTTGCGGTGGCTCTTCGACGCTCAGATTCACATTGGCGATCAGTCGCTTCTGGTGCGCGAAGTCCTCGGTAATATTTTTGGATTGCTCTCTGCTTTAGGCGGTATGCGCCGACGGGTGTGGGCGTGGCCGGTGGGCATTGCTGGCAATGTGCTGCTTTTTACTGTTTTTATGGGTACGCTCTTTGGCGGTCAGGCGCATGCGGCGAATATGCTGGGTCAGGCTGGGCGTCAGGTGATGTTTATCGCTGTTTCAATCTGGGGATGGCACCGCTGGCGTCAGACTCGCGCCGAAAGTCAGGGCGTAGCTGTTATACCGCAGTGGGCTAGTGCTAAAGAGCGACTGTTTATGGTTGCTTTCATGCTGGTTGGCACCGGGGTTTTAACTCCTGTTTTCCGTGCGTTGGGTTCGTACGAGCCGGTGTGGTCTGATGCCTGGATTTTCACCGGATCTTTGTTGGCAACCTTTGGCATGGCACGGGGGTGGGTAGAGTTCTGGCTGGTCTGGGTTGCTGTTGATATTGTGGGCGTTCCCTTGCTGTGGTCTGCCGGTTATTATGCAACAGCTTTCATGTATCTTTTCTACGGTGCCTGCACTCTCGCAGGTTTCTTCATGTGGTGGCGCACCCACAATCGGGAATCCGCGCAGAACGTGAGCGTTGAGACCGCTTTTCCCGATGTCACAGTGACGCAGAAGTAAAATAAGACTATGCACACCATGAACATTCCCTGGGAGCCTCATACTCCTGAAGAAGCTATGGATATCGCACTGACTGCAGCCCGCAAGGGCGTGCGCGGTGCAAACCCCCTGGTGGGTGCTGTGATTACCAGCCCTGACGGTTACGTTTTGCATGTGGGGTATCACCGTGGCGCGGGTACACCTCACGCTGAGGCGGACGCCATTGCCCAGGCAAATTTGGCTGATACTGATCTTTCTGACACCACGATGTACGTCACCCTTGAACCGTGTAACCATATCGGACGCACCGGTCCTTGTTCTCGTGCCATTGCCCAAGCAGGAATTTCTAAGGTTGTCTACGCCCACCCGGATATGTCGGTGGCAGCTGGTGGTGCCGATTATTTACGGTCTCAGGGTATTGAGGTTGAGCAGGGGCTGAGGCAGAGTGAATCGTATGAGCTCAATGCCCGCTGGTTCGCTGCTGCTGCCGCTCAGCGTCCTTTCGTGACCGCTAAAATCGCATCTACTTTAGATGGCTTTATTGCTGCCAGCGATGGCACGAGTAAATGGATTACGGGCCCTGGTGCGCGAGCTGCCGGGCACACTATTCGCGCTCGCGCTGATGCCGTCATGGTGGGCACTGGTACAGCTGAAGCTGATAATCCGGCGCTTACTGCCCGCGATGAGATAGGCAATCCTTTAGAGCGGCAGCCCCTGAGAGTGGTCATGGGTACCCGTGAAGTACCTGCAGATGCTCTGGTGTGCCGCGGTGAGGGTTTTGTCCACCTGCGCACCCGCGATCCTCGTGTTGCTCTTGATGAGCTCTATGCGATGGGTGTGCGTCACCTGATGATTGAAGGTGGGCCTATTATCATCTCAGCATTCCTGCGGGAGAGTTTGGTCGATGAGCTGTTTTGGTATCAGGCACCGATCCTTTTGGGTGCAGGTGCCAAGGCTGTTTCTGATGTGGGCATTACAACCTTGACGGACGCGTGCCGCTGGCAGCTGGATGAGTTGGGGATGGCCCCGGCGGTTAATACCCTTGGCAATGACACGCGAATGCATCTGATACCGGCACCTCACGGTGCGCCCACCCCTTTGTAAAAGATTTTTCAAAAGAACCGCAGAAAAGAAGAAGTGTATGTTTACCGGAATTATCGGTGCTGTAGGAACAGTTGAGCGCCTTGAGCCCGTTTTCAATGCAGCAGGTGATGTTGAATCTGCTGTACTGACCATTAACGCGGGCAGCATTATTGACGACCTTGAACACGGCGGTTCGCTTGCCGTCAATGGTGTGTGTTTGACCGCTACCCGAACCCAAGAATTGGGTAAGGGACGTTTCGCTGCTGATGTTATGGGTGAAACCTTGCGTTGCACTAACTTGGGCACGGTGAAAGTCGCGGATTGGGTGAACCTTGAACGGTGCATGCCTGTGGGCGGACGCTTCGACGGGCACATCGTGCAGGGGCACGTTGATGGTGTAGGCACTGTTGCCCTGGTTGAAGACCACGATTCGTGGCGCACTGTGCGCGTGAGCGCACCAGCTCATATCGCACCCCATCTGAGTGAAAAAGGCTCTATTGCCATATCTGGAACCTCCCTGACTGTCACCGCAGTGTCACCTGCCGATGCGACTGAGCACTGGTTCGAGGTGGGGTTGATCCCTGCAACCCTCGAAGCAACCACCTTGGGGCAGCTGAAAACCGGTGACACCGTGAACCTTGAGACGGATGCGCTCGCTAAGTATGTGCAGCGCATGCTGGAGGTTTCTGCGGTGCAGGGCACTCGCATCCTGTCGACGCACCAGGAAGAACAGCCGGCAGCTAGCGAGCGCACAGAACGTGCAACTGCGAGCCTTGATAGCGTGACCGGAGCCCTTGAGGCGATTAAGGCTGGGGGAGCGGTGATCGTGGTTGATAACGAAAACCGCGAAAATGAGGGCGACATTATTTTTGCCGCCGAGCATGCAACTCCCGAGCTGCTGGCGTTCACGGTTCGCTACACCACAGGCGTCATTTGTGTTCCTATGCCCGGTGAACGTGCCGATGCGCTGCAGCTTCCTCCAATGACCGCAGTGAATGAGGATCTCAAGAACACTGCCTACACCGTTTCGTGCGATGCGCGCTACGGTATTTCAACGGGTGTGAGTGCCGCTGATCGTGCGCTGACCGCTCGTCTGCTCGCCGACGCGAATGCTCAACCTGCTGATCTGACGCGACCGGGGCACATGTTTCCCTTGCGTGCTGTTGACGGGGGAGTGCGAGAGCGCGATGGTCACACTGAAGCTGCCGTTGAACTCACCCGCCTGGCGGGGCTTTCTGGCGTGGGTGTTATTGCTGAGTTGGTGCATGATTCTGGTGAGATGATGCGGTTTGATGCGTTGCGTGCTTTTGCCACAGAACACGGGCTACCCATGATTTCTATAGAGCAGCTGATTGCAGCGGTGAGTGAGGACGCGCGGTGAGTGCATCTGCATCCTCGGCGGGTGTTTCGCCCGAGCAGTTGATGCCTCGCGTAGATTCTGAGCTCGTAGAGTCAACACAGCCCGTTCTTGTTCCTACGGAGTACGGGGTATTTGCGATGCGTGCTTGGGCTTTTGCTGACGGATCTGAACACCTGAGTGCTACTGCCGTTGACGCTGAGGGGCGGTGGACTTTCGATGGGGAGCTACCGCACGCTGTGCGTGTTCATTCAGAGTGCGCTACCGGCGATATCTTTGGTTCTTTCCGTTGTGATTGCGGCTCGCAACTTGAACAGGGGCTTGAACTGTTGCACCGGTTGGGCGGTACCATGCTCTACATGCGCCAGCATGAGGGGCGCGGTATTGGTTTGGTCAATAAACTCCGCGCCTACGCACTGCAAGATCAGGGTCTTGATACCGTTGATGCCAACCTGGCATTGGGGCTACCCGAGGACGCGCGTGACTACCGGCAAGCGGCGGTTATTGTATGCGCCTTGGGGCTAGAGAAAATTCGTCTTGTCACGAATAACCCGGCGAAGGCAACTGCTCTTGAAGGGCTGGGTATTGAGGTTGTTGAACTGGTGCCCGATGTGGTTGAACCGCGTCTTGAAAACCGTGCTTACCTAAAAACTAAACGCGAGCGCATGAACCATCGTCTTGCGTCCTAACCTTCCCCCTTAGTTTTATTGCCCCACCCAAGGGGCACACGAGAGAAGAAAAGAGATATAACAATGAGTGGTGCTGGAGCTCCTCAGACGAAGCTGAAACCCGAAGAAACTAAAGACTTGCGTGTTGCTGTTATTGCTGCCAGCTGGCACACCGAGATCATGGACGGTCTGCTTGATGGCGCCCACCGTGCCGCCCGCGAAGCGGGGATTGAGCCCACTATTGTGCGCGTTCCGGGTACTTTTGAGCTGCCCGTCGCAGCTGCTACTGCCGCCCCCAAATATGATGCTGTGGTGGCGCTCGGTGTGGTTATTCGTGGTGGCACCCCGCACTTTGAGTATGTGTGTGAAGCGGCAACTATGGGGCTGACTAATGTAGCCGTTGAATCGAAAACTCCGGTTGGTTTTGGTGTGCTCACCTGCGACACCGAAAAGCAGGGACTAGACAGGGCTGGGCTGGAAGGCTCCAGCGAAGATAAGGGTTTTGAAGCGATGGCAGCGGCTCTTGAAACGGTAGTGGCACTGCGCGCTATCAACTAAGCCCACAGTAATTTTTCGGTAGGGGCGGTGTCGGTGAGAGAACCGCATCGCCCCATCACATAGAAGCACACTGCTGAGCTGGCGCAGTTTCTCCAAAAGGTGGAAACATTGCGTCACAGCTTCATTCTTTACTATCACTCACGCTAGGGTTATCTTGTGAAAACTTTCGATGCGCTCTTTGCTGAACTAGCCCACAAAGCTGAAACCCGCCCCGAAGGCTCAGGCACTGTTGCTGAGCTTGATTCTGGTGTACACGGTATCGGCAAAAAAATCGTTGAAGAAGCTGCCGAGGTATGGATGGCAGCGGAATTTCAATCGAATGAGGAATTTGCCGAAGAGGCCTCCCAACTGATTTACCATTTGCAGGTCATGATGATCGCCAAGGGGCTGACTCCCGAAGATATCTACAAATACCTGTAAATCACCCGAGGACTTTTTATGTTGCGAATTGCTGTGCCTAACAAGGGAGCGCTCTCAGAAGCTGCTACCACCATGCTCAAAGAAGCAGGTTACCTTCAGCGTCGAGACAGCCGTGAGCTGGTACTGACCGATGCTGAAAACAATGTTGAATTTTTCTATCTGCGTCCGCGCGATATCGCTGTTTATGTGGGTAAGGGTACTCTTGACGTGGGTATCACCGGTAGGGATCTTCTGCTTGATTCTGAAGCACCGGCTGGTGAAGAGCTGGGGCTAGATTTTGCCCGTTCGACCTTCCGTTTTGCCGGCCCTGCCGGGGCGTTCACCGATGTTGAGCAGTTGGAGGGCAAGCGCATCGCTACCTCTTATTCCAAGCTGGTCGAAAACTACCTGGCAGAAAAGGGCATCAATGCTACGGTGACCCGCCTTGATGGTGCTATTGAATCTTCTATTCGACTAGGCGTTGCTGACGCCATTGCTGATGTTGTTGAAACCGGTAACACCATGCGCGCCGCTGGTCTTGAGCCCTTTGGCGAAGCTGTGATGCATTCTGAGGCTCTGCTCATTAAGCGTGAAGGCGTAGAAGATACAGATGCGCTCGATAAGTTGCGTCGCCGCCTGCAAGGTGTTCTGATCGCCCGCCAGTACGTGCTGGTGGACTACGACATCTCCGAGGACCTTCTACCGGCTGCCACTGAACTAACCCCCGGCCTTGAAGCTCCTACGGTTTCACCGCTGGACCGTGAAGGCTGGGTAGCGGTGCGCTCCATGGTCAAACGCAAGCAGGTCAACCGCGTCATGGATGACCTCTACGAGGTGGGCGCTCGCGCTATCTTGGTTTCGCCCATTCAGGCTGCTCGCCTGTAAGGCACATAAAAATTTTTTCAACGTGCCCGCCCCGCTTTTTGTGTGCGGGGCGGGCTTTTCATCTATAGGGTGCTGTGCACCGGGTTTGTGAAAGAGAGGGCAACGGTGGGTGTTGCTATTCGAGTGATTCCGTGTTTGGACGTTGATGCTGGACGCGTGGTGAAGGGCGTGAACTTTGAGGGTCTGCGGGACGCTGGCGACCCGGTGGAGCTGGGCAAACGCTACAACGCTGAGGGCGCTGATGAGCTAACGTTTCTGGATGTCACCGCTTCAACTGCTGACCGTGCCACTACCTTCGAGGTGGTGGGTAAAACCGCTGAGACTGTTTTTATTCCGCTGACGGTGGGCGGCGGCGTCCGTACCCCTGAGGACGTTGATCGTTTGTTGCGCACCGGCGCTGATAAGGCGTCTATCAATACAGCTGCTATTGCTCGGCCCGAGGTAATTAATGAGATTGTGGAGCGCTTTGGCTCTCAGGTTTTGGTGCTTTCCGTTGATGCGAAACGATCGGAGACCACAGCTTCAGGTTTTGAGGTGACCACCCACGGTGGTAAAAAATCAACCGGATTGGACGCGCTGGATTGGGTACGTGAAGCGTCGGAACGCGGGGTGGGGGAGATTCTGCTGAACTCTATTGACGCTGATGGCACTAAGGCAGGGTTTGATCTTGAGATGATTCGCGCGGTGCGGGCTGTGACGAATGTTCCGCTCATCGCCTCAGGCGGTGCGGGGGCACCTGAGCATTTCCCACCGGCTGTGGAGGCTGGCGCAGATGCTGTACTCGCCGCGTCCATTTTCCACTTTGGTGAAGTCAGTATCGGTGAGGTCAAGGACGCGCTACATCAGGCGGGGCATGAGGTTCGCTAGCTAGAGATAACGCCTCGGCGTCCACATAAAAATACTGCGTACGGGCAATAACTTTCGCCTGTACGCGGTGCTTTTGCGTTAGCTGATTTCTACGACTGCCTGCTCACGTCCGAAAAGGTGCAAGGCGATTTCACCGGGTGCTCCAGTAATCGTTGTAGCAGAACCGTTCTTAGGTTTAATAACGGTTACGGGGGAGCGACCGGGAGCCTTGATGGTCAGGCCACCTGCATACTTTTTAGCGCCCATCAGACGCGCGCCCTTGGTCAGCATCTGCCACATCTTGCTCTCCACCTCAGGGGCTAGCTCTCGCGGCTGCCAGGTCTCTTCGGCGCGGCGAACGTCCTCGGTATGCACAAAATACTCCAACAGGTTCATCGCGCAGTCCGCCTTCGGGTTGCGGGTACGCACATGCAAAGGTCCGTGCAACTTCGCGAACTCAAACAAAGCCGTGTCGTAAGCACCGGCTCTGGTGAGCTTATCGGCGTATTCGTTCGTTTTTTCTTCGGTACGCTGACCCAACGGGCCGCCCATGACACCCGCAGCAACAAGAGGCTTAGATTCACGTAGTACCAGATGCGCAATCAGGTGACGAGTCTGCCACCCCTCACACAAGGTTGAGGCATGCGGACCCGCCCCACGCAAATACTCAATGAGGTTCAACCGCTCCGACGCAATAATTTCGGCGTCATTCATCGGAACATTAGGGCTTGGGGTAACTGAGGGCGTAGGAATAGTCATACTCCATTTTCCCACTCTTATCCCGCCACTGCCAGCTTCAGTGGCGCGTCCGCCCCATAAATATGTCAGCAGAATACCTCCCGCTCACGTAGCGCTTGCTTCAGCACGACTTTCTATAAGCGCGTACAATTGCCTGTGATGAGTACCGAAACCCTTTTTGCCACTGACACTTCTTTGGCGCCAGAACTAACCCAGCGTCTCAAGCGAGATGAACACGGTCTATTTGCTGCCATCATTCAGCAGTACGACACTAAAGATGTGCTGATGCTGGGCTGGATGAACGATGAGGCTCTGCGCCGCACCTTGCGTGAAGGACGCGTGACGTTCTGGTCGCGGTCGCGCCAAGAGTTTTGGCGTAAGGGCGATACCAGCGGTCATTTTCAGTACGTTAAGCAGGTCAGTATCGACTGTGATGGGGACGCGCTACTGCTCAGTGTAGATCAGGTGGGTGTCGCCTGCCACACCGGAACCACCGCATGCTTTGAGGCTGGCGGGCAGCTAGAAACCGCTGTGGGTGAACGGCCTGTATAACCATGTGCAGTGGTAATTTACCGCTTTGACACCGGCGCTTTCGTAAGCCGGGTTTTGACGCAATGTCAGTTTGACCAAGTAGTTGTATTTTTAGATTCTGGTGAGGTTTCTATGCAGTTTGATGAGTTGATTTCTCCTTCACTAGAGGAGTTTCGCGCCCTAGCTAAAGACCGTCGTGTGATCCCGGTGCGTATGAAGGTTGTAGCGGACGCTCTGACCCCCATCGGTTTGTACCGGGTGCTGGCTACCGAAGGCGGCAGTGCGCTGCCTGGCACCTTCTTGCTGGAATCCGCGCATGAGGGTGGCAGATGGGATCGCTACTCTTTTGTGGGTGCGCGTTCAAAATCAACGCTGACCACTAAAGACGGAGAGATTTTCTGGCAGGGCATCACCCCCAATGGTGTGCCGGTCGATGGCGACCCTGTGCAGGCAATTGCTCAAACTCTTGAGATGCTTCACACCGAACCTCTGGAGAGTCTGCCGCCGCTGACGAGCGGTTTGGTGGGCTATATGGGGTGGGACGTGGTGCGCCACTGGGAGAAGCTGCCCAATCCGCCAGCTGATGATATGAATTTGCCAGAATTTGCCCTGAACCTGGTAACTGACATGGCTATTCATGACAGCACGGACGGCTCGGTGCTACTGGTCGCTAACGCCATTAACTTCAACGGCACCGATGAAAATGTCGATGAAGCCTATGCTGATGCGCTGGTACGCCTTGAAGCGATGGCAGCTAAGGTAGCTACACCAGCGGCTGCATCCGGAGTCTCTGTTCTTACAGATTCTCGTGACATCGAAGCGGCTTTAGCTCAGGACGTGGTGCATACCTGGGCTGAGCAGGGCTTCTTGGATGCTATCGATAAATCCAAGAAGAACATTATTGACGGTGATGTTTTCCAGATTGTTATCTCGCGTCGTTTTGAAATTGAAAATAAGGCGAGCGCTCTTGACGTTTATCGCCGCCTGCGCCAGCTGAACCCTTCGCCGTACATGTATCTCTTCAACTTTGAAGATACCGAGGGGCAGCCTTTCCAGATTGTGGGTTCATCACCTGAAGCTCTGGTGACTTTGCGCGACGGCGTGGCATCAACCCACCCGATTGCCGGGTCGCGTCCGCGCGGGGCGACCCCAGCAGAGGATGTCGCTCTGGCGCAGGAGCTGCTGGCTGATGAGAAGGAGCGTTCTGAGCACCTGATGCTCATTGACCTGGCGCGTAATGACCTTTCGCGTATTGCTGTGCCCGGTACGGTTGAGGTGACTCAGTTTATGGAGATTGAGCGGTTCAGCCACATTATGCATATCTCGTCGACGGTCAACGCTCAGCTTGATGAGAAGTTCAGTGCCTACGATGTGCTGCGTGTAGCTTTCCCCGCGGGCACTCTCTCAGGTGCGCCCAAACCGCGCGCTATGCAGCTTTTGGATGAGTATGAGCCTACCCGCCGCGGTGTATACGGCGGTGTTTGCGGCTACTTTGATTTTGCCGGCAACATGGATATGGCGATCGCCATTCGTACTGCCGTTCTCAAAAATGAGAAAGCCTATGTTCAAGCAGGTGCAGGCATCGTTATGGATTCTGTGCCAGCCTCTGAGGCGCTAGAAACCGTTAACAAATCGGCTGCGCCCCTGCGTGCGGTCATTTCTGCTTCAACCCTCACCGCCCTGGAAGGCAAATAAGCTATGCACTCAGCCCGTTTAACCGCAGTGGGTCAGCCCCAGCCTGCCCCCTGGAAGTCAGCCGGGCGTCTCATGCTGCTTGCCCTTTTATCGGGCGCAGCAGCTTTTGCATCCACACTGCCCACCTGGGTGTACGCTGAGGTCAGTGACGTTTTGCAGAACGCTTCGGTTGCTGTACCGGGGTCGGACGCCGCGCCGGGTGTTAGCGCTCTGGCACTGGTCGTTTTGGCGGCGACCGTTGCTTTGCGCCTCGCCCCGCAGAAGGTTCGCTACTTTATCGTTGCGGTCATGGTAGCTGCCGGTGCGGGGATGATCTTCTCGGTTGCTTCAGTTCTGACTGATCCGGCAAGTGCCGCTCAGGCTACGATTGGCTCGCAAACAGGAGTCATCGGCATGGACGCCCAATACTCACTCACCATCTGGCCCTGGGCGTCCTTGATAGCGTCAGCGTGCGTCATTGCCAGTGCCGCAGCGATGGGCGCAGCCTCCCGCTCATGGGTCAAAAATAAGAGCAAATACGATAAAACCCAGCGTTTTGAAACTCAAGAAGATTTCGATGAGATTGATACTTGGGATGCTCTCACCCACAATTTTGATCCCACTGATCGCCGCTAGCTACTGCAAAAACTTGGGTAACATACCCCTTCAAGGTTTTACGGTGTACGCTCTCACCCACTAGAATGAGGGCTAAGTACGTAAAGCGCACACACGCTTCACACATTCAAGGAGAATTTTATGTCTGAACAGCAGGTACGTCTGGTTCCCGGTGTTGTTCCCAATAACCACGGCAATACCGTTGCCTCCTGGGTTCTGGTTGCCCTCATGACCGTTGGCATGATCGTCGGCGCTGTAGGTTTTAGCCTGGCTAACCTTCCCCTGCTGGTTATCGGTGTTGCGCTGATGGTTATCGGTGCGGTTGCTGGTTTTGCGCTCAAGAAAGCCGGTCACGGTCAGGGCGGTGCCAAGACCATCGAGCGCGCAAAAGCTAAGGGTCACCACTAAAATATCGCACCGGTTAACTCTAAATTTTTTAGAGCACTGAGGTGTTAGGGTAAGCGTCTTGTACTGGTTTTCAGTCGGGGCGCTTATCTTTTTAGGTTGTTAGACAGCTAGGGAATAAGGGCACAATATAGTGGCTACTGTACTTGAAGAAATTATTATGGGAGTTCGCGAGGACCTCGCCGCGCGTCAGCAGACGGTAACTCTTGAGCAGCTGAAAGCTCGCGTCGCCCAGATGCCACCGGCCTTGGACGCGCTCGCGGCTTTGCACGGGGCTGCAAGAGATACCGTGGAGGTCATCTCCGAAGTGAAGCGCTCGTCACCATCGAAGGGCGCTCTGGCTGATATTCCTGAGCCTGCAGAACTTGCCGCCAAATATGAAGCTGGGGGAGCAGCGGCTATCTCAGTGCTGACCGAAGAGCGCCGCTTCAAGGGGTCTCTGGCTGACCTTGATGCTGTACGCGCGGCAGTGAATATTCCTGTGCTGCGCAAAGATTTTATGGTCGATGAGTACCAGTTCTGGGAGGCACGTGCCCACGGCGCTGACCTAGTGCTGCTTATCGTCGCCGCTCTTGATGATGAAACCCTCAAAAAGTTCTTTGACCTCACCCATGAGCTGGGTATGAATGCTCTGGTCGAAACCCACACCCCCGAAGAAATTGACCGCGCCATTAAGCTCGGCGCGAAAATTGTGGGTGTGAACGTTCGCAACCTTAAAACCCTTGAGGTTGATAATGCTAACTACGCCCGCCTGGCAGCAGCCCTACCCGAAGACGCCATCACCGTTGCGGAATCGGGCGTTGCCTCAGCAGATGATGTCGCAGAGTACGCCAGCCACGGTGCCCAGGCGGTTCTCGTCGGTGAAGCACTCGTGAAATCAGGTGACCCCACCCAATCACTGCAAGAGTTCAGAGCCACAGGCAAGGTAGCACGCGCGTCCTACCTTACCGGGCGCTAAATAACTTTCAGACTTATACAAACAGCAAACACTAACGAAAAGAGGCAGGCTATGAGTGAAAACCTAGCTGACACTTTCTTAGGCGAGGGATTCTCGCTGAAAAACGCTCCCGGGCCTTACTTTGGTGAGTACGGTGGGCGCTGGATGCCCGAATCACTCATGAAAGCCATCGACGAACTCGAAGACACCTTTAATAAGGCGAAAGAGGATCCCAGGTTTCTGGACGAGTTCCGCAAACTTTCGCGCGAGTATTCTAACCGCCCCTCACTGCTGACCGAAGTGCCCCGTTTTGCAAGCCATGCGGGCGTGCGTTTCTTCCTCAAACGTGAAGACCTCAACCACACCGGTAGCCACAAAATTAACAACGTGATTGGTCAGGCACTGCTGGCAAAGCGCATGGGTAAAACCCGCCTGATTGCTGAAACCGGTGCTGGTCAGCACGGTGTTGCTACCGCCACAGCAGCCGCCCTGTTCGGCATGGAATGCGTTGTCTACATGGGCGAAGAAGACACCGAACGTCAGGCACTCAACGTTGCACGTATGCAGCTGCTGGGCGCTAAAGTGATTGCTGTTCAGAATGGCTCACGCACCCTCAAAGATGCTATTAACGAAGCCCTGCGCGATTGGGTTGCCAATGTCGATAATACCCACTACCTGCTGGGTACTGCAGCCGGCGCGCATCCTTTCCCTGCTATGGTGCGCTATTTCCACGACGCCATCGGAACAGAGGCGCGTGAGCAGATTCTCGAAGCAACCGGACGCCTGCCCGATGGCATCGCGGCGTGTGTGGGTGGTGGCTCCAACGCTATTGGTATGTTCCACGCTTTCTTGGACGACCACGACGTTAAAATCTACGGCTTTGAAGCGGGCGGCGACGGTATCGACACCGACCGCCACGCAGCAACCATCAGCCTCGGACGTCCTGGTGTACTGCACGGTGCTATGACCTACCTGATGCAGGATGAAGACGGGCAGACCATCGAGTCGCACTCGATTTCAGCGGGTTTGGACTACCCCGGCGTCGGCCCGGAACACTCTTTCCTCTCTGATATCAAGCGTGTCAGCTACCAGCCTGTCACCGATACTGAGGCGATGGACGCGCTACGTCTGCTCTGCCGCACCGAAGGCATTATTCCCGCCATTGAGTCAGCACACGCGCTTGCAGGTGCCCTGCGTGTGGCACGCGAGTGGGTTGCTGAAGACCCCGAGAACGCTGCTGAAAAAGTGATGGTGGTCTGCCTTTCGGGTCGCGGCGATAAAGACATGAGCACTGCACTTGAATGGTTTGGCTTGGGTAAAGCTATTCCCTCTTCAACTCTGCAAACTGGCAACACCGAGGCAGCGGCAGATGCTGCAACCGAAAGCGAGGGCAAATAATGAGCTTTCACGATTTCACCCCTGGTCTGGCAAAGTACTCAGCGGTCGAACGTAAATTCCCCGCGGCAAACCCCGATTCTCGTCTGGCAGCTAAATTAGCTGAGTGTAAGAATGAAGGACGCGCCGCCCTGATTGGCTACCTGCCGGTAGGTTTTCCCACCGTCGATGAATCCATTGCCGCTGCCATTGCCTTGGGCAATAACGGTTGTGACATCATCGAGTTGGGCGTTCCCTACTCAGACCCTGTCATGGATGGTCCCGTGATTCAGCAGGCAACCGCTGACGCCCTGGCTGCGGGCTTCCGACTGGACGATCTCTTCCGCGCTGTTGCTGAGATTACCGCCGCTACCGACGCTGTTGTTGTGGTGATGACCTACTGGAACCCGGTACTGCGCCGTGGCGTCGATCAGTTCGCAACTGAACTAGCAGCAGCCGGTGGTGCGGGCATCATTACCCCTGACCTTGTACCCGATGAGGCAAGTACCTGGCTTGAGGTGTCAGAGAAACACGGTCTTGACCGCATTTTCCTTGCTGCTATTTCATCAAGCACAGAGCGTCTGCACACCGTGGCGCAGGCTTCTAGCGGTTTCGTATACGCTGTGTCAGTCATGGGTGTGACCGGCGCTCGCTCGTCAGTTTCGACTGCCGCCCAGCAGCTGGTTGCTGATATTCGCGAGGCAGGTGCCGATAACGTCTGCGTTGGCTTGGGCGTATCAAAGCGCGAGCATGTAGAAGAGATTAGTGCTTACGCAGACGGTGTGATTGTGGGTACCGCTTTGGTCAAAGCGTTGGCTGAACAGGGTGTAGACGGCGTTGCTACGCTTACCCGAGAATTAGCAGGGCGTGCATGAACGAGGTAATCATCGCGTCTCTACCATCCCCCGATGTTTCGCAGATTCGCCTGGGTCCGCTCACCATTCACTTTTATGCCCTGTGTATTCTCACAGGCATCATCGTGTGCTTGCTGCTGACCTCTCGCCGCTGGAAGTCCTGGGGCTTCAACCCCGATAACGTGTGGGATATCGCCATGTGGGCTATTCCTTTCGGTATCGTGGGGGCGCGCATGTATCACGTGCTAATCACTGACCCAACGACCTATTTCGGCGAGGGAGCTAACCCCCTAGATACCTTCAAAATCTGGGAGGGCGGCATCGGTATTATGGGTGCTATTTCGGTGGGTGCTTTGGGTGCCTACCTTGCCTGCCGCAAATACGGGGTTTCTTTCGCTCGATTTGCGGACGCGGTGGCACCGGGCATCCTGATTGCTCAGGGCATCGGGCGCTGGGGTAACTGGTTCAACCAGGAGCTCTTTGGCAAACCCACCTCGCTGCCGTGGGGGCTTGAGATCGACCCGAACGGTTACACTTTCCCTGATCAGTATGAACCCGGCACCCTGTTTCACCCGACCTTCCTCTACGAGTCAATCTGGAACATCGTTGGTGCCTTGGGCATCATGTGGCTGGCTTATAAGCTGCGCTGGAAGCTGGGGCAGACCTTCTGGGCGTATGTTGCCTACTATAGTTTTGGTCGCCTGATGATTGAGATCTTCTTGCGTATCGATGCCTCCCAGGAGCTCTTTGGTCTGCGTATTCACGTACTGACCTCAGGTGTGCTTTTGCTGTTGGGCGTTATTGGCTTTATCATCGCAGGTCAGCGTGGCCGGCACCGTGCTGACTCCGATGCGCTGACCTCCGATAGGGCGGCAACTGGCTCGGTCTCTGCTCGGTAAAATCTACCGCGCACCCACCGAGCTTGATAGAAAGGTGCCCGGCTCTTAGACCAAGAGTCGGGCACCTTTTTGCCGCCGGTGAGCTGAACCAGGATGCTGATAACAGCCGTTTTATTCCCTGGGCTGTTGGGAATCAAAGGGCTTACCGAAAAGGGGTAACATCATGTCTTGAGTGCGGCATTCATGTTCAAGATCCACCGTGAAATCTCTTTCAGGGTGGGCTTTATGAACTGATATTTGCAAATCTGCCACATAAGCTGAGAGACCAGGTCTTGACCGCACCTCCCTCGTACCCGGCGACCGCGTGAATGTTGCATGGTTCTTCGAGGGTTGGTATAGCTAAATACACCATCGTCGCTGGTACTCAACGGCATCCGCGTCGTCGGCTCGCTGGTAGGTACCCGCCAAGATCTTGCCGAAGCCTTTGATTTTGGTACTCGCGGTCTCGTGATTCCCGTGGTGCAATTGCGCGGCGTTAACGAGGCACCGGAGGTCTTCAAGGAAATGACTGCCGGTACCATTAATGGATGCATGGTCTTGGACTTCACCGCCGAAAACAAGAAATCGCCGGGCATAAAAAGTAGCTGAGTGAAAGAGTCATCAGCAACACATAGGGGAGCAGGACTACCTGATTTTCGCTAGCATTATTGGGGTAATGCGATGAAGACGGTGCAGGTAGTTCCGCTTATTATGGTCGGTGGTGTAGCCCTGATTTGACATGCGGGGTTGAGCTTGGTTTACTAGATGAGTCCCAAGCGGATGAAAACTGAATAGTGGGGATGTAGCTTAATGGTAAAGCCTCAGTCTTCCAAACTGATTACGCGGGTTCGATTCCCGTCATCCCCTCTGCTGGCAAGGTAAAACTTGTTGGTCACCTTGCGCGGGTGGCGGAATAGGCAGACGCGCTAGCTTGAGGTGCTAGTCCTCGTATTAGAGGGTGGGGGTTCAAGTCCCCCCTCGCGCACAAATCAAACCCCGGTTACTGAATCAGTGACCGGGGTTCCTTGTTTTTAAATCTTCCTTCCGCCGAGATCCTGATTTGTTGCTGAAATCCTGTTTTAAAACAGGAACTCGACGATTAATCAGGATCTCGGTGTGGGGGTTTGGGCAGGCGGGGTGGACGCGTGCCACCGGCTGGGGGTGAGAACCTTGAGGGCGCGTCCGCCCCTAAGTATGAAAAAATGAAAAAACACGGTACACTGGAAAACGCCTTGTGCAAATATGGCGGGGTGTGGCGTAGCTTGGCTAGCGCGCCTGCTTTGGGAGCAGGAGATCGCAGGTTCGAATCCTGTCACCCCGACGTGAGATGCAAATGAGACCCGCACAGTAGGTGCGGGTTTCTTTGTATCAGCACATTATTTCAGTGCAGCATCCAGCACCTATTGGGTGTTGCTTCCCAACAACTATCAGGAGATCCACGGACGTGAAGACTGCCGTCGAGAAGCTCAACCCGACCCTCGCAAAGATTGAGGTCGAGGTACCGTTCTCAGAGTTCAAGACCTACCTTGATCGCACCTACAAATCACTGGCTCAGCAGATCCAGGTTCCCGGCTTCCGTAAGGGTAAGACTCCTAAGAAGCTCATTGAGCAGCGCGCGGGTTTCGATTTCATCGTAGAAAACGCTCTCAACGAAGGCTTGAACGAGTACTACTCGCAGGCACTTGCTGAGAATGACCTGACCCCCCTGGCTCAGCCCGAGCTTGACATCATTTCAAAGCCTGAAGAGAACAACCGCGAAGCAGACGTGAAGCTCTCCATCGAGGTTACTGTTCGCCCCGAGATTGAACTGCCTGATTACTCAGGTCTCAAGGTTGAGGTTGCAGCGGCTGAGATGAGCGAAGACGATAAGCAGCAGGCACTTGATAACCTGCGTGGTCGCTTTGGCACCCTCAAGGTTGTTGACCGCCCCGCGGCTAAGGACGATTTTGTAACCATCGACCTGACCGCTTCAATCGACGGTGAAGAAGTTGACTCAGCAAACGACCTGTCATACCAGGTGGGCGCTGGCACCATGCTTGAAGGTCTTGACGAGGCTCTGACCGGTCTGTCAGCTGACGAGGACGCAACTTTCGAGACCACCTTGGCTGGTGGCGAGCACTCCGGTGACTCCGCAACCGTCAAGGTCAAGGTTACTGCTGTGAAGGAACGCGAACTGCCCGAGGCAGACGATGATTTCGCTCAGATGGCATCAGAATTCGACACTATCGACGAACTCAAGGCTGATTTGGAGAAGCAGGCTGCTGACTCAAAGGTAGCTGAACAGGGCGCTGAGGCACGCGACAAGGTTCTGGACGCTTTGGTTGAAATGGTTGAAATCCCCGTTCCCGAAAAGGTTATTGAAGAGCAGATGAACCAGCACTTCAACAACTCCCAGGCTGATGCTGACCACGACACTGATGAGCACCGCGCAGAGGTTCGTGAGAACACCGAGCGTGCTTTCAAGAACGAAATCATCCTCGATGCGATTGCTGAGAAGGAAGAAATCGGTGTTGAGCAGGCAGAGCTGATTGACTACATCATCACCATGTCATCACAGTACGGTATGGATCCCAACCAGTTCGCACAGATGCTGGACGGTTCAGGTCAGGCTGGCATGCTGGTGGGCGAAGTACGTCGCTCAAAGGCGCTGGCAACCGTGCTTGAAAAGGCGGAGGTTAAGGATTCAGAGGGCAACACCATTGATCTTTCTTCATACCTGAGCCCCTCAAACAGTGAAGAGTCAGCTGAATAATTTCAGCTAAAGACAGCCGCTAGATTAATCTAAGTTCTTAGACTCGGAGCCCCTTCGCGCATGCGAAGGGGCTCCGAGTTTTTTTGGATGTTTTCTGCGCTGGAGTGGCTCCCTGTGATGCTCGGGCTGAGGCGTTAGGGGGCGCGCGTGGAACTGTGCCGATGTTTTTCTGGTGTGGACGCGTCCGTGCGCTCGGTGGCTGCTGCCAGAAAATAGGGTAAAAAAATATAACTTAATTACCGAACACGCCGGTTTTTGACTTGTTAATAACACCGGTGAGCCTGTAGGCTGACTTAGGTAAGCCTAAACTGGCTCGTAGGTACTACACTAAACCTTATTCTTCAGGAGTTATTGGTGAAATCACGTCTCACTCTTTCTGTTGTTGCAGCAAGTCTCATGCTTGCTATGGCTGGCTGCTCAGGTGCTGCGGAAAACGCATCAGATACCGCGTCATCAGCTGCAGATAGCGTCTCAAGCGCAGCATCAGAAGCTACCTCAAAAACTGTCACTATCGAAGATAACTACGGCACCCACGAGGTCAGCACTTCACCTCAGGCAGTGGTTACAACCGATAACCGCAGCTTCGAAATCCTTGAGAGCTGGGGCATTAAGCTCGTTGCAGCGCCTAAGCCGCTGATTCCCGTTACCATCGAGGGCTACAAGAACGATGAGAACATCGTTGACATTGGAAACCACCGTGAGCCCAACCTAGAGGCTTTGGCAGCAGCTAACCCTGATCTGATTATTAACGGTCAGCGTTTCACCTCTTTCTACCAAGACATCAAGACTTTGAACCCTGACGCAACCATTCTTGAGTTCGAGCCCCGCGATGGTGAAAAGCTGGATGCTGAGTTGAAGCGTCATACCTTGGCGCTGGGCGAAATCTTTGGCAAGCAGGACGAAGCTCAGAAGCTTGTGGATAATTTCGATGCAGCGCTTAAGCGCGCTCAGGATGCCTACGATTCTGAAAAGACCGTCATGGGCGTGAACGTTTCGGGCGGCGAAATTGGTTATGTAGCGCCGGGTAAGGGGCGTTTCTTTGGTCCTATCTTTGATCTGGTGCGCCTGACCCCTGCCCTTGAAATTGAGAATGCATCAGATGACCACCAGGGCGATGATATTAGCGTTGAAGCTATTGCTGAAGCTAACCCTGACTGGTTGCTGGTGCTTGATCGTGACGCTGCTGTAAGTAAGGACGCTGCACCTGCTAAGACCGTGCTTGAAGAGAATGCTGCGTTGAAGAACGTTACCGCCCTCAAAGACAGCAAGGTCGTGTATGCGCCCAGTGATACTTACACCAACGAGAACATCATTACCTATACTGAGGTTTTGAACTCGATGGCTGATGCGTTTGAGAACGCTAAGTAATTCCCCTAACCCATAGAGCTTTACGTTAAGGAGCTACCCAGCGCTTGCGGGGTGGCTCCTTAACGGCGTTTGCATGAGCCTGAGGAGACCCATGAGTAAGACTGCGGTGCGAGATGACCGCACCAGTAGGAAACTGTTTGATGTTAAGTTGCTGCTGGGAACAGCGGCGGTGGTGGCGCTGCTTGGTGTCTCGATATTTACCGGTGAGTACAGCATCTTTAGTGCCGAGGACGGTGCACAGATGTTCGCGAATACTCGTATTCCGCGTACTGTGGCTCTTATTCTTTCGGGTGCTGCGATGGCGATGTCTGGGCTGGTCATGCAGTTGCTGACGCAGAACAAGTTTGTGGAGCCCTCCACAACGGGTACTACCGAGTGGGCGGGTTTGGGTCTGCTTGTGGTGCTTTTTTTCGCGCCTAACTCTAGTATTTTGGTGAAAATGGTGGGGGCTGTTGTTTTCTCTTTTGTGGGAGCAATGATTTTCTTTGCCTTTTTGCGTAAGGTCTCTTTGCGGTCGTCACTGATTGTGCCGATTGTGGGTATCATGCTGGGCGCGGTGGTGAGTTCGGTGTCTACTTTCTTTGCTTTGCAGACCAATCTTTTGCAGAACCTAGGCGTGTGGTTTGCCGGTAGTTTCACCTCGGTTATGGTGGGTCAGTATGAAGTGCTGTGGCTGGTGCTGGGCGTTGTAGTCGCTGTTTTCTTCTACGCTGACCGGCTGACGGTTGCAGGTCTGGGCGAAGAAATTGCAACAAACGTCGGATTGAACTACCAACGTCTGTTGCTGATCGGCACTGCCCTTATAGCTATCTCTACGGGCGTTGTCACTGTGGTCGTTGGTTCATTGCCTTTTTTGGGGTTGATTGTGCCCAACATCGTCAGCATGATTCGCGGGGATGATTTGCGTAGCAACTTACCCTGGGTATGCCTGACTGGTATCGCGGTTGTAACAGTCTGCGATTTGATTGCCCGCACTATTATTTCTCCGTTTGAAATGCCTGTTTCGGTGGTTCTCGGTATTGTGGGTGCCCTCGTCTTTATTGCAATGATTGTGAGGCAGCGCAAGAATGTCCGCTAATCTTTTTACCCCCGATGCGCAGCCCCTTGCCCAAAAACCGGCGTCCGTACGTGCTAACCGCGGTGCTGGTGCTTTCTCGACCCCTAAAGCGCGGCGCAATTACATCATAATCATGGTGGCACTGTTGATGCTGAGCGCCCTCGCCACCCTCGGATTGCTAGCCTATAAAAACCCGATGCCCTTTGGTAGCGAGCGTTTTTGGTTGATTGCTGAACGACGAGCTTCGGCGGTAACCGCTATGGGTGTGGTGGCGCTGAGTCAGGCGGTAGCAACGGTAGCTTTTCAGACCGTCACGAATAACCGCATTATCACCCCCTCGATTATGGGCTTTCAGTCCCTCTATACAGCGATTCATACCGCAACCATCTACTTCTTTGGTTCGGCGGGGTTGATTGCCGCTCGTAATACCGAGATGTTCGTTTTTCAGCTGGTGCTGATGGTTCTGCTGTCGCTGCTGTTGTATTCGTGGTTACTCACGGGCAAGAACGCGAATATGCACGCTATGTTGCTGGTGGGTATTGTCATCGGTGGCGGGTTGGGGTCTGTCTCAACTTTTATGCAGCGCATGCTCACCCCCAGCGAGTTCGATATTCTTACTGCCAGGTTGTTCGGTTCGGTTAATAATGCTGACCCCGAGTACTACCCGATTGCTCTGCCCCTAGTGCTTGCTTCAACACTGCTGATTTATCTGAACTCCCGCAATCTCAATGTGCTGGGGCTGGGTAAGGACGTCGCGCAGAATCTCGGGGTGAACCATCGTCGTCACTCGCTGTTCATGCTGGTATTGGTGTCTATTCTGATGGCTGTTTCTACTGCTTTGGTTGGGCCCATGACTTTCTTGGGGTTCTTAGTGGCTATTCTTGCTTATCAGTTTGCTGATACTTTTGACCACCGCTATGTGATTCCGATGGCGGCTTTGATCGCTTACATGGTGCTGACGGTTGCCTACTTTTTGATGCAGCACGTTTTCTACGCCCAGGGTGTGGTAAGCATCGTGATTGAGCTGGTGGGCGGCATTGTCTTTTTGATTGTTATTTTGAAGAAAGGACGCCTGTGATTACTCTTGCGGGCGTGGCTAAGCGCTACGGCACTGAAGTTTCTATTGGTCCTGTTGATGTGCAGGTTCCTGCCGGTGGCATCACCGCCCTGGTGGGCCCTAACGGCGCGGGTAAATCAACCCTGCTGACTATGGTGGGGCGTCTGCTCGATATTGATGAGGGTGCCATTCAGGTGGCATCGTTTGATGTGGGCAGTACTAAGTCTGAAGATCTTGCAAAGGTTATTTCGATTTTGCGCCAGGAAAATCATTTTGTCACCAAGCTGACTGTGCGTCAGCTGGTGGGCTTTGGGCGTTTTCCTTACACCAAAGGCAGATTAACTGCTAAGGACGAGGAAATCATCTCTCGCTATATTGATTTTCTGAACCTGGGGGAGTTGGAGAATCGCTACCTTGACCAGCTCTCGGGTGGTCAGCGTCAGCGTGCTTACGTGGCGATGGTACTGACTCAGGAAACTGAGTACGTGCTGCTGGATGAGCCGCTGAATAATCTTGATATTGCCCATTCGGTGCAGATGATGCAGCACCTTAAAGAGGCTGCCTCTGCTTTCGGTCGCACTATTGTGGTGGTGCTGCACGATATTAATTTTGCTGCCCGCTACGCTGATCATATTTGCGCGGTTAAGGACGGCAAAGTGGTGGTGCTCGATACCGTTGAGAACGTTATGAAGGACGATCTTCTCACCGATATCTTTAACACCCCTATCACGGTGATTGAGGGCCCGGCCGGTCCGCTTGCTTGTTACCACTAGTGACTGACACGTGATTGAGGCGTGCAACGGAGCCTTCCTACGGCGAGGGAGCCTCTGGCTGGAGTTCGGTATCTGAGCCAACAGCGAACGTACCGGTTACAACCTGACGTGCTCCCACCAGATGGGCTAAGGTTTAGGCAATGAAGAATATAGAGCGGTGTGGGTAACCGGCAGGTTTACCGGTGCGCAGACTTAGCTTATTCACTTACACGAGAGGTACGGCAGTAATGACCAATTTCTTGCCCTTTATTCAGGCATCGAGCTCCTCACCAACACCCGTGATGGAAACTCCCATGGGCGGTCAGGACGACTATATCTACAACCGTCTGCTCAAAGAACGCATTATCTGGTTGGGTTCAGAAGTCCGCGACTCCAACGCTAATCGTATTTGCTCACAGATGCTCTTGCTCTCTGCAGAAGACCCCGAAGCTGATATCTACCTCTACATCAACTCGCCCGGTGGCTCGGTCACTGCTGGCATGGCTATTTACGATACCATGCAGCTGATCCCCAACGACGTCGTCACCGTGGTCACCGGTATGGCAGCGTCCATGGGTCAGTTCCTGCTGACTGCAGGCGCTAAGGGTAAGCGTTACGCTACCCCGAACGCTCGCATTCTGATGCACCAGCCCTCCGGTGGTTTGGGTGGTACCGCAACTGATATTCGCATTCAGGCCGAACTGATTCTTGATATGAAGAAGCGTCTGAGTGAGATTACCGCTGAGCGCACCGGTCAGACTCTTGAGACCATTCTCAAAGATAATGACCGCGATAACTGGTTCACTGCTGAAGAGGGTCTTGAATACGGCTTCTTTGACCACATTGCAACCACCACTCAGGTCGCTCGCTAAGAGCCTGAAGAACACTAGAGAGAGATTTTTTGATGATCTACAACCCTTACTCTCAGGCACCTGCTGGTATGCCTACCGACCGCTACGTGTTGCCCAGTTTTGAAGAGCGCACGCCCTACGGTTACAAGCGTCAAGATCCCTATGCGAAGCTCTTTGAAGACCGTATTATTTTCTTGGGCACCCAGGTGGATGACGCTTCAGCTGATGACATCATGGCGCAGCTTTTGGTACTGGAATCGCAGGATCCTGATCGCGATATCACCCTGTACATCAACTCACCCGGTGGCTCTTTCACCGCGATGACTGCTATTTACGACACCATGCAGTACATTCGCCCTGAAATTCAGACTGTCTGCCTGGGGCAGGCTGCTTCTGCTGCTGCTACCTTGCTGGCTGCGGGCACCCCTGGCAAGCGTTTGGCTCTGCCGAATGCGCGCGTTTTGATTCACCAGCCCGCTTTGGGCGGTCAGCAGGGCGGTCAGGCATCTGATATTGAGATCCATGCTAACGAAGTTATGCGTATGCGTGAGTGGACTGCTCAGACCTTGGCTCTGCACTCCGGCAAGAACGCTGAAGATGTTGACCGCGATATTGAGCGTGACAAGATTATGACCGCTCACCAGGCACTGGAATACGGTCTGGTTGATCAGGTACTTGAATCACGCAAGGCTAAAAAGCCTGCTATCAACAAGGCTGATAACTACAGCTAGAGTTTGGTAAGACCCACGCAGTGGCGCCGGTTTTCTTCACCGAGTGAAGAGAACCGGCGCCATTGATATGCCTGAGTGCGAAGTCTCGGCAGCAAAACACCGTCACAAAGGGCAAGAACTCGCAATATTTGTGGAGCTTACCGCAAGGCTTTGGTGAAGCTGAACGAAAGCGGTACTGTGTAGAGGGTACGAGGCGGTATGAAAGGTTTGTAGATGGCACGTATAGGTGACAGCGCAGATTTACTGAAGTGTAGCTTCTGCGGCAAGAACCAAAAACAGGTACGAAAGCTCATTGCAGGGCCCAATATTTACATCTGTGATGAGTGCATCGAGCTGTGCAACGAGATTCTCATTGAGGAGTTTGGTGAGCAGAAGCATCCAGAATCTACCTTTGAGACTCCACCGACTCCGCGTGAAATTTTCGACCACCTGCAGACCTACGTCATCGGTCAAGAAGCCGCCAAGCGGGCTCTTGCTGTAGCTGTTTACAACCATTACAAGCGCGTTAAAGCCTCATCTAACCCTGTTATGGACGCTGCCTTACTGCGAGCTACCGACGGTGAAGACGTAGAACTTGCCAAATCAAACATTCTGCTCGTGGGGCCCACCGGCTCAGGGAAAACCTATCTGGCGCAAACCCTCGCGAAAAAACTTAATGTGCCCTTCGCGGTTGCCGATGCCACCTCGTTAACCGAAGCTGGATACGTGGGTGAGGACGTCGAGAACATTCTGCTCAAACTCATTCAGGCAGCGGACGGCGATGTGAAACGTGCTGAAAACGGCATTATCTATATTGACGAGATTGATAAGATTTCCCGTAAAGCTGAGAACCCCTCGATTACTCGCGACGTTTCGGGCGAGGGCGTCCAGCAGGCACTGCTCAAAATTCTTGAAGGTACCCAGGCAGCAGTACCTCCTCAGGGCGGCCGCAAACAGCCTCAAACTGAGTTCCTTCACATCGATACCTCTAAGATCCTCTTCATCGCCGCTGGCGCTTTTGCAGGAATCGAAGAAATTATTGGTGCGCGTGTCGGACGCAAAGGCATAGGCTTCGGTGCCTCCATCGAACAGGCATCAGAGCAGTCAGACATCCTTAGCCAGATGCTACCTGAAGACCTCCTTAAATTTGGTCTCATTCCTGAATTTATTGGTCGTCTGCCGGTGCTCACCTCCCTTGAGAAACTGGGGCAGGCAGATCTTGAGCGCGTCCTGACCGAACCCAAGAATGCCCTGGTGAAGCAGTACAAGCGTATGTTTGCTCTCGATGATGTGCAGCTGATTATTGAAGACAGCGCCATCAGTGAAATAGCCAAACTTGCGATGACCCGTGATACCGGCGCTCGCGGGCTGCGCGCTATTCTTGAAGACGTTTTGCAGCCCGTCATGTTCGAGGTGCCCAGCCGTGATGATGTTATTGCTGTGGTTATTGACGGCGAGGTCGTTACCGGAGCTAAAGAAGCAACGCTCATCACCGAGCGCCAAAAACTCAAAAGTGCTTAGGGTCGCCGGAATAAAAGCAGAGTGGTTACCGTTACACCCGATAGCTTTGAAATTGGCAGGTGAGACTCGATGAGAGCGTGGCGTGCCGGTTTGAACGCGAAATGTTTATAACAGGTGTAAGGAGTACGATGTCCGAGAAAAATACCGTTGATTTTTGGTTTGACCCGATTTGCCCCTGGTGCTGGATTACCTCGCGCTGGATTGTCGACGTTGAGAAAATCCGCGATATTGAGGTGAACTGGCACCCTTTCTCGCTCTCAACTTTGAACAAAGGTCGCGATCTGCCTGAAGACTACCGCGCGGCTATGGACCGCTCGTGGGCACCTGCCCGCGTTGCCGCAGCGGTAGCGCAGAAGTTCCCCGGCACGGTGGGGGAGTTTTACACTGCTCTTGGCACCGAGATTCACCACAACGAGAATAAGACTAACGACTACAAGGATGCGCTGGTAGCGGCACTTGAGACCGTTGAGTTACCTGCCGAGCTGGTAGATGCAGGCTTTAGCGATGAATACGATCAGGCTCTAGTCGATTCAAATGCTGCTGCTCTTGACCTGGTCGGTGACGATGTGGGTGTTCCCATTATCGCGCTGAACGGTAGCTCCTTCTTCGGCCCAGTCATATCACCGGCACCGCAGGGCGAAGAAGCTGGCAAGATTTTCGACGCAGCTGTGGCTCTTGCCTCATACCCCGGTTTCTTCGAACTAAAGCGCTCCCGCACCGTCGAACCGATCTTCAACAAGAACTAAAACTGATGAAGTAGCTCCCATAATTTTCAAGGCTGCTGTTGCGCTGTTATTCGGTGTAGCAACAGTTTTATTTGTCGCTTGCCAAGCAATAACCGCCGCTCATACTACGGTTCTTCCAAAAGCTCAGGTGCTGCCATCTCAAGTGCTTGGATTACCAGATCGCGGTAGGAGACCGTGTTAATTTTTCGGTTGGCAGGGGAGTAGCTATCGAGTTTTATAACAGTGTACTCACGTGCGGTTAGACGTTTGTTGCCGGTGAGAAAAAGTTGGGCATAGGCGTAGGTTTGCGCTCCGAAGCAGAGAATGGGCGGAGTGCGGTTACTCTCATTCGTAAGCGCTCCGATTTGTTGCAATAGCCACTCCCATGCCGCAAAGTTCTCGGTGATTTCAGCAGTGTTGCGCGGATCTTTCAACCAGCCTGAGAGCAATAGCGATTTGTCGCGGTGAATCAGTGGCAACAAGTCGGTCATGAATGAGCCCCAGAGCGGGGTACCACGCAGTGCCTCGGCGACTCGATCGTCGCGGGAGCGTCCGGGGGCGTGAAAAGGTAGCCAGTCGTCGACTCCAGCTACTCGCCTGAGCCCCGATTCCCCGGGAGCCAGCCCCACAAAAATAGCGCGAGTGTGCAGCTGCTGCACCAGCTCACGCGGGAATTCAGCGTCGGGTTGGTGTACGGGGAATTCAAGGGCGGACGCGCGGTCAAAGTCGGGTGGAAGGTACCAGTTGCCGCTCACGTCCTGCTCTGCCCACACTGCCCAACTGCAGTAGAGAGAAGGCACAAGACCACCAAAATCCGGGGTAGGGCGGGTGAGCTGAAGCAGATTGTGCGAGGTTATCGAAAGCATAGTTTTACTTTACTCCCGCACCGAAGATGTAGCTTGACGCAGACACCTCGGAACACCCCTCAGCTACTAGCAGCAAAGCCCCACCACAACCCAGCGCAGAGATGCAACGGGCAAAAAATATCGAAATATGAGAAAGGAAACACTGATTTTACGCGGGCGTAACTTAGGTTAGGCACTATAGAAACACCTCGAGTTATACCTAACTCACTGTGTGGGCACACGTTTTTAGCATCACACACTAAAAACCTCGTGTCTTTGTCTCAGCCCTACAGATGAAACTACCCCCTTTACCTGTGCAAGGCGATAGCAGATTTTCACCCGCACGCTGCAATGGCGCGGCTCCACTCTAGCTGGGAAGCTAAGTACTCGTCTACACCCCCCCCGTATCTGCCCTCAGCACAAGATGCTGGGGCACGCATCGCAAGATATTCTCGCAAGAGACACTGTGCAATTGATCTGGGCACACGCCTGTTTTGTAGAGAGAAACGAGCTTTACGCCTGACTGATAACCAGATGGTAGGCGCAACAGCCCCCCACTGTTTAAAATCTTCGCGGTGATTCTTGAAGCCACCGGTTTGTATAATCCTGATTTTGAGAAGGACGCCTGCGGTCTCGCCATGATTGCTACCCTTCGCGGTACGGCAGGTCACGATATTGTGGATCACGCTCTGGTTGCCCTGCGCCGTCTGGAGCACCGTGGTGCGGTGGGCGCTGATGAAGGTACCGGTGATGGTGCCGGTATTCTGTTGCAGATTCCTGACGAGTTCTTCCGCGCTATGGTTGATTGGTGCTCTGCGCCTTAGGAAGCAGATGCATCTTGAGCTTCAACGATTGTTTGAACCAGAGGATTAAGGCTCTCTGGATCCGAGTAGTCGGCTTTGCCCTGACTGAAACTCTCAAGCATTTGCTGGTTGCCGAGGTTCTTTTTCAGTTTGGTGCTCAGCGCTACACGTACACCCTGCAGAACTGTCTTGTGAGTGGTTGAGAGGCGGGTATGGTCTAAGCCGCCGCGCAAATGGAAGGTAGGTGCAGTCGCTACTAGAGCCGGGGTGAAGCTCTTGACAACCTTCTCATCGAGTTTTTCTCGGGTTGATCCCACAAGCCCGTTGAAGGAGACGGTGAAGAAAAAGAGTTTTTTGTTTTCTAGCTGCGGCAGGAACTTACGCAGGGTAGACGCACCGTTGAGGAACCCACCGTAGTCTGAGGTGCCAACTACTACGATGCTCGCGTCGGTGAGAGCATCTTCATCGACATCACTGATAGCGAGGGTCGTTGTATGGGCGAAACCTGCGTTTGCAAGTTTCTCTTGCAGCCAACGAGCATAGTTTTCGGTGTGACCGTAGGTTGAACCGTAGAGAATGAGAACTGGAGCTGAAAAAGACACAGGAGCTACCTTCTTTATATGGTATTAACAATACTTATTTTAGTGCTGGGGGCAGTTCATGGACGGTGCTAGGCGGGGCGTGTTGTGAATTGGTGTGGTAAATAGTTGGTTTGGTTGTCTTTTGTCGAGTTTTTGCCGAAAAATCCTTCCTCTCCTGGCTTTGTTGCCCACAAATCCCATATACTGGAAAGTAACAATGTTGGGTCATTCATGGCTGTATGCGAACTTGCTGGGTTTTATTACTCGGTAAACAATCGATGAACTCTGCTTATAGAACTCAATGACTCAGTTGTATAACACCGTTAACTTACTAAGGTTGAATACATGAGACGTGCAAAAATTGTTGTAACCATTGGTCCGGCTATCTCTGCTCCCGATAAAATTGCAGAAGCTATTGAAGCGGGCATGAACGTTTCCCGCCTCAACATGAGCCACGGTGACCACACCGTCCATGAGACTTCTTACAAGACCATCCGCGAGCAGAGCGAAAAGCTCGGCAAAGACGTAGCGATTCTCGCAGACTTGCAGGGTCCTAAGATTCGTCTTGCAACGTTCGAAAACGGCGCTGAAATCCTCGAACCCGGCGATACCTTTAAAATCACCATCGATGATGTTCCTGGCACCAAAGAAATCGTAGGCACCACCTTCAAGGGTCTGCCCGGTGACGTAAACCCCGGCGATATTCTGCTGGTCGATGACGGTAAGATTCGCCTCGAAGCTGTAGAGGTTGACGAGCGCACCGTTACCACCCGCGTCGTTGTTGGTGGTCCTGTATCTAACAATAAGGGCCTGAATCTGCCCGGTGTTGCAGTATCGATTCCCGCTCTGTCAGAAAAGGACGAAGATGACCTCCGTTTCGCTCTGCGCTTGGGCGTAGACATCATCGCACTTTCCTTCGTGCGTTCGGGTGAAGACATCATTCGTGTTCACGAAATCATGGACGAAGAAGGTCGCCGTATTCCGGTCATTGCTAAGGTTGAAAAGCCCCAAGCTGTAGATAATCTGCAGGACATCGTCGATAAGTTTGACGGCATCATGGTTGCCCGTGGCGACCTCGGCGTGGAATTCCCGCTTGAAGAGGTTCCCCTAGTGCAGAAGCGCGCGATTGAACTCGCACGCCGCTGGGCGAAGCCCGTTATTGTGGCAACTCAGGTTCTTGAAACCATGATTCAGAACCCGACCCCCACCCGCGCTGAAGCGTCAGACTGCGCGAACGCTATTCTTGATGGTGCTGACGCTGTGATGCTCTCCGGCGAAACCTCAGTGGGTAAGTACCCCATCATCACCATTCAGACCATGGCACGTATCATCTCGTCCACCGAAAAGGGTGGCATGTTGCGTGTTCCCCAGTTGGGCACATCACCTAAGACCCGTGGCGGTGCTATTACCCGCGCGGCTGTGAACATTGCTGACCAGCTTGAGGTTAGTCAGATTGTTGCGTTCACCGAATCAGGTGATACCGCTCGTCGTTTGGCTCGTCTGCGTCCTGCACGCCCCGTCATTGCCTTCTCGCCCAACCGCGACGTGCGCGCTTTCATGAGCCTGCTCTGGGGCGTTCAGGCTTCCGACGCACCGCGCGCGAAGAACACCGACGAAATCACCTCATTCGTTGATCGTCACCTGCTCGAAACTGGTCAGGCAAAGGTAAACGACTTCGTAGTTATCACTGCCGGTTCACCTCCCGGATCAGCTGGTTCAACCAACCTCGTGAAGGTTCACCGTGTGGGTGACCTCGATGATGCTGGTGCGGTTCTTCCGCAGGGGCGCTCAACTGTTGGTCCTTTCCACGACTAAAACTCAACAGCTACTAGAGCCGTAAGAGCATAAAATGGCTGGTCACTCACCCCGTCACGGGGTTTGGTGACCAGCCAATTTTTGTTTTCGGGAAAACTTGTGTAAAGTAGTGGATGCACGTTGTGTAAAGCCCAAGTGGCGGAATTGGCAGACGCGCTGCACTCAAAATGCAGTATGGAAACATGTGTGGGTTCGAGTCCCACCTTGGGCACAATAAAACGCCTAGTCAGACGGCATATGAACCCTCTCTTGTTGACAAGAGAGGGTTTTTTGTTGACACGAGTGCATAATTTAAGAATGGCAAGCAATAGAAAACGTGTTCGAAAAGACGGAAATACCACCTGGGCAGTCACCTGGTGAGACTCAGGTACAGGCAAGCAAACACGGCGCACATTCTTAATCACTGCTACATCGTGGTAGCGGGCGTGAAGTCGATCTATGAAGAACGGTCACCGTTTGATATTAGGGTCTACTGTATCGATGGTCGGTAATTGGGTTGCTCTCACTGCGATTCTTATAAACTTTCAACTACGCGTCGGCCCGTCTCTCGTGACGCTATATTTATTCTTTTTAACCTTGATGCCAGCTCTTTTTTACTCGCCCAGTGCCGGCGCATGTCAAAGACTATATCCTGTTGGAAATATATGGTTCGTTGCCATGGTGTCTCAATTAGCCCTCGTGCTGCTGATGGCAATAGCCGCAGACCACGTGTCAGCATTAGTTTTTCTCGTATCAGTTGCCGCTGTGATACAGAATAATTGTGACCTCCGCCCAGATGTCTTTAGTCGCTAAGAAAATACCAGAGGGTGAACAAGACGGGGTCGTGACTGCCCTTTCAAGTGGATCAAGTTTATCTCTTGTTCTTGTGCCAGCAACTGGAGGCTTGCTTGTAGGTTGGCTGGGGCTTCATGCCGTACTCGTCGTTCAGACAATGTGCTGTGTTACTGCAACGCTCATTGTTCCGTGGCGATACACAGCACCTGAGATTATCAAATGTGCTCTTGCAAGACGAGGGGCGCTGCGTCCTGCTGACGGTGGTACACCCCACCGCTTTCATAATAAGCAATACGCCTATATTTGGTACGTGGCATGTAAGAATAGATATAGTTTGTTTAATTCGTAATTCTTACAGGAGAGAGTGATGTCAGAGAAGACTACTCCAGAAGCCCTGGAAGCGGAACCGCGCACTGTTGTTGTGGCAGAGGATGAGGCTCTGATTCGCCTCGATATTGTTGAAATCCTTGAAAGCCAGGGGTTTCAGGTTGTCGCGCAAGCTGATAACGGTGAGACTGCTGTTGAGCTGGCGCGTGAGCACCGCCCCGATCTGGTGCTCATGGACGTCAAAATGCCTATTATGGACGGCATCTCAGCAGCTGAGGCTATCTCCAAAGAGCAGATCGCCCCTGTGGTGTTGCTGACAGCTTTCAGTCAGAAAGAACTCGTTGACCGTGCCACCGAAGCCGGTGCTATGGCTTACGTTGTCAAGCCCTTCACTCCGAATGATTTGATTCCCGCTATTGAGGTAGCCATTAGCCGCTACGAGCAGATTTTTGCCTTGCAAAAAGAGGTTAGCTCTATTAAGGAGCAGTTTGAAACCCGCAAGGTCGTTGACCGCGCTAAGTCGCTGCTTATCACCAAGATGGGGCTCACTGAACCTGAGGCTTTCCGCTGGATTCAAAAGACCTCTATGGATCGTCGTCTCTCAATGCGTGAAGTTGCTGAGACCATCGTTAACCAGGTTTCATAAGACCAGCCACGGTATATAAGTAATGCTCCCTCACATGTAGTGGGGAGCATTATTGTGTCTGCTTTGCTTTGCTTGGCAGACTCTAGTGTCTAAAGACCCTATGAGACTAGCCCCTTGCAGGGCGGACGCATCCGTCCGCTAATCGCCGGACGTGCCGGGGGAGGTACCCCAGAGCGTTATCGCTGCGCCCAAAGCTGTGACCGGCCACCACAGCCCGCCGCGTTGCACAGCGATCACCACACACAGAATAGTGAGAACCAGGGCGATGCGTCCTAAAAGTTGTTTGTTCATGATCTAATGCCCTTCTGCGTTTTTTATCTCAACTAATTCTAGGGAATAATAAAACGCCCCGCTACGCACTGAGGGAGTGCGTGGCGGGGCGGTCTGCTGAAAAAGGGTCTTGAAGTGAAGAACTATGCCTTTACAGCCGCTGTTTCTTCGAGGTAGGCAGCTTCATCGTCATCATTGTGAGCACCGATTTTCTTGGCGATGGTTTCGGTGACCGCGGCAATCGTGGCATCACCGGTGACGTTGGTTGCGGTACCGAAAGAATCCTGAGCCAGGTAAAGGGCGATCATCAGAGCCACCATTGACTCATCGAAACCGAGCATGGACTGCAACAGACCGATTGCGGTCATCACAGCGCCACCGGGTACACCGGGAGCAGCAACCATCATGACACCGAGCACCAGAATCACGGGAACCATACTTGTGAGAGAAAGGTCGCCGTTGGTCATGTACAGCACCGCTACGGCGCAGGAGGTGATGGTGATCATCGAACCTGAGAGGTGGATGTTAGCGCATAGGGGCACTGCGAAATCAACGATACGACCCGAAACGCCAGCATTTTTAGCGCTGCGAACCGTTACAGGAATGGTTGCCGCAGATGACTGGGTGCCCAAAGCGGTGAAATAGGCAGGCATCATGTTCTTCAAGAAGGTGATGGGGTTGCGCTTAGTGATGGCACCTGAAACGGTGTACTGAATGAGCAGCATAGTCCAGTGCAGTAGAATAACCATGATGAATACCTTGCCGAAGACCTGCAGAATCATGGCAACTTCACCGGCAAGGGTCATATTCGCAAAGACACCCACGATGTGTACGGGCAGCAGGGGAATGATGACGTAGCTCAACAGCTTTTCGATGATGGTCTGGAAGTCCTGGAAGATACCCAACAGGTTCTTGTTGGGCAGAGCGGTGAGACCAAGACCGAGGATGAAGGAGAGAATCAGGGCGCTCATGACCGACATAATTGGATCAAGGGTGAAGGTGAGGTAACCGGCTGATAGTGACTCTTCGGGGTTCTCAAAAGAGGTGAGGCGCTGCCCCTTCAAAATGGTGGGGTAGATCAGCAGAGCAACGGTGATTGCCACAAAACCTGCAAACACGCTGGAGAAGTAGGCCAAACCGAGGGTGGTGCCCAGCAGCTTACCTGCGCCCTTGGCGAGCGAACCGATGCCCGGCACGATGAACCCGATAATAATCAGCGGAATAGCGAAGCTCAAGAAAGCGCTGAATACGGTGGAGAATGAAACAAAAAGCTGAACAACGAGGTCGGTGGGTAGTGCCCAGCCGGTAGCACCGTTGACGCCGCTGATGATGCCTGGGGTGAATGAACCAATGAGCACACCGGAGGCGATGGCGATGATGATCCAAACGAGCAGAGGGATTCTCTTCATAGAAGTTCCTTGGAGATGTGTGGCAAGGTGCTGAAACCTTGCGGAATTTACCGCTTAATCCTAATCGGTATCAACTCTGAGCGAGACTTCAGGCATCACCATATGAGAGAGGTGTGAATAAGCGCACCTTAGGGTTCTGAAACTTTGCTTAGGGCACGTGGGGAACACTGGCTGACTTCGGCAGGTCAATGAGGGCGTTGGTGATGCGACCGGTTGCGATGAGTTTGCCAGCATCGTTTACGATATCAACGCTGTGAACGCAGAGGGTTTTGCCCAATTTGACGGCGGTGCAGGTGGCAGTCACAGTGCCCGATAGTGCGGGGCGCAGGTGGGTGATATTCAAATCTACCCCGGCAGCGGCGCGTCCTGCCTCCGCGTGTAGATTAGCGGCGAAAGACCCAACCGATTCAACCAAAGCGGCGGATGCGCCCCCATGCAAAAGACCGTAGGGCTGGGTGTTGCCCGCAACGGGCATGGTGGCAACTGTTTTTTCTGCGGTGAATTCGCTAAAGACAATGCCCAACTTCTCAACCAGCGACCCCACACCTACTGCACGCAAATGTTCGTGCAGTTCTTGGGGGATTCCGTGGCGATTGAGCTGGTCGGTGAAATCGGGGGAGAGATGTGGCGTAGACATAACGGTGCTCGCTTTCATGGAGGGTTTTAAAGGAGATAAGAATCTAGCCTTAAGTGTACGGGGTGAACCTCATGTGCTTTGGAGAATATCGGGTGCATCGATGCTGGGTAAGCGGGTAGGATTGACCCCGTGATGACTTCAAATACTCAAGAACCCGCTGGCCGCCTGCTCCTTATTGACGGTCATTCACTGGCTTTCCGTTCTTTCTACGGTGTACCCCCTGAGAGTTTTCAGACATCTTCGGGGCAATACACCAACGCTGTCTACAGTTTTTTGAACACCCTTTTAGGGCAGATTAAAGCTGAGAACCCCACTCATATTGTGGTGGCGTTTGATCTTTCTGGTCCGACCTTTCGCGCTGAACAGTACAGCGAATACAAGGGTGGACGCAATGAGACCCCCATTGAATTTGCGGGGCAGATTGAGCTGATTCAGCGAGCTCTTGAGGCTTTGAATATTCCGTGGATTACCAAGGAATCCTATGAGGCTGATGACATCGTTGCCACCATGACAGCCCGCGGCAAAGACGCAGGTTTTGAGGTGCTCATTATTTCTGGCGACCGTGATTCCTTTCAGCTGGTCGGCGACGGTGTGACCCTGCTCTACCCGGTGACTTCTGGTGTTTCTAAGGGTATCCGCCGTATGGGTCATGCTGAGATTCAAGAGAAGTATAAGGTTGCCCCGCATATCTACCCTGATCTTGCGGCGCTCACCGGTGAACAGGCTGATAATCTGCCCGGCGTGCCGGGCGTGGGTCCCGGCTTTGCGGCCAAGTGGCTCAACGAGTACGGCGATTTGCAGGGCGTACTGGAGAACAAAGACAAGATTAAGGGCAAGAAGGGTGAGGCTCTGCGCGAGAACGTAGACGCCGTGCTGCGTAACCGCCAGCTCAACCGCCTGGTGGATGATCTTGAGCTAGAGATCAGCCTTGAAGACATGGATGACTTCGGCCCTAACCACGAAGCGCTGAACGAACTTTTTGATGAGCTCGAATTTAACACCATTCGCAAGCGCGTTGCTGAAACCTTTGCCGGGCGTGAAGCCGAGGCGGCAGCTCAGGTTGATATGACGATGGGTGAGACACAGGTAATCACCACTGCCGCTGAATTGCGCACCTGGTTGGAGGGTGCATCTGCTTATATCGCTGCGGTTGAACGCGCTACTGAGGTGCCCGAACGTTTAGCGGATGCTATTGTTCTGCACCCCGTACTCGATACGGATGCACCTGAGGCGGGCAACGCCCACGAGAAGCAGATTCTGGGTATGGTGCTGCTTGCTGGCGCTGAACCCGCTTGGATTGATGCTGTAGAAATCTCCCTGGAGCTAGAAACCGCTCTGGCTGACTGGTTGGCTGACCCCGCCGCTGCCAAGATTGTTTTTGACGTTAAATCCCAGTACAAGAACTTTGCTGCCCGAGGGTTTGAGCTTGCAGGCGTTGTTGACGACCCTATGCTCAGTTCTTATGTGTGCGGTTTCATTCCCACCGCTAAGCAGCGCAGCTTCACCGCGATGATGCAGGAGCTCAGCGAAAAATACCTGCTCGACTCTTTCCCGCAAGAAGAAGCTGAGACTAAGCCATCGCAGGGGGATCTTTTCGCCCCTGATGTTGCTGTCAACACTGCCTACCAGGGGTTAGTTGCACGTTTTGTGCTTGAGCTTGCCTACGCTCTTCACGCCGATTTGGTCGCTCAAGAGCAGCTGGCTCTGGTGGAAACTATGGAGCTGCCCCTAGCTAAGGTTTTGGCTGAGATGGAACGCCACGGCATTGCCCTGAACACCGAGGTGCTGGGGGAGCTCAAGAGCTACTACGACACTCATATTCAGCGTGCCAAAGAGGCTGCTTTTGCGGTCATTGGTCACGAAGTGAACCTGGGATCGCCCAAGCAGCTGCAGGCGGTTCTCTTTGAAGAGCTCGATTTACCCAAGACTCGTAAGCTCAAGAGCGGCTACTCCACAGATGCTGAGTCGATGGCTGATTTGCTGTTGAATATCAGCCCCGATTCAGATGGTGCTCATTTCTTGCAGGCACTGGGCACCTACCGTGATTACACCAAACTCAAGCAGACCGTTGAGGGACTGGGTAAAGCTGTGGCAGCAGACGGACGCGTACACACCACCTTCCAGCAAAATGCCACCACCACCGGTCGTCTTTCATCCATTGAGCCCAACCTGCAGAACATCCCGATTCGCACCGAAGAGGGGCGTAAGATTCGTGACGTTTTCGTAGTCGATCCCGCAGCGGTGGACGGTATTAACTACAGCACCCTACTAACTGCCGACTACTCACAGATTGAAATGCGCATCATGGTGCACCTCTCAGGCGACGAAAAATTAGTGCAGGCCTACCGTGATGGTGAAGACCTCCACCGCTTTGTTGGCTCCCAGGTCTTCGGCGTAGAACCCGAAGAGGTAACCTCGGAAATGCGCGCGAAGGTCAAGGCAATGTCGTACGGTCTTGCCTACGGTCTGACTAAGTTTGGTCTCTCTAAGCAGCTGGGCGTCAGTGTTGAAGAAGCATCAAAGCTCACGGTCAACTATTTCCAGCGTTTTGGCAAGGTAGGGCGTTTCTTGCGTAACACTGTGAAAGACGCCAACAAGTCCGGTTACACAGAGACCATGTTTGGCCGCCGCCGCGTCCTGACTGATCTTGGCACTTCTAACCGTCAGCGTCGCGAAGCCGCCGAACGCGCAGCGCTCAACGCTCCCATTCAGGGAACAGCGGCAGATATTATGAAGGTCGCCATGCTTAACGTGCATGAGCGCCTGCGTCTTGAAAAGCTGCAAACCCGCATGCTGCTACAGGTTCACGACGAACTGATTCTCGAAGTCGCCCCCGGTGAAGAAGAACAGGCAGCTCGTCTGCTTGAAGAAGAGATGAGCGGTGCTATCGAACTGCTTGTACCCCTTGATGTACAAGCCGGCACCGGCGCATCCTGGCACCAGGCTGGTCACTAAATGGCAGATAAAACTCAGATAGAAACCCGCGCGCAAGATGTAACCATTACCTATCTGCAGATGCTTCAAGCACCTGCCGATAAGGGGGAGGCTGTTCTGCCCGAAAATGCGCGCTTGGAACGGGTCGAGCACCCCACCCCAGAACTCGCCCGCTGGCTCTACTCCGCGGTGGGCGGGCCCTGGCGCTGGTACGAACGCCTCACTTGGAGCTTTCAACAATGGGCAGACGAACTAGCTGAAGCAGGCGCCGAAATCTGGCTACTGACCGTCAACGGAACACCCTCCGGCTATTGCCAACTTGCCGCTCACGTTGAAACCTCCAACAGGCAAGCACACACCGAAACCGAGATTCTCTACTTCGGTCTGCTGGAAAACACTCACGGGCAAGGACTCGGACGCGCCCTGCTCACCGCGATGGTGAACAGAGCCTGGGACCTGCACACTCGCCACCCCCTGCCACCGGTCAAACGCGTGTGGGTACACACCTGCACCTTAGATGGCGCTCATGCGCTCGCCAACTATCAGCGCCGCGGGTTCGAAATCTACGGTAGCCACACCGAAGAAGAAATCATTCCCAAAGAACCGCTCACTGGTTGGCAGTCAATGTTCATCACCCCCGCAGATCTTAGCTAGAGGGTGGTGCGACACACCCGGACGCGCGGATTGCCGTCTATTCTCGCTCTGCCAGTGTGTTTCGCACCAAACTCACACAGCAACACGCCCCAAAACATTGATTAAAACTAACGCGCACCCCTACTATTGAAAAGTGCGTGTTATTAACGCGCGCAATTGTCCGAATAAACCTCGGTACAGAGTGAACCACTCGCCCTTTATCGCCTCGCGAACGCGTCTTGAGCTTTCAAACCCAAGATTTCCGCGTCCGCCTGTGCAATAAGCCGACTGTACTGACTAACCATATCTATCCATATTGGAGCCCTTTACATTGAGCACCAACACTCCTCAGGTTGCAATCAACGACATCGGAACTGAAGAAGACTTCCTCGCAGCAGTCGATGCAACCATCAAGTACTTCAACGACGGCGATCTCGTCTCAGGTGAAGTTGTCAAGGTAGACCACGATGAGGTTCTTCTCGACATCGGTTACAAGACCGAAGGCGTTATTCCCTCACGTGAACTTTCCATCAAGCACGACGTAGATCCCGGCGAAGTTGTTTCCGTTGGTGACGAAGTTGAAGCTCTTGTCCTCACCAAAGAAGACAAAGAAGGTCGCCTGATTCTCTCCAAGAAGCGCGCACAGTACGAACGCGCCTGGGGCGACATCGAGCAGATCAAGGAAAACGACGGTGTTGTTACCGGTACCGTCATCGAAGTTGTCAAGGGTGGTCTTATCCTCGACATCGGTCTGCGCGGCTTCCTCCCCGCTTCACTCGTTGAAATGCGTCGCGTTCGTGACTTGGCACCCTACATCGGTCAGGAAATCGAAGCGAAGATTATCGAGCTCGACAAGAACCGCAACAACGTTGTTCTGTCACGCCGTGCATGGCTCGAGCAGACCCAGTCAGAGGTTCGCTCAACCTTCCTCAACCAGCTCGAAAAGGGTCAGGTTCGCTCAGGCGTTGTTTCCTCAATCGTCAACTTCGGTGCATTCGTGGACCTTGGCGGCGTAGACGGTCTGGTACACGTATCAGAACTGTCATGGAAGCACATCGACCACCCCTCAGAGGTTGTTGAAGTAGGTCAGGAAGTAACCGTAGAGGTTCTTGAAGTTGACCTGGATCGCGAACGCGTTTCACTGTCACTCAAGGCAACCCAGGAAGATCCTTGGCAGACCTTCGCGCGCACCCACGCTCTCGGTCAGGTCGTGCCCGGTAAGGTTACCAAGCTTGTTCCCTTCGGCGCATTCGTACGCGTTGAAGACGGCATCGAAGGCCTCGTTCACATCTCAGAACTTGCTGTTCGCCACGTAGATCTGGCTGAGCAGGTTGTTTCAGTGAACGACGAACTGTTCGTCAAGGTTATCGACATCGATCTCGATCGCCGCCGCATCTCACTGTCACTCAAGCAGGCAAACGAAGGCGTTGACCCCGAGTCAACCGAATTTGATCCCGCTCTGTACGGCATGGCAGCAGAATACGACGAAGAGGGCAACTACAAGTACCCCGAGGGCTTCGACCCCGAGACCAACGAATGGCTCGAAGGTTTCGAAACCCAGCGTGCAGCATGGGAGCAGCAGTACGCTGACGCTCAGGCTCGCTGGGAAGCTCACAAGGTACAGGTTGCTAAGGCAATTGAAGCAGACGCAGAAGCAGCTGCTGCAGCGCCCGCATCCTCATCATCTTCAGCACCCGCAGAAGCAGCACCCACCTCATACTCATCAGACGACAAGGCTGCTGAGTCAGGTACCCTTGCATCAGACGAGGCACTTGCTGAACTGCGTAAGAAGCTGACCGGCAACTAATCCCTTATAGGATGAAAGCCTAGCTTCTAGCTCACAAAAGATCCCACCTAAGAAGGTGGGATCTTTTGTTGTATCTGGGCCAGGCATCAGCCTGATCCCCGGAACATCGAGATGTTACCAGGGAGAGAACTACACCCACTCGGTGGTTGTCCAAGTGACGGTTGCTGAACCGGCAGAGAGCGCAGCTACCTGTTCGTTTGCTTTCTCTTTGTTCTGATCTTCATCAGCAACACCGATGCGAACAACGGCGTGGGCTGAAAGATAGTCGGTACCTATGACGGTAAAACCGTGGGAGCGTAAGTCGTTCTCGAAGCGCCCTGCATCAGCGTGGCTGATAATGATCTCACCCAGACGCAGTCGCTGGCGGGTCACCAGGGGAGCCTCGTCGAGAACCTGAACTACCGCGTCCGTATAGGCACGTACTAACCCGCCAGCGCCCAGTTTGATGCCCCCAAAGTAACGCACCACCACGGCACAGATATCAGAGAGATCAGTTGCCTCGGTGCCCTCTGAGTGGTGGGTGCGGCGCGACAACAGGGCTTGAAGCATGGGGATGCCCGCTGTACCAGCTGGCTCGCCGTCGTCAGATGAACGTTGAATCTCCCGATCGGCTCCGATAACAAAAGCCGAGCATACGTGCCGTGCATTATGGTAAACCTTACGTAGAGATTCAATGTATTGGCGGGCTTCTGCCTCGGATTCTACGCGTTTGACGTGCCCAATGAACTCGCTTCTTTTAATCTCAAGTAGAGATTCAACTGGTTCACGGTGGGAAATAACGGTGTAGCGAGTGGCGCGAGTTTCTTCAGTCATATTGATTCTCATTCTACGCCCCAGCGCGTTAGCTACGGAGGAGCGTGGCAGAATGGGGGAATACGAGTACACGGCTCAAAGGAGAAAAGCGTGCGGCTAGGGCTTACCGGTGGAATTGGTTCGGGTAAATCAACAGTAGCGAAGATACTAGAGGAACAGGGGGCCACGGTTATCGACGCTGATGCTATCTCTCGTCAGCTGATGCAGCCGGGGCATCGCGTCCTTACCCAAACAGCAGAAACCTTCGGTAACTCCATTCTTCACCCCGATGGTAGCCTGAACAGGGCAGCCTTGGCTGAGATTATTTTCAAGGACGCGACGGCTCGTGAAAAGCTCAACGCCATAGTACACCCGGCAGTGCGTGAGGAATCAGCCCGCATCGCAGATTACGCTCAACAAACCCCGGACTTTAGCGGCATTATCGTGGAAGACATACCACTGCTCACCGAAACCGGTCAGGCTGATCGTTTTGACGCGGTTATTGTCGTTGAGGCAGACCCCGAGGTGCGTGTGCAGCGCCTAGTGGGTATACGCGGTATGAGCGAGGCTGATGCGCGTGTACGCATGAACGCCCAGGCAAGCGATAGTCAGCGTCGGGCGATAGCTACCTGGGTGCTTGATAACAGCGGTAACGTTGAGCAAACTCGCGGGCAGGTTGAACAAATCTGGCTAAAAATTCAAGAGTTGAAGACAGCTGGGTCATAAGAGTGCCCTAAGGCTTGTGAAGCGCTGGATATCAGCTAGGGAATTTGACTATGATGGCACGTCACCTTTAATAAGATGGGGTGAGCCTGCGCCACCGTGGTCATGCCGGTGCGGGTCACACACGTGCCACAGGGATAACACCGTGATTCACAAGATACACGATCGTTTGGGGCTGCGAACCAGTCCCGCTATTTTCTTTCTTTCAGCCGGATTCGTTCTAATTTTTACCCTCGCGATGGCGGCGTTCCCCACCGAGGTGGGCGATAGTTTCGGCATCATGTCGTCTTTCATCATTGAGTACCTGGGTTGGTTCTACGTTTTGGGCGTTGCCATCTTCGCTATTTTCTTGGTCTACATGGCGGTCAGCCGTTTTGGTCGTATCAAGTTGGGCGATGATGATGCAGACCCCGAATATTCAGGTCTTGCTTGGTTTGGCATGATGTTTGCTGCCGGTGTGGGTGCGGTGCTGCTCTTCTGGGGTGCCGCTGAACCTATCAGCCACTACGCTAACCCGCCCTATGAGGGCGTTGAGCCTCTGAGTAACGAGGCAATTCTTGATTCGCTTGCTATTTCAAACCTGCACATTGGTTTGGGCGTGTGGATTATTCTTGTGGTTCCCGGTCTAGCTTTTGGTTACTTTACCTACAAGCGCAAGCTACCCCCGCGCGTTTCTTCTGTATTCCAGCCCCTTCTGGGTGATGGCATTCACGGCCCAATCGGTAAAGCCATTGACTCCATTGCTATTATCTCAACCGTTTTCGGTATCGCCGTTTCGGTCGGTATGGGTGCCCTGCAGATCAACTCGGGCATGAACATCATGTACGGTGTGCCGGTGGAAGGCTGGGTTCAGGCAATCATCATTGCTGTCATCACCGCTACCGGTGTTGCCTCCGTTGTTGCTGGTATGGACAAGGGCGTGAAGATGATTTCTTACGTCAATATTCTGCTGGCAATCGCCCTGATGCTCTTCATCTTGATGGCTGGCGCTTCACGCTACATCATCACCGGCACCATCGAGTCTGCGGGTTACTTCTTCCAGAAACTGCCCGTTATGCTGTTCTTCAACGATGCGCTCAATGATACCGGCTGGATCGGTTCATGGACTGTCTTTTACTGGGCATGGACTATCACCTGGGCACCCTTCGTTGGCTTGTTCATCGCTAAGATTTCACAAGGTCGCACCATTCGCCAGTTCATCGTGGCTGCAATTTCTGGTCCTTCATTATTCACCATGTTGTGGCTTGGCGTCTTCGGTTTCTCGGCATTCAACATTGAACGCAACGAGAATGGCACTTTGATTCAGCGCGTTGTTGAGGAAGGCGATATTCCTGCCGCGCTCTTTGAGTTCCTCGGTCACTTCCCTGCCTACCAGATCGTAGCGGTTGTTACCCTGATTGTTATTACCCTTTTCTTCGTTACCTCCATTGACTCCGCAGCCTTGGTGATGGATTCAATGTCCAACGGTCATGAGGACGAAGCCCCCCGCCGTCAGCGCGTATTCTGGGCACTTGCCATCGGCATGGTCTGTGCCATCATCTTGGTCTCCGCTGGCGATAATGGGCTCAAAGCACTGCAGAACGTTATTATCGTGATTGGTCTGCCCGTGTTGGCACTGGGCTACCTGCAGATGTGGATGATTGTGCGAGGCGTTCGTGAGGACGCCGGTGAGTTGCCTCCGATGCGCACCCGCCAGTGGAAGCGCGTCTTGCCCATTGAGGAATACCATCGCCGTGCTCAAGAAGATATCTCATCCGTTGAAGATGTTGTGATGCGTCCGGAGTACGAAGTCGGTACTGAACCAGAATTTGAATCCCTGGTACCTAATACCGGTCAGATTCGCATTGTCACCGCTGACGAAATTGCTCAGGATGCTCAGGAGAAGACGATTGCTGGAGCGCCTGCTGGCAAGTTCGCCACCCACGAGTTCATCAGCACCGATTCAATGGACGCTGTGCAAATTGATCCCAACACGGGTAAGCCCACCGGTTCACGCCGAGGAGCCTAACCCCTCCCGCAGGGAGTAGGGTACTCAAGACCTGCTCTGCTCCTGAGGAACTAAATTAAATACAGCGCAGACCCGCTCCTCGCCCCGTTTCAGGTGGGCGAAGGGCGGGTTTGCCGTTTTGCTAGTGAAAACTACTTGATACATACCTATTTTTACGAAAAAGATTTTGATAGGCCTTCTGCACCGTCTTCAAAGATTCAACTGCTTCGTGGACTACTGACCTTTACAAAGGCCCCAAGTGGTGGGGAGCCCTACTGCTGGTGCCGGGGTACCTTGTCGTTACCCTCCTCATGAGCGGTGTGGGCGCTGACCTGGCTGCCAAGATGCACCCAGACTCACTCCCGGTACCCCCCCCGAAATACTTGCCTACCTGCAGTCGTAGCCCTGGGTCTCGGTGCTGTTTAACGTTCTTACTATGGTTCATCTTCACCGCCTTACAGTTCCTTTCTGCACTGCCGAACATGCTGGGTATGGATTGTCAATAGCCAAACCCTAAAATATATGCCCTCTCCGGTGATGCACCGGGGAGACCTTTTGTGTATTCGGGTATAGGCACAGGTGGATGCGTGTGCGCTAATTCTTCCAGTAGCGTAGGTGCTTTCACGGGTAGGGCGCGGGGACTAATCTTAAAAGCATGAGCCTTGCCAAAGAAATCAAACGCGTTGTTGCCCCCTTTGAAGTTATCTCTGAGTACCAGCCCGCAGGTGACCAGCCGCAGGCAATCGCGGAGCTGACCGAGCGCATCCAGAACGGCGAAAAAGACGTAGTGCTCATGGGTGCTACAGGTACGGGTAAATCAGCAACCTCTGCATGGCTTATTGAAAAACTGCAGCGTCCCACCCTGGTGATGGTGCAAAATAAAACCCTAGCGGCGCAGCTTGCTAACGAGTTACGGGAGCTTCTACCCAATAACGCGGTAGAGTACTTCGTCTCCTACTACGACTACTACCAACCCGAGGCTTACGTACCGCAGACCGATACTTTCATCGAGAAGGATTCTTCGATTAACGAGGAAGTCGAACGGCTGCGCCACTCGGCAACCAACGCCCTGCTCACCCGCCGTGATGTGGTGGTCGTAGCTACCGTTTCGTGTATTTACGGCTTGGGTACTCCTGAAGAGTACGTTGAGCAGATGGTAACCCTCGAACGCGGCCAGGAAATGGACCGCGATGCCCTGCTGCGTCAGTTCGTACAGATGCAGTATGTACGCAACGACATGGACTTTCACCGCGGAACCTTCCGCGTACGTGGGGACACCGTAGAAATTATTCCCATGTACGAAGAACACGCGATCCGCATTGAGTTCTTTGGCGATGAGATTGAAGCGATTTACACCCTTCACCCGCTGACAGGCAACATCATTCGCGAAGAGAACGAGATGTACGTTTTTCCCGCCTCCCATTACGTTGCCGGTGCCGAGCGCATGAAGCGTGCCATTGCATCCATCGAACACGAAACCCAGGAACGACTTAAAGAACTAGAGTCCCAGAACAAGCTGCTTGAAGCCCAGCGTCTGCGCATGCGTACCCAGTATGACCTGGAGATGATGGAGCAGATGGGCTACTGCAACGGCATTGAGAACTATTCACAGCACATTGATGGACGCGCAGCAGGTAGCGCTCCGCACTGTTTGCTGGATTACTTTCCCGATGATTTCTTGCTCATTGTCGATGAATCCCATGTAACGATTCCGCAGATCGGTGCCATGTACGAGGGCGATATGAGCCGTAAGCGCACCCTGGTAGAACACGGCTTCCGCCTGCCTTCTGCGATGGATAACCGCCCGCTGAAGTGGGGCGAGTTCTTAGAGCGCATTGGGCAGACCGTTTATCTCTCGGCAACCCCTGGCAAGTATGAGCTTTCGCAGGCTGATGGGGTAGTGGAGCAGATTATTCGCCCCACCGGTTTGATTGACCCCGAGATCATCGTTAAACCCACTACCGGTCAGATTGATGACCTACTGGATGAGGTACGCATCCGCACCGAACGCGATGAACGTGTACTGGTCACCACCCTCACTAAGCGCATGGCTGAGGATCTGACTGACTACCTCACTGAGCACGGGATCAAAGTTCAGTACCTGCACTCGGATGTTGATACCCTGCGCCGCGTTGAACTGCTGCGCGAACTGCGTTTGGGCGTCTTCGACGTGCTGGTGGGTATCAACCTGCTACGAGAGGGGCTTGATCTTCCTGAGGTTTCGCTGGTTGCTATTTTGGACGCGGACAAACAGGGGTTCTTGCGCTCCACTACGTCATTGATTCAGACCATCGGTCGAGCTGCCCGAAACGTCTCAGGTCAGGTACACATGTACGCTGACAAAATCACCGATTCAATGCAGACCGCTATTGACGAGACCAACCGCCGTCGTGAGATTCAGCAGGCATACAACAAGAAACACGGTGTTGATCCGCAGCCACTGCGCAAGAAGATTGCCGATATTACTGACCAGCTTGCGCGCGAGGACGAAGACACCCAAGAGCTGCTGAAGATGCGCAAGGGCGCGGGTAAGAAAACCGCACCCGTTCAAACCGCCGCGAAAAAAGCCAAGGACCAGCAGGCGTCCTCACCCGAAGCAGATGCCCTCTTGGCGCGGGGCGAGAGAGTTCGCGCCGACGGGCTGGCATCTGAAGGTGCCGAAGAGCTGATGGATCTCATTGAGAACATGCATGCCCAGATGATGCAGGCAGCCGAAGAGCTCAAATTCGAACTTGCCGGGCGTTTGCGCGACGAAATTGGGGATCTTAAAAAGGAACTGCGGCAGATGCAGGCGGCAGGGCACGCTTAATATAGCGTGCATTTTCACCACCCTTGACTGAGCCCCTGTCATCAAATATGGGGACCTTTGCTAGGGCAATGCTTTGTGTGCCGGTGACTAACCTGCACATCGGTCTTACTTGATGAAAGATAAAACACACGACTGATAACGCTTCGCGGCTAGTTGCTGTGCAAAAGGCATACGATAACGAGAAAAAGAACACCACAGTTGCTTGGGGTCTGTGGTTTTTCACCGGTGGTTTGGGCGGATACCGTTATTACCTAGGTGATATCAAGTATGCAATCTGCATGACTTTGTTCAACTGGATGATGCCCCCTGGTATCTACTGATTGATGCCTTCTTCATCAACGGTCGTTTGCATCAGATTAATGCCAGAAAACAGCGTGAAATCTTTACTCGTTATGGTGTAATTGATTAGCTTTTCACGCACCAGCAGCCTATGGCAGCTCATATCTCTCCGAACGCTCAGCCCGTGGCACCTGTGGCACAGCAGGAGAACCCGGTAGCGCGTCCTGAGTAGTCTCATGAGACTGCTGCTCCTCAGATTCAGCAGTACAAGCCTGTTGAGAACACTTGTGCCCCGAATCCACTAACGTTCAGAAAGATCGTCCTAACGCCTAATTATTATTGAGAAGCGACAGCATTATCAGGATCTCGCTTCTTTATTTATTTAATGGCGTCTTGTTCGCCCCCACAAAATTCCAAATTAGACACGGGCGCGCGGTAATCTGAGATTCTCAATAGTTTTAAGTGAGGGTTTGTCAACCATGAACAAAACACAGAAAAATTCCATCAGCCTAACAGGTTTAGCCCTAGTCTTAGGTCTTGTTGCAGGGTGCAGCACACCGCAAGAACCTGTAGTTGCGCCGTCGTCCGCTGCATCCAGCAGCTCAACCCCCACCCCTGAACCTACAGTTGAGCCCACTCCCGAAATGACGGAAGGGCCGGCACCTGAACCTACACCCGAGGAAACCGCACCACCTGAACCAGCGCTTCCTTCCCCCGTGATACCCGAAGGGCATAAAGTTGTAGCGTCACAGGCGAATGCCGTGTCATTTGCTGTGCCCGGTGACTGGGCTGAATTTCATGCCCAGCAGACCCCTGATCAGGTGCAAGAGATTGTTGCCCAGTTGCCACCTGAGATGAACCTCGACGCACAGAAACTGCAAACATTTTTCACTGAGCTAGATGCTATAGCGGTTGCCCCCGTAGCTGGTGACTAGGCAGTAAACGTGAATATTCAGGTGCCTGACTATACCGTGGCGGGTGGAGTGAGCGAGGAGCTGGCACGACAGCACACCCAAGCATCGGGCGCGAACTTCACAGGCTTCGTGGAGAAAGACTCACCGGTGGGCAAGGTTCAGCACACTACCTACACCACATCCAAAAACGGTAAAGAACTGCACGGTGTCTTCGTCTTTGTTCCGGTAACAGGCAGTACCGCGACCTCAATCGTCACGGTCACTGCTGCAACTCCGGAACGAGCCCAGCAGGTAGCCGATGAAGTAACCGCATCCTTCCAAACTTTCTAGAGACCCCCTGTAATAGAGCCTGCAACTGGCATTGAGAACGCGCCGCCGCGCACTTGAGAGAAGTTACGGGGCGGCGCTTTGCCATCTCACGTCATGACGCGCGTGTCTATGGAGATACTCACACCTACCTCTTGCACAGGCGAAACTTCTTTTGCTGTAAAGTAGTTGCACGAGCAAGGGAGTACCCCGCCAACACCATTTCGTCATCACGAGAGCCAAGGAAGTCACTCCGGAATGGTACCTGCTATAAGCAGGTGGGAGAGACTTGTGGTCATTGTCCTATCAATCCCACAAGAAAGGCTCCCATGGAAATTTCTGGGCTCCAGTGGATTCTTACCCTGGTATTTATTCTTGGTCTACTCGCGTACGACTTCTTCTTCCATGTGCGTAAAGCACATGAACCCACCATTGAAGAAGCAGCGGTATGGTCTGCCATCTACATCGGCATCGCCCTGCTCTTTGGTCTAGTGATTTGGTTCTTCGACGGTCCACGCTACGGTGCTGAGTACTACGGTGGTTACATCACCGAAAAGGCCCTGAGCGTTGATAACCTCTTCGTCTTCCTCATCATTATGGCGTCCTTCAAGGTGCCACGCGCTGACCAGCAGAAAGTACTGCTCTTCGGCATTATCTTCGCGATGATTGCCCGCTCCATCTTCATCTTCTTGGGTGCTGCTGCCATTGAACGCTGGAGCTGGGTTTTCTACATCTTCGGTATCATCTTGCTACTGACCGCAGGAAACCTGCTCAAGGGTGAAGTTACCGACTCTGAAGAGGGCGAGGATGAAGCCAACAACTTCATCGTGCGCCTCGCCAAAAAGATGTTCCACACCACCGACTACTACGATGGCGATAAGCTCTTCACCGTAGAAAACGGTAAGAAGGTCATGACCCCCATGCTGCTGGTCATGGTAGCAATCGGCGGTACCGACGTCCTCTTCGCACTAGATTCAATTCCCGCAATCTTCGGTTTGACCCAGGAAAGCTACATCGTTTTCACTGCTACCGCATTCTCCCTCATGGGCCTGCGTCAGCTCTACTTCTTGATTGACGGTCTGCTTGACCGCCTGATCTACCTCTCCTGGGGTCTGGCGCTCATCCTTGCCTTCATCGGTGTCAAGCTGATTCTGCACGCACTGCACGAAAACACCCTGCCCTTCATTAACAATGGAGAACCCGTACACGTTGCAGAGGTCGGTATCGAACTGTCGCTGGCAGTTATTATCGGTGTTCTCATGATTACTGTTCTCGCATCGCTTTACTCGCCCAAGGGTAAGGCACTAGCAACCATCCAGCGCGTCCAGAAGTACTCAGAAGAGTACCTGAACCTACCCGATAACGCTCCCGAGGCGCAGCGCCACGAACTTTCCATGAAGCTCAACAATGAGTTGGAAAAGTCCAAGCGCATTCCTCAGAAGTACCGCGATGAGCTGATTGAATCAGAAAGCGAATACCACGATCTTGTGGATCGTGCTCGCGGCGCTCATGCCGCTCACCGCAACGCATAAGCGGTAAAAGATACTGCCCCGGGGCATCTCCTGAGGAGAGCCGGGGCAGTTCTTATGGCGTCCTTTTCAAGGGGTATGCAGGTTATTGAAGGTCGAAATCTCGGTGGTTGAGCGGACGCTGCAGGCTAGCTGCTAGCGTGATGACTAGTGCAGCAGCAACCCATACCAGAGGCTGAGCTGCGGGAAAAGCATCTGCAACGATATCCAGAACACTACCCACCACGAAGTTGCCCAGTAGCACGGCAATACCGCCGCAGGTGGCAATGAAACCGAGGTAGGCAGCTTTGGCGTGGGTTGGGGTGTGGATAGAAACATGGCTCAGTGCTTGCGGGGAAACCAATAAGTGCCCGGCTCCAATTAACAGAGCACCGGTGATAATCAGCGTTGGGCTGCCGATTGACTCAAGGAACACCGGAGCAGTATCAGCTGTATTCCACTGCGCCGCACCGAGGATGAGCAGGCCCAAGGCGCTGATACAGTAACCAACCCTGAGCGTGGTGGCAACACTAAACTTACTCGAAAGATAAGAAATTGGCACCTGACCTACCAGCACCACAACAGATATTGCGGCAAAAGCTGCTGCTAACACTTTGTGGGAATCTTGCACAGCTGCGGCTATCAGCGGTAGCGCAAAGTAGAGCTGGTTGTAGCAGAAAAGGTCGACCGAATGCAGGGCTGCAAAACGGGTAAAACCCCGGTTTTTGACCACGGCGAGTATGCGCGAAAAGATCATTGAGCTTTGCGTGAGAACCCCACCTGGTGTTGAACCTGCCGTGGATATGGACACGTCACCGGACGCGTCCTGTTGGGTATCGGGGAGTAAGAACCAGAAGATGCCCCACAGCAGGATAAAGACTGCTGCGCCTACCACAGCGACTAAGGTGAAGCCGTGATCAATCAGTGAGTAGCCGAGTAAGGGACCGAGCACCGCTCCTATCTCGCCGGTGACGTTAAGCCAGGCGAAAAGAGTGGTACGCCCGTTGACGGCGGTTGTTCCCTCAGCGGCGCGTTGTTGGTCTGCCTGGGCAATGTAAAGATTAAGGGCGGGGGAGAAGAGCGCCCCACCTAAGCCGGTGAATACAGTGCCCGCTACGAATATGGCGAGGGCTACCCCTGGGATTGTGCTTGTTACAGCGGTGCCGAGAGCTAGCGCGGTGAAACCGAGAACGCGCACCGTGATGCCGACCAAAAATATTCGGCGTCCACCGAAGTAATCTGCGAGGGCGCCGCCCACAAGAAACATGCCCTGTTGGGCGAAGGTTCGGATGCCGAGAACCATACCGACTGCGGTGGCACTCAGCTCAAATTTTTGTGCCAGCACCAGGGCGATAAAAGGAACCACTGCGTAAAAGCTGAGGTTAAAGGCGGTTTGGGCGCCCAGAAGTAAGGGTATGCGGGGTTTGCGGGATAAGCGGGTGCTGGCTCCGGTAATTTGCGCTCTCACAACACCCTATCTAGAATGATTATCATTAGCGGTTTATTTGAGGTGGACGAGGGCGATTCTACATGGTCGAACAGAATATTTCCTCTCACCAGTCGCTGGTTAAACTTGCTGATATTGCGGTCACGACCCTCGATAAAGAGCGCAAGACCCTGTTGCAGGTTCCCTCGCTAATTATTAATGCGGGGGAGCGAGTAGTGCTGACGGGCGATTCCGGTAGCGGTAAATCTCTCATGCTCTCACTCTTGGCAGGAACCACTAGCCCAGCACTGGGCGTCACAGGTGCTATCACTCGAACCTATAATTGCTGCGGTTTTATTCCCCAGCGCGGTATCGAGGCTCTGCACCCGCTCAATAAAATCACTCGACAGCTACAGCAGGTTACCGGTCAGCCCAAAAACCGGGTTGAAGAAACTCTGCGTGCGGTGGGGCTTGACCCGCACCATGTAGGACGCCGCCGCCCAGCTGAGATTTCGGGCGGGCAGGCGCAGCGCGTGGCGATTGCTCTCGCAGTGCTTGCTGATGCTCAACTTATTGTTGCCGATGAACCCACCAGCGCCCTTGACCATGAGACCCGCGACCAGACACTCGACCTTCTGCTGTCGGTTATTTCCTCGCAGCAGACTCTGGTGTTGACCACCCATGACCCCGAGGTGGCGCAGCGTGTGGACGGGCGGCGCATTGAAGTTCATCGCGGTGTCATGACCTCAATGACTGCAGAAACAGGGGGAATAGCAGCGTGAACACTCTTGAAGTGACCGACGTTTCGGTCACCATGATCCAGGGACGCAGCGAGTTCACCGCACTTGCCCCCACTAGTTTGGTAGTTGCTCCGGGGGAAAGCCTAGCTGTCACCGGTCGTTCGGGTGCTGGCAAATCAACCTTGGCGAACGTTATTTTAGGTCTGGTAAAACCGGATTCCGGCACGGTTTCGGTGCAGGGTTCCCTGTGGGCAGACACGTCCACTTCACCCGAGCGTAGGCGGCGGCATCTGGTGCAAAGCGTGCCTCAGGACGCCCAAGCGTCGTTTGTGCCTCGTTGGACTATCAGACGCTCACTGGAACACGCCGCTCAGCGGCTTCGACCTGATGCCGATGCACAGGCCTTGATTAGCCAGGCAGTGGAGCAGGCGAACTTTGATGCGTCTTTGCTGGAACGGCGTCCGCATCAGATTTCTGGTGGGCAAGCGCAACGTGCCGCCATTGCCCGTGCGCTGGTGCCCGAACCGGTACTGATAGTGGCGGATGAACCTACCAGCGCTCTGGATACGACAACCTCTCACACCGTCATTGATTCGATTCTGCGGCTCACCCACGATGCCCAGACCTCTCTCTTGGTCGTTACCCACGACCCCTACTTTGCCTCCCGGTGTGATCATCTTCTGACTCTCACCAGCGCACACCAGCACGCATAGGCATCTTCATACCTCTGATAGATATAAGGACACAACCCCATGAAACAGCGAAATAATCGCGCAACCTCTTTGGCAGCGCTTGCTTTTGCAGGTGTATTCGGTCTCACCGGTTGCTTCTCATCTACCGAAACCGGCAGTAAAAGCGGCGCTAACGGCGAGCGCATTTCTGTTGCCCATATGCAGCCCCCTCGCTCTGGTCTGACCCCTTTGAGCGATGATGCTTTTAAGCTTTCTCGTTGGTCAACGGCTGAAACCTTGGTGACTCTTGATGAGAACTCGAATGCGTTGGGTGCATTGGCAACTGAATGGGAACAGACCGATGATTTGAACTGGCACTTCACCATTCGCGAGGGCGTAAAATTCCACAACGGTGAGAAACTCAACGCTGAGGCGGTTGTGAACTCTTTGCAGCGCGCTATTGATGCGACCCCTACCCCGCGTATTCTCAATGGTATTGAGATGACTGTGACCGCTGAGGGTGAGTACATCGTTCACATTAAGACCGGTGAACCTGACCCCTTGTTGCCCAACCGTCTTTCTAGCCCCCAGCTGGCTATTCTTGCCCCCTCAGCCTATAAAGACCAGACTGTTGATCCTGTGGGCACGGGCACCGGCCCCTACGTCATTAAGTCAGTAGATGGCGTCAGCGGTGCAACTCTGGATCGCTTTGACGATTACTGGGGCGAAAAGGCTCAGGCAACCGGTATCGATGTGAAGTTCGTGCCCGATGGAACCGCTCGTGCGGCAGCTCTACGTACTGGGGACGCTGATATTGTTGAATCAATTCCGGTGGGTCAGGCAGCATCAATTGATGCTGAGCGTCTCACTGAGGTTCCGATGCCCCGCACCAATACTCTCTACCTTAATACTGAGTCTGGTCCTTTCGCTGATCCCGCTGTTCGTGCGGCTGCCCGTGAGGCGATTAATCGTGCCCAAATTATTGCTTCAGCCTATGAAGATCACGCGGACGAAGCTGCCGGTCTGCTCGGCCCAGCATTGCCTTACGCCGCAGGTCAGCGTGATAACAATGAATACAAGCAGATCCTTGAAGGACGCAGCGAACCGGCACGGGGTGAGGGCATCAAGATTAGCTTGGGCACCTTCACCGACCGCACCGAACTGCCCGAGGTTGCAGTGCTGATTGAACAGCAGCTTGAAGCTGCCGGCTTCGTCGTTGAGCAGGACGTCCGTGAGTACCAGTACATCGAAGCGGACGCGCTCGAAGGTAAATTCGACGCTTTCATTCTCTCTCGCGCAACCGTTCTTGACTCCGGTGACCCCGTAGCCTACTTCGCCGCTGATTTCAGCTGTGAGGGCGGCTTCTCCATCTCGCAGCTGTGCGATGAAGGTGTAGATGCAGCTATTAAGAAGGCAACCGAAACCAAGCCCGGTGAAGAGCGCCAGAAAGCAATTGCACTTGCCGAAGCTAAAATTCTCTCTACCGACGCCGCTATTCCACTTCTGCACGAGCGCGTCTTCCAGGGTGAATCAGAACGTGTTCGCGCTGCTGCTCGTGACCCCCGTGAACGTATGCTGGTCACTGCAGATACCCGCATTGACAAGTAGTCTTACAGACCGCTTCTTGCCCACCACTCACGCCTTTGCCTGCCCTGAAAGAACCTCGGGGCAGGCTTTCGGCTAGATTTCATGATGAGTGCCTACCACCTATCGAAAAGGTAAAAGGTTGTCAGCCACACCCACCGAACCCCGTACGTCCTTAGCGGCACAGCTCGCGCCGACCGGCAAAAAGCGATGGATACCCCGTAGCGCCCTCATCGCTTTAGCTTCACGGTTAGTTTGCGGTGTAGTGCTGCTCTTGGTTGCTGGTGCGCTACCCTGGATGTCCCGCATTGACCCGGCAGCTGCTATTTTGCGCGCCCGCTATGCAGAGCTTGAGCCATCACCCGAGGCGCTGGCTGCCGTGCGTGAACAGTTGGGACTTGACCGCGGTCCACTGGCTGTTAGCTTGACCTGGTGGAAAGAGGTGTTCCAAGGTAATTTGGGGCATTCGTGGGTGAGTGGCAGTGAGGTTGGCCCCGGTGCTTTTGGTGCTCTGGGTGTTTCTTTGACCCTGACAGTTTTTGCCCTGGTCGTTGCTTTTAGCACCCTGATTGCCCTTATCACTCCTGCGTCCTTGCGTGTGCTCAAAGGCCAGCCGCAGAAGGGTTCGGGCCCGGTAGGCGTTGCCTTAACCGCGATGCCTGAGTTTCTGCTAGCGAGCGCCCTGCTGGTGATTGTGGGCGTTCAGCTACAGTGGTTGCCACCTTACGGTTGGACGGGGCTTGATACTGCCATCTTGCCTGCTTTAGCTTTGGGGTTGCCCGCTGGGGGGCTCATGGGTCGTCTGATGGCAGATGCTATTTCAGGTGTCGCCGATGAGCGATGGGTGCAGGTCTGGCGTCTTGCCGGTGCTCGACCGGGAACAATTCTGTGCGGTGTTTATCGCAGGGCACTGACCTCGATTATTGACCAAGTAGGCTTGGTCTTCATCGGTTTGCTGGGGGGCGCTGTTGCTGTGGAGCAGGTTTTCGCTATTCCCGGTATTGGTCGCTATCTCTTGGGCGCTGCTAAGTCCCAGGATATTCCTGCGCTGCAGGCAGGTATTTTGCTTATTGCTTTGATTGCGGTGGGTTTGGGGGCTGCAACATCGGGTGCGCGTTTGTTGCTCTCGGGCGGACGTTTGCCAGCTGGTTCTTTGCAACCGCCTCCCGAAGCTAAACACAACCCGAAGGTCTCTATCATTACCGCCTGCGTCTCGGGTGGTTTGCTGGTGTTGATGCTGCTCTTCGGCTTGTTCCGCGATGCTTACAGCAGTAGTCACGAGCGTATTGAGGTGCCCTCATTAGGTCTGCCGTTTGGTGCTGATCCCAGCGGACGCGATGTGTTGGCTCGTGTTGCTAACGGCGCCCTCGAAACACTCATTCCGGCTTTTGTTATCGTTCTGCTGGCGATTATTATCGGCACGTTGCTTTCCTTCTTGGGTGAAGCTGTACGCGGACCCATTGAAATCGCTAACGCCACCCCGCCTATTCTTGCCGGCGTTATTATTGCGGCGCTGACTGGTCCTTCCATCTACGGTGCAACCGTGGCTGTGCTGTGGGTGACCTGGCCACCCCTAGCCAGCCACGCTGCCTCTCTGATCGAAGAAGCCAAAGCATCCGCGCATATTCGGTGGCTACCCCTGGTTGGTGCTAAACCCTTTGAGATCTGGCTCTTTCACATTGTTCCGGCGATGATTGGTCCGCTGCTGCGTCACGGGATGCTGCGACTGCCCGGCGTTGCCCTCTCGCTTGCTGCCCTCGGCTTTCTGGGTCTCGGCGCGCGTCCGCCCCGACCTGAATGGGGCTTGCTACTGTCAGAAGGTATCGACTACGTGGAGCGAGCACCCTGGGTTACCGCAGCCCCCGCTTCGGCTTTGATTCTCATTTCGGTGTTGGCAGTTGCCCTAGCAGGCGTGCGTAAACAGCGATAAAAAATCCGCCCCTTTCTCTGCGAGAGAGGGGCGGATCTTTTTTGTTTTCATTTTTTATTTCTGCTTACCGCTGACAGTCAGCAGGTGCTCACGCGGCAACCCGCGCGCCACCACATTTTCACCCACGTTGTTGTAGGCATTGCCGATGAGCACGGTACTGGTATTTTTCTCGTGTACCCAGAAACCCGTACCTTGACCGGGAGAATCGGGCAGACGATCAAAAGCCATACACCCAATAAGTTGGGTACCCGGCGCGTCCTGAGAAACGTGGAAGCCGTGCGCCTCACCGGCTTTAGCACTGCCAGAGAGATTCTCAGCCCAGCCATTAGAATCAGCCACGCAGTTCGTGAAACTGTTATTGCCCCACTTAATGACGAAACCGTGCCCGCCGTTATCTTGAGCGTCGCACTGGCTAAAAGTGTTGCGGGTGCCTTTAACGAAGAAGCCTGCACCGCTGGGGGAATCACCCTCAAGCTCAACGGGGCGTTTAGAGTACCAGACCTTCACCTGCGACCAAGAAGTGTTGGACGCGTAAACCTCCACCGTCGCTCGTTGGCCCATGCCGCGGTTGGCTGAGGAGAGGTCAATCATGGAGAACATGTTGTCAGCTCCACCGGTTACGCCCTCTTCACCGACCATGAGGGCTGCGTTGAGAAAACGGCGTCCGCGCACGCGCTCTACCGTCATGCCCTGGTCATCTTTGCCCTTGAGCACTATGCCCGTGTCGAGGTCCCAGAGCGTAAGCCCTGCGATGCGGTGGGCTGCATCGGGGTCAAGCGGGCTTTCTCCGTTGTAGGTGTTGTAGTAGATGCCAATGACGTTGGCGCGCGGTTCGATGTGTTCGTTGGGGTCAGCGCCGCCCTTGATACTGAGGTCAAACAGACCTGTGCGGTAGACAGGCTCAGCGTTGGCTGAGGTGGGCGAACCAATGCGGAAGACACCCGCCGGTTCATGCCAGTCACCCACGGGTAGAAATTGGGTTGCCTCGCCCATGCCCATGATGGTGACCTGATTACCCAGTTCAATGCCGCTGGCATCAACAGCATAAATACCTGGCGGGAAAATGAGAGTGCCGCCACCGGCTGCTGTCAGCTGACCGATCAGCTCATTGACCCTGGTGTTGATGGGCGTCACCGCGTCAGCGACCACACCGTGCTCGGTTGCCATGAGTAGGCGCGAGGCAATTTCCTGAAGGGGTGAGGGGGCGGACGCGCCCTGCCCCGTCTGCTCAGAGGCATGAGGTTCAGAGCCCTCAGCACTGCAGGCGCTCAAAGCGGTTGCCAGCATAGCTAAAGCACCGCCCCCTAAAAACTGCGAACGGGTCACCATATTTTCCCCTGACATGGTAAGAACAACACCGGCTATCAACCTTCCCTCTGAAGATAGCCGGTGACTAGATGTCCCTATGTTACTCGATGAATCTAGGAAAGGTTAGCTAAGAGGTTCTCTAGCCTGCGGAGAATCATCACACCATCAGCTGATAGACCGTCGTGGTGGTGGGTGGGAGAACTCCACACCTGTGTATTGCCTACAAAATCAGCGGTTTTGAGGGAATGCTGATAGTCGACGTAGACATCCGGTTCATAGGCGGCAGCTACCAGTGGCACCTGGTTTTCAGCCAGCTGGGCGTGATCGTACAACCTGCCCCAGTCGTCCTTGCCCGCTAAAAGGTGGGCAAGATCGTGCAGGGGAGTCAGCGCAGGGTCTTCATCGAAATACCAGGGGAAAATATGTTCACCGGTGAAGAGTAATTGCTGGGCGTCAGGGGCAAATTCGAGTAACTCGCTGGCAACCCGTGCCGCTGACCAGTTGGTCGGTGCTGGGGAAGGGGAATCCTGCCCATCAGCGTAGATAGCCTCGTGCAACAGGGCGTAGACCGGCTGGGCGTAGAAACTCGTGATGTCGCCGGCTGCTCGCAGAAACTGCTCGGAAAGGTGGTCATCACCTTCCGCGAAAGCTGACTGTAGCGCATAGTGCAACCCGTGTACACGGGAGTTACCGCCCAGGTAACGACCAAACATCTGAAAACGATGCGGGGTCAGTTGTTCACCGGTGGGCAGAATTTCCGTGTGCTTGCGCAGGTGATCGGCAATGCGGGTGGCAAGTTCAGCATCCTGCGGGTACCACTCAAAAAATTCTTTATTGCGCTCAGCCATGCGTGCGTATGTGTGGCGATACACGTCATCAACGTGAGTGCGGATGGGTGCAAGACCCGCGGTCATACGGCAGTCTTTGAGGGATTCCGGTGCGAAACTGAGATAGCTGAGTGTCAAAAAGCCACCGAAGGACTGCCCCATCGTGGACCATCGCTGATCGCTGCGATCTTTGAGCAGAAAGTCCCGGACGACCTCAGCATCGGCAATAATCGAATCGGCGCGGAAAAGCTCGGCATACAGTGCCTGTGCCTGAGTGTCTCCTCGACCGGTAAGGGTTTTAACGCTCAACGGGCTTGAGTTGCCGGTGCCACGCTGGTCAAGCAGCACCAGGCGGTGGGTTTTGCTCAGCTCACCTACCCAGCCGCCGTCATTGAGCGGTTGCGGGCTTCCAAAACCCGGTCCACCCTGTAGATAGACCATGTAGGGGCGTTTTTCTGGCGGTAGTGCTAGGGTTTTGTCAGTATTGACGATTTCGCGGGCGAACACCGTGATAGTTTCGTGCGCCAGCGGATGCTCGGTTGCCGCGTCCTTATCTTTACCAAAAATCAGCCCGTGGGTCAGCGGCACGGTGAACCAGTGATCGGTGACTTCGTAGCCGACAAGAGTGTAGGACGCGCCGGGCAAGTGCGCGGGGGCGGGCAGGGTAGCGCCAGCAAGGTGAGGGGCAGTCATGGGGGCTCCTAACAGATGAAAGTGTTAGAAACCACTCTACCGCCTGTGTGTTGGGCGGGGTGCTGATTATTTAATCGCGAGAGGGCAGTTCTGCATCAGTTGTTTGTTATGACAGTGGACCAAAGAAACTCATCAAACAACCCCAACGCCATACCCCTATTGCTAGAGCTGGGGGAAGGAAAATCTGAGACTGGAAAGCCACTGTTGCCATTTCAGCGCACTGCGGGTGATGAAGCTCAGGCAGTCTTCGATGATGTTCAAGCGCTCTTAGCAACCTCTCTTTTGTTGAGTCGACAGGGATTTTGGCACATCGGTATCGGCAAAGGCGCAATTGATGAACCTACGTCCAAGAACGCCCGCGAAGGCAAGGGCGAGGCTTATATTAACGCTAGGGAAGCGGTTGAGCGTGCCAAGAAATCTTCGGGGCATGTTGCTTATGAGAGTGACGGTAAATACGCGGGGCTGATTGAAGCAAGCCTGCAACTTGTTCTTGGTTTAGAAGAAGAGCGTAGCGACTCCCGGCAAGAGGTGGGCGAACTCTATGAGGAGGGTATAACCCAAACCGCTATCGCTGAGCAGCTCGGCACTTACCAGTCTGCTGTCAGTAGATTACTCAAGCAGGGTAAATGGCAAGAAAGCCGCAGAATCATTAAAGAACTTGCGGGGCTTTTAGAGGAAGATCAGTAGATGTATATAGTACTGATGGTTTCATTGGCGCTACTCTTGGTCTTTCGCTGCTGTGGAACCGTTCGAATAATATCAACGGGTTTAAGAGCTGGATAATGATTGTGCTTCTGCTAGTAACCCTGTTTTTCTCAGCTTTAGTACCGTCTTTGAATGAAGTGGAGCTAGGGGCAGCTAGAACTTTGGCTGTTATAGTGGGCGCGCTGGGCGGTTCAGTCCCGGCTGCCCACTATGTGGGGTGCTGAAGGCAACTGCTGCAGAGAGCCCCGGTGGTGAAGAACGGGTGGTGGGACGTGTAGGGTTTTTACAGCTCACAGCTGATTTTATAAAACCTCAACCTCAACCTCATCGTGAAGCGGACGGCGGCGGTAGGCTGATTGGAATTTTCGAACGTTTAGCTGTTGTTATGGCTCTTGTCACCAGCCAAACAAGCCTATTAGCAGTCATCGTAGCCATTAAAGGTTTAGCTCGGTACCCTGACATAAAATCTGGACACCTAGCAGCCGAAAAATTTATTGTCGGAACTTTCGCATCGCTTATATGGGCTGGATGTTGTGCGCTGATTGCGCTCAACGTCCGCTAAAAATTTGCACCAAGCGCGAGAGTGCAGATGCGCATCAAATTTCGGCGGGGAAATGATGTACATCCGTCCTCTCGCGGGGTTTAGAAAAAGTTAGCTACCCACACTCACGACCTTCACCACCGGCGAACCAGCCTTCTCGGAGGCGTCCAGGTCGATGTCGGCGGTGATTGCCCAGTCGTGGTTGTCCTCGGGGTCTGAGATAACCTGGCGTACCTTCCAGATGCCGGGGTGCTCGCTGACCTTATCGTCGATGGTGAGTAGGCGCGGGCTGCGCGCGTCCGCGTCCAAGAATACGTCATCGTACTCGTCGAAGTAATCGTCCATAGCATCTGCCCAGCGGTCAGCATCCCAGCCTGATTCGGCGTCCATCTCGCCCAGAACCTTATCGCGCTCATCAGCGAACAGTTCCACGCGGCGGAACATGGCGTTGCGTACCATCACCTTGAAAGCGCGGGAATTATCAAGAACGGACGGTGCCTTTTCAGCAACCAGCTCCTCCAAGGTTTCTTCCTTGGGCTGGTAATTCTTGCCCGATGCCAGCGCCTCCCACTCATCAACCAGTGAGGAGTCGGTCTGGCGAATAATTTCGCCCAGCCACTCGATGATATCGGTCAGCTCATCGGTGAGAGCTGAGAGAGGCACGGTCTGACGCAGTGCCTTGTACGCATCAGAGAGATAACGCAGCAAGATACCCTCGGAGCGATCCAGTGAATAATACTGCACGTATTCACCGAAGCCCATGGCGCGTTCGTACATATCGCGCACCACCGACTTGGGGGAGAGCTCGAACTCGCGCACCCATGCCGCAGACGATGAATACGTTTCAAATGCCTGTTCCAGCAGGTCTTCAAGGGGCTTGGCGTAGGTGATGTTGTCGAGCTCGTTCATACGCTCGTTGTACTCCATGCCTTCAGCCTTCATTTCTGCAAGAGCTTCAGACTTAGCTTTCTTCTCTTGCATCATGAGCACCTGGCGTGGTTTTTCAAGGGTTGCCTCGATCACAGATACCGCATCGAGTGCATAGCTGGGTGACTCGGGATCAAGCAGCGAGAGTGATGCCATCGCAAAGGGTGAGAGTGGCTGATTGAGGGCGAAGTTCTCCTGCAAATCAACGGTGAGGCGGACGCGCGCCCCAAACTCATCGGGTTCGGCTAAGCGTTCGATAACCCCTGCTGCCAACAGCTCCCGGTAAATGCCGAGGGCTTTGCGCACGAGCTGACGCTGTTTAGCTGGCGGCTCGTGGTTGTTTTGCAAGAACAGTCGCGCAGCTTCAAAGGGGTCGCCCTGGCGCTGCAAGATATTGAGCAACATGGAGTGGGTAACGTTGAAAGATGACGTCAGTGGTTCGGGGCTGGCTTCTACCAACTGGTCGAAGGTTTTTTCGCTCCATGCCACAAAGCCCTGGGGAGGTTTCTTTTTCTTGCCGCGCAAAGACTGCGCCATTTTCTTCTCATCGCCCGCGAATTTGGTGCGTGCCTTTTCTTCGAGGCGGGCATTTTCGATATCGTGCTCGGGTGCCTGTACCACCACCGTGCCTGCGGTATCGAAACCGGCGCGTCCGGCGCGTCCTGCAATCTGGTGGAACTCGCGGGCTTTGAGGCGGCGGGTACGGTTGCCGTCAAACTTAGATAAAGCGGTAATGAGCACGGTGCGAATAGGCACGTTAATACCTACACCCAGGGTGTCGGTACCGCAGATAACCTTGAGTAGCCCAGCCTGCGCCAGCTGCTCGACCAAGCGGCGGTACTTGGGCAACATACCGGCATGGTGGACGCCAATACCATTTTTGACCAGGCGTTGTAGGGTTTTGCCGAAGCCCGGCATGAATCTGAAATCTGCCAGCAAGTCATTGATGCGCTCTTTATCTTCTTTGGACGCAATAGAGATACTGAGCAGGGCAGTGGCGGCGTCAATTGCCTGCAACTGGCTGAAATGCACAATGTAAATAGGAGTCTGCCGGGTAGAGACCAGCTCCTCGACTGTTTCTTGCACGGTGTCGGTGGAGTAGTAGTAGTGCAGGGGAATCGGGCGCGTGGTGGAGGTAACTAGGGCGGTGGGGCGTCCGGTAAGCTCGGTCATTTCACGTTCGAAACGACTGGTATCACCGAGGGTCGCGCTCATCAGCAGAAACTGTGCCTGCGGCAAATCAAGCAGTGGCGCTTGCCACGCCCAACCGCGCTGGGGGTCTGAGTAGAAGTGGAACTCGTCCATGACAACCTGGCACACATCGGCGTCTTTGCCTTCGCGCAAGACCACGTTTGCCAGAATTTCGGCGGTGCAACAGATAATCGGTGCATCGGCGTTAATGGAGGAGTCACCGGTAACCATGCCAACATTCTCCGCGCCAAAAATCGCCACTAAATCAAAGAACTTCTCAGAGACCAGAGCCTTGATGGGGGCAGTGTAGTAAGAGCGCTGGCCCGTAGCTAACCCGGTGAAGTGCGCCGCAACAGCAACGGTGGATTTACCCGAACCGGTGGGGGTCGCCAGGATGACGTTATTACCTTGGGCGATTTCGAGTACAGCTTCATCCTGGGCAGGGTAGAGCTCCATGCCGCGAGTGGCAATCCACTCTAGAAAGTTTTCGTAGATTTCATCGCCACTGAGTGGGTTCGACGCGAAGTCCCCGCGAAAATAGTGGTTTTCGTTTTTTGCCAGTTTGGGTGAGAGGTACTCAAGAATATTCATGATGTTACCTACTGTACCGCCCACAATGCCTCAACCTTTGACCGCTGAGACGCTATCAGCCGCTCATTTCGCTCTAAACTAAGAAATCGACACTTTCCACGCCGTTACAAAGGGAGCTACAACCATGGAATACCCCCGTATCACCCCTTTTCAGACCCACCACCGGGTGGTTTATCAGAACCCTGCCGATGAATCGCTGACAGCCGACCAGTACGCGCAGGCGCTAGCTTACAGTCTCCAGCAGGATCAGCCGGGCACTCGCATCCTGGTGATTGACGCGCAAGCCACCGCGTCCACTGATGAAGATTTCATTGACACCCTGCCCCTGAACGATGCCGAGAAAACAGAGTTACGGCAGCTGGTTGCCCTAGATGAACGTGAAGCAGAGGAATCTCAAACGCAGGGGATAGACGCGCGGGAACAGGAGAGCCTGGCACAGCGCCTGAACCTTGCTCGCGCCTATGCTCAAGATACCGATGTGTTGATTCTCAGCGAACCCCTTACCCATGTATCACCCGAAGACGAGGCAGCTATTTACTCTCTGCTTGAAAAACGGATCAAAAAGCACCCCCTGCTTTCTGCCAAACAGAAAATATTTATCGTTAGTTCCAACGCCGAGGTACAAGAACGCATCAGGCGTGACCGCAATGCCGCGCAATAAAGGGAACGATCGATACCTTGTATACTAAGTGCGTATTCAGCGCAATTTTTGTTCGTTTTTGCGGCATCAGGAAGGGCTAGAAGTAGCACATGGCATCATCAAGCTCATCTGAGACGGCTAAAAGCGCGGACGCGTCAGTTAAGTTTCGCGTTGCGCCGCCGGGGTGGCGGTGGCGTCCACTGTACTTGATTCCCTTCATCACCGATCTTATTTCGGTGCTATCGGTGGCTTATATGCCGGTGCTCATGGGGCGCATTATTGATCTGCATATCGCTGGGCAGGTTGATGAGGCGTGGTCACTGATGAAGTGGCTGGTACTGATTGTGCTTTACTTCTGCTTCAATGAGATCTTCACTTGGGGCACTACCTTCAAGGTGATCGCCGCTTTAGAGCGCGCCTGGCGATTGCACATTTCTGGATTAGCAGCGCAGGCTCCGGTCAAAGATACAGGAAACCTCATTGCTCTTTTGAATAAGGATTCACGCACTCTAGGGGCACTGTGGCACCCTGTCATAATGGCATCATCAGCAGTTGGCACCGCCATCATGTGTACCTATCAGCTGTGGATCATTAGCCCGCCGGTGGCAGTGATCGTGCTGGTGGGGCTGATTCTCACCGTCTTTGCGCTGACCCGTATTTCGAAGATTCTCGAAGCTCACTCTGAGGTTTTTCGCGAAAAAGTGGGCGTGAATACCTCTAAAGCCGGCGATATCGCCTCATCCATTCGCACTATCTTGGGGTTGGGCGCCCAAGAACGTATGATGAGGCGATATTCAGCGAGCGCACATGAGTTGCACGACTCTCAGCTTCGGCTAGAAAAGGTACAAACATGGTCGTATGCTGCGCGTAACTTTTTGGTCGGCACCGTGACCCTGCTTGCTATTGCTTTTGCCGTGCGCGGTAGCGCGCCAGCGGGCATCTGGATTACCGATATTCCTGCAGGTCAGCTTGTGACCGTAGCAGGCTTGATTAACATCATGACAGGCCCTATCTGGTCGGTTGAGATGCTGCTGTTTGCTTGGCGTCAGTCGCGCGTTGCCCTGCGCAGGGTCGATCAGCTCACCCACGATGTTGCGGACGCCCGTCGCGTAGTGCCAAGCACCCTGCCTGCCAGCGTTGAGGTTCCCACTGCCACCTCACCGGTTGTGTACATCAACCCCCGCGATTTTGGGATGACTGCCCAAGACTACGCTGAGGCGCTCACCCGCGCCCTGCGTACCCCATCAGAACAGAGGCAGGGGGAGCGCATCCTGCTCTCAGAACCCAACCCCATGATTTTCGCCGGAACCCTGGCTGAGCATCTGCAACTGGGAACCACCGGGTTAGAGACCCAAGGCATGATTGAGCTACTCAAACTCACCGACTCCGAAGAAATCGCCCACCGACTGGGTGGCACCAACCCGCAAGAATACTTGCAAGCGCGTATCAGCGCCGAGGGCGCTAATCTCTCAGGCGGTCAGCGTCAGCGACTTGCCCTTGCTCGCGCTCTCGCCCAGAACACGCAGATTCTGGTGCTCACCGAACCGCTCAACTCCGTGGACGAGCCCAGCCAAAAATTCATTCTTGACGAATTAGAGAAACGAACGGGCACAGCCTTTCCACTCACCCATCTGCGCACCGTGTACATTATCAGCACCACCATGGAGACCGAACGGCGCATCACCGGCTGTGCTTCTGACCACGCAACCGCCCGCGACTATAGCGACGCTATCACCAGCTCCATTCAAAAAATCGAACAGACCCCGCGCGCCTCAGTTCACGTTCGTAAGTAGGGGAGTCACACCATGTCACACTTACTGCCTGTTGCCCCCACCAAAATCACCTGGCGCATGCTCATGCGCAACGTCTTGAAAACACCCGGACAATTTGTTGCCCTGCTGGTGCTCTTTGTGCTGAGCTCACTCACCGCCCTTGCTACTCCTGTCATCATCGGCAGGCTCATTGACGCGGCATCCCTCGGGTACCTCACCGGATTTCCCTGGGGCTTTATCGCAGCTATCGCGCTCGCTGTCGTTGCTGGTGCGCTACTTACCCGCGCCTGGAGTTTCCAAGGGCAGAAAATTGGTATTCGCCTTAACCGCGATCTCGGCATTGACATGGTGGGCTCAGCTCTGACCCTGGACGCGCAAACGGTCGAGGACGCGGGTGCTGGTGACTTGCTCTCACGCCTGACCGATGACGTTGATTCAATTCGCCAAACCCTGGCGCAAGGTTTGCCCGAGTGCATGTACATCACCGTCTACATGTTGCTCACCGCAGCCACTATCTTCGCGGTAAACCCCTACATTGGGCTGGTGACCGTGCCGATGTTCGTACTCATGGCAATTATGCTCTCGATTTTCCTTCCCAAAATCGGTAGGTTAACGCTCAACCGCACCGAAGCAATGTCGGCATTCACCGTGGTGGCAAATGAGAATATGCGCGGGGCGAGCACCATTCGTGAACTCGGGGTGGTGCAGGCACGTCAAGAGGTTCAAAGCGCCAGAACCGAGGACGTTTTCAGAATCTCCCGGCGAATGGTGGGGCTGCGCGCCACCTACTGGGCAATCGATGGTTTCAACGCCTACATGCCCCTACTGCTTTCGGTGGGGTGGGGTGCCTACTGCGTTGAACGTGGCTGGGCGAGCTGGGGCGATGCCGCCACCGCATCGATTATGCTCTTTGGTATGCGTGTGAACGCCGATATCTTCACGTACTGGCTCGATAAGCTCCGCGAAATGTCGGTCACGATGGGCAGGGTCTTTGGCGTTATCGACCTGGCGCAGCAGCAAAAGAGCCGCAGGTCTTTGGTTCATCAAGAATCAGTTGCTGATACTGTAGCCAGTGCTCGTGGGGAGAATAGTATCGTGAGCTGCCAGTCGGTGGTTTACGGCTACAATCCCGAAAAGCCTGTCATCAGAGGTATTAATCTTGAGATTCAGCCCGGCGAAAGCCTCGCCCTGGTGGGGCGTTCAGGATCAGGCAAAACCACCCTGGCACGTCTTATCGCTGGTTCGTTGACCGCAGATTCAGGCACCATATCGGTTGCCGGTCACCTGGTGGGCAATGGTCTTTACCCCACAGACCACGGGGCGGACGCGCGTCCGCGTCTACTCATCTGTACCCAAGAAGCCCACCTGTTTGCTGGCACCCTTGCAGATAATATGACCGTCGCAGCACCGGATGTTACCGCCGAGGAACAGATTGCCGCCTTGCACGCTGTGGGTGCCCACTGGGTTGATGAGGTGCCACAGGGGCTTGCAACTGAGGTTGGTGCTAACGGTTTTGAACTCACCCGCGACCAGGTACAGCAGCTTGCCCTGGCGCGTATTGTGGCGGCAAACCCGCACCTGGTCATTCTCGATGAATCCACCACCCAACTTGATCTGGCAGATGCGCGGGAGTCTTTGGCAGCAGTCATGCAGGGGCGAGCGGTCATCATTATTTCCCATGACGCGCGCATCGCCTCCCTCGCTGACCGTGCTGTTCTCCTTGAAAACGGTGAGCTCATTGCCGAAGGTAGCCCCGCTGAGATTTTTGCTAGGGCATAGTATCTGCTGCACTCTAGTTGCTGTGGAATCGGGCAGTTTTTAGCAGGAGGGAACTTTATCCACTCGGTGGGTCGTAGCTCACTTTCGATTAGACTATAAGTGAGCTGCGACAAAAACCTGCGTTGCAGAAAAAACTTGTAACAAGACCCAATGGAGGGTTACCCCGTGAGCACCCCTTTCCCCTCAGACCTTGAAATCGCCCAGGCTGCAACCCTGCATCCGATTACCGACATCGCTCAAGAAACAGGCATCGACTCCGAACGTCTTGAACCCTATGGTAAGTACGTTGCCAAGGTTGCACTCGATGAAACAACCACTGCCGCCAACGCGCGTGCCCGCGGTGCAAAGTACGTAGTGGTTACCGCGGTAACCCCCACCCCTCTGGGCGAAGGCAAGACAGCAACCTCCGTCTCGTTGGCACAAGGTATGGCTGCCACTGGACGTCGTGCCATGCTCACCCTGCGTCAGCCCTCGATGGGCCCCACTTTTGGTATCAAGGGCGGTGCAGCTGGCGGTGGGTACTCGCAGATTATCCCCATGGACAAACTCAATCTGCACCTGACCGGCGACTTTCACGCTGTCACGGCTGCCCATAACCTGCTGGCGGCAATGATTGATAATCACCTGCATCAGGGCAACGAGCTGGGGTTAGACCCGCGCTCTATTACCTGGCGACGGGTTATCGACATGAATGACCGTGCCCTGCGTAACGTGGTAATTGGGCTGGGCGAGCGCATGGACGGCGTGGTACGTGAGAGCGGTTTTGATATCACCTCGGCATCAGAAATCATGGTGATTCTCTCCCTTGCCACCAGCTTCGATGATTTGGTGCAGCGTCTGGCACGCGTCGTCGTTGGCTTTACCTATGAGGGGCAGCCAGTGACCGCCGCAGATTTGAAGGCAGACGGTGCCATGGCGGTGATTTTGCAGGACGCTATCAACCCCAACCTCATGCAGACACTTGAGAAGACCCCCGCCCTCATTCACGCCGGGCCCTTTGGCAATATTGCCACCGGCAACTCTTCGGTAGTAGCTGATTATGTGGGTCTGGAACATTCCGACTACGTGATTACCGAGGCGGGTTTTGGTGCAGATATGGGTGCTGAGCGTTTCTTCAACGTCAAGTGCAGGGTCTCCGGTCTTCAGCCTGATGCTGCGGTACTGGTTGTCACCGTTCGCGCTCTGAAGTCGCACTCTGGTCTGTACAAAATTGTTCCCGGTAAGCCCCTGCCCGAGGGTATGCTGACTGAAAGCCCTGAGGACGTACGCGCTGGCGCGTCCAACCTCATCAAACACATTGAGATTGTCCGTAGCTTCGGTGTTCAACCGGTGGTAGCTATCAATGCTTTCCCCACCGACTTTGCATCAGAGCACGAGGCGATTGCTGAGATTGCGCGTGAGGCGGGTGCCCGCGTTGCGGTACATCGCGGTGTGGCTGAGGGAGGTAAAGGCACTACCGAGTTGGCGGACGCAGTGGCTGAAGCATGCGATGATGCCAGCGAACTGGTCTACACTTACGCCGATGAAGATTCACTAGAGACCAAGATAGAGAAGGTCGCCATCGGCGTTTACGGCGCTGACGGTATCGAGGTAACGCCCACCGCCCGCAAACAGCTGGCGCTGTATGAAGAGCTAGGCTACGGGCAGCTTCCCGTGGTGATTGCTAAAACCCATCTCTCCATTTCGGCGGACGCTTCACTCAAGGGCGCCCCGACCGGCTGGACCCTGCCCGTGCGTGAGGTTCGCCTGGCAGCCGGCGCAGGTTACGTCTACGCTATCTGCGGCACCATGCGCACCATGCCCGGACTACCCAAGCACCCGGCGGCAGAGCGCATCGGCTTTGACGAGAATGGAACGATGGTGGGGCTCTTCTAGCAAGGCTCGGCGTCCATAAACTGGGCGTTGGCGTCCTTCCAGCCTCGTGTGTCTTTAAAGCAACGCGTGGGCGTTATGTCAACGCCCACGCGCAGAGTCTCTCCGTTAGAGGCTTTACCAGCCGCGTTCTTTCCATTCGTCCAAGTGCGGACGCTCGTTACCTACCGTGGTGGACTTGCCGTGACCGGGCAGAACAACGGCATCATCGGCGTGCTTGCCGAAAATTTCTCGCTCCACATCGCTAATGAGCGAGGTGAAGTCTTCGGGGGAATTGGTCTTGCCTACACCGCCAGGGAAGAGGGAATCGCCGGTGAAGAGGAACGCCGGGTGCTCGCCCTCAGCATCGGTCAGCGTGTACATGATGGAGCCGGGAGTGTGACCCACCAGGTTGGTTGCCTCCAGCGCGATGTCTCCGAAGTGAACAACCGTACTATCTACCGGCATGTCCACGTTGAAGCCCTCCTGCTCGGCAATTGCATCCATATCATCTTCGCCCGCGTAAGTGGTGGCATCAAAGAGACGCGCAGCAGCGGGCAGAGCGCGAATATGGTCCCAATGCCCGTGGGTAGTCAAAATAGCCACAACACCCACCGGCTCGCCCTCATCCGATACGTCCTGCGCCAGCGCGTCCGCCGCGAACTTCTCAATAGCGTCCACATCATCTGCCGCATCAATCAAAACCTGCAAACCGTCCTCTTTAGCGGTCAGCAGATAGACATTGTTCTCCATCTCAGAAACCGAAATGGAACGAATAGTGTAATGTTCACCGTTATAAATCATCTGTGAAGTGCTCATGCAACCACCGTACCGCGCATCACCACCGCCATGCCCCCTTTCACTGTGAGCGTGAAAATAAACCGCTCACCACTTGCGCTCTGCTGATAGAATATATGTTCGAAACCAATAGGCAATGAGAGGACGCGCCGCATGGCAAGCACCCACAAACCTAATGACCTCACCCGCATCGTGGTGCAGGGCGCTCGCGAGAATAATCTGAAGAACGTCAATCTTGAGATTCCGCGCGATGCGATGGTTGTTTTTACGGGCCTTTCGGGCTCGGGCAAATCCTCGCTTGCCTTTGACACTATCTTTGCTGAGGGGCAGCGCCGCTATGTGGAGTCGCTGTCTTCATACGCGCGCATGTTCTTGGGGCAGGTAGATAAGCCTGACGTTGATTTCATTGAGGGTCTGTCACCTGCCGTGTCTATCGACCAGAAATCTACCTCGAAGAACCCGCGCTCAACCGTAGGTACTATCACCGAGATTTACGACTACATGCGTCTGCTCTGGGCACGCGTGGGTCACCCCCACTGCCCCGAATGTGGCGAGCTGATTTCTAGCCAAACTCCGCAGCAAATCGTTGACCAAGTTATGGAACTGCCCGAGCGCACCCGCCTGCAGATTTTGGCACCCGTGGTGACCGCTCGAAAGGGTGAGTTTGTCGATCTCTTCAAAGAGCTGACCACCGCCGGTTACTCACGCGCCATCGTTGACGGTGAACAGATCCAACTTAACGATCCGCCCAAACTTGAAAAACAGTTCAAACACACCATTGAGGTAGTAATCGACCGTCTGGTGATTAAAGAGGGCATCACCCAGCGCCTCACCGATTCTGTAGAGACTGCTCTCAGCCTCGCCCACGGACGCGTCCTGGTCGACTTCGTAGACCGCGATGAGGACGCCGCAGACCGCCGTCAGAGCTTCAGCGAGAGCCTGGCCTGCCCCAATAATCACCCCATTCAGCTTGAAGAGATTGAGCCGCGTGCTTTCTCCTTCAACTCACCGTTCGGTGCCTGCAACCAGTGTGACGGTATCGGCTCGCGCCTAGAGGTCGACCAAGACCTACTGATTCCCAACACTGACCTGTCGCTGGCAGAGGGTGCCATCACTCCCTGGTCACAGGGCAAAGCAACCACAGAGTACTGGCTGCGCCTTCTAGCGGGTTTGGGAGAGGAGCTCGGCTTTGACTTGACCACCCCGTGGAAAGACCTGCCTAAGAAAGCTCAAAAAGCTATCCTCAACGGTAAAGACTACAAGGTCACCGTTGCTTATAAGAATCGTTTTGGTCGTGAGCGCCGCTACACCTCAGGTTTTGAGGGCGTGGTTGCCTACATCAAGCGTAAGCACGAAGAAACTGAATCTGACTGGGCTAAAGATAAGTACCAGCAGTACATGCGCGAAAGCGCCTGCCCCGCCTGTAACGGTGCGCGTCTTAACCCCGTGATTTTGGCGGTCAAGATTAACGGTAAATCTATTGCTGATGTTACCGAAATGCCCATGCGCGAAGCTCTGGAGTTTTTACGAACCGTAGAGCTGAGTGCCCGCGAGAAGAAGATCGCCGAGCAGGTACTGCGAGAGATTGATGCTCGTTTGCAGTTCTTGCTAGATGTGGGCTTAGACTATCTCAACCTAGCGCGTGCTGCCGGTACTCTTTCGGGTGGTGAAGCCCAGCGCATCCGTCTGGCAACCCAAATTGGTTCAGGCTTGGTGGGTGTGCTCTACGTCCTTGATGAGCCGTCCATCGGTCTTCATCAGCGCGATAACCGCCGCCTGATCGAAACTCTTACTAAGCTGCGCGATATGGGCAACACCCTCATCGTGGTAGAGCACGATGAAGACACCATGAAAGAAGCCGACTGGATTGTTGACGTGGGGCCCGGAGCAGGTGAGCATGGCGGCGAGGTAGTTCACTCAGGAACCTTCAAGGAGTTGCTAAAGAACGAACGCTCCATCACCGGTGACTACATGGCAGGTCGTCGTAGTATCGAGACCCCTGCTAGTCGTCGTCCCATTGATAAGAAGCGCCGCCTCACCGTGCGCGGGGCGCGCGAAAATAACCTGAAAAATGTGGACGTCACTTTCCCGCTTGGCGTGCTTACCGCAGTGACCGGTGTTTCGGGTTCGGGAAAGTCGACCTTGGTTAATGACATTCTCTACACCGCTCTAGCCAATAAACTCAACGGTGCTAAGCAGGTGCCGGGTCGCCATAAGTCCATCGACGGTCTGGATCACCTGGATAAAATCATCCATGTTGATCAGTCGCCTATCGGTCGCACCCCGCGTTCAAACCCGGCAACTTACACGGGCGTGTTTGATAACATCCGCAAGCTCTTTGCTGAGACCAACGATGCAAAGGTGCGCGGTTACCAGCCTGGTCGTTTTTCTTTCAACGTTAAGGGCGGACGCTGCGAGGCGTGTGCCGGTGACGGTACCTTGAAGATTGAAATGAACTTCTTGCCCGATGTCTATGTGCCCTGCGAAACCTGCCACGGCAAGCGCTACAACCGCGAGACTCTGGAAGTAAAGTACAAGGGTAAGAGTATCTCTGATGTCTTGGAGATGCCCGTGGCTGAGGCTGCTGAGTTCTTTGCGGCGTTCACTCCTATCGCCCGTCATCTCAATACCTTGGTTGATGTGGGCTTGGGGTACATTCGTTTGGGTCAGCCTGCGACTACTCTGTCGGGCGGCGAGGCTCAGCGCGTCAAGCTCGCCTCTGAACTGCAGAAACGCTCCAACGGGCGTTCCATCTACGTACTTGATGAACCGACTACCGGTTTGCACTTTGAAGATATTCGCAAGCTACTGATGGTGATTCAGGGGTTGGTTGAAAAGGGTAACTCTGTTATCACGATTGAACATAACCTCGATGTCATTAAGAGTGCTGACTGGATTATCGATATGGGCCCCGAGGGTGGCTCTGGTGGCGGTACCGTCATCGCTGAGGGAACCCCCGAAGATGTTGCCTTGGTAGAGAGCTCACACACCGGTGCCTTCCTCAAAGAGATGCTAAATATACAGTAAAATATGTGCTGTACGCAACTATCAAAGGGGACAAATTGGAGATAGGGTCTGTTGCAGATTGGGTTTCTGGGCTGGCTTCTGCGGTTGCGGCGGGTACTGCTATGTACTTTTGGTACAAAGACCGTCGTGAAAGAAACAGCGAGGAGAGAACCAATATTTCTGTTTGGGTTCAGGCAGCGGAAGGTGCGAATGAATGGGAAATCATAAGTATTAATAACGCCAGTAACCCAATTTGGAAGTGGGCCTTATTCATAAAATATCCGACGGCTGACGGTGCTTACACACTTGAATTGGTAGATTCAACTGATGGTGGAATCATACCTCCTGGTCAACATATATTCCCGTGGTCACCTTCGGGATTAATTAGTAATGAGTCTGATGTTCGGTATGAGCTCTTCTTCGTAGACTCTATTGGGAAACATTGGAAGAAGACGCTCAGCGGAGGCTTAGAGGCAGTAAAAGATATTGATTTAGAGATAAAAAAGGTCAGCCATGCAAATTAAAATCGCTAAAATTGGAAACCGTCGTCGCAGGGATGAGGAATCTAGAGTATTTTTACCTCCTACAAGTGCGTTCCGAGGTGAGGAAAGCGAAAAAATATTTTCAGATGACATTAAGCCCGTTAATATTGCTCGTCCTCGGTTGGTTGTCGTAGCTGGTTATCTGTATTCATGCGGCATATATGAGATGCTTGAAAATGAAAAAGTAAAGGCACGATCAATTGATGTTGTTTGGGGAGACTCAATCATCCAAAAAGTGGAGAATGGAAGTATTGATTTAGCTGTATATAATAAAAATGCAGTAGATAAATATTTATCGAATAAACCAGACTCTGCTTTAACTATCTTGACTGAACTTGAACCGTCAATGGGAGGCGAGAACTTTGCCGTTACTGTACGACCGGGGCATCCTCTCTTGGGTAAAACGCCATCTGAGATAAAAAACTTAATACATGATTATAAGGTTGTAGTCGGAAAAACTACCGATAGGTATATAAATCTCCTTCGATGGCTCGATGCAGACAGTGATTTTTCAAAAGAAATCGACAAAAATGTTGTCGACTGGTCCGATCCAGATTCTCGAATTTTCCAGATTGCCCCTGATGCATTAATTATGTTCGGTCAGAATGCAAGAGTTGCTGCACGACTTGACGGTTACAAGGAACTAACAAATTTCGACTTACTAATACCAAATCAAAGGAATCATTTTATTGAGTCTGCAAAAAATTATCTAATTTGCTCGGAATCTTTCGTGGATTCTCTGAACATTGGAAAAGATGATTTGGTGGAAAAATTCAACACCAATATGGGACGGAATGGTCGAAATTCTGAATTTGTTAAAGAAGTTTCAAATTTATTGAAAAATCAATGCTTTCTCGATTATGAGCAAGAAAGTTTTGATTGCGAAAAAATTGTTGAGCATATTTTATTTGAAACATATCGAATTGGTAAAAAGGTGATTTTTGATGTCTAAGTTGTTTGGTCTTGCCTTGGTGCCAGATGAAAATTCATGCGATACTTTAATAGATTTTCAAAATAAATTGGTTCCAGAATCTTTCTACGGAATAAAATTGGGCAAGGAGAGTAATCTTCCTCATGTGAGTATTTTGCAGTGCCCATTTTTTGAAGAACCATTAACTGTTGAGAAGCTGTCATCTCTAAAAGAGGTTTTGGGGAAAATAAATCAAAATGATATTCTGGGGCGTGCTGATGGTCTGAAATATCAGCCCTCTTACTGGGCATTCATGAATTTTACTTTTGGTGACTATATCTATGAATTCCAAGAGGAAGCGTTGGTTTTGCTTGAGAGATTTATTGATAAATCATCGATTGCTAAAAAAGATTTTACTGGTTATAGTTTCAACCAAAAAAAATACTATCTAAAATATGGATATCGATATCTTTTTGACGAGTTTCAGCCGCACGTTACAGTTGGCAGAACATATGAAGAGGAAATCCCGAGTCTTGTCTTTGAAGAGTTTGATTGCCACCTAAAAAATCAGATTATTAAATTTGATCGTTTAGCATTTTATGAGGCTGGCGAACACGGGAGCTTCAAGAGGGCTCTAGAAATTCTATAGTTTGCGAAATGTTTAAAAATAGGCTATCGAAGATTTTTTAATTAGTTGCTCTGACCAGCATCACTTGGTAAGTATTTACCTGTTAAAGTTAGTGCAGACAGATGCTCTTACCTGGGCACGATGCTAGGGGTACGGCAGAGCGATCCCTGAACACCTCAAAGGAAGATTTGTGCAGTACTACAAGATGATTCAGAAAACCGTGAGCGGCCTTTCCCGCACTGTTTTTCGTGCCCGCATCACGGGTCTGGAGAACTTCCCCGCTGAGGGGCCCGTCATTGTGGCATCTAACCATTTGGCGTTTCTGGATTCTATCTTTATTTCGGCTCTCATGCCCCGACGCGTAGCTTTCTTGGCAAAGAGCGAGTATATCAATAGCCCAGGTTACAAGGGCAAAGCGATGAAAGCCATGTTCGAGGCAATTGACATCATTCCCGTCAACCGTTCGGACCGTAAAGAAGCTACCAAAGCCCTCGAAAAGGCTCTTGAGGTTTTGAATGAGGACCGCGTATTTGGCATCTACCCTGAAGGTACTCGTTCTCGTGATGGCTACTTGTATAAGGGCAAGATCGGTGTTGCTTGGCTGGCTCACATGACCGGAGCCCCGGTTGTTCCCATCGGTTTGATTGGTACCGACAAGCTGCAGAAGCCCGGTTCCAACAAAATTTACCCCCACCGTTTTACCGTTCGTGTGGGTAAACCTTTGTACTTTGAGAAGACGGGGGAGCGAATGACCGGTAAGCAGCGTAAAGAGACTACAGCAGCGATCATGGACGAGATTGCGGCGCTTTCGGGTCAAGCTCGTAAAGATGTTTATAACGTCTCACCCTCAGCTGAACGAGACGGCGGCGTAAGCTAAGTATTTGCCTTCGGGCAGTAAGAGCATCGGTGCAGGGGCGCGTCCGCCCGTACAGCCTGAGTCGTGCGTTCTGGTGCGGTTGATAGAAAACCCTGCGGGGTTAGTGGAGGAGAGAAGATTTTATGGCGAATCCCGAAGACTACCGCCCGGCAACGGGAGAGATTCCGACGCAACCGGGTGTGTACCGTTTTCGCGATGAGTTTGGGCGCATTATCTACGTGGGTAAAGCCAAAAACTTGCGCAACCGCCTGAACTCTTATTTTGCCCAGGTCAAGTCCCTCAGCCCTAAAACGTACGCTATGGTACACACTGCTGCCTCAGTGGAGTGGACGATTGTGGGCAGCGAGCTGGAATCTCTGCAGCTTGAGTACACCTGGATTAAGGAGTATAAGCCCCGCTTTAACATTGCTTTCCGCGATGATAAGTCTTACCCCTACCTAGCGATTACCCTCAAAGACCGCTACCCGCGGGCGATGGTGATGCGCGGTGAGAAGAAGAAAGGCGTGCGCTATTTCGGCCCCTACTCGCAGGCGTGGGCGATTCGTGAAACCCTAGATGCTTTGCTGAGGGTTTTCCCGGTGCGAACCTGCACCAACGGGGTCTTTAACCGGGCTGAACGTAGCGGTCGTCCTTGCCTTTTGGGGTATATCGATAAGTGTTCAGCGCCCTGCATTGAGAAGATTTCCCGTGAAGATCATCAGCAGCTGGCTCAAGACTTAGCGAAGTTTATGGCGGGTGGGGCTGAGAAGTTCATTGCTCACCTCAAAGACGAAATGAAGAGTGCTGCCGCTGAGTTCGATTTTGAGAAAGCGGCGCGTCTTCGTGATGATATTGGAGCTCTTGAAAAGGCTTTTGAACGCAATGCGGTGGTGCTGGCTGATTCAGTGGACGCTGATGTTTTTGCCTATGACCAAGATGATTTAGAGGCCGCTGTTCAGGTTTTCTTTGTGCGCGGTGGTCGTATTCGCGGTCAGCGCGGCTGGATTGTTGAGAAGACTGAGGATTCTACGGACGCGGAGCTGATTGAGCAGCTGCTTCAACAGGTCTACGGTGAAGTAGCGGCGTCGGTCGCTGCCGGTAACACCGATGAGGAGCGTGCCCATCAGCAGCACGAGATTCCGCAGCAGATTTTGGTTCCTGCTCTGCCTGAAAACAAGGAGCAGTTGGAGCAGTGGCTGGGTGGTGTGCGCGGGGCGAAGGTCAGCATTTCTGTTCCTCAGCGCGGTGAAAAGGTTGAACTTATGCACACAGTGGCTGAGAACGCCAAGCATTCGCTAAGCCTGCACAAGACCCGCCGCGCTGGTGATTTGACTACTCGCAGCGCGTCCTTAGTCGAGTTGCAAGAAAGCCTTGAGCTGCCAGATCCACTGATGCGCATCGAGTGTTACGATATTTCGCACGTTCAGGGTACCCACGTGGTCGCGTCCATGGTGGTTTTCGAAGACGGGTTGCCGAAGAAGAGTGACTACCGCAAGTTCTCCATTACCGGTGATGCTGCGCGAGATGATACTGCCAGTATGTACGACGTCATTCATCGCCGTTTCAAGCGTTATCTTCAGGACGCGCGTGAGCGGCAGCAAGCGCCGCGGGCAAGTGGCGAGGTCAGCCTTGAATATGCCGATGCTAAAGAACCGGTAAAGTTTGCTTACCCGCCGAATCTGGTGGTGGTTGATGGTGGTCAGCCTCAGGTTGCTGCTGCTCAGGCAGCTCTGAGTGATCTGGGTATTACCGATATTTATGTGGTGGGTATCGCCAAGCGCCTTGAAGAGCTGTGGTTACTTGATGATGATTTTCCGGTGATTTTGCCTCGTACTTCACCGGCGTTGTATTTGGTGCAGCGTATTCGAGATGAAGCGCACCGTTTTGCGATTACTTTTCATCGGTCTAAGCGTGGCAAGGCGATGTTAGCTTCAAGCCTTGATGGAGTGAGCGGGTTGGGCCCTGCAAAGCGGGAGCAGCTGGTCAATCATTTTGGTTCTTACAAGCAGTTATCTCAGGCGAGTGAGGAGCAGCTGTTGGAAGTGAGCGGAATTGGTCCTTCGATGGCTGCTAAGATTTTGGCTCATTTTGCTCAGGAAACAGCGGAAGATGATTCTTCGGCAACGGCAGGCGGTAACGGGGATGCGAGTTCTCACCGTAAGGTATCGGCTCGTGGCGTTAACTTAACAACGGGGGAAGTTCTCTAAACCCTGCTGCCGGTAGTGTGGTAGCCAGGTAAGATAAGAAGTGCCCAGATGTGGGTAGCGATAGTTCATGGTCGAGCTAAAAGAAACAGGTAAGTGGTATGGAAGCTGTTAAAGATCTCAAACCTCAAATTCTTGTCATCACCGGTATTTCGGGTTCCGGGCGCAGCACTGCGGCTAATACTCTCGAAGATGAGGGTTGGTACGTTGTTGATAATATGCCCCCGCAGATGCTCAAGCCGCTGGCGGAGGTGGTGGCTCACGCCCCGGAGGCTCTGCCGAAGTTGGCTTTGGGTATTGACGTACGTTCTATGCAGCTGGATGAGGATATCGCCGGTGCTATTGAGCGTCTGCGCACTGAGAATATTGACCTGACCCTGCTCTTTATGGATGCTTCAGACAAAGACATTATTGCTCGTTATGAGGCGCAGCGTCGTCCGCATCCTTTGCAGGGTGAAGGGCGCATTATGGACGGTATCACTAAAGAACGTGCGCTTTTTGAAGACTTGAAGATGAAGGCTGATACGGTCATCGACACGTCGGGTAAGAACGTGCATCAGCTAGCGCACACTATTCGTGAGATGTTCAACCATCAGGGACCTAAGTTGCTGAATCTGACCTTGACTAGTTTCGGATTTAAATATGGTGCGCCGGTGGATGCAAACATGATGGTTGATATGCGCTTTATTCCTAACCCGCACTGGGTTCCGGAGTTGCGTGCGCAGACCGGTCAGGATGTTGCTGTGCGAGACTATGTGTTCAGTAATCCTGGTACTGAAGAGTTTGTATCGCGTTTTGTGGAGACTCTGCGCCCGGTGCTTGATGGCTACCGTCGTGAGGGTAAGCATTACGCCACTATTGCTATTGGGTGTACCGGCGGTAAGCACCGCAGTGTTGCGGTGACGGAGGAGCTCGCCAAGCGTCTGCGTACTCTGGGTACTATTAACGTGAATGTTCAGCATCGAGATATGGGTAGAGAATAATGTCCGTCTCGTCCCGGATTCCTCAGGCGCGTGAGGCTTTGGGGTCAGCGGAGAGCGGTGGCTTCATCAGTACTAAAGTTGTTGCCTTGGGTGGTGGGCACGGTTTGTTCGCGTCTTTGGCTGCGCTCAAACACGTCACCAATGATTTGACGGCTGTTGTGACTGTTGCTGATGATGGTGGTTCTTCAGGAGTTCTGCGTAACGAACTTGATGTGTTACCACCGGGGGATTTGCGTATGGCGCTCTCGGCACTGTGCGATGACTCTGAGTGGGGTCGCACATGGTCGCAGGTCATGCAGCATCGTTTTCACCATCAGAGCACTCCCGAGAATTTCAGCCTGGAGAATCATGCCCTGGGTAATCTTCTGATTGTGGCTTTGTGGGAGCTTTTGGGCGACCCCGTGGCTGGTCTTGATTGGGCAGGGGCGCTGTTGAATGCTCGTGGACGCGTGTTACCGATGTCCCGTCAACCCTTGGTGATTTCTGGGGTGGTTGCTCCCAACCATAATCCTCAGGGGCATGTGACTGAGATTAGCGGGCAGGCACAGCTAGCGAAGTCCCGTTATGTACGCGATGTCAGATTGCACCCTGAGGGCGCTGAAGCATGTGAAGAGGCATTGGCTGCTATTGATGAGGCGGAGTGGATTATTCTGGGTCCCGGCTCGTGGATGACCTCGGTACTACCGCATCTCTTACTACCTGAGATTCGTAAAGCTATTAGTAATTCTGACGCTCGTAAGTGCCTGGTCATGAATTTAGAGCTCGATAGTGATGAGACCGGTGAGATGAGTGCTGAGGATCATCTTGCGGTGCTGAACCGTTATGCTCCTGAGATTCGCTTTGACGCAATCATCGCTGACCCTGCAGCTGTTCACGACCAGGTGGCATTTGATGAGGCAGCCGCCCGATGGGGTGCTACTGTGCAGTGGTCATCTGTTCATCAGGTCAATGCCGCCGGCGTTCACGATTCTCTCAAACTGGGTGCCGCTTACCGCGATTTATTTGCCGGGTGAAACCTAATTCACACCATAGCGGTAAAAGCAGATAAAATAGACCGGTATGCGTTGGCGCCTATATGCGCCTGCGTTACTCACGAACACCCGCACACATGAGTTGGAGGACGCCAGGTATGGCTCTTACCGCATCGGTAAAGGAAGAGTTAGCTCGTTACGACGCTACGAAATCTTCGGCACGCAGAGCTGAGGTTTCTACAATTTTGCGTTTTGTGAGCGGTCTCCACTTAGTTTCTGGGCGTATTGTCATTGAGGCTGAGGTTGATCTTGAGTCAACTGCTGTGCGTTTGCAACAGAACATTGTTGATCTTTATGGTCATGAGGCTGAGATTACGGCGGTGACCGGTGGCGGTTTGCGTCGAGGTGGTCGCTATATTGTGCGTGTGGATCACGGGGGCGAGTCGCTGGCTCGTCAGACTGGTTTGTTGGACGGACGCGGTCGCCCGGTGCGCGGTTTGCCACCTGCTGTTGTTAACGGTTCTGTTGAGGACGCTTCTGCTGTGATGCGTGGGGCATTTTTGGCGCACGGTTCTTTGACCGAGCCGGGGCGTTCGTCCGCCCTTGAATTTACCTGCCCCGGTCCTGAAGCTGCTTTGGCTCTGGTGGGCGCGGCACGCCGCTTGGAGGTTATGGCTAAGGCACGCGAGGTGCGCGGTGTTGATCGCGTCGTGGTGCGCGATGGTGAAACAATTAGTGTGCTGTTGGAACGCATGGGTGCTCATCACGCCCTTGAGAATTGGCGCGAGCGCCGCCAGCGCAAAGAGGTGCGGGCAACCGCCAACCGTTTGGCTAACTTCGATGACGCTAACCTGCGTCGTTCAGCGCAGGCGGCGGTGGCTGCCGGTGCCCGCGTGGAGCGCGCTCTTGAGATTTTGGGGGAGCAGGTGCCAGAACATCTGCGTTATGCGGGCGAGTTGCGCGCAGCCCACAAGCAGGCGTCCCTGGATGAACTGGGGCGTTTGGCTGATCCGCCTATGACGAAGGACGCGATCGCTGGGCGCATCCGCCGTCTGCTGGCGATGGCTGACAAGCGTGCGATGGAACTGGGTATTCCCGGTACTGAGGCGAGTGTAGGGCACCACCTCTAAGCAGAGAGGATTTGCTTTACCCGCTGATAGCTTTCAAAGAGGCTGACACTTTTTATCGGTGTCAGCCTCTTTGGTGTTTAAAAGCTGTAGCTCTAGGGTGAAAATGAGTAGGGGCGCCTGCCTGCTTGGCTCATGGGTCTTGTGGTTGAGGAGCACACAAGCCCACATGTCTACTTAGTTGCGAACAGGTGGGATTTCCTCGGCATTCTCCCTAAAGGAGGTGCTTTTAAGCTGAATTTTGGCTTAAAACCGTCTAAACCCACGCAAAAACGCACATGTTGTCCGGGTAAACACGGGCATAAACCTAAAAAAACCTCAAAAAACCACCCAAACTCACACTATCTAAGGTATAGTTAAAGGTGAACCGGACGGGTAAGCCTGCACTACGGGCTTGGTTCGGTAGACACCGAACCAGTTCGGCAGCGGGTTCTTCCACTTGGGAGTATCCTGTCCATATTATTCACTGATATATCGAGGAGTTAGATCCAGTGACTGTACGCGTAGCTATTAACGGTTTCGGCCGCATTGGTCGTTCATTCTTCCGCGCAGCTCAGGCTCACGCAGAAGGCTTTGAGATTGTTGCACTCAACGACCTCACCGACAACAAGACCCTTGCACACCTTTTGAAGTACGACTCAGTAATGGGCACTCTCGATTCAGAGGTTTCATTCGACGATGAGTCAATCACTGTAGATGGCAAGACCATCAAGGTTCTGGCTGAGCGCGACCCCGCTAACCTGCCTTGGAAGGAACTCGACATCGATATCGTTATCGAGTCAACCGGTTTCTTCACCGACGGTACCAAGGCTCAGGCTCACCGCGATGCAGGTGCGAAGAAGGTTATCATCTCAGCACCCGGTAAGAACATCGACGGCACCTTCGTTGTGGGTGTAAACGATGACAGCTACGATTCAGAGTCAATGCACATCGTTTCAAACGCATCATGCACCACCAACTGCTTGGCTCCCATGGCTAAGGTTCTCAACGATGCTTTCGGCATCGAAAAGGGTCTGATGACTACCATCCACGCATACACCTCAGACCAGCGTCTGCTCGATGCACCTCACTCAGACCTGCGCCGCGCACGTGCAGCAGCCCTGAACATGGTTCCCACCTCAACCGGTGCAGCAGCAGCAGTTGGCTTGGTTCTGCCCGAACTCAAGGGCAAGCTGGACGGCTTCGCTGTTCGCGTTCCCACCCCCACCGGTTCACTGACCGACCTCACCTTCGAGGCTTCACGCGAAGTAACCGTTGAAGAAGTCAACGAAGCAATGCAGAAGGCTGCTGAAGGCGACTTCAAGGGTCTGATTAAGTACTCAACCGACCCCATCGTGTCCAAGGACATCGAGGGTGAAGCTGTTTCAACCATCTTTGATGCACCTTTGACCAAGGTTATTGGCAACCAGGTTAAGGTTGTTGCATGGTACGACAACGAATTCGGTTACGTATCACGTCTGGTTCTGTTCACCAACAAGGTAGCAGCAGCCCTCTAAGTTTTATTGTTTGATGCCCCCGCCCACCGGAAACTTTGGGTGGGGGCATTTTCATACCCCCCCTGTATTTTTCGTTTTATTTTTTGGAGTTATACACCATGGCACATTCACTTGATGAGCTTTTGGCAGAAGGCGTTGAAGGTCGCTACGTACTGGTACGCTCAGATCTCAACGTTCCCCTCGACGGCGAAACTGTCACCGACGACGGTCGCGTTAAAGCTTCACTGCCTGTTTTGACCAAGCTGGCTAAGGCTGGTGCGCGCGTCATCGTGACCGCTCACCTGGGTCGCCCCAAGGGTCAGGTTGATCCCAAGTACTCAATCGCCCCTGCTGCTGCCCGCCTGTCAGAACTGGCTGACTTCTCCGTTATCACCGCAACTGACCTTGTGGGCGAAGACGCTCAGGCTAAGGCTGAATCACTGCAGAACGGTGAAGTTCTCGTTGTAGAGAACGTTCGTTACGATGCACGCGAAACCTCAAAGGATGACGCTGAGCGCGGCGAGTTCGCTGATGAGCTGGTGGCGCTGACCGGTGAAAACGGTGCATACGTCAACGACGCTTTCGGCGCTGTTCACCGCAAGCACGCATCCGTTTACGATGTAGCGAAACGTCTGCCCTCATACCTGGGTGATTTGGTGAAGACCGAAGTTGATGTTCTGAAGAAGACCATCAATGACCCCGAGCGTCCTTTCGTTGTTGTGATGGGTGGCGCTAAGGTCTCAGACAAGCTAGCAGTTATCGACAACCTTATCGGTAAGGCTGACACCATCTTGGTCGGTGGCGGCATGGGTTACACCTTCGCCTACGCTAAGGGCTACGAGGTTGGCCAGTCACTGCTTGAAAAGGATCAGGTAGAGACCGTTAACCGTTACATGGCTGAAGCCCAGGAAAAGGGCACCGAGATCCTTATCGCCTCAGATATTGTTTGGGGCGACGACTTTTCAGCCGACGCTAACACCGAGATTCGCCCTATTGAAGATTTGACCGGTGGCGAGTTGGGCGAAAAGGCTGAAGGCCTTGACATCGGCCCTGCTACCCGCAAGACTTTCGATGCCAAGCTCAAAGAAGCAAAGACCATTTTCTGGAACGGTCCCATGGGTGTTTTCGAAATCGCTCCTTTTGCTGAAGGCACCCGCTCGGTTGCTCAGTCCATCAAGGAATCTGACGGTTTCTCCATCATCGGTGGCGGCGACTCAGCTGCGGCAGTACGTAAGCTCGGTTTTGAAGATTCAGACTTCGGTCATATCTCAACCGGTGGCGGTGCGTCCCTCGAATACATCGAAGGTAAAACCCTGCCCGGTATTGACGTACTCGGCGCCTAAGGTATGCGCTAGGGGCAGACGACGGTTTCTTAAAAGCGAGACCTGCGCTCTTTCCCACTGTTTAGTATGCCAGCTTTTCTCCACCTGCTCCGCGGGGCAGAACGTCAAGCTGGCGTACCCCACTTACAAGATTTAGACGAAAGGTAAGTACAATGACCCGTACTCCGCTCATTGCAGGCAACTGGAAGATGAACATGGACCACGCAGAAGGCGTCTCACTTCTGCAGAAGCTGGCATGGACTCTCGATGACGCTAACTTCAACTACGATAACACTGAAATTGCAGTATTCCCTCCCTTCACCGACATTCGCTCAGTACAGACCCTCATTGAGGGCGACAAACTGAAGATTGTCTACGGTGCACAGGATCTTTCCGACCAGGATTCAGGCGCCTATACTGGCGATATCTCAGGTGCATTCCTGAACAAGCTCGGTGCTACCTACGTTCTGGTGGGTCACTCAGAGCGTCGCACCATTCACGGTGAATCAGACGCTACTTGCGCCGCAAAGGTTCAGGCAGCATACCGTCACAACCTGGTACCCGTACTCTGCGTTGGTGAAGGTCTTGAGATTCGCGAAGCCGGAACCCATGTTGACTTCACCCTGGAGCAGCTGCGCGGCTCCATTGAAGGTTTGACTGCTGAACAGGCTGAAACCCTCGTAATCGCCTACGAACCCGTCTGGGCTATCGGCACCGGCAAGGTTGCGACCAGCGGTGACGCCCAGGAACTGAGCGCAGCGATTCGCGCTGAAATCGAGCAGCTTTACTCAGCAGACGTTGCTGAGAAGGTACGTATTCTCTACGGCGGTTCAGTCAAGGCAGCTTCAGCTCCCGAGATTCTTGCTGAAAACGATGTAGACGGCGTTCTCGTGGGCGGCGCGTCCTTAGACGCTGAAGAGTTCGCTAACATCGCGCGCTTCGACTCCAAGTAAAAACTGCGCGGTAGTTTTTAGATTCCGTATACGGCAGCTGCTCATCCACGGTGGGCAGCTGCCGTTGGGTTTAAACACGCTCACAGCTGTCTGTTTGTCAGCTTGCAAGAAAAGCGTGTAACGTAGAGACGTACGCGGTAAAATACCGCATTTTAGTGTTATGAGGGGTTCTTCGTGGAGATTCTTAAGACCATTTTGATGGTTATCATCGCGATTTCAAGTATTCTCACCATTTTGCTGGTGTTGCTTAACCGCGGTAAAGGCGGTGGTCTTTCAGATATGTTCGGTGGCGGCATGACCACCTCCTTGAACTCATCAGGTATGGCGTCTAAGAACCTTGTCCGTTTGACCGTCACCGCAATTTTGGTGTGGGTCTTTGCGATTATTGCCTACGGTCTGGTGTTGCGTTTTGCGCCCGTCATGTAAAAGGCTTTTACAGGCTTCACTGCTCACTGCGGTGGAGCTTTTGTTTTTAAGAAAACACTGCGTATGAGCGCGGTGACTAGGTTGAGAAGAAAGGCGGGGCAGGTTTTTACCGGTGAGTAAAAACCTGCCCCGCCTTGGCGATTTGCGCGCCTAAACACTAGGCGGTGAGTGCGTCCTGCGTGATGAGAATCAGAGTTTCTTCAAGGGCACGGGCCCCGGCTGCGGGGGTTTCACGCAAAATCTGAGCGTCAGGGTCTGCGTCATCAGCTGCATCGATGAGACGAGCTGCCGCTTCTGCCTTGTCACTACCTGCGATGAGGAACCAAATCTTGCGGGAGTTGTTAATCAGGGGCAGAGTCAGTGAGACGCGGGTGGGCGGGGATTTGGGGGAGTTGCACACTGCAATTGCTTCAGTTTTCTCCACCAAAATTTCCTCGCGGTCAGGAAAGAGCGAAGCAATGTGACCGTCGGGACCCATACCCAGCAGAGTAAGGTCGAAGACCGGTGCGGACGCGCCGTCCTGGGCATACCGCGCCAGTTCTGCGGTGTAGGCGGTAGCAGCTTCATCAACATTCTCAAAAGCATCTGATGCGCCCATGATGTGCAGGTTTTCAGCTGGAATCTCTACGGAGTCCAAGAAGGCATCTTTTGCCTGCTGTTCGTTGCGGTCTTCGTAACCAGTGGGGACGAAGCGCTCATCTGACCACCAGAAGTGAACTTTAGACCAGTCAATGGCTTGGGTACGCTTAGAACCTTTGAGCACTGCCCAGATGGCGATACCCATCGAACCACCGGTCAGTGAAAGATGAGCCTGATCGCGAGACTTTAAAGCTTCTTCAATGACTGCAAGAATCTTTGCGCTACCCTGTTCGGTGAGCTGAGTTTTATCCTCGTGTTTGACAACCTGGGGCTTAGGCATCGTATTCCTCCGTGTACTCTGCGGTGTCTTCAATAATTTCAGCGACGTTGAGATCCACAACCATATTGACCTCCTGCAGGGCACGGGTGAGAACCTCACCGTACACCTGATCGGGGTCAAGACGTCGCAGTTCCTCTGCCAGGCACTCGGCAAGGGTGCGTACGTGCAGGGCAATTTGCTGGTCACGGGCACCCGGTGAGCTCAGAGTCGCCAGCTTAGTACCCGGACGGTAGATAGCTACCTCACCGTCTTCGTGTTCAAGGACAACCTTGTAGAGACCGCGATCTGCGCCCTTGGTGACAAGATGCACCTCGGCATCGAGTTTGTACCCCAGCCACGCCCCCAAGAGCACGACAGAAGGAGACTTTGAAGAACCCCAGACCGTCACCCGCGAGACGTTAGCGTTAGGCAGTTGATCGAAAATCGCTGCCAGCTGGATGCGCCACAGGGTTAGACGAATCCATGCCAGGTCGGTGTCGCCCTCTGCGTAGTTCTTGGCGAGCTGGGCCAGCACCATCATGGGATCCTGAGCACGTGCCGAATCTGTAATGCGACGCTGAGCGATTTTACCAATCGAATGCTCAGAAGCGTTTTCAGGAACAGAGTGGGGCCACCACGCAACAATGGGGGAGTCAGGTAGCAAAAGCGCCGAAATTAAAGATTCAGTAGCGTGTGCTGCCTTGCCCCAACCGTCCAAAATAATGACCTCAGCAGCACCAGCTTCACCGCCCACCGAAATCTTTGCGTCCAAGCGATCCTCTGCATCTTCTTCATGGGCGATGTGCACAATGATGCGTGAGGGGTGCTCATGGGATGCCTGCTGCGCTGCTGTAATTGCCTGCTTCGAGTGACCGTCATCAGCAAGAATCACCAGGGTCAACACACGAGATGAAGTGGTGTTACCGGACTGTTCGAGTACTTCACTCAGTTTTTTATTGATAGCAGATGCTGTGGTCTGCTGAAGCTCATAAATCACGGACGCCTCCAGGTGCGGTTGTCGCGCTCAAGCATGTCGTGGGCTGACGCCGGGCCCCATGAGCCGGGCTTGTAGCCTTGTGGCTTAATCTTGTTCTTTTCCCAGTATTCTTCGAAGGGGTCAAGAATCTTCCAAGAAAGCTCAACCTCTTCATGTCGGGGGAACAGGGGCGGCTCACCGAGCAGGACGTCAAGAATCAGACGTTCGTAAGCCTCGGGGGACTCTTCGGTGAAAGAATGACCGTAGCCAAAATCCATATTGACATCGCGGATTTCCATCTGGGTACCGGGCACCTTGGACGCAAAGCGCAGGGTCATACCTTCATGGGGCTGAACTCGAATCACAATGGCATTAGCACCGGCGCTATCATCTGAAGCATCAAAGAGCAGGTTCGGCATTTTCTTGAAAATCAGCGCGATCTCGGTGACGCGGCGTCCCAGACGTTTGCCCGCGCGCAGGTAGAAAGGAACACCAGCCCAACGGCGAGTTTCAATATTGACCTTGAGCGCAGCGAAAGTTTCAGTGCGGGAGTCAGAGGGAATATCGTTTTCCTCAAAGAAACCTTTGACTTCTTCACCACCTTGGTAGCCTGCCTCGTACTGACCAATAGCATAAGCCTCTTCAAGGTTCTCGGGCAGGGTGATAGCTTCAAGAACCTTTTCTTTTTCGGTGCGCAGGTGGTGGGCATCAAAGCTGATGGGCTCTTCCATAGCGGTCAGCGCCAACAACTGCAAGAGATGGTTCTGAATAACGTCGCGTGCAGCACCTACACCATCATAGTAGCCAGCGCGGGTTCCGATACCAATATCTTCAGCCATCGTAATCTGCACGTGATCCACATAGTGAGCGTTCCACAGGGGCTCAAACATCTGGTTTGCAAAACGCAGCGCCAAAATGTTCTGAACCGTTTCTTTACCGAGATAGTGATCAATGCGGAAAACCGAGTCAGCGGGGAACACCTTTTCGACAATGGAGTTCAGCTCGCGGGCGCTCTCTAAATCATGGCCAAAGGGCTTCTCAATCACTACGCGACGCCACCCCGCCGCGTCCTCAGACTCAGCCATGTCATGATCAGCTAGCTTCTGCAAAACCTGCTCAAAAGCCTTCGGCGGAATAGAGAGGTAAAAAGCGTGGTTACCGCGCGTACCGCGATTCTCATCAAGATCTGCCAGGGTCTTCTTCAGATTTTCGAAAGCCTTATCGTCATCAAAAGCACCCTGCACAAAACGGATGCCCTCTTGAAACTGGTTCCACACATCCTCACGGAAAGTCGTGCGCGCATGTGCCTCAACGGACTCTCGAACCTGCTTGCGAAAATCGTCATCACTCCACTCACGGCGGCCAAAGCCCACCAGACCGAAGCTCGGCGGCAACAAACCGCGGTTCACCAAGTCATAAACAGCCGGCAGTAGCTTTTTCTTCGCGAGGTCGCCGGTAACACCAAAGAACACGAGAGCCGAAGGCCCCGCGATCCTGGTCAAGCGACGGTCGCGGTCATCCCGCAAGGGGTTCTTCTCTGCACTGTGAGGCACAGTTTTTCCTTTACTAGCAATGGGTGAGGCACAACAGCAGGCACTATCTATCGCCTGATAAACGTGCGCTTCCATTGTGCCTCACCGGTGTAGTGATTCAGTCGTTGTACTACTTACGCGGCAAGAGCCTGACGAACAGTCTCCAGCAGTTCTTCCCACGAAGCATCAAACTTCTCAAGACCCTCGGTCTCAAGCTTTTCTACTACCTCATTGTACGAGATACCCAGGTTCTCAATCTTGTTCAGTACCTCTTCTGACTCGGCGTAAGTACCGGTGATGGTATCACCGGTAACAACACCGTGATCAGCCAGCGCGTCAAGGGTGCCCTCAGGCATAGTATTGACGGTACCGGGAGCCACCAATTCGGTGGTGTAGAGCGTATCGGGGTAGGTGGGGTCTTTGACACCGGTTGAAGCCCACAGCGGGCGCTGCTTATGGGCACCAGCTGCTGCCAGACGCTCCCAGCGCTCAGAAGAGAATTCCTCTTCGTAAACCTTGTAAGCCAAGCGAGCATTCGCCAAAGCTGCCTTGCCCTTGAGCGCCAGCGCTTCCTCGGTGCCAATCTTCTCCAGATGATCATCAATTTCAGAATCCACGCGGGAAACAAAGAAGGACGCTACCGAGTGAATCTTTGACAAATCCTTACCGTTTTCGAGAGCCTCTTCAAGACCCAGCATGTAAGCGTTAATAACCTCGCGGTAACGCTCCAGCGAGAAAATCAGGGTGACATTGACAGAGATGCCCTCAGCTAGAGTCTTCGCGATGGGCTCCAGACCCTCAACAGTTGCCGGGATCTTAATCATGACATTCTCACGATCAACAGCCGCAGCCAGCTTCTTCGCCATCTCAGCGGTTTCAGCCGCGTTACGCGCCAAACGAGGATCAACCTCAATCGACACACGACCATCTACACCCTGAGAAGACTCATAAATAGAAGTGAAAACATCGCACGCCGCACGAACATCGTCGGTGGTCGCCGCAAAAACAGCCGCCTCAACATCGGTGCTAGCCGCCGCCAGCTCCTGGAACTGACCCGCGTAAGCCTCGCCCTTCGACAGTGCAGCAGCAAAAATACTGGGGTTAGTGGTGACACCAACCACATTCTTCTCTTCAATCAGTTTCTCCAACGAACCGTTATTCAAGCGCTCGCGTGAGAGATCATCAAGCCAGATGGAAACTCCGGCATCTGAAAATTTCTGGGTGGGGGTTGCCATATAAAAACATCCTCAAAATGTGTTGTCATGGGCACTCGGCGGTGAGAGACGGGTCAGCCGTCGAGCGCATTGTGCAGTGAAATCCGCGGTGGCAGAGCATCATTGCCCTCTGCCACCGCATGGATGGGATTTTACTTGGACGCCTCGATAGACTCCTTAGCGACCTTCGCTACGTTTTCACCGGTGAAACCGTAGAGCTCGAAGAGCTCATCAGCAGATGCTGATTCGCCGTACTGTTCCAGTGAGACAGCGCGTCCGGTTGAGCCGAGCAGGTCGTACCAGGGCATCGCAAGGCCAGCTTCAACAGAAACGCGTGCTTTGACCGCCGCAGGAATCACGGATTCGCGGTAATCAGCTGATTGCTCGGCAAACCACTCACGCGAGGGCATTGACACAACGCGAGCGCCGATTCCCTCTTCAGCCAGAAGTTTACGAGCCTCAACAGCGTGCTGAACCTCTGAGCCGGTAGCGATCAGAACAACATCCACGTTGCCTTCAGCTTCTGCCAGTACGTAACCACCGCGGGCAACGCCCTCAGCTGAAGCGAACTTCTCGCCCTCGGCGTCTGCGTGGATGTCTTCACGGGTGAACTCGGGCAGATTCTGGCGTGAGAGCATAATACCGGCGGGGCGGTCGGCGGTTTCAAGAATCTTGCGCCATGCCACAGATGTTTCGTTGCCATCTGCCGGGCGTACAAGGTCCAGATTGGGGATTGCGCGCAGGGCAGCGAGGTGTTCTACCGGCTGGTGGGTGGGGCCGTCTTCGCCCAGACCAATGGAGTCGTGGGTCCACACGAAAGTAGAGGGAATACCCATGAGCGCAGCCAAGCGGATTGCAGGACGCTGGTAGTCAGAGAACTGCAAGAAGGTACCCGAGAATGCGCGGGTGGGGGAGCTGAGTACAATGCCGTTGACGATTGCCGCAGCTGCGTGTTCGCGAATACCGAAGTGCAGGACGCGACCGTAGGGGTCGGCGGTGTACTGTTCGGTGGTGCGATTGGGTGAGTTGAAGGACTTTGCCGACTCAATAGTGGTGTTGTTTGAACCAGCGAGGTCAGCTGAACCGCCCCACAGTTCGGGGAAGGTGCCCGCAATAGCGTTCAGTACCTTGCCTGATGCTGCGCGAGTTGCCAAAGAGGTGCCCGCCTCGAAAGTGGGGAAAGCGTCCGCGTAGTTTTCGGGTAGCTTGCCTGAGCTCAAACGCTCGTACAGCTTTGCTGCCTCGGGGTTTGCCTGTTGCCACTGCTCGAAGGATTCCTGCCATTGCTGGCGTTCGTCCTTCATGCGGTCGATGACCTTGCGGGTGTGTTCGAGGATCTCGGGTTCGATGACGAAGGATTTTGCGGGGTCAAAGCCCAGAATTTCCTTGGTTGCTGCCAGCTCGTCTGCGCCGAGTTTGGAGCCGTGAATGCCGCCGGTGTTCTGCTTATTGGGCGCGGGGTAACCAATGATGGTGCGCAGCTCAATCAGTGAGGGCTTATCGGTGTTCTTCTTTGCCGCAACAATAGCCTTGTAGAGAGCCTCTACATCTTCGGTGTATTCGCCGCTGGCGGTCCAGTCAATGCGGGTGGTGTCCCAGCCGTATGCCTCGTAGCGCGCCAGAACGTCTTCGGTGAAGGAAACGTCGGTGTCGTCTTCGATGGAGATGTGGTTGCGGTCAAAAATAACAACTAGGTTGCCCAGCTGCTGGTGACCAGCCAAAGAAGAAGCCTCTGAGGTAACACCTTCCATGATGTCGCCCTCTGACGCGATGGTGTAGACAGTATGGTCAAAGGGGGAGGTGCCTTCGGCAGCTTCGGGGTCAAACATGCCGCGCATGTAACGCTGCGCGTAGGCAAAACCAACAGCGGATGCCAGACCCTGACCCAGCGGACCGGTAGTGATCTCAACGCCCTTGGTATGACCGTACTCGGGGTGGCCGGGAGTCAGTGAACCCTTAGCGCGCAGGTTCTTAATGTCCTCAAGTTCCAAACCATAACCGTTGAGGAACAGTTGCAGGTAAAGAGTCAACGATGTGTGACCGGGAGAAAGAATGAAACGGTCACGACCCGCCCAACGATCGTCGGTGGGGTCATGGCGCATAACCTTCTGGAAAAGGGTGTAGGCAACGGGAGCGAGGCTCATCGCAGTACCGGGGTGACCAGAACCGATCTTCTCAACAGCATCTGCTGCCAATACACGCGCGGTATCAACTGCACGCTGGTCTTCGGTGGTCCATTCGAACTTCGCATCAAGATCAGGCACGAAATTCTCCTTTCTAGATAAGGGGTGAACACATCAGTCCGCGCGCCCTCACCGTAGGTACTACCCACCGCGGTCACAGACACGCACAAGACTGTTAGTGACTCTCACCTTCGAGTCTAGTCTTTCACACCGATCTTTGCTGAGGCACAGACCTGTAATTTCCACATTCCGGTCATATTTCACCCAGTGTTTACGGGTAAATCAGCTACCAGCTGATTATCGTTTCGCACCGTGGTTTTACGCACGACATTAGGTTTTACCTCTTACGGGCACTAAGATTGAAAGGTAAAACAATTTCGCGTGTGCATTACCTATGCCTCACCTTCTTTTGTGGATTCACATTCCCGGGGCTCAGCACCGTTTGCTAGTGAATCTGACCGTAACACTGTGAGCGCAGAAGAATACAAGACCCGCCATCGCGGGTCTCGCCTATGATGCCACATGCACGACGACCTCCAAGGGAGCCTTCTTCGTGAAAGGTCACGGTACCTCCAGCGTCATCGCCGCTCAGAGCGCATCGCCCTCACCCGTTCAGTCGGGGCAGCGCGTCCCTTTGGCGAGGAAAATTCGCGCGTATATTCACCTGACCAAGCCTCAAGTTATTGAGTTGCTGCTGGTGACCACCGCGCCCACCATGATTTTCGCTGCCGGCGGGGTGCCCAATTTGTGGTTGATGCTCAACACCATGATTGGTGGTGCAATGGCAGCTGGTGCATCCGGCGCCTTCAATTGCTATATTGACCGCGAAGCTGACCGCAAGATGAAGCGCACCGAAAAGCGTCCGCTGGTCACAGGAGAGCTCAATGACCGGGAGGCACTCACCTTTGCCTGGTTGCTCGCGGTGCTCTCTATCGTTTATCTCTACGTACTGGTGAACCCCCTTTCAGCCTTGCTGGGGTTTATTGCAATTCTGTTGTACGTCGTGTTTTATTCTATTTTTCTCAAGCGTCGCACCGCCCAGAACATCGTCTGGGGCGGTCTAGCAGGATGCATGCCCGTACTCATTGCTTGGGCAGCGGTCACTAACTCCCTCAGCTGGACACCCTTTGTGCTCTTCACTGTTATTTTTCTGTGGACGCCGCCGCACTACTGGCCCCTGTCTATGAAGTACGCCGAGGACTACAAGGCCGCTGGCATCCCAATGTTGGGTGCTATCGCCGGTGCTAAGAGCGTGTCAGTGCAGGTGGTGCTTTACGGCTGGGCGATGGTTATTTGCTCGCTTCTTTTGGCGCCGGTGGGTGGCGCTGGCTGGGTGTACACACTCACTGCTGCTATTGCTGGTGCATGGTTTCTCTACGGTTGCCACAAGCTCTACCGCCTGGCGCAGCACGAACAGGCAACCAGCCGCACCGCGATGACTGTCTTTCACGGTTCTATCACCTACCTGACGGTGCTTTTTATAGCCCTGGCACTTGACCCCTTCGTGGGAGAAGCCGTGATGAGTTCCCTGTAAAAATCTTCCCCTCGCTGGCACGTTCACCTACCTGAAAGTTTTAGCGAGGGGATTTTTATGCCCTCACCAGTGCTAACTCGTTCCATTGAGTAGTGCCACGGCGTGAAAGCACATCTCGTTTCATTGACTAAGCCGGTACATCTGCTAGGCTCGCCAACCCTAACCCCTTATTAAGATGGGCTAGGAGTACCGCTTTTATGCCCTTATTGTAGAACATATATTCTCTATGTATAGAATATACGTTCTATTTAGGGTTCTGGGATGTGCTGCTGTGGCATTGAGGCACTTATTACGCATTCTTATTATCACCTGCCTTATTATTGTTTAAGGAAGGTGTCACACATACATCCCAAAAGAAAGTAGTGACATGTCTAATACTCCTCACTCAAACAACAACGAGCACGTAGCTCACGGCACCAGCGCCACTGAGCGCACCAACGGCTCATACGCACCCGAAGAAAAGAAGAAGAGCATCTGGCCTTGGTTGCTTGGTCTGCTGGCGCTTCTGCTGCTCATCGGTGGTTGCTCACTGTTGACCAGCAACAACGATAACGAAGAAGAAAATGCAGAGACCACTGAGGTTGAAAAGACTGTTGACCTTGAACTGTCAGTCACTGCTGACGGCGCAGCTGCTGTGAACCACGGCCCCAGCGACGCCAAATCAGCTGACAACGCTATCGAGAACGAGTGGAGTACTACTATTGAGAACATCCACCCCGAAAACGGTTACTCCATGACCGTTACCGGTAAGGGTGAAACTACCGCTAATCTTGCCTGCAAGATTGTTGTAGACGGTGTTGTTCAGGACGAGCAGTTCTCTGCAGACGAAAACAAGATTACCTGCACTCTGCCTTCAGAAATCAAGAAGTAAAACCTTCTCTGATTTTTCTCAAGGTGTTATAACAGCATAAAAGTGGGGCATGCTCATCAGAGCGTGCCCCACTTTTTTGTCTAGCGTTCTAAAAAACTGCGCGAATTACTTGCCGCTCACATTGAGTCTAGCCAGAGCGCGCTTGCGGTTGGAGGGGCGAGAGAGGGTAATCATGCGCTCAATCAGTGAGGCTGCCGCCCAGGTGAAGAGGGCTGAACCGATCAGGTGTAGTTCTACTACCAGAATGGGCAGACCGTTGAAGTATTGGTAGTAACCTACTGCTGCCTGAAAGAGCAGCATGATGATGTTGTAGGTGAGGGCTGAGCGAATAGCGGCGGACCAATCATACTTTTTCGCCAGTACAAAGAGCACCACGATGCCTGCGCAGTACACCCATGCGGTGATGCTGTGAATGCGGGTGACAGTAACAGGGTCAAAGGCGTGGCGGTGGGTCATGGGGTCGCCAGCGTGCGGACCGGTGCCGGTGACGACGGTGCCGATAAAAATCAGTGCCGAAGCAATGAGGGTGCCAATCCAGCCCAGGGTTTGTAGGGCAGACGTGCCGTTGGGCAGGGCGGGGCTGGTCAGTTCTTCTTTCTCAGCTGTGGTGTCGCCGAAGTAGCGGTAGACACGGTTGAGGTAGATAGCGGCGAGCGCAATCATGATGGCTGAAAGAACGTAGTGGGCGGTAATCATCCAGGGGTTGAGCTTGAGCCATACTGAGATGCCGCCAACAACTGCCTGAATGGGGATGCCCCACAGGAGCATGAGGGCGAGATTGAAGAGGTCAGCGTAGTGGTAGTCGGCGGTACGAATGCCGGTGATGAAGCCCTTGCGTTTGAAGAAGATTTCTAAGAATTCACCCACGGTGATGCGGGCAAAAACCAGGCGCAAAATCGCGAGGAAAGCGGCGATGGTGAATGCCATCAGGACGAAGGTAAGTAGGCGGTTGCCAAATTCGACGGCGCCGTGGATGCCCATTTCTGGGGTGACTGTCCAGCTGTCTGCGTTGCATTTGGGCCAGTTGTCACAGCCGAGACCTGAGCCGGTGAGGCGGACGATGCCGCCGGTTGCTACGATGCCGATGTTGGCAAGGAGCATGCCCCAGGCGGTGGCGCGTACCCAGGAGGTGTATTGTTCGGGGATGTATCGTGTGGCAAAACGTGAACCGAGCGTCCGTAGTGACATGTTGCGACCTTAGATGTTGCGTGCGGTTAGATGCGGAAGTCGTGAAAACTGGGGGTGGGGTGTTAGGAGGCTGACCATTTGAAGTATTTGCTGGCAAGTGCTGCGGCGACCAGTGCCCACAGGAGCAGAATGAGATGGGAGGTGGGTGAGAAGTTTCCTGCGATAAATTGGGCGCGGAGGGCTTCACCTAAAGCACCGGAGGGCAGAAGCTGTGTGAACCAGGAGAGTGGCCCGGGAAGGTAGCTGCCGGGGATTAAGATGCCGCCGGCTCCGGCGAGGATTACCCACGCCATATTCACGATAGCGAGGGTGGCTTCGGCGCGTACGGTGCCTGCAATGAGCAGCCCTAGAGAGGTAAAAGCAGTAGCGCCCAGTAAGAGGGTCGGCAGAGAAGCTAAGACGGCTGCAACATCAGGTTGCCAGCCTAGAATGAAGGCTACGCTGCAAATCACCACTACCTGAACCATCAGCACTAAGACCACGGCGAGCAGTTTGCCCGCAATCAGCCCTCCGCGCCCTAGGGGGGTGGTGGAGAGAAAACGCAGTACCCCGTAGCGACGATCAAAACCCGTGGCGATGCCCTGACCTGAAAAAGCGGTGGACATAACCGAGAGCGCTAGGACGCCGGGAAGGGTTGCATCAATACGGCTAATAGAGTGCGCGCTCGCCCAGGTATCGAGGATTCCCGTAAATCGCAGGGTACATAAAGCCATGACGGGGAAAGCGAGGAGCAACATGAGCTGTTCAGCGTTTTTCAGCATTGAAACGGTCTCGTAGGTGCCTTGGGCGATAATGCGGCGGCTTGCCGGGGTAGCGTGTGTTGCCATGGGGTTACAGATTCCGTCCTGAAATATCGAGGAAGACATCCTCTAAGGTTCGCGGTGCCAGCGTGAAGGAGCGCGGCATGATGTTACGAGCTTCAAAGTAGGCGGTGAGCTGTGCTAGGTGCGCGGGAGTAATCTCGCCTGAAAGCGTGTAGGTATCTTCCTCGCGTCCTGAGGTGAGACCGGTAAGACGGCGAGGGGAGAGCGCTTCTTCGAAGTCAAAGGTCTGCCTGGTGCCAAGGGTGAAGCTGAGCTGGGTGCTGCCGTTTGCGGTGTTAGCCAGTAGCTGCTCAACCGTGCCTTCGGCGACATTGCGTCCGCGCTTGACGATATATACATAGTCAGCGAGTTTCTGGGCGTCATCTAGTAGATGGGTCGTAAGCACAATGGCGGTGCCCGCATCGCGCTGCTCGCGGATAATATCGAAAACCACCGCACGCGATTGAGGGTCAAGACCAGCAGAGGGTTCGTCTAAAAAGAGCACTTTGGGTTGTCCCAGCAACGCCGCAGCGAGGGCAACGCGCTGTTTTTGACCGCCTGAAAGACGGCGGACGGTAGTGCCGTTAAATTCTGGAATACCCAACCGCTCAGCCAGCTCTTTGACGGGTAGCGGGTGAGCGTACATCTTGGCAATGTGTTCTAGCAGAGGAAGAGGGTGAACCGCCTGCGGTAGCCCTCCATCTTGCAGCATGATGCCAACCTGTGCTCGCAGCTCGGCGGATGCACGCACCGGGTCTTCACCCAGAAGTGAGACGGATCCGCCGTCGGGTTTTTGTAGCCCCTGGGCACAGGAGAGAGTGGTGGTTTTACCGGCACCATTGGCACCTAAAACGACGGTAATCTCGCCGGGGTAGGCTTCAATACTGATGTCTTCAACAGCCCTGTATGTTCCGCGTGTACTCAGCGCATCAGGGTTCGCTTCACGGAACTTACGTGAGGGGCGAAATTCTTTGGCGAGGTTCTGCACCGAAAGGGCGCAGGGCGCACCGGTGCCGCGTAGTTTCTTCTGGGTTTGATAAGACACCCTCATATCTTATGTCACCGCCCAAACTTGTTCCATTTTGAGGACGTGATGGGGACCCTGTCAGAGGTAGGTTCACCTAACTAGAGAGTCGGGAATAAATTAGGGCATACTTTAGTTGTGTATTCCGTGAAGCAAGCAGATAAAAAAGATTCAGCCAGCAAGCGCAATACAGAAACAGAAGAGAGGACGCGAGACCGCGTTCTCCACGGCGTTCTCGAACACGGCCCTGTTTCTGCTGCGGCGCTGGGCGAACTTTTGAACCTGACGCCGGCAGCAGTGCGTCGCCACCTTGACGCACTCGAAGAAAATAACCTGATTGAAGTTACCCTGCTTAAAAAGCACGGGGCAGGTGCCGGTCGCCCGGCTCGACGCTACGTTATTGCTCCTCAGGGGCACGCCCAGCTAGGCAACGATTACTTGCACATCGCCCACAGCGCCCTGACCCTCCTCAAAGAAAAAGTAGGGCAGGAGGCGCTGACCAGTTTCGCTCAGGAACGCGCTGACGAGATGGAAGCCCGCTACCGACCCATCGTCGAAGCTGCCGGGCAAGACGTTGCTGCCCGCACCGAAGCTCTGGCAGAAGCTATGACGCGCGACGGCTACGTAGCATCAGCAAGCACCATGAGCCCCCCACCGGGCGGACGCGCCCTGCCAGCCCACCTGCTCGCGTCCATACAGTTATGCCAAGGTCACTGCCCCATTCGTGATCTTGCCGAAGATTTTCAGGTTTTCTGTGACCAGGAAACCGAAATAATTGCGGATCTTTTGGGAGTGGACGTTCGCCGACTATCCACCATGGCAGCCGGCGCCCACGTTTGTACCACACACGTTCCGCTCAATAGAAGTGTGAATGAAACGTAAGCAGTAACTGCTTACACAAGATTTCGTTGACAAAGATTTTTCACGCACAGTGAAGAACAACCCACCAAGAAAGGCCGTAATGACTGAGAAAGTTGAACGCGAAGCGTCCGGCACCGTCATTTCAGAAATTCTGGAGGCAAACCCCGAACTCGAAGGTATCGGCACCTACGAATACGGTTGGTATGACTCTGATGAAGCTGGACAGTCCGCTAAGCGCGGTTTGAGCGAAGACGTTGTACGCGATATCTCCGCGAAGAAGAACGAACCCGAGTGGATGCTTAACCTCCGCTTGAAGTCACTGAAGTTCTTCGACCGCAAACCCATGCCTAACTGGGGCCCGGACTTGAGCGAAATCGATTTCGATAACATCAAGTACTTCGTCCGCTCCACCGAGGGTCAGGCAAAAACCTGGGAAGATCTACCCGAAGACATCCGCAACACCTACGAAAAGCTGGGTATTCCCGAGGCTGAGCGTAGCCGCCTGGTGGCGGGCGTTGCCGCACAGTACGAGTCTGAGGTTGTCTACCACCAGATCCGCGAAGATTTAGAAGCTCAGGGCGTTATCTTCTTGGATACCGACACCGCTCTCAAAGAGCACCCCGAGTTCTTCGAAGAATACTTCGGCTCCGTCATTCCCGCAGGCGATAACAAGTTCGCTGCTCTGAACACCGCCGTGTGGTCAGGCGGCTCCTTTGTTTATGTTCCGCCGGGCGTTCACGTTGAGATCCCTTTGCAGGCCTACTTCCGCATCAACACCGAGAACATGGGGCAGTTTGAACGCACCCTGATTATCGCTGATGAGGGCTCCTACGTTCACTACATTGAGGGCTGCACCGCGCCCATCTACAAGTCTGACTCACTGCACTCAGCAGTTGTTGAGATTGTTGTGAAGAAGAACGCGCGCGTTCGCTACACCACCATTCAGAACTGGTCGAACAACGTCTACAACCTGGTCACCAAGCGTGCGCTCGCGCATGAGGGCGCAACCATGGAGTGGATCGATGGCAACATCGGTTCAAAGGTTACCCAGAAGTACCCTGCTGTCTACATGGTGGGCGAGCACGCTAAGGGCGAGACTCTCTCCATCGCGTTTGCAGGTGAAGGTCAGCACCAGGACACCGGCTCAAAGATGGTTCACATTGCGCCGAACACCTCATCATCCATCGTCTCTAAGTCAGTGGCTCGTAACGGTGGGCGCTCGGCGTACCGCGGTCTGATTCAGGTACGCGAAGGCGCTTACAACTCCAAGTCGTCGGTTGTTTGTGATGCTTTGCTGGTTGATACCATCTCGCGTTCAGACACCTACCCTTACGTGGATGTGCGTGAAGACGACGTCACTATGGGTCACGAGGCAACCGTCTCACGTGTGTCTGAAGAGCAGCTCTTCTACCTCATGCAGCGCGGTCTGACCGAAGAAGACGCAATGGCAATGATTGTGCGTGGCTTCGTGGAGCCTATCGCCCGCGAACTGCCCATGGAATACGCCCTTGAACTTAACCGCCTCATCGAACTTCAGATGGAAGGATCAGTAGGCTAAATGTCTGATAACAAGATTATGGGTCACGATGCACCGGTTATTCCGGGCATGGACCAAGAAGGCGAAAAGCTAGCCAGCGAGTTCGTTACTGACGATACTCTGATGCCCACCGGCCACGCCGCTAAGCCCGCTGTCAGTGACAGCTCACGCGCAGGTCGCCCCACCTCTTACAAGGTGGAGGACTTCGACCGTCTGACCGGACGCGAAGAGGACTGGCGTTTCACCCCGCTCAAGCGCTTGGGCGGACTGCACACTGAGGCTCTGACTCAGGCAGGTCTGGGTATCAACATTCAAGCACCCACCGGTGTCACCGTTGAAACCGTAGACCGCGAGGACGCGCGCATCGGCTCAGCCGGTATTCCCGAAGACATCGTGGCAGCTAATGCTTGGTCGCACTTTACCGAAGCAACCGTTGTTACCGTCGCCCAGGAAACCGAGCTGGATGAGCACATCAACATCTCTATCGAAGGCAAGGGCGAAAAGCTCGCTGCCCAGCACATCGTAGTGGAGACCAAACCTTTCTCAAAGGCTGTTGTTGTACTGCGTCACACTGGTGATGCAGTGGTCTCACAAAACGTTGAGTTCATCGTGGGCGACTCTTCAGAGCTGACCGTCATCACCCTGCAGCAGTGGGAAGACACCGCAATCCACGCGTCCGCCCAGTACGCACACTTGGGTCGCGACGCTCGCTTCAAGCACGTGAACGTCTCACTCGGCGGCGACCTGGTGCGCGTGACCCCCTCCACCAAGTTCTCAGCCCCCGGCGCTGAAACCGAAATGTACGGTCTTTACTTTGTTGATGCTGGTCAGCACCTTGAGAACCGCCTTTTCGTGGACCACTCAGTACCCAACTGCAAGTCCCGCGTCACTTACAAGGGCGCCTTGCAGGGCAAAAACGCGCACTCCGTGTGGGTGGGCGATGTTCTTATTGGTAAAGAAGCAGAAGGCACCGACACCTACGAGCTTAACCGCAACCTGTTGCTCGAAGATGGTCCCCGCGCTGACTCCGTGCCCAACCTCGAAATTGAGACCGGTCTCATTGCCGGTGCAGGTCACGCCTCCACTACCGGTCAGCTCGACCCCGAGCACCTCTGGTACTTGCAGGCACGTGGCCTCACCCAGCCGGAAGCTCGCCGACTGGTTGTGCGCGGCTTCTTGAACGAAATCATCCAGCAGATCGGCATCGAAAGCCTCGAAACCGAACTCATGGACGCACTCGAAGCTGAACTGGCGCTGAGCAACAACTAAGTACTGAGCACTCACTCCCTCGCGTCGGGTACCTACCTGCCGCACCCAACTTTTTAGCTCCCCTTCAGAGCAAGGGGCAGCGCAACAGACTTTAGGAAGGCATCAGATATGTCAACTCTTGAAATCAAGGACCTTCACGTTTCAGTGATCCTCGATGATGAAAACACCAAGCCGATTCTCAAAGGTGTAAACCTCACCATCAACTCCGGCGAAATCCACGCCATCATGGGCCCTAACGGCTCAGGTAAATCAACCTTGGCATCAACCATCGCTGGCCACCCCAAGTACGTTGTAGACTCCGGCGAGATTCTGCTCGACGGTGAAGACGTCACCGAAATGAGCGTGGACGAGCGCGCTCGCGCTGGCCTGTTCCTGGCGATGCAGTACCCCGTGGAAATCCCCGGCGTTACCATGTCGAACTTCCTGCGTTCAGCAAAGACCGCTATTGACGGTGAAGCACCCGCTCTGCGTACCTGGACCAAGGACGTCAAAGCAGCGATGGCTGATTTGAAGATCGACCCCGACTTCGTCTCACGTAATGTGAACGAAGGCTTCTCAGGTGGCGAGAAGAAGCGCCACGAAATTCTGCAGCTCGAACTGCTCAAGCCCAAGTTCGGTATTCTCGATGAGACCGACTCAGGTCTTGACGTAGACGCGCTGAAGGTTGTGTCAGAGGGTGTTAACCGCGCGCACGACAACAACGACATGGGGGTACTGCTGATTACCCACTACACTCGCATTCTTCGCTACATCAAGCCCGAATTCGTTCACGTATTCGTCGACGGCAAGATGGTAGATCAGGGCGGCCCCGAGCTGGCTGACCGCCTTGAAGAAGAGGGTTACGTCTCTTACATCGGAAAGTAGAGATAGCTCATGACTGAGACTACCGAAGCACCTGCTGGCGGGCGTCCGTCGCAGGAAGAAATCGAAGAAGCGCTGATGAACGTGATTGACCCCGAACTGGGCGTCAACATCGTTGATCTGGGTCTTCTCTACGGCATGCGCTGGAATGATGACAACGCTCTGATTCTAGACATGACCCTAACCACCGCCGCCTGCCCCCTGCAGGACGTCATCGAGGAACAGGTCGCACAGAACCTGGAAACCATGATTGACGAGTGGCACGTGAACTGGGTCTGGATGCCGCCGTGGGGCCCCGAGCGCATTACCGAAGACGGCCGCGACCAGATGCGCGCGCTGGGCTTCAACATCTAGTCCATCGCTAGAGACACCGCGAGGGGTCAGCTATCGTTCATCATCTTAGGGACTATTGAACGATAACTGACCCCTCGCGTTTTTTGTGAAATTAGCTTTAGCCGGTAGATAAGGCCTGATAGATAAGCTCGTGACCGCCTGCATCGGGGTGAATGCCGTCTATCAAATACTCGGGCAATTCCTCAAGTACGGGGTAGAGGTCGATAACGTCACGGTAGGTACGTGTTCCCCAGGTCAATAGCAGGTTGCGGTAATCAAGCACCGTGGAAAGGCTGACAGAAACGCCAAAGTCTTGGGCAGCCTGTTCCGTATTCAACCATAGGGGTGTGAGGACGACGGGACGGCGTCCTTCGACTTCAAGAATGGTGCAGAGATTTTCAACTTCTTGGAGCAGAGCAGCAGATGAAGTGCCTGCGATGAGGTCGTTGATTCCTGCGCCGATGATTACGGTATCAATAGAGCGCCGAGCAAGTTCAGCCGGTGCGTAGTCGGCGAGATTGCTGAGTTTCTGGCCGGGAATAGCAAAGTTCCAGAGACGGTGGCGGTCTTCGTTGCGGGCAAGGTGAGTTGAATGCAATAGCTGCGCCCAGCCTCCCCGCGCGTCGGAACGACCGTAGGCAATGCCGTCACCAATGATGCCAATGCGTTCGGCAGATGCGAGGGGTCGAGCGTTCAGGTAGGCCCAGGCTTGGTTGCCGTCAGTGGTGAGGACGCGGCGGCGGGCATAAGCACTGACCTCATAGGCGTCTGCTTGGGTTAGCTGTTCGGAGCTAAGTGCAAGAAGTCCACCGTCGATGCTACTTCCCAGGTGGCTGGCAAGTCCGCGGTGTACGGCAAGTCCGCTTGCTGCAATAACGGCAGGGTCATTGATAGGTACCTCTGTGAAGTGCATGTTGGCAAGGGAACCCCGGCTGTGAGTGAGTGTGCTACCGAAGACGTACTGCTGCACTGCCGGATCGAGCAGGGTTCCGAAAGAAAAGAGGGGGAGCTGGTAAATCATAGTTTTAGGGTACACGCGATTGGCTGGCTGATGCGTTTGGTTGGGCAAAGTTGAGTAGGGTGCCCGGCGCACCAATTTAATAAGCTCAGCGCTCACAATTTTGCCCTGTAGCAGGGTACTCACAAGGTTTTCTGCGGGACCAATAATAATGAGGTTATCATCACTACAATCCTCATCGGTCTGGCTAAAAGTGAGGGTACTGCCGGAAGAATCAGGGTAATACATGAAGTGCTTATAGTCCTTAACAGGGTAAGGCTAGGGCAGGACATGATTCATGGTGGCGAAAATTTCGTGCCAGCCCGCCGGATAACCTGCTGACTTCAAGGGGGGCGTAATGCATACAATCTACCGTAAACCGTATTCTTAGCACCGTCTATAAAAGAGGTACAGCACATGCAGTCTTATCTAGTATCGCCCGAGCAGGCAAAGACGAGGGTGGAGGGGTTGGGTCTGAGCGCGCTTGATACGCGTCGTGCCTTGGTTTTTCTCTGAACGGGGCTATGATGAGGACCTCCCCTCCGGTTATGGGTCAGAACGCTATGTCAAGCGTTCGCAAGAACTAGCAAAAATCACCTACGGGGCACGCAAGATTACCCGCGAAGATCATGAAGGTCGCACAGAAATCGTGCGAGATAACCTGTGTTTCTACGGTGCACCGCACGTAGCCTTTCTCTTCATGCCCGAAATGGAAGGCACTGAGCGAGAAGCTGCCGATTTGGGTATGTATGCGCAGAACTTTCTGCTCTCACTGGCGGCTCACAGCTACCATGGCATTCCTCAGGCTGCAGTCTCCCTCTTTGCAGGTACTACCCGCAAGGCTCTGGGTGTGGAGCCTGGCTATAAGCTCCTCTTCGGCATTGCTTTTGGTTGCGGTAATGAAGAAGATGCCCTCTTCAACGCTCGCCCCGGCCGTGTAGAGCTCGCCGAATCCATCGTGCTGCACGGATACCCCCGGCGTCCTCTAGATGTCCTGTAAGAAAAAGACCCGCACCTGTTGTGCAACAGGTGCGGGTCTTTATGCAGTGTCTTACTGCTGAACCATGCGCGCGTCCAAACCGTACTGCTCGGGTGCTCCTACGTGCTCGCGCAGAGTTTCGCCCTCGTAGTCGGCATGGAAGAGACCGCGTTCCTGCAAAATCGGTACCACGCCATCCACAAACGCATCGATGCCGTCCTCATACGCATCGGGTGAGAACCAGAAACCATCGGCGGCTCCTGCCTCAAACCACTCGGTCAGGTGATCGGCGACCTCCTCGGCGGTGCCCACCGGTGAGGGGTGAAAATCAATGACGCCGTGGTAAAGAATATCGCGCACGCTCCACCCTTTGCGGGCGATTTCTAGTGCCTTGGCAGAGCGGGGGTCACCGGGGTTCGGACGCGCGTTAGCCAGGAATTCGGGGGAGAGCGGCTGGTCAAGATCATCAAGGGTGAGGGCAGTTCCGAGCATCATTCCCAAGTAACTCACGCGCTGACCAATATTAGGTTCCACGAACCTACCGCGACGATCCAGCGCCTCACGCTTGGTAGCAGCAACGGTCGGCATAACACCGGCAATAAACTTGACCTCATCGGGGTTGCGTCCGGCGCGTTCGGCGGCTGCGCGCACAGCGTTGCGCTGACGGATGGAATCCTCAATAGTGAAAGTCGCACCAATTACCACATTGGCGTAATTACCGGTAATAGTCAGTGAATTGGGGGAGCCTCCAGCATGGAAAATCACCGGCTGCCCCTGCTTGGACGGCGGGATAGGCAGCGGACCTGCAGAAGCTAAGTACTTGCCACTGAGGTTAATAGGGCGAATCTTGGATTTATCGGCAAAGATGCCCTTTTCGGCATCGGCTACCCAGGCATCTTTATCCCAGGAACCCCAGAGCGCCTGGGTGATTTGAATGAACTCGTGGGCACGACCGTAGCGATCTTCGCTGGATTGCATTTGTTCACCGAAGTTAGCCGCAGCACGCGGGTCAGAGCCGGTTACGGCGTTCCAGCCTATACGGCCACCGCTTATGACATCCAGGGTCTTGAGTTGGCGCGCCAGGTTGTAGGGAGCATTCCACGATGTTGAGGCGGTGGTTGCAAAACCAATGTTCTTGGTCTCACGCGCCATTGACGCAATGGTAATGAGTGGATCAAGAGTCATCTGAGGCGCTTCAGCATTCGATGCCTGAGTGTCATTTTGTGAATCGGGAAAGAAAATGAACTGGAACTTGCCGCGCTCCGCCTTTTGCGCGTAACGTACGTGTGCATCGAGATTGGCGTAGTTGAGTGGGTCAACACCGGGGAACTTCCATGCGGTAACTTGGGAGCCGTATCCGTTACCCATCTGCATACCGATGAGCATTTTTTTCTCTGACATTGTTCTTACCTTTCGGGGTGTTTTTCTTCTGAGAGATCTAAGGGGTGAGGGTGAGTTAGGCAGCTAGTTGGTGCAGTGTACCGTCATGGAAAACCAGCGGACGCGCGTCGTCTTGGCGTTTGTGCGAGATAACTTTCCACAGGGTCATGATGTGATCGCCCGCTTCAAATGCCTGATTGAGCTCAACGATGAGGTGGGCTGCCGCTGCCGGGAGCACGAGTGAGCCATCACTGTTTTTCTGCACCTCTAGATTCTCGAAGCGCTCAGCGGTGGGGCGACGCAAAAGCTGGGCAGTGTCATAATCATCAGCACTCAGAAAGCTGATGCCCAAACGCTGTATCTTGTGTAGCTGCGGCCAGGTGGTGGAAGCGTGGGCGAAGCTGACGGTTACCAGGGGTGGTTCCAATGAAACAGTTGCGAAAGAGTTAGTGAGCATTCCTATCGGGGTGCCGTCAAGGTGACCTGCGGTCAGGGCAATGCCGGTGGGGTAGATGCCGAAGGTCTTGCGTAAGTTGTGAGAGCTGTGTGAAGTGATAGTCATGCTTCAACCTTTCTAAGTGGAGAATATTTCCGTTTATAAAAAGGACTATACGGAAGCGCTCTCCACTTTTCAAGTGTAGAATGAGACCATGAACTTAAAAACAACAGAAAACACCAAAAAACCCCGCGCTGATGCGGTTAAAAACCGCCAAAAAATTCTTGACGTAGCCCGCATATCCTTCGAAACTGACGGCGTTAACATCTCCATGGACGCCATCGCTAAAGCCGCCGGGGTAGGAGTAGGAACCCTCTACCGCAACTTCCCCAACCGTGAAACTCTCATCGCCGCGGTCCTTGACGAAAAAACAGTCAAAGCCCCCGATATCACTCCGGAAATCACGAGCGACCCAGCAGCGTCACTTCAGGCGCTGACCGCTTGGTTGCGCGCGCTCGCTGACTGGTTTGCTACTTACGAAGGGCTGACCGAACCCATGCGCCGGGCGGTTGAAGAATACAATTCACCGCTCAATATGCAGTGTCAGGACGTGATTGCTCAGTTGGATGCGCTGCTGGAACCTGTGCAGCGGGCTGGGCTGGTGCGTCCCGAGGTAACCGGGCGTGAACTCTATCTGGCAACTTTGGGTATGGCATGGGCTGCCCAGCACAGTGAGAACCCTGAAGTGCTGTACGAACTGCTTGCCACCGGCTGGCGTTCACCCGGTATGTGAAGGCGTTATACTGCGTAAGCGCAGGGCTGGCACCGAGCTGACACCCAAGGATCTAATCCTGGCACCGCGACATACGAAAAACCCACCGATCATCGTAGAATTCTCTACCGTCTCTGGTGGGTTTTTGCTATCGCTAGATAGGTTTAGTCTTCTGGTAGCCCGCGGGCGCTGAGCGCGTCCCCGGTGTGGTGAGCGTAAGCAACAGCCGAAATCACCCAGGGAATCAGCAACCGGTGCGGGGCAGGGGAGACACCGCGAGCTGCTGCCGCCTGCTTGAGCAGCTCGTACTCGTTGAAGAGCACCGGGATCGAGCGAATCATCAGCGCCAAAGCAAGGGCGAACCTGTCCGTCTTAATGCCAACCAGCCGCAGAGGCGAAATGAGATGCAGAAAACCGTCAATGAGGGTCGGCAGGGCGGTGGTAGTGAGTAGGATGCGTGATGCGGCAACAACGGCAAGAAGAGTGAAGATGACATCTGCACCTGTTGGTAGCGTTCTGGTGAGGGTGTAAAAAATAATCAGAATCGCCAGAATCCACCCCAGGGGAGCAAATGAATGCCACCAAGATTTAATGGAAACCCCTCCCGCTGCCCCGATAGCAACAACAATGACGAGGGCAACGGCGCTGATCCACCACTGGCGAGTCAGCGCCAGCGTCAGACTCAAGGTCAGCAAGAAAAGACCTTTAGTCCACAGGGGTGCCCTGTGAACCGGGGTAGTGCCGGGGCAGTAAGTGCCAAAGAGCTGCTGACCGGTCACAGCTCACCTACCGGCTCTGCCGGGAAGCCCTGAGTGCACCACAGGCGATACTGCTCGATGACAGCATCAGTAGGCCCTTTACACCAGAGCCTGCCTTCATGAATCACCACAGCTTCATCGCACCTAGCGGCAAGTTCGAGATCGTGGGTACTCATTACCAGCTGCTGATTTAAGGAATCAAGAACTTCAAACAGGCGCAACCGATTACGAAGATCAAGCAGGGTCGTTGGCTCATCCAGCAACAAAATCTCAGGTTCCACCGCTAAAACGGCAGAAAGAGCAACCAGTTGCTGCTCGCCCCCTGAAAGGTCGTAGACGCTGGAGTGGGCGCGATCGCCCAACCCGCGTGTTTCGAGCAGCTCCAGCGCGCGCGTCCGGCGCTGGGCGGCATCGGTGATGACCGAGCGCAGGGAAAGTTCTAAATCTTCAACCGGTGTGGGCATCAGCAGCTGCGCCAGCGGATTAGAAAACAGCAAGCCCACCCGCGAGCGCACTGCGCTTTCATTGCCCGCTACCTCAACACCATCAACTGTGATAGAGCCACTGCTGGCAGTATTGATGCCGTTAATGAGTTTGAGAACGGAAGATTTGCCACTGCCATTGAGCCCCAGCAAAGCGGTGGAGGGTGCCGTGAGGGTTAGTGAGAGAGCCTCAATAATAGTGTGCTGCCCCAGGGTGTCTGTGAAGGACGCGGCGTTAAAGGCGATTCCCGCCCCCTGGCAAAAAGTGGGGGCGGGTTTCGGGGTTTTCTGAGTGCGAAAAAAACGCATAGTGCTGATTGTAGGTTACTTGCCGGCAAGCTGTGGGAATGCGCGGTGAACGGCAACAGCAACCAGCGCTGCCAACACGCCTTTGATAAGGTCACCGGGAATATAGATAATAGCGGCAGAGAATGCTGCCCCAAGGGTGAGGTGGGCGTTGACCATCATGCCAACGATTCCCATTCCTGTAATGACGAGTAAAGCGATACAGGTTGCCGCGAACTGTCCGAAGAAACCTGCAAGATGTGCGCGGTACTTGCGAATAAGTATGTAGCCCACCAAGCCTGCGACAGCCGCCGCTACGGGATAGCTCAGCAGGTAACCGGCGGAGGGGCCTGCCAGTACACCAACGCCGGAGCCGCCACGAGCAAACACCGGCAAACCAATGAAGCCAGCTATCAGGTAGAGGGTGCAGGCTGCTGCACCTCGCCGGGGACCCAGAACGAGCATCGCGATATAGACGCCGAGGGTCTGCAAGGTGATGGGAACACCAACCGGTCCGATCGGAATCGCGGGTAGAAGGGCACAGGCGGCAATAAGGGCAGCAAAAACAGCGACAAGCGCAATAGAGGTACCCGCAGAAGTGGGGCGGGCAGAGGTATGTGTTGAACTCATGCACTCACTATAAACACTTTTTGAACAGTGTTCAAAACGGGCAGGGTGACCTGTTCCACCGCCTCAAACCCACCCGCCAACCGTTAGACTATAAAAAGCTTAAAAATGCTGAGCCGCGCCCCTGCTCCGTACAGGGAAAACGCGTAACTCACCGCCACGCACACTTTGTCTCGATAAGGATACCCTCTTGATTACAGTCACCAACCTTGAACTGCGCGCTGGCGCTCGCCTGCTGATGGATGAAGTGAACTTCCGTATCGACAAAGGCGACAAGATTGGCTTGGTGGGCAGAAACGGCGCTGGAAAAACAACCATGACCAAGGTTCTCGCCGGGCAGACCCTGCCTGCTGATGGCGATGTAACCCGCAGCGGCAAAATTGGTTACCTGCCGCAGGATCCTAAAGTCGAAGATATGGAGCAGCTTGCGAAAGACCGCATTTTCTCTGCTCGCGGTCTGGACGGTGTGGCGAGTCGGATGCGCCGCGCCCAAGAGATGATGGCAAGTGAAGACCCTGCCGAGCACGCTAAGGGAATGCGTCAGTATGACCGTCTGGAAGCTGAGTTTATTGCCGGTGGTGGGTACGCTGCTGAATCTGAAGCAGCAACTATTACCTCAAATCTTGATTTGCCGGAGCGTCTTTTGCATCAGCCCCTGCGCACTCTTTCAGGTGGTCAGCGTCGCCGTGTGGAACTAGCGCGCATCCTCTTTTCTGATGCCGATATTATGCTGCTCGATGAGCCCACTAACCACTTGGATGCTGACTCTGTCATCTGGCTGCGCGAATTTTTGAAGAATTTTCAGGGCGGGCTGCTGGTGATTAGTCACGATGTTGAGCTCATGGAGCTAGTGGTTAACAAGGTCTTCTACCTGGACGCCAACCGCGCGGTCATCGATATTTACAACATGGGTTGGAAGAATTACCTGACCCAGCGTGAGCAGGACGCTGCCCGTCGCAAGCGCGAGCGTGCCAACGCCGAGAAGAAGGCGGGAGCTTTGATGCAGCAGGCTGAGAAGATGCGAGCCAAGGCAACGAAGGCTGCTGCTGCCCAGCAGATGATTAAGCGCGCTGAAAAACTGATGCGAGGGCTTGAAGAAGAGCAGGTCGTTGATAAGGTCGCTGCGATTCGCTTTCCTGACCCTGCGCCCTGCGGTAAGACTCCGCTGACTGCTCAGGATCTTTCGAAGTCCTACGGTTCGCTGGAGATTTTCACCAACGTTGATTTGGCAATTGACCGCGGTTCACGGGTGGTGGTGCTGGGTCTTAATGGTGCCGGTAAAACTACCTTGCTGCGCATGCTGGCAAAGACTACTCAGCCTGATACCGGTGAGGTGACTTACGGGCACGGGGCGAAGGTTGGTTATTTTGCGCAGGAACACGAAATTTTGGATCACGACCGCACTGTCTTTGAGAATATGAAGTCGGCGGCACCTGATTTGGATGATACGCGCGTGCGCACCATTCTCGGTTCTTTCTTGTTCTCGGGTGATGATGTTGATAAGCCCGCCGGTGTTCTTTCCGGTGGTGAGAAGACCCGCTTGTCGCTGGCGACCCTGGTGGCTTCATCGGCAAATGTCTTGTTGCTGGATGAGCCGACCAACAACCTTGACCCGGCATCGCGCGAAGAGATTCTAAATGCGTTGGCAAGTTATAAAGGTGCTATTGTGATGGTTTCGCATGATGAGGGCGCTGTTGAGGCTCTCAATCCCGAGCGTGTGCTGATGCTGCCTGATGCTGTTGAGGATCTGTGGAACAAGGAATACCAGGATCTTATTTCTCTCGCCTAGTCGGTGAATGATGCCTCCTGTTTTTCATCGGGCGGACGCGCGCAGTTTCCTACCAAGGGGGCTGCGCGCGTTTGTGTTTATGTGGTTTCGCACAGTGTGTCTTGAAATATGAAAGACTCACTCGTTATAAGCCTCACAATAATATGGTATTACCCTTGAAAAGTATACAAAACCCACATCTTGGGCTTCTGTGGTTTCCCACAAACCCTTGAAGCTTGCGTTTTGCCCTGGATAAGATGCCGGTGTTGAGTGCAAAGACTCACGAAACACTGATGAATAGGTGCCATCACAAAGAGGTGTTGGCACAGTGAACAGTTCTTATTGTTCTTAAGTCGGTGCGGGTAACCGCGCGGGTGAGGGCGAGAGAACTGTGAGATGAAAGGATGAAATCCGTGGTTGGCTCATACGCAATGTACCCCACGGCGCGCAGCGCCATAGCCAGGGGGCTTGGGGACGGCGATTGAGCACCCCCTATTGTTAAACCCTTATTGTAGGGCGTGGAAAATTGGCTAAAAATAGCCGATTGACTAGGCTAAACGCTCGTGTACGAGTTTCTGAGTATGCACCCGTTCGTCCCACAAGTATGCACCCGTTCGTCCCACCCTGTTATACCCCCCCCCGAGCTGTTAAGCTGGTGTGGACGTATAGAAAAAGCCCCTCAGGTGTTGGAGCACCTGAGGGGCCATGAACAGAAAAGGAATGAGCTTTTCTATGGAAAACCCTACCGAAAAACGACGCTCTTACCAACTGAACAAAGAGCGCAAGGTCTACTACCCTACCCCGCTAATAAGTGGCTCACTGCCCTACGTAGAGACCTCTGCAACTATCTGGGAACGCACTAACGGGCGTGACGTAATGAGGTACTCGGCAGGGGCTATCATCTACCCAGATGGCACGTGCGGGCACGTGCTGCCCTATGGCTCATACGCTCGCCACGCCTTGGTTTTTTTGACAACCGAGGCTGTGCGCACTGGCTCGACACGCATTAGCCTAAAAGACTCCCTGCGGGGCTTCATGAAGCAAGTAGGGCTGCCCTACAGCGCCCGGAATGCTGCCCAACTCTTAGAGCAGCTTAGGCGCATTGCTGCCCTCACCGTGGATTACACCGCCGTTAGTAAAGCGAGTGAGTCTGTCACTGTAGAACAGGCGGGCTACCGGGTGGGTATCAGGCAGCGGCTGACCTTTTCAGCTGATGGGGACTTGGGAGAGGGAGGCGGTGAAAACTTCATCGAGCTGTCACGGGACTTTGCTGCGCTTGTGCTGGGTCTGGACGAAGAAAACCGCCACACAATGCCCATAGACCTAGAACGCTGGGGTGAGCTAACCAGCAGCACTAAATCACCTCTTGCCTTTGACCTTTGGCTTTGGCTAGAGCTAAGGGACAACAGCCTAGAAAAGCCTGTCAAGATCAGTTGGGAACAGCTCAGGCAGCAGTTCGGCTCACAGGCTGAGGAAATGCGCGTTTTCAAGCAAAAGTTCAAGACAGCCCTAAAGACTGCTCTCGAACACTCCCCCAAAGCCACAGCAATCGAACTGGGTAATGTTCGCGGCAAGGCTAAGGGCTTCAAGGGACTAGAAATCAAGCCCAACAAGGGCACGCAAGGGAAACTGCTCTAAAAAGACACCACAGAAAGCCCCGGCGCTGGCTGGGGGCTTTCTCATGCCCTAGTAAGGCTCTAACCGTCCTCAAACTGGTGCAGTAGGTCTTCCTGCTTTTTGCTGCCGGTGGGGTCGGTGTACCCGAAGAGCAAGCCCTCCCCTGTCTAAAGGGACGCTTCAGGAAGCTACCTCAGATTTCGGTTGCGCTACAGGCGACGCATCCACCTATGCAAAAATCCAGCTGCTCCCTCTCCCGTTCGTTCCTGACAGGTTCACGCTGATTTTTTGCACAGGCTCACTGGTCTTGTGTGCGCAACCGCGAAAAGTTTTTCGGACTAAAAATCGTCAGCGCGTTTCACGTTTCCTGTTCGCAAGCTCGCTGACTTTCGCTGCCGTTTTTCTGTCACACCTCATGCATTGAATGACTTAGGAACCTGTATTATGAGTCATTCATAATAAGAAGGGCTATCTAAAAACATGGCGCCGGCTCGTGAAAACCTGTGCAAACGGCTGTTCGATTGTGGTGTTCTTTAGTGCTGGTGGTTGGGCTGGGTGTAGCTCCGTCAGGGTTCGGTGGGGTTGTTTGGTGTTGACGCCTAGCACCCTGACGGTGGGTGTGTTGCGGATTTTTTAATGTGTGCTTGATTAGGGATTTTAGGGGTTTTGTTATCAGTTTGTAATGTAATAGGTTGACTGATTATCTTTATTATGATTGGATCGATGTAACGCCAATCACTAGAGCGAAGATGCTCTGGGGTGAAAGGAAGAACAATGCTCCTCGTAAAGAAAGTTTCAGCAGGATTTGTTGCTGGCGCGCTGGCTCTAAGTTTGCTGGGAAATTCCCCTGTATATGCAGATGGGCATAATGGCCTACAAGTTAGTAATTCCACCTCAGCATCTAGCATAGTTGGGCAGGATAATGAGTCGATTAGAAAAAATCTTCTAATTATTGCAGAAGGCCTTAAGGCTGGGCAAGCTGAGCGAGATATTAAGAAATTAGATACTGGAGATGTTGTTACATATCACCTTGAAAAGGGTATTGATATAACATTTTCGTACGATAATGATGGTAACCCTATAATCCCACTGGATTCTTCGTTTGTAGCCCCAGCTGTCTCTGTCGGAATCGATAGGATGCCTTATGTCGAACTAGATCCTGCTGAGCAGGGCGCAGCAGCTGCTGGACTAGCAGGAACTTTGGGCGGGGTGATTTGTGCTGCTCTTGCGGTTGAAAGTGCCGGTGTTGGGTGTATTGCTGCTGCTGGAATTGCTGCAATGGTTATTGCGGTTGCAACTGCACATGGAGTATGTCCTGATGAGGGTAAGTTAAGGATATATATAAATCGTGAAGCAACCTGCTTGAAAAAATAGATGAGGGAGGTAGTTTTTATGCGTAATAAGTTCATGGGAAGCGTGATTTTCACATTATTGTTTTTAGTCAGCATCTCAGCTTATCTTATTGCAAGAGAGCCAACCTTAGATAGAGTGATTTTTGGACTCGTTATGACAGGCATCGGAACTTCCATAGTTTACGCATCTGGAAAAATTTCGAATGCAGCGAGAAAATAAACAGAGAAAGGCCCAGCATGGATTGTCGTGCAGGGTCTAACAAATCAATACGCTACTTGTTGTTGGCGTTCGTATTCTTGGGTGTATCGTCCAGCAGTGCTTTTAGAAATCTCTAATTTCTGAGCTATCTCACGGGCGGTTTTAGTGCGTTTTCTTTGTGCTTGGGCAGACACTAAAGCTCTCCTAGAATCTCTTTTATCAATCTTTCACGCTTATCTGAGCGTTCCTGTGAGGCGGCTGGGAGGGCTCCGACGTCTCCCTAGAGCCCTTGCGAGGTCTTTTTGAGCCCGTAAAGAGCTTCGGTGTTGCGCCAGAGGGGCATATGAGCCGTGTTGGTGGGGTTTTTGGTAATTCTTCCGCCGTAGCTGATAACCCCGCCGAGAATGTCTGTGAGCCCTTGTTTAACGCGTGCTAGTAGGTTCACTGGTGCGCGGTGTCCTGCATCGGTCAGGCACACAGGGGTTTGGCTGGTAGCCAGTGGTCTGTGAAGACGTTCTCGAAGCTCATGGTTTCTAGTAGAGCATGGTGGGGATGTCTCAGATAGGAATTTAACTTAATCAGGTAATTACTCTCCCGCACTGGGGGCTGCTCGGTGGCTTCGGGGGTCGTGTGCGAGTTACTGCAACGTCAAAAGCTGCTGTAAGCCTGTCTAAGGCTCTAAAAAAGCTTGGGTGGGCAATTTTACTTCACTTTTAGGTAAAAATCGCCACAAGACCCCTTCTATGGCTTTTTAGCCCCATTTTCAACCTAAAGAGAGAGCCTGACCCTTATTCTTCATTGCTCCCTACCCAAACCGCGCAAGCGCATGCGCGTGTACTTAACAAGACTTCGAGAACTTAAGCCCAACTAACCACTTTCCAAGTTTCAATGATTCATTTTCCCCGCGAAACAAAGCGCGCAGCTTGTCGAGAGCAAAGGCGACCGAGGTACGAGGGAGTCCGTGCGAAGACGAGCGTGCGACTTTCGCGGGGCACACTGGGGGGTCTGGGGGGGCGGGAGAATCCCCCAGAACAGTGTGAGCGCAGCGAACGCCAAGCACAGGTTGAGGGTGTAGAGGTTGATGTTTTCTGGTCAGAAGGCGACGATAACTAAGAGCGTCAAGATATCAGAGAAGATTCTGAAAAATAAGCCGGTTACCTAGGGTGACTGCTTAAGAATTGAATCGCCGGTGCAGTTCCTCTTGCTACACCGGCGATTTCTCTTTTTAAAAAACTTCTTCTTTTGTGGGTGGTTGGTGGGCTAAGTACCTAAGAGAGCGGAGGAGAACTCTAGGGGGTAGCTGCTAAAAATGCTGAAGAAAGCACCGGCGTACCAGAGGATGTAGAGGGTAACAGCTGAGGTGATCATGTTCTCTCGTGCTGAACCGGCATCTCCTAAAACAGGTAGGGCGAAGTAGCCGCTTTTGCGCCATATTTTGGTGGGCACCGGGGGCTTGATGACTAATGGCCAGAGGATGTTGACCCCGCGGGTGGTTAGCATATCGCCAAGAATATGAACAATGCACCCGGTAAAAATTGCCCAGGGGATCAGCCACAGGCTTTGCGTGGTCCAGGCAAGATACCCCAGCCCGATAGCACCAATCCATCCACCGGGGGCACCAAAGACCCGCAGAGCAAGACCTCCGGCGAACCCGGTAAGAATCAGTGATATCCAGGGGATGCCCTGATAAGAAAGCTCTTGTGCGAAGTAGGCGATAGCCCAAAAGACGAGAACGCCAAGAATGGAGTGAGTGCCTTTGCGGTGACCGCCGCTGATTGTAGCAATCAGCGCTACAGCAATGTTGGTGAGCGGCGGGATGGAGTGGGCGATGGTTCCTTTTTTGTGGTCGGCGTCGGGGAACATGCCCGCCCCGGCGCACGCTAGGGTCGTGACAACCAAGGTGCTCGCGTCCTGGGTGGGTGTAATTCCTAGCTCGTGTAAGAGAAGCCATGCCCCGGCGGCAGTGACAGAGTGGGAATATCCCATCATGGTGGTGGCTCCTTAGGGCTTTCGGTGCGGGTGGTGAATAAGCTAGGGTATAAAAATAGCACAGTTCGAATATATATTCGAACTGTGCTGTGGTAGTACGCAACCTAAAGACAGCGCAATCTCTACATGCCCAGGGAATCGAGGTAAGCGTCCTCTTCATCTTCATCGGTACGACGTTTTTTACTGCGGGCAGGAGCCGGGCGCATGATGGATTTCAGATGTGAGGGCATATCATCAACCATCTGCATTTTGCGGATGATGATATCCTCGTCCTCTTCGCCAACGTAGTTGCCCTCTTCGTCGTAGAACTGCCCGTAGTACTTCTCAAGTTCAGCAGCCAACTGAGCGTCCAGCTCATCGTTGCGCACCTTTTGACGTGCAGACCAGGCATAGACCACGTAAATCAAAATAGCGAAAGCGTACCACTGCATGGAGTAAGAAAGATTGGGGCCGGTATCTTGCTCCGGAGCCTCTTTGACAATGGGGGTACTGGGCACCGCAGGGTCTTCACTCACCAATAGACCGTAGGCAGCTTCACCCACCGGCACCCCTGTCATCTTGGCAAGGTCAGGCAGGTAAATGGAAGCAATCTGCCCTTCGGGTGCGCCCCTGCCGGTATCCATCTCACTGTTGTGGTACCTCGCCACAATCGTGACCTCACCGGCAGGGGGAGCGCCAACCTCCTGCTCAGGAGCCAACGCATCACCAAAACCAGCAGGCACCCAACCGCGCGAAATCAACACAGCCTCACCCTGCACCGTCACAAACGGAACCAGCACCTCAAACCCGTTCACCCCGTGATACGGACGGTTGCGTGCTAACACCTGCTCATCGCTGACATACTCACCACGCAGAGTTATAGGCTGCCACTTCAACTGCTCATCAAAAGTATCAAAAGCACCCTCATGCTCACTAAGATTCACCGGAGAAGCATTGAAATTATCGGCAATCAGCTGATTACGGTAATCGACCTCTTCTTTACGCTCCATCTGCCAATTCGCTAAAAACAAACACAGAATCGAGAACGCAACACACAGGGCAAAAGCCCCCACCCACTTACCCGAGAGCAAAAAACGATACACGGTCATCAAACCTTAGAAATAGAAACCATCAGGAGCTCAACTCGCTCTCAAAAGGCTCTGTCGCACGGTGAAACCCGCGTGACGCCAAAAAATCCTCAAGATACCTGCGATGCTCCTGGCACGCCAACCACACCTTACGACGCGACGGCTCGTGAATCTTCGGATTATTCCACACCACCTGCCACTGAGCCGATAACTGGCACCCCTTACGCGAGCACTTAGCCACAGGCACCTCGGCAGCACCTAAACGCAAACTATCAAAAATATTCACGATCAGTCCCCATCAGTTGCGGTAACAATCTCACCATCAATTACCACCGGCTCAGCATCGTCTGCGCCGCTGCTCTGCGAACTTTCACCGCGCGTCCTATCAGCTTCTGCACTTGACTGAGCGGACGCGTCCGCCCGCGGTGAGGGGCTAGCGGCAAGTGCTAGTTGCTGCTCGGGGGAGAGGTGCTGCATGAATTCCCCGCCACCACGCGCCCTGTCATTACCGTTAGCTAGCATGACTGCACCCCACGGTAGAATGGCTGCGAGCGCAATGAAACCCCACCTCAGCCAGCCATCGACAATGCAGGCAAGAACAATACAGACAATACGCAAAAACATTCGAAAGGCGTACTGGCGTGCTCTGCGATCAACATCTACGGAGTGCTTGGTGTTCGCCTCAGTAATTGAGTACACCTGCGGCTCTTGTGCAATGAAACCGAGGTCGGCAAGTTCCTTCTCAGTCCAAATTTTTTGAGTAGCCATGAGCCCCTTTACCGCTGTAAAACTAAAAAATTACGCTGGTATCTAGACTACTACCTGTACTGATAGCGACCGTAACCTTGCATCGAATCTCCAGCGAAAAAACAGCGCGATGCGTAGCCAGGGTTCAAGGCGGCTCTTCGCGGTGATGACAGGTATTTGCGGCGACTAGGAACCGCTTTTTTGAAATTTTTCCGCAAAAATTTCTAAAAACTTACTGTTTTGGGGCTCCCCGTGTAGTAAACACAGCCCACCAAGCGCGTAAACTTGAGCGAAAGATATTGGATCTCACCCTCGCACACAGCGCGAGAGAAAACGAGTGTACCACAATGACTACAGCTCAGACTGTTCTGGTAACCGGCGGCAACCGCGGCATTGGTTACGCTATTGCCACCGAGTTTAAAAAGGCTGGCCACAACGTTGCCATCACCTACCGTTCGGGTGAGCCCCCAGCAGAGTTCTTTGCGGTAAAAGCTGATGTTACCGACGCGGCATCAATCGATGAGGCATTCAAGCAGGTTGAGGCAGAATTCGGCCCTGTTGAGGTTCTGGTAGCTAACGCCGGTATCACCAAAGACACCCTGTTAATGCGCATGAGCGAAGAAGACTTCACCTCGGTGCTTGATACCAATCTGACCGGTGCTTTCCGCGTCGTTAAGCGCGCCACCAAGGGCATGCTCAAGCTCAAGCGCGGACGCATCATCTTGATTTCATCAGTGGTGGGTCTATATGGCGGCGTAGGTCAGGTCAACTACTCATCGTCCAAGGCAGCCCTGGTGGGCATGGCTCGCTCTATCACCCGCGAACTGGGCTCACGCAACATCACCGCCAACGTTGTGGCACCCGGTTTTATTCAGACTGAAATGACCGACGTGCTCTCAGACGATCTCAAGAAACAGTACATCGACTCAATTCCCGCCAAACGCTTTGCAGCTCCCGAAGAAGTCGCACAGGTCGTTCGTTGGCTATCCTCTGATGAAGCCACCTACATCTCAGGCGCTGTTATTCCCGTTGACGGCGGCCTCGGCATGGGTCACTAAATCCCTCACCTGAACGCATCTTTCCCTGTAATACTTTCTAAGGATTTTTATGTCACTTACTGATAAGACCATCATCATCACCGGCTCATCACGCGGCGTGGGCGCAGAGACCGCCCAGATTCTGGCTGAAGCCGGCGCCAATATCGTGGTGAACTACCGTTCCAAGGCACCGCGCGCTAACAAAGTCGTTGCAGCCATCGAAGAAAAAGGTGGCAAAGCTATTGCCGTCGGCGCGGACGTTACCAACACTGAAGACGTAACCACCCTCATCGACACCGCTATCGATACCTACGGCTCACTGGACTACCTGATCCTCAACGCCTCCGGCGGCATGGAAACCAACATGGGCGAAGACTACGCCATGCGCCTGAACCGCGACGCGCAGCTGAACTTCGCCCGCGCCGCGGCCGAAAAAATGAACGAAGGCGGGCGCATCGTCTTCGTTACCAGCCACCAGGCACACTTCATCCACAAGGTGGAGACCATGCCCGAGTACAAGCCCGTGGCAGAATCCAAAAAGGCAGGCGAAGAAGCACTGTTCGCTGAAATCCCCGCCCTTACCGAAAAAGGCATCTCACTGGTTGTCGTCTCAGCTGACATGATCGAAGGCACCGTCACCGCAACCCTACTTAACCGCCTGCGCCCCGGCGCACTCGATGCCCGTCGCGAAGCAGCAGGCAAACTCTACACCGTCAACGAATTCGCCCACGAAGTAGCAAAGATGGTCACCGCCGAGGTCGAAACCGGTCACATCGAACTGGTCGGCGGTGCCAAGGGCTTCATTGACTAAAACCCCATACTTGTGATGGGCTCTCGCCTGTCGGCACTCAAAGAACAAGAGCTGAGGCTCACCTTGATACACAAAGGTGAGCCCCAGCTCTTTTTATATACGTTTACTCTCATGAGCTTATATCTTCATCGAGTGTGTATGGGCTGACCTGCGAGGAACCAATAAAGAGTTTTTCACCCAGGGGGAATAGGACGAATTTCTACTACAAGCCTACAAAATGACGCACCGCGTCCAAGCGCTGGATCTCAATACGCGCATCCGCAACCTCAGCCAAAGCGCTCTTAGAATTGAACCCAATACCCAAGGCAGCCGCCTCAACCATCAAAATATCGTTAGCGCCATCACCCACAGCAATAACCTGATCCTTCGAGACGCCCTCTTCCTTAGCCCACTCCTGCAAAGCATCCTTCTTCGCCTGACCATCAATGATATCGCCCAAGAGCCCACCGGTGAGCACCCCGTTCTCAATCTCAAGAACATTCGCCCGCGCATAGGAAAGATTCAAACGCTGAGCCACCGGCTTAAGCACCTGCACAAAACCACCAGAGACCACAGCCACCGGGTAATCCCGCTCCAAGAAAGCCTCCACCAAAGCAGTCGCACCAGGAGTCAACACAATACGCGCAGCAACCTCATCCACTACATGCTCCGACAACCCCTCCAAAACACCCACACGCGTCCGCAACGAATGCTCAAAATCAATCTCACCACGCATCGCCTGCTCCGTCACCGACGCAACAGCCTCAGCACGCCCAGCATGACCCGCCAACTCATCAATAACCTCCTGACAAATCAGCGTCGAATCAACATCCATCACCAGCAACTTCTTCTCATCATTACTCAGCTCAGGATCAACCACGCTCACCTCAAAGCCCTCCAACAAAACATCCTCACGCACATTAACAGCCGCGCGAAGATCAGCCAAAGAACCCCTAAACTTACCCTCAGCCACATACACCGCATAAGCAGGCCCCGCGGCCTCACCCTCACACTCACTCGCAGGAACATCTATCATGATCCCCGCCTCGATCTCCAAACCCTCAATAGAGCTCAGACCCGCAAACAAATCACCCTCGCCCGCAACACACACAGCACCATCAACACTTAAAGCAACAATCTTTACATTCGTCATACCCCCCATAATACGTGCCACCCACCACACACCACCACACACCCAAAAAATTCACCACCCACCCCCAAAAACCACTACACTAAAAACCATGACCTCAGTACTCACACTCTCAAACGTCACCGTCACCCGAGGCACCAAAAACCTCCTTAAAAACATCACCTGGAACGTCAACGACGACGAACGCTGGGTAATCCTCGGCCCCAACGGCGCAGGCAAATCAACCCTCCTCTCCATCGCAGCAGCCCGCCTCCACCCCACCCGAGGCGAAGTAGACATCCTCGACGAAATCCTCGGCGCCGTCGACGTCTTCGAACTACGCCCCCGCATCGGCATCTCATCCGCCGCGCTCGCCACCCAAATTCCCGGCGACGAAACCGTCCTCAACACCGTCGTCACCGCAGCCTACGGCGTGCAAGGACGCTGGAACGAAGAATACGACTCAATGGATGAAACCCAAGCCCGAGAACTCCTCTCAGCCTGGGGCATGACAGACCTCACCGACCGACCCTTCGGCACCCTCTCAGAAGGCGAACGCAAACGCACCCTCATCGCCCGCGCCCTCATGACCGACCCCGAACTACTCCTTCTCGATGAACCAGGCGCAGGCATGGACATCGCCGGACGCGAAGACCTCGTCGCACGCCTCACCGAACTAGCACAAGACACCTACGCACCGGCAACCATCCTCGTCACCCACCACCTCGAAGAAGTCCCCGCCGGCTTCACCCACGCACTACTCCTCAAAGACGGACAAATCGTAGCAGCAGGCCCCATCGAAGAAACCATCACCGAAGCCAACCTAGCCACCACCTACGGTATGGACCTCACCCTCACCCAAACCGACAAAGGACGCTACAGCGCCTTCGCCCGCTAACCAACCCACACCACCACCCACGCATCAGGCGCGTTCACCCACAGAACGCGCCTGAACCCATATACACCCCGCAAGAGAAACCATGAAACCCAAACAACGCACCCCCACACAACTCCAAGAACGCACCCAACGCATCCACGCCCTACCCAACACCCACCCCCTCACTCAGACACCAGAAACTGACACCCGCCACTACACCTCACTCACCGACGTCAAACTACGCTCCACCCAAGAAACCCAATGGGGCATCTACATCGCAGAATCTTCCAAAGTCATCCGCCGAGCACTCGCTGCAGGACACCAACCCCGCTCCTTCCTCATGAGCGAAAAATGGGCAGACGACCTGCACGACCTACTCACCCAATACCCCACCACACCCGCCTACATCGGCAGCGAAGAAGAACTCGAAACCATCACCGGCTACCACCTGCACAGAGGTGCGCTCGCCGCCATGCAACGCCCCGAACCAATGGCTCTGGGGGAGTTACTCAAAGATGCACGCCGCATCGCAATTCTTGAAGACATTGTGGATCACACCAATGTGGGCGCTATCTTTCGATCCGCAGCGGCACTTGATGTGGATGCGGTTCTTGTAACCCCGCGCTGCGCTGACCCCCTCTACCGCCGTTCTATCAAGGTCTCAATGGGCACTGTCTTTCAGGTACCGTGGGCACGCCTGGAGAGCTGGCCGGACGCACTCGACCAGCTGCACGAGCTGGGGTTCACTACCGCCGCTCTAGCACTTGAAGAGGATTCTTTGAGCCTCACCGAACTAGCAGAACGCCACGACGAAAAACTAGCGCTCATTCTGGGAACCGAAGGGCACGGGCTTTCACCCCAGACCCTGGCGAAGACTCAGCATACCGTCATGATTCCCATGAGCCACGGAGTGGACTCACTCAACGTCGCAGCCGCCAGCGCCGTCGCTTTCTGGGAGACACGTCCGCGCTAGGGCAATCGTGCTGCACCTGAGGTGATTAAGGCTATATCACTGTCAGCAAATAACTGCCGCTCAGAATAGTTTTTGATAGCCGTCTAATGCTAGAGTGGGTTCTTGGCTGTTCACGCAGCGATAAGATCTTTACCTTGAAGATCGGATCCCATTACAGATGTACCGTGTCTGGCAAAATCCAGGCAAGTAAAGAAGGTAAACAATATGAAGGCTGAAATCCACCCGGATTACCACCCCGTCATTTTCCGCGACTTGGCATCAGGCGAAGCGTTCCTGACCCGGTCAACCATGACCTCATCAAAGACTGAGAAGTGGGAAGACGGCAACGAGTACCCCCTCGTAGAAGTTGAAATTTCATCAGCTTCACACCCCTTCTACACTGGTAAGCAGCGCATCATGGACGCCGCTGGTCGTGTTGAGCGTTTCAACGCTCGTTTCAAGAACTTCGGTAGCAAGGCTTAATCTTTCTAGCCCTGTTATTTCAAACACCCCGGAACTTTTCAGTAAGTTTCGGGGTGCTTTTTATATATAAATCAGTAGAATCTAAATAAATTCCATCTTTACTTTCTGTCTAAGAAGAAAGATTTTTAGTATTTATGAACGGGGGCGTGCATGTCAGTGCAAGCAGAAACCCCACCTCAAAAGAAAAAAGGTAAGAAAATCCTTCTGATTTTGCTTGCACTTTTGCTGGTGGCAGGTATGGGTATTGGCGGTTATATCTACAGCGTGGGACGCGCGTGGGACACCAATACCGAAAAATTTGAAGATACAGAACAGGCATTTCCGAACGAAGACGGTACCGTGCCAGAAGAAGACCTTGAGGCTTTCAAAAAGGCAGTTGAAGCGGGGGAAAAGGCACCTAAGGATGCCGACGGTCCTGAGGGTTCCCTTGTAGCGGCACCTGCCGGTACTGAGTACACTCTGGAGAACTCCGAGGGTAAGACCCTTGCCTCTGACCTTGATCGAAATGGTAACGGTATTCCCGACTCGATCGAAAATGGTAACTGGAGCCGACCCGCTGATACAGCTGCAACTAACGTGCTTTTGCTGGGTTCTGACACTCGCGGTGCTAATAACAGCGAAGGTGTTTCCGGTGCTCGTGCAGATACCATTATGGTTTTGCACATTCCTGAGGACGGATCGGGTGCATACGTCATTTCAGTTATGCGCGATACCTGGGTTAATATCCCCGGTTTTGGTGCAGCCAAGATTAACGCTGCTCTCAACTACGGTGGAGTAGCCCTGCAGGTAAGTGCTATTGAGCAGTTGCTCAACGTTCGCATTGACCACGTTGCTGAAATCGAGTTCTTTGGTTTCAAGAAACTGGTAGATACCCTCGGCGGCGTCACCGTCAATAACGCTATTCCCTTTAGCGCTGGCCCTTACACCTACACTGCTGGTCCCAACGAGATGGACGGCGGCAAAGCCCTGGTGTACGTGCGTCAGCGTTACCAGTTCCTCGACGGTGACTACCAGCGTGTCCGTAACCAGCGTGCTTTCCTGCGCGGAGTCTTCAATTCTCTGAAGTCTCGCGGTATTTTGAGCAACGCTACTGAGTTCAAATCAACGATAGAATCCATTGCGCCTTACATGCGCGTCGATAACGGTTTGGATGCAGGGACCATCACCCAGATTGCATCCCCGATGTTTACCAACCCCAACTTCAGTATGCGCATGATGACTCTGCCGAATGCTGGTACCGGCTGGTCTTACGATGGGCAGTCAATCGTGGTGGTTGACCTCAACGCTAACGCAGCTCTTTCCAACGCCCTGAACACAGGCACCATGGAGAACTACGTAGCCACCTACGGCGCCGACTAAACTCTCATTGCCGAGAAAATACTAAAGAGTGCGCCCTACCTTTTATCGGTGGGGCGCACTCTTTATTTTTTAAGTCTCAGGTAACTCTCAAACCGGCTATGAGTCGGTCACAGTGCTTTCAGCAGCATCAGTGTCGGTAATTGAGTAGCGACCGAAGTGCAGACCCATGAGCACAAGAGAAGCCCCCAACACAGTGCCCAGAATACCCAGCAGAAGGGGGCGGGTAAAGATGAGGACGATGCCGCCAGCGAGAATCAAACCGCCAAAAACGCCCAGCAGTGCAGCCAGTCGAGAAGAAAAAGCAGGTGCTGAAGCTGTAGAAGTTTCTACAGGGTTATCTGCGGCTGATACCGGAGCGGGAGATGCAGCTGAACCGCCAAAGGCACGACGTTTCTTGGGCGTAGAAACCTGCTGAGTTTCACCCTCGGAAGGAATGTAGGCTGCAGGAACCTCATAGTGATCGCTCTCGGCAATAAGCTCCGGAACATTATTGGGCAGAGTATCAAACCATTCCTGAGGAAGCTCAGAAGGGCGTGCCGCTTGAACTGTCAGAGAGATTTCAAAGGAATTGCCGCGAATAGTGCCCCATGCGCTGGTGAGTTTATTGTTCTCAAATGCGTAGCGGATAACGGGGGCTAACTGCTCAGAAATTTGTGTACTGAGACGACCCACGACCTTGCGGTCGTGGAGAACATCAACAGAATCAACGACGGTGCCGTCGTTAAGCTTAATTTGGTTAGCTTCAAGTGCCAAAATGACTCGACCTTCACCGTTGGAGGGCAGAATCGTGTGCAGATATGACGAATGGTCTTTCTCGTCAAGAACCTTCATGGACGCCCCCTGAGGTAGCAGGGTAGCCTGAGCTGGTGCCTGGTTAAGCGGGAATAGAGAACCCGGAGCGCTGAGTGAGAGAATACCTTGGCTCTCAATGAAGGGTTCGCCCCCATTCTTACGCAAAACAGCGGTTAGCTGAAGGTAAGACATCGCGTCATACCCGCTGGCAACCACACGCGCAATGGGGTTCCAATACTCGGCAGCGTCCTCGGGGGAGAGCCTGCCAACTTTAAGGTCGTCAATGTAGACAGCAATCGAACGTGAGGAGCGGGGGTTATCCGGCTCTGGGACCAGACGAGCCTGACCGCTCCAGATACGTTCACGATCCATTTGGAGTTCTTCAAAGACCTGCAGAATCTCAGCGTCATAAAAATCATGAGTGATGATATTTACTGATCCACGATCGCCCAGTGCAAATTCGGCCAACGTCCAACTCCTTGAAATGGTTGCAAAACTACTTGTATAGCTTCTCACGAAATGCCGGTTTGAGGGGTATTTATGACTCCTTAAACCGGCATTTGTAAGATTGCTTGAATCACTTTGGCAGCATCTTGATAAGCCTACTGTTTATCTCTGAGTGCTCCTTGCTGCTTGTGCTGTTAGGCTGCGGCGCGCATCGTCAACATGTTCGATGATTTTTCGGCGTAATGCGCTCGGAGCGGCTTCATGATCTGCAAGCCACTGCTCGCCTAAGGCTACTGCCGGGTGATCGTTAATAGCAGGTTCGTCTTGAAATGTCGCATCGGGGTAGAGACCATCAATAACGCGAGTAGCCATCACAATCGAACGCTCACTCCACACACGAGTTAGCAGGTCAAAGTATTGCTGCGCATCATCCTCACGCAACTCATGTGGTCCAGCCTGATAACCGTTGGCGGTGGCGGTGAGAATTTCGTTGGAAAGCTCAGCGTTAGTCATCACTGCCTCAAATGCAGCTTTCTTAACCGATGCTAGCGGACGCGCCGCAGTCGCAAACGCGAAACCCCTCTCCGCTGTGGCAGAAGGGTTAAAAGCGCGACCCTGTTCAAGAACTGAACCCTCAACGCGGTCATGGCTAGCAAGAGCAATCAGTGCTGACCATCCTAATGACTGGGTGTAGTTGATTCCCTCCAAGCCAGTGATAGCCGTGCCTTCAAGGTTCTCTAAGGCTCCACGGGCAACGTCTTGGGCGAACTCAATACCCCGATCGGTGTGAGCCGCGCAACTGAGGGTGGCGCGCAAGAGAATCAGCTGACTATCGCTTCCCGGTGCTGCTAGCTGCAGTGCCTGCGCAAAAGCGTCGTACAGAGTGCTCCAGAGAGCAGCCCGTTCATTAGCGGGGGCATAAGACTTGATGGCACTTTGAGACTGACTCGTTATAGACGCCAAGAGGGTCGCAGAGGCTTCGTGAGCCACATGAGAGGCGACCATCTGAACAAAATCAGCCGCTGGTAATAGAGCATCACGCACCTGGTTCCACAAGCTACCCCACATGAGCCCGCGGGTGAGCGCGTCCTCAAGAGTCGAAATGCGTTGCATCACCAGTGACCTGCCATCGTCCTCGTCCAAAATAACTTTGGCGTATGAAAGGTCTTCAGCGTTGAGTAGCAGTACATCCGCATCACTAACGAGTTGCTGATCAGCATCGCACAGTTCGAGCTTGACACGTACACTTTCGCCCGCAGGAATCTCCAACGCTATGGTGCCGGAGGGTGTTAGAGCGTCACCTCTCAACGTGAAAGTGGCGCACTTGAGCTGATGTGGTCGTCCCAACTGTGCAGGCACGCCGGCTGGAAGTTCCTGATGAACATAGAGCTCAACGCCCCCATCTGGTGTGCGGACGCGCTCGGTACGCAGGGTAGATAAACCGCTGGTTCGCAACCAGGCATGTGCCCAAGTGAAAACATCACGGTTACACGCTTCATCGAGCACTGCTAAGAAATCATCAAGGGTAGTGTTCTGATATTCGTGGCGCTTGAAGTAGGTACGCGCCGCCGCGATGAAAGATTCAAAACCGACAAATGCCACGAGTTGCTTAAGAGCCGAAGCGCCCTTGGCATAGGTAATACCGTCAAAATTCTGCTTTGCAGCTTCCAAATGCGGTATATCCGCCACAATAGGGTGGGTCGTCGGCAATTGATCCTGATAATAAGCCCACGCCTTGCGGCGATTCGCGAAAGTAACCCACGCGTCCTCGAAACCGTTGGCTTCAATGGAGCCGAGCGTACCCATAAAATCAGCAAACGATTCTTTAAGCCACAGATCGTCCCACCACTTCATGGTCACGAGATCACCAAACCACATATGCGACATTTCATGACAAATAACGTTGGCTCGCGCCTCAAGATCTGCCTTGGTGGCTCCCGAAACATAAATATAACCCTCGGTGAAGGTCACGAGACCGGGGTTTTCCATAGCACCGAGGTTGTACTCGGGTACAAAAGCCTGCTCATACTTTTCAAAGGGGTAGGGGTAGTCGAACAAATCCTGGAAGAAATCAAGCCCCTGCTGGGTTACTGCGAAAATGTTCTGTGCATCAAAATGCTCGGCAAGCGACTGACGGCAGTAGGCTACCAATGGAATTTTGCCGGAATTGACGCTGGACGTGGGGGTGTAGATGCTGCGCTCTACATGATATTCCCCGGCAAGCAGGGTAGTGATATAGGTAGAAATACGCTTGGTAGGAGCAAAAATGCGCTTGGAGACCGAGCTGTCTGACGGGTCCTCAAGGGTGCGCTCTAGCTGCGCATTTGAGCTGACCACCCAGTGGCTGGGAGCCGTCACGCGAAAGTTGAAGACAGCTTTCAGATCTGGCTGCTCAAAATTGGGGAATACCCTGCGGCAGTCGGCAGGCTCGTACTGGGTGTAGAGGTATACCTTGCCGTCTTTGGGGTCAATGTAGCGGTGCAAACCCTCTCCAGAGCGGGAGAAAAAGGACCTGCCGTGTATGGTCAGGACGTTCTCTCCGGGTAGGGGAGTGAAGATGATACGAGACCCCTCAACTGCGTGACTGAGGTTGAGATGCTCCCCGTTGAGTTTTACGGAGTCGATAGACTGGTGGATGTAGTCAATGAAGGTTTCTTGTGCCTGACCCACCGTGAACTTTACGGTGGTTGCGGTGGGGTAGGAGGCAAAGGATGTATCTGCAGCGTGGGTGAGATCGACGTGGACATCGTAGGTATCTACGGTGAGCAATTCTGCACGCTGGGCTGCTTCTTCTCTCGTTAAGTTTTCGTTATTCACATCACCTATCGTATATCTGTCGTCGATGGCGGTCTAATAATTGTCAGATATTCAGGACTTTTGACATGATAACTTATCAGCTAAACTGATTATCTTCGGGTGTGGCTATTAGAAATTTTTAGTAATGGGGCAGGAATACTCTTTCGCATAAAATTTTTAACATTGACAAACCGGTTTTGTCTGCCAGATTGGTAAAGTGATGCAACTTATAGTTGAAAAGCTGTCTTTGGTTTGCGCTGTGGCGGGGGAGCGTGTAGATTGTTACCTGTTGCTTACAAGAGTTCAGCTTTTGTTGGTCACCTTGCGCGGGTGGCGGAATAGGCAGACGCGCTAGCTTGAGGTGCTAGTCCTCGTATTAGAGGGTGGGGGTTCAAGTCCCCCCTCGCGCACAAATCAAACCCCGGTTACTGAATCAGTGACCGGGGTTCCTTGTTTTTAAATCTTCCTTCCGCCGAGATCCTGATTTGTTGCTGAAATCCTGTTTTAAAACAGGAACTCGACGATTAATCAGGATCTCGATGGGAATGCTGCGGCAAGGCTAGCGTCCCATGTCTATCATCGTCCAGTCGGCGTTCTCCCAATCCCGGGAAACCTTTGACGGGGCATATTTGTGCCTCGTTGCGCCCGGTCGGTGCAAATGTGCGTATGAGATGCATCAAGAAGTTGCCCTGTGATTATGTGTGTTTATGAGGGTTTTTGGGGTTAAAATGTTGCTTTCCTGGTTTAAATTGTAGTTAAAGTCAGTTGAACCCAACATAAACACATATTTTTGTGTCATAATAGAACTACCAGAACAGGTAAACCTCTGAAAGGCATGAAACCCATGGCTACTCATAAGGCAACCAAGCTCGGCGTTATTGGTGCAGGCGGTGTAGGTTCTGCAACAGCATACGCTGCAACTCTGCGTGGCGCTGCAGATGAAATCGTCATCTACGATATTGCAGGTGAGCGCGCCGAGGCTGAAGGGCTTGACATTGCCCACGGTACAATGTTCGCCTCCGAAGCAAAGGTTTCCGGTGGCGGCGACATTGAAATTTTGCGTAACTGCGACATGGTAGTGGTGACCGCAGGTGCTCGCCAACAGTCCGGTCAGTCACGGCTTGATCTTGTTGATGCTAACGTCCGTATCTTTGAGGCAATGCTACCCAAGGTGATGGAAGTTGCTCCCAGCGCAATTCTGATGATTGTCACCAACCCCTGTGATGTGCTTGCCGTTGTGGCTCAGAAGATTACCGGTCTGCCGACCGAGCGTTGCTTCGCATCCGGTACCGTGCTTGATTCGTCACGTCTGCGCTGGCTTATTGCTAACAAAGCAAAAGTTTCTATCAAGAGCGTTCACGCTAACGTCGTCGGCGAGCACGGCGACTCGGAATTTCCCGTGTGGTCTGCTGCCAATATCGGTATGGTTCCCCTGGACGAGTGGACCGGCGAGGACGGCAACAAGCTCTTCACCGAGGACGTCAAGAAAGAAATTGCCAACGACGCTATGCGTGCAGCCTACAAGGTTATCGAGGGTAAGGGCTCTACCAACTACGCAATCGGCATCTCGGCAATTCGCATCGTTGAAGCGGTTTTGGGTGGCGAGGACGCCGTGCTCAACCTTTCAACTCAGATTCGGGGCAAATACGGCATCGAGGGCGAGGCTGCTGTATCATTTCCCTCCATCGTCAATCGTGCCGGTGTAGTGCGCGTCCTGGATGTTCCCATGAACGAAGAAGAAATCGAGAAACTGCGCAAATCTGCAGGTGAAATCCAGAAAACTCTGGAATCAGTCGGTTACGGAGACTAAAAAGTTCGCGCGTTCCTCAAGCATGCCAATCGATTCAATAAAAAGGTGACCCCAGACAATCTGGGGTCACCTTTTAGTTGAGGAAAACAAAGAGCAGTGTGTGCGGGTTCTACAGAAACTGTGTGGTGCGTTGTACGCGCATAATGCGGCGACGCAACCAGTAACGGCGACGCCCGCCGTACAGAATAATGCTGCGTGATAGTTCCCATTTGCCGTACTCGGCGTGCTCGCCGATTCTTGCTCGCGCCTCTTTAAGGGACTCACCGGGTTCTACCGTGATGATGAGATATTCGTAACGGTCGTGATCGGTTTTGCCCCGTAAAGCCGGGCTAGCTATGGATTGTTCTCGCAAATTTCTCTCCAATGTAGTTCCAGAACACGGCTTTAAGCGATAACGTCTTATATATGAGCAACGATCCTCGCGCAGCGCTTTCCGTTTTGACCGGAGCACTCGAAGAACACCTTACCGCTATTGTCAACCGTCGCGGCGAACATGACACCGCCATCGACAATGCCTACGTGTCTATTGCTAACGCTTTCGAGCGTTACGAAGACGCCCTTTTTGAGGCTTTTGAAGAGGTCACTCCTTTGGAAGTCTTCATTGAAGATGATGAAGACGATGAGGACTTTGAAGACATCGATGAGTTCGATGACGAATTCGATGATGAAGATTTCAGTGATGACGAACTCCCCGGTGAGGGCGATAACCACTAAGAAACACGTTTTCTGAACTTTGTTAGAACTAACACAGCAGTACAAAAGTACTGCTGTGTTTGTTTTTTAACCGGTACAGTTTTACAGGTGGAATGGATTCAAGCGATTATATTGGGCCTCGTTCAGGGGCTGACGGAGTTTTTGCCGGTCTCGTCATCCGGTCATTTGCGTCTTGTAGGGCAGTTTTTGCCGGATTCTGAGGATCCCGGTGCTGCTTTCACCGCAATTACCCAGTTGGGCACTGAAACCGCCGTGCTGATCTTTTTCTGGCGCGATATTGTGCGTATTCTGAAAAATTGGTTCGGTTCTTTGGTGGGCAAGGTCGATAAGAAAGACCCGGACGCCCGCATGGGCTGGTTCATCATTGTTGGTTCGCTGCCCATTGGTATTTTGGGTCTGCTCTTGGAGGAGTACATCGATAGCACCTTCCGAAGCCTGTGGATTGTAGCCACCATGCTGATTGTGTTTGCTATTTTCTTGGGTATTGCTGATCGCATTGGTAAAGAGCAGCGTGAGCTGAATGACTTGACCGTTAAGCACGGCATTATCTTTGGTTTCGCTCAGGCGTTGGCTCTGATTCCCGGTGTTTCTCGTTCTGGTGGCACTATTACTGCCGGCTTGCTCATGGGTTACACCCGCGAAGCTGCTGCCCGCTATTCTTTCTTGCTGGCGATTCCTGCTGTTTTCGCGTCTGGTCTGTACAAGCTGGTCGATAGCTTCTCAGAAGGTTTTAACGGTTACTACGGTCTGGGCTCAACGGTTGTGGCAACTATTGTGGCTTTCGTCGTGGGTTACCTGATGATTGGTTGGTTCTTGAAGTACGTTTCATCTAAGAGCTACGGTCTGTTTGTTTGGTACCGCATTGCGCTGGGTGCTGTGATTTACGTTCTGCTGGGGCTCGGTGTTCTGGTGGCGTAACCAAACGCTCACAGTGTAATACCCGCTCACGCTTGGCGTGGGCGGGTATTGTTTTATGCAGATTAAAAGTTGTATGTGAAAGGTTTTCCCCTTGAAGTCTTGGCAGTCGCCGTCCGTTCCTGTTCTACCGGGTACTGCACCTTGGCCCAGTATTTTCGATACTACGCAGCAGGCTGTAGTGCAGTTGCCGAAGGAGGACGCAGCTAGTCTTTATGTTTGTGGTATTACTCCCTACGATGCAACTCATATGGGTCACGCTTCAACATATGTGGCTTTTGATTTGCTCAATCGTGCCTGGCGTGATGCCGGTGCTTCTGTTGCCTACGTGCAGAACGTGACCGATGTTGATGATCCTTTGTTAGAACGTGCAACAGCAACCGGTGTTGATTGGCGAGATCTGGCGCAGGAGCAGACGGAGCTTTTTCATACTGATATGGTGGCGCTCAACGTTCTGGCACCTGATCACTACGTCGGTGCGGTTGAGTCGATTGAGTGGATTGTTCCGGTCGTTGAACGCTGGGTAGAGCAGGGAATTGCCTACCGCGTTCCCGGTTTCACTGACGAGCACGGTCTTGTTCACCCCGATGGCGATGTTTACTTTGATAACGCTGCTGCCGAGCGGGCTACTGCCGATTTTGAGGACGCGTGGTCACTCGGTGATGTTTCGGGTATGAGCAGAGAAGAAATGATGCCTATTTTCGCCGAGCGCGGTGGTGACCCGCAGCGCGCGGGCAAGCGAGATGCTCTTGATCCGTTGCTGTGGCGCGTGGCACGCGAAGGTGAGCCTTCCTGGGACGGTGGCGCTTTGGGTGCAGGACGCCCTGGCTGGCATATTGAGTGCACCATGATTTCTCAGAAGTTCCTTCCGGCTCCTTTCACTGTTCAGGGCGGCGGTTCTGATTTGATTTTCCCGCACCATGAGATGGGTGCCGGTCATGCTTATGCAGTAGACCGTAAACCCATGGCACGCCATTTCGCCCACACCGGTATGGTAGGGCTGGAGGGCGAGAAGATGAGCAAGTCTTTGGGCAATTTGGTGCTGGTGTCTA